>CAKQJE010000001.1 GCA_934247225.1 uncultured Clostridia bacterium
AAGCAAATTCTTGCCGTGGGTTCCCGCTTGCGGGAAACGGCAATATTCCTTATGCCTGCGGCGTGACACAAGTTTTTCGTCTCCCTTTTTCGTGGTGCGCCATCCGGGCGAACTCGTTACGCGGCAAACCCTGTTTGCCGTCGTTTGTCAATTTTTGTCCTCTTCCGTCGGCGTTCGCCGACACCTTCTCCAAAGGGAGAAGGCATTGTCCTCTTCCGTCAAATCTACGCGGAAAACCGCTCGATTTGCCACCTTCCCCGAGTGGGGAAGGCAAGAGAAAAATCGGACGACGGATTATAAAGAACGATTGTTGAAATTTGTTCTTTTTTGTCCTCTTCCGTCTTTTGCCCGCTTGCGCGGGCAAAAGACACCTTACACGATCGGGGAAGGCAAGAATTTTGTTTTGAAAAATGTTAGAAAAAGCGGGCGAACATTGTTCGCCCGAAGGGATTGTCGGTTATGTTGATTTTAATATACATTTTTATCCCCGCCCTTTCTTATAAAAGAAAGGGCGGGGATTGCGTTGTCAATATAAGATCGGAAGTTGAAAATCAATCGGATTTTATTTGTCGGATTTTTTCTTTTTGACCGATCTGATAACGAGTACGGTTCCCAAAGCAACCGCTATAACGCCCAAAGTTATGTTGATAATCATAAACATTGTCGCAAGCTTTTTGTTTTCGGCGGCAAGAACGTCTATTCTCGCGTCGAGGGCGTTGTCCTTTTCTTCGAGTTTGCGCTGAGCTTCTTCGAGTTTTGCCTGAACCTGCTTGATTGCTGCCCAGAGCGCGTCGTCCGCGGCTTTGTATGCGGCGTCGAGCGCGGTAATGCTTTCGGAAAGTTTTTCGCTGCCGACTTTAAGAGACGTAATCTCGTTATTGATAAGTATGTCCGCAGCTTTGTAAGCGTTGTTAAGATCTTCGATCGCCGTATTGATTTTGTCGATATCGTCCGAATTTGTCGAAATCAATTGCTTTATTTCGGCAACGGCTTTATCGAGATTGCTTTGTACGGTGTTGATCGCCTGTCTGAGTCTGCTGTCCGCCGCGTTGCAGGAATTTCTTAACGAATTGATTGCTTGTTCAAGCTCGCTGTCTTTATCTGCCAAAGCGTCAAGCTTTTCGTCCTGTAACGCTTGCGCGGCTTCGTAAAGCTCCTTAAATTTGCCGAAATCATTTGTGATACCTGCGATATCGTTATCGATTTTATCTCCCAAATCCTTTGTTTTATCATCAAGCTCCTTTTGAAGTTTGTTGATTTCTTCGGTAAATTGAGATTTTGCGTCGCCGACGGTTTTTTCCAGATCGGCAAGTCTTCTGTCGAGTTCTTTATCGACGCCGTTCAGATCAGCGAGCGTTTTGTTGAGAACTTCGGTTGCGGCAAGGTATTCTTTTTTGAACTTTGCCAAATCCTTAGCGTTTTGTCCGATATCCGCTTCCAGACTTGCTTTTAGACTTTGCATATCTTGTTCAAGTTTGTTTTTTACGGCTTCGATAGATTTGTTAAGCTCGGCTTTCGCGTCTCCAATAAGTTTTTCCAGCCTTTCAATTTCTTTTGCAAGCAAGGCTTCGAGGGCGCTGTCTTTCTTTGCAAGATCGTCGAGTCTGCTGTTGATAGTTTCTTGCGCTGCCCCATAACTTAACATAAAATCATCGAGCGTTTTCTTGACGGTCGATATACTGCCGGTGTTGGCGGCGACAGATTCTCCGAGCTTCGCTATTTTTGTTTCGAGATCTTCCTTTACGGAGTCGACATAATTTTTAAGCGTAGTCTGAGCGTTTTCGAGCTGCTCGTTCAGATTTTGAATTTCGGTTGCAAGTGCGGCTTCGAGGTCGCTGTCTTTCTGTGCAAGGTTTTTAAGGTCGCTGTCGAGAGCCGCTTTTGCTGTTTCATAGCTTGCCATAAAATCATCGAGCGTTTTCTTGACGTCTGCTATATTTGTAGTGTTGCTCTGAATATTTTTGGTATTATTCGAGATGTCGGTTATGGCCTTTTCAAGTCTGCTGTTAAGATCTGAAATGGAGTTGTTAAGCTCTTCTTTTGCCGCGTTGAACTCTGATCTTAAAGTTTCAAGAGCATGGTCAAGAGAGGAGAACTTGCCGTCAAGTTCGTTGTCCTTCTTTATTAAATTTTCAAGATCTTTGGCAAGGTCGCCGTCGATATATTGCTTTATTTCGGCGTAAGACTCGTTAAGTTTGCCGATCGCCGCGTTGATTTTCTCGATTGTCGTATCGATGTTATCGATTCTGCCCGAATTGTTGTTGATAAGCTCGGTTAAAGCGGTTACATTTGTATTGAGATCGTTTCTTACGTCGTTGATCGATTTTGCCAAATTGTTTTCTGTCTTCGTTATAAGATCTTTGAGCGCATTTTCCACTTCGGCGAGACCTGCGGGCGTGACGTAATTACCTTCGATCGAAGCGAGAGTATTTTTTATCGTCTTTAATTCGTTGCTGAGATTGCCGAGGCTTTCGGATAAAGCATCGTCGGTTTTTCCGAGGGCGTCGAGCGTGTTTTGTATGTCCTTTATCGAACTGTCGAGCAAATCGGCTTGGTCTTTAAGATCGTCTATACGGGTCTGCAAAGTTCCGTTCGGATCCGCACTCCATACCGCATAAAGCGTTAATCCGCCCTCGGGCATAATCGTGGAACCGATAGTGAAAACGCCGTTCTCATAGTCATAGGGGAAATCGATGTTTCCGTTGGGGTTACGGCTCCAACCCGCGAAGATATAACCGTCGAGCTTGGGAATTTCGCTGCCGAAAGTTATTTCGTCGCCCGCGTAATATTCGTTTTCGTCGACGGGCGCGTCCATACCGCCGTTCGCGTCGTAAATAACCGAATATTTCTCGTTGGCGGCAAATACCGCATAGAGATAAATAACTTCGCCGTCGGTTTGCGTGAGAGCTTCGGAAATTACCTGTTCGTCTTTAAACATTGCGACAAGTCCCGAAGGAATCGTGGACCAGCCCGCGAAATGTTCGCCGCTACCTGCGCTTAAACCGAGAGACCCGTAAGAACTGAGCGTGAACGTTACGCCGTAAACCGCGGATTTTCTTCCGAGTTCCTTTTGTCCGTTCATATAAACTACGGTGTAGGTGATAGGAGTCCAGGACGGGTAAAGCGTAAGCTCGGTGACGTTTTTATCCCAATTTTTCGTATAGGCGACGTTTAAGTTTTCGTCGAAAATAAGCTCGCCCGTACCGTTTTTCCCTGTGCGGTATCCCGCGAAGAAATAACCCGCGCGTGTGGGAGCTGCAAGTCCTTCCGAGGACAATTTGTCGCCGTACGCAACCGAAACGGGGGAGTTGGTTTCCGTGTTGCCGTCCTCCGCAAAGGAAATTACGGTCACCGTTTTTTCCCAGACTGCGAAAAGGGTAATGTTCGCGTTTACATCCGAAGCGAGATTGTAAACTGCGGCAAGGTCTGCGTAAACTACGTTTCCGTTTGCGGAAAGCGCCCAGCCTATAAACGTGAAGCCCGTTTTTTCGAACTTGTTTTCGGAAAGCGAACCTGCTTCGTCGTAAGAGAATTTGTCGGAAGCCATATCGCCCGATCCGCCGTTCGCGTCGTAAGAAATCGTGTAAACGTTAGCCTTCCATACGGCGTATAAAACTACGTCTTCTCCCGAAAATTCGAGAATCGATTTCGGGTTGTAGTCCTTGTCTTCGTTGTAGGGGTTTAATGACCAACCGACGAAGGTGTAACCCGTACGGTCGGGTTTTTGGTCGGAAATTTCCGCACTGTCGTTGAGGTTGTAAGAATTTTTGTCCGTAGGCGCGTTGTTACCGCCGTTCGCCGAGTAAATAAGCGAAAGTTTGTTTCCGTCCGCAACGTAAATGTGCGTGTTTTCTTTAAGGACGAAGGAATAAATTCCGTTTTCGCCCTCGCTTACTCTTTGTCCGTTGACGAAAACCTTGGGTTTGCTGCCCGAGACTTCGAATTCTACCGTGTCGCCGTAATAATATTTTGCGCCCGAACCTTTAAAGGTAAGACCGTATCCGTCGACGGCGAAATAAGTGACGGAAAGCTGCGCTTTGCTCCAAACGGCGTATAAAACGACGTCGGAAGAAGGCATTGTCATTTTATCGCCCGCGTGGTAATCGGCGGTCGTCGCGTCGATTTGCAGGCTCCAACCCTCGAACACGTTGCCTTCGAGTTCGGGAATAAGCGAGGTTATCGTGATTTCGCTTCCCGCCGCGGCGTAAAGAACTTCGGGAGAAGTTATGAATTTACCGCCGTTCTGGTCGTAAGTTAAAGAGGGGTTGAGCTTCCATACCGCGTAAAGCGTTACGACAGAGCTTCCCATCGTGAATTTTCCGCCGGGGAGATATTCGGCGGTCGCGGCGGTTGCGGTCGTCGCCCAGCCGAGGAAAGTATAATTGTTGCGCGTGGGAAGGGCGCTGCTTAAAACGATCGTTTCGCCCTCGTGCGCCTGCGCCACGGAAGGCGCGCCCATTCCGCCGTTCGCGTCGTAATTTATGGTGTAGCGGTCTTTTTCGAGCCAGGCGGCGTGAAGAGTTACCGTTTCGCCGTCATAGTCGGCAAGACCCGCATAGTAATCGGTGTCGGCGTTATACATACTCCAATTCTGTTCGGTGTAAATATTCCAGCCGATGAACGTGAAATTGTCACGTTTAAGCCCGAGAGTTTCGGCGGAGGGGAGGCGCAGTATGCCGAACGTTACGTCTTTTATAGTGGAAACGTAAACGCCCTCGCTGTAAAGGTTGATATTGTAGACGACGGGCGACCATAACGCGTAAAGCGTGGAGTTGCCGTCCGTAACGTATTTAACGTCCGTCGCCGTTCCGTCTTCGTTATAATATTTCGTGCCGCCGCCGTTGATTTCGGAGTAATAACCCTTGAAGTTGTAACCTTTGCGGATCGCGGGGGTTACGTCCGGGAACTTCTCGTCGAAACGCGCGGTTACGGCGTCCGCAAGACTTCCGCCCGAGGTTTCGAACGAAACGGTGTAAGAATTTGCCTGCCAGATTGCGTAAAACTCTATGCTTCCGCCGTCCGTTGCGACAAGGTTTTTCACCGTTGCGCCGTTTTTGAACGTTACGGAGTCGTCGCCTTTGTATGCCCAGCCGAGGAACGTGTAGCCTTTAAGAGTGTAACCGATTTGTGCAAGCGAGTCGCTTTTATCGTAAACGAACGAAGTTTCAGGCATCGTTCCCGAAATCGAAGTGCTTGCGCCCGTCGGTTTGTTGGCGTTATAGCTAACCGTGTAAGCGTTCGCTTTCCACACGGCGTAAAGCTTTATTTCGTCGCCCTGGATCGCCGTAAGGTTTTTAACGGTTATGGCGTCTTCGAATTCCGCTTCTGTCGCTTCGGGGGTTTTAGCCCAGCCGAGGAAAGTCCAGCCGACAAGCGAATAGCGGTTCGTGCCGAGGTTTTCTATCTTGTCGTAAGTGTGCGAGGTTCTCGTCGTGTTGCCCTCGATAATTCCGCTTGCGGAAGAGGGCTTATTTGAATCGTAAGAAACGTTGTATGTGTTAGCTTTCCAGACAGCGTAAAGCGAAATTACATCGCCGTCGGTCTCGGAAAGGTTCTTTATGGTCGCGCCGTCCTGATAAACGACGTTTTCGCTTGCGCTTGTTGCCCAACCGAGGAAGGTGTAACCTTTAAGGGTGAATTTGTTTTTGGCGAGCGTTCCGCTTTCGTCGTAGCTGAACTTGAAGTTATCCATAGTTCCCGAAAGATCGGAGCTTGCGCCCGAAGGCTTGTTACCCTCGTATTTTACGGAATATTCGTTGGCTTTCCATTGAGCGAAAAGGGTGATCGGCGAATAAAAGTCGCATTTTCTGACGCCCTGTCCGTTGCCGTTATAATATTGCGTGCCGCCGTTTGCCGCCGTGTAATAACCGAGGAAAGTATAACCTTTAAGAGAGGGGATATCGATAAGCGGCAATTCCTGGTCGTAAGTCGCCGTAACGGAAGCCGAACCGCCCGTTCCGCCGTTACGATCCAAAGTGACTTGCGTTTGTTTCGCAACGCCGTTCGCTTCAATTGTTATATCGCCTTTTATGTAGGTCGCTTTTATCGTTATCGCGCCCGTGGACTTATTATATGTATAAGCCGCGCTTGCCGCCGCCGTGCCGCCTATTTTGACGGTGATTGCGGACGGAAGGTCGTAACCCGTAGCCGCGGTGAGCATTGCGGTGTAATCCGTGCCGTAAACCGCCGTCGAGTTGCCTTTAAAGGTCAGTTTGTCAAGAGTCGAGCTTACGTTCATCGTCTTGTAGAACGTAAGCGTACCCGAAGAAGGAGAGGAGTTATTGTAAGTGAATTCGTTTCCCGCTTCGTCCTTTACGGTAAGCCTGCTTACGGAATAAAGCGACATTGTGCCGCTTTTCGCAAGTTCGGGCAAGGTGAAGGTGTAAATAACTTTGCTCACGCCGTTTTCGGTAACAAGCGTACCTGCTCCCGAGATATTCGCGGCCGAGCCGCCTATGGCGAGTTTAGCCGTGCCGAAAGAGTCTACGCTTACCTTTTCGTTAAAGTCCACGATATACTTAACGGTGTCTCCGGGAATCGCGACGTTATTTGCTACGTCGGTGATTCCGCTTTTATCAAGCGTGATGTTTTTAGCCGCGGGAGCGGTTTTATCTGTTAAGGTACAGGTAAGTCCGCCGATAAACGGACGAGCTGTTCCGTTACCCCAGTTCGATACGTAATATCTTATCGACGCGGTATTTGTCGGTACGGCATAATCCGTGATGTTTAAGGGGTATGCACTCTTATCCGTAACCTTTTGCTTTTGTTCGGTCAAACCTATTTGTCCGCCGTTTGCATCATAAAAGAATAATTTTAACGAATAATAGTGGGTGCTCCAGGTCTGGCAGTAATATAAAGCCGCCGCCGAAACCGTAAGATCGCCTTTGTTCGCTTTTACCTTATCCGCTTCGGAAAGAGTAATCGGAAACCATACGCCGTTTTCGTAGTCTTTATTACCGATATCGTCCGAAGAACCTGCGGCTTGAATACCCCAACCGTATCCTTCGGTTTCGAGGTTTACGTCTTTGTACCACTTTGCTTCGCCGTTTATTTCGCTATGGATAGTCCAGCCTTGAGTTACGAGCGATCCTTTGCCGATTGTTATAAGATTTCCTGTCGTCTGAGAGCCGCTCCATTCGTCAACGGTATTCGTTCCGGTACTGCTGCGGCTTGCTTCGGCAGTCGTCGGGAAAGCCGATAAAGCAAAAAACGATAAAACCGACAAGCAAAGCGCCGCGACAAGCGCCGAAAGCACACAGCGGTTTCTTTTCTGTGTCTTCATATAAATAATTCTCTCCTTTTTTTCGTGAAATCCCTCTCGGATAAATGGTTTCCGCGAAGATTTCATTATTATTCTACCACACGTTTATTTTATCCGAAAGAGGATAAAGCCCGCTACGGGCAATCTTAACAAATCTTTACAAGTCCGAACTTTGCTTTGCGGGTTGCATTGTATGCGGTTATTTGTTATAATAATATTGTTTTTAATGCGTCGGGTTTCGCCCGGACAGCGCAATCGCCTGTTTTCGTCGGAACGCCGCATTTACGGAGAATATTTTATGGATTACACCGTTAAGGGAAGAAAACTTCTGATCGTCGAGGACGACGAAAAACTCAAAAAGGAAATGGTCGGGTATTTTTCGCCCGAGAACGCCGTTTTCACGGCTTCCGACGTGGATGAAGCGACTGAAATCCTCGCGGAACAAGGGAATTTCGACGTCGTGGTTTTAGACCTTATTTTAAAAAACAGTATGGGTATGGAACTGCTTAAATCCGCGGCTCTTCCGCCCGTTATCATTCTGTCTTCGTTAAACGGCGAGGACGATATCGTGACGGGGCTTACTTCGGGCGCGGCGGATTACGTCGTTAAACCTTGCACGATGAAGCTTCTGGAAACGCATATCGCGATAAGGCTGCTTCCGAAAACGGACGCGGTGGAAACGTTCGGGACTTTTTCGGTAAACGCCAACACGCGCAGCGTGAAATGCGGCAATACGACCGTTCCGCTCACTCCGTCCGAGTTTAATATACTGTTCTTTCTGGTAAAGCATAAGGGCAGATATTTCACCGCCGACGAGATTTACGAGGAAATATGGTGCGCGCCGAGTTTGCATACCACGACGATCCGCGCGCATTTGTCGTCGCTGAGAAGAAAACTCAAAGAGGCTTTGCCCGCCGCCGATATAATTCGCACGGAATTTAACAAAGGGTACTGTTTTACGGGGGATAACTTATGAAAAAAAAGATAGCGAATATCGTGACTTGGGCATTGGCGGTGATTTTTTGTCTCGCGCTTTCGCTTGTGCTCGGCGGGTCGGAAAAAAACGCCGCCGCGGAAGCTCCCGTGAGGGTGATTACGGTTTCCGATACAAAGGTGAACGCCGTTTCCGTCAAAGACGTGAAAGGAGTTATGAGAATGACGGCGATAAACTATTCTCCGAACGATTTCGCGGAACTCGGGGAAGTCGTTTCGAACGCCGATACGGGCGAAAATCCCGCAAAGAGAGGTACGTATCGCTTTTATATCGACACGCTTACGGCGGAGGAGTGGGACGAAGCCGCTTCGCTCGATTATCTCCTGAAAGCCGACGGTAATTGGCATCTGACGATGTACGTTCCGTCCGTTTTTTCCGCGTGCAGCGTGTATGTGCAGTATCAGAATAAAGATTACGTCGGTTCTATCGACAGATATAACGTTTCTTATTACACGGGCTATTCCGATCTTTCGGAATTCGACGATTCCGTTTCGCATATCAACGCGACAGAGCCTCTTTTTATAGACATTCCCGTTTCTCCCGAGAAAAGATTTTCGAGAGAAATTTCCGTCACCATTCATTACGAAGCGGATAACGACAATTTCGTCGGTATTTCGGACGGGATTTTAATCGGCGAGGAAACGGCGGTGAAAAGAGTCGTTTCCCGCAATCGCTCCATGCTTCTGATCGGGGCGATAATAGGCGCGTCGACATTTCTTTTGTTCCTTTTTATCTGCATATTGAAGCGTTCGCTTACGTTCTTTCCGCAACTTCTTTTCGCGATAGGCGTATTTTCGGTGTTCTTTTCGACGTATTATCTGTTCGAACTCACATCCGCGCCTTATTTTCTCATCGGAATGCGCAGATTTTCGGTAGCGCTTATGGTTTTTTCTTCCGTTTTGTATCTGCCGAAAAGAGTATGGAAAATCCCCGTTTTGTACCCCTTGTGCGTTATCGCCGCGGTCGCGGGAGCGCTCGTCTTTATTTCGCCTTTTTTCACTAACGTTTCCGCTTACGCGGCTTTGAATGTAATTTGCGCCGTTCTGACGATTTTCTGCGTTGCCGTCGTGTTTTTCTTCACCGTCCGGGGCGTTTTTTCGGGCAAATCCGCGGGACTTCTGGTAAACGGAGTTATTGCGGGAGCGGTCGCGCCGGCGGGGTTGTATCCGGAAGGGCAATTGCCGTTCGTTATGCGCACGCCTTCGTTCTGGCTGTGTCTCGTGATGCTCGGAATAACCATCGTTTTGGGTTTCAGAGAATTTATTACCGTCGAGATAAGAAATCGCTATCTCACGACGAACCTTGAAAAGGAAGTTGAAAAACAAACGCAGAGTTTGCAGAACGTTTTATCCGAACGCGATAAAATTCTGCTTTACGTAAGCCACGATATGAAAAAAACCGTCGTGGGAATGGGCGGTTCGCTGTCCGATTTAAGGCAGAATTTGTCCGACCCCGAACTTTGTTCGAAAGTGGATCTTCTCTTGCAGAAAAACACGGAACTTAAAAAGGATTTTGCCGATCTCGGGAAGTACGGCAGACAGAATTACGTTGCCGAGCAGTCCGAGGTGCTTGATTTAAGCGGGGTTATAAGAAAGGTTACCGACGAGCTTCGCCCGGACTGCGAGGCGAACGGCATACTGCTTACCGTTTTCGTTCCCGACAATCTTTTCGTTTATGCAAAGAAAGTCGCGTTGGAAAGCGTTATTTTAAATCTTGTTTTAAACGCCATAGAGCATTCGTTCTGCGCTCGGCTCACCGTCACGGCTATGAAACGCAAGGGTTTGTGTCGTGTGGAGATCGTTGACGACGGCAGGGGCGTGACTACTGATAAGGATATTTTCGAGCCGTTCGTTTCGGGCGACGAGTCCGAGAACAATTCGGGACTCGGTTTGTTTTTGGCGAAAACCGCCGTGGAATCGATGCACGGAAAGCTGACGTACGAGAGAAAGGGCGGGCTTACGATTTTTTCCGCGACACTTCCGCTCGCTTGATTTTATACACAATAAAAGGCTGCAAAGGCTCCTTTTCGGGTGCTTGCAGCCTGTTTTTGTGTGATTTGATTTTTGCTTAGAACAACTTGGATAATTTGATTTTTATAAAAGCGGAATTTTTGCCAAGTATATTATATCGTCTCTGTCGGCGGCTTTTCCTTCGGCTAAAACAAACGCCTTTTTGTATACTATTCCGCCTGCTTCCGTAACTAATTTTTCAAGACCCAAAAGACTTTCGCCCGTGGAAACGACGTCGTCCACGATTCCTACTTTTTTACCCTTTAAAAGCGCCATATCGTGCTTGGAAAGGAACAATTTCTGCGGCGTACCCGTCGTTATCGACGAGCCGTATTCTACGCCTATTCCGTCCTGCATATAAAGTTTGCGGGCTTTTCTCGCTACGGCGTAAAAATCATGCCCCAGCTCCCTCGCGCAAACGTGGCAAAGCTGCAATCCCTTGGATTCGGCGGTTATCAGAACGTCGCAATCCTTTAAATGCTCGGCAAGCTTTTTGCCGCAATGCTCGGTCATTTTAACCGCGCCGTGCAGGTTGAAAAACGCGATGTTTATTCCGCTCGGCAAAGGAAGAATGGGAAGGTCGGCTTTAAAGCCTTGTATATCGATCGTAAGAAAATCTTTCATTTTGTCACCTCGTAATTTACTGACAAACTATATAATATCACTTTTATTCGATTTTTTCAACCGTTCGGAGACAAAAAAATAATTATCCTTGTTTTTCCGCCGCCCTTTATGCTTTTGCGGGCATAAAGGGCGGCGGAATTCAATATATATTAAAGGAATAAAAACGAAAAAGAGGTCAGAATGAACGCGCATTCCGCAAAAATTAAAGACTTGGAAAACTATTTCGAAACAAGCTCAACGTCGGGACTTACCCGCGCTCAGGTTGAAAAAAACAGGCGGAAATTCGGCGCGAATAAAATCACCCCGAAAAAGAAAAAGTCTCTCATAAGGCGATTTTTCGAAGCTTTGTCCGAGCCGACTCTGATAATTCTCGAATTCGCCTGGGTGATAACCGTGGGCGTGAACGTCGGGAAATTCATCAAAAGCGGCTCGTGCGACGTTTACGAGTGCATTGGGATTTTAGTCGCCATTCTGATTTCGGCGTGTTTAACCGTCTTTATGGAAGGGCGTTCCGAAAAGGCGTTCGAGCTGCTCGGCACCGTTTACGACCGCGTGAGCGTGAAAGTTATCCGCGACGGAAAACTTACGCTTATTCCGAAAGAAGAAGTCGTTGCGGGGGATATTCTTATCGTCGAAACGGGCGATAAAATCGTCGCCGACGGCAGACTTACCGAGTGCAACGGTTTGAAAACCGACGAGTCCACGCTTACGGGCGAAAGCGAACGTTCAACGAAACGCCTTGCGGATCTCGGCGACAAAACTCCGCTCGCGGAAAGGAAAAACTGCGTTTATTCGGGTACTTTCGCGAGCCAGGGTACGGGCAAAATGCTCGTGACCGCCGTCGGAGATAACGCCGAACTCGGCAAAATCGCGGGAGAACTCAAAACGGAAATAGCGGGGAGCGCGCCGCTTAACGAAAAACTCGGCAAACTCGGCAAAAAGATAACCGTTATCGGGGCGATTTCTGCGGGAATTGCGTTTATTCTTTCAATTCTTCGCCTTTCCGTGACCGACTCGCTGAGCTTTTTGTCCGTCCAGGACGCTTTTATCGAAGCTATCGTCTTAATCGTCGCCGCCGTTCCCGAGGGACTGCCCACAACCGCCGCGATTTCGCTTTCGTTAAACGTTTTGAAACTCGCAAAATCCAACGCGCTCATAAGAAAACTCGTCGCCGCGGAAACGGTGGGGTGCGTGAGCGTTATCTGTTCGGATAAAACGGGAACGCTTACCGAAAACGATATGAAAGTCGAAAGAATTTTCGGCGAGAGAGGCAAAACCTCGGAACAAAACATACTTTTAAATTCCGCCGTCAATTCCTCGGCTATTTTGAAAACCGAAAAATCCAACCTCAAAGCGTACGGTTCGGCGACCGAGGGCGCGCTTTTGAAGTACGCCTTAAAACAAGGGGTGAATTATGAAAAACTGCGCGATAAACGACTTATAGGCGGGGTTTTACCGTTTAATTCGGATAATAAGTATATGGCTTCGGAGTGTTTTGCGGGCGGAAAAAGTACCGTTTTTATTAAGGGCGCGCCCGAAAGAATATTGCCGCTTTCCGATAAATCCGACGAAGCCGAAACCATTCTCTCGGAGATAAGCGTCTTTCAGAAAAAAGGCAAAAGGGTCATCGCGTTCGCCAGAAAGGAAAATCCGAAGTGCGGCATTACGGAAACGATAAAGCAAGGCGGATTTGTTTTCGACGGTTACGTCGTCATTTCCGACCCTTTGAGAAAGGACGTCGCGCGATCCGTAGAACTGTGTAAAAACGCGGGTATAGCGGTTAAAATGATGACGGGCGACAACGCCTCGACAGCCGCCGCGATCGCTATGGAAGCGGGGATAATAACGTCCGCCGACGAGGTCGTTATGGCGGACGAGATAGAGGCTATGCCGCTCGAAAAATTGAAAGAGAAAATAGGCGGGGTAGGCGTTATCGCGAGAAGCACGCCGTCGGTTAAACTAAAAGTCGTTGAAGCCTTGAAAATGTCGGGCGCGGTCGTAGCCGTTACGGGCGACGGGGTGAACGACGCCCCCGCTATAAAACACGCCGATATAGGCATAGCTATGGGGTCCGGGTCGGAAATAACGAAAGAGGCGAGCGATATCGTGCTTCTGGACGACTCGTTTTCGACGATAGTCAAAGCCGTTTCGTTCGGCAGAAACATTTACAGGAATTTCCAGAGATTTATTACTTTTCAGCTCACGGTGAACGTGACGGCTATGCTCGTGGTGATTATAAGCCTTTCGTTCGGACTTGTGAGTCCTTTCAACGCCGTGCAACTTCTTTGGATAGATATAATCATGGACGGACCGCCGGCGCTCACGCTCGGTCTCGAAAGGGGCGGAAAGGACGTTTTAAGCCGAAAACCCGTGAAACGGACGGACGGAATAGTAACGCCGAAAATGCTCGTAA
Source organism: uncultured Clostridia bacterium (assembly GCA_934247225.1). Lineage (GTDB taxonomy): Bacteria > Bacillota > Clostridia > Christensenellales > Borkfalkiaceae > UBA10281. The sequence goes on from CAKQJE010000001.1 coordinate 13,302, forward strand.
GGATAGTCGCGCAGGGCGCGTATATGGCGACGCTCATCGTTTTACAGTATCTTTTCGACTTTTTAGGCGCGGGAATAAACCTCGTTCCGACGACTCTTTTCTGTATGTTCGTCATATTCCAGCTCTTCAACGCCTTTAACTGCCGCAAGCTTTCCGGCGAAAGCGTTTTCGAGTCGATAGGAAATAATAAGCTTATGGTGGTCGTTTTTGCCGTTACTTTTGCTTTTCAGATACTGATTACGCAGGTTTTAGGCGGATTTTTCAAAACCGAGCCGCTCCCGCCTGTTATCTGGGCGAAGATAATCGGGGTATGCTCGACGTGCGTTCTGTTCTCCGAAATTTACAAGCTGTTTTACAGGCTTATGAAAAAAAATTCTCCGAGAAAGAAGTTTTGTTAAATTAAACGCGGTTTTTAGCATAGACTAATAGCATGAGACTTATAAAAATTTCTGACGAGGATAACAGGTTTTCGGGGGTAAAGTACGTTGCGGCGACGCTTGCGGAGGTTATAAAGGACGCGGGCGGAAGCTTTGAGATTTTCGGCGGAGGAGGGCGGCAAACGCTCGTTATTTCCGTTCCGGATAAATACGAAGATTATTTAAGGAGCGAAACGGAAGATAAAATCGCGGACGTTATAACCGTCGGGTATAAATACGATTATTTTAAAAAGGGAATTCCCGCCGCGGGGCTTAAACCTTTCGAAAGAGAGATTTTATACAGCGCGCTTATCGCCGCCGATATCGACGACGACAAAAGATACGTTATAAGAAGGATACGGACTTTAAAGGATTACGCCGTGGACGGAATTTTCAATTTCAGACTCGCGCCTTTAAAACGTAAGTGGGAAGAGGTCGTGGGGTATATTCCGTCGGTGTTCACGAGCGGGCAGCTTAAAGAATTCGTGCGGTTTCTCGTCGGGGAAAAGCGCGGGAAAAAGGCGATCGTGAGAAACGGCTCGGTTTACGACGGAAATTACAATCTTCTCGAAAGGTCGCGGCTGCTTCCCGCGCTTCCTTGCAAAAACGAAGGAAAAATACTTCGGGAAGTGATTTTATCCGCGAGCGGAAGAGTGGAAGTCGGGTCGGAAATCCCCGAAGCCGACAGGAGATATTTAAGAGATTTTTACGGCGGGAAAATTTCGTTCAAGTCGGAAATAGATTTATAAATATCGGCTTCGGTTATCGCCCGCAAAGAGAAAAATAAAAAAAGTCGCTTAAAACGGTTGACAAATTTTCGGCGGAGAATATAATATGTGTATAAGTAAATGTCCGTAACGGGAAGACAAGTAGTCCGTATAAGCCGTACAGAGAGCGTGGGGAGCTGAGAGCCGCGCAGGATAAAACGTAAACGAAACCGCTTTTCGTGGACAAGGCGAGCCGAGCCTCGAAGTCGGCGAAAAGAGGCTTGAATAAGACAAAATTCGGGCAAATAAGGTGGAACCGCGGAAAGATATTTTCGTCCTTAAATAAGTAACGTGAAGTTGCTTGTTTAAGGGCTTTTTTTTACGACGGATTTTGCTTTACCCGTGCGCCTATTATGAAAAGAGCCGAAAACAAAAGGAGATTCTAATATGAAAATTACTCTTACAGACGGAAAAATTCTCGAACTTCCCGAGGGAACTACCGTTGCGGGCGTCGCTTCCGCAATAAGCGAAGGACTCAGGAGAAACGCTATCGCGGGAAAGGTGAACGGCAAACTCGTCGATCTTTCGTACGCGCTCAAAGAGGACGCGGAAGTCGTTATCGTAACGGCAAAAGACCCCGAGGCTTTGAATATTTATCGCCACACCTGCGCGCACGTTCTGGCTCAGGCGGTCAAGTCGATTTACCCGACCTGCTCGCTCGCGATAGGTCCTACCATAGACACGGGATTTTATTACGATATAGATTTCAAAACGCCGATAACTATCGACGATCTTCCCAAAATCGAAGAAGAAATGAAGAAAATCATCAAAGCCGATCTCGCGATAGAGAGATTCGAACTCCCGAGAGAGGACGCTATCGCTTTGATGAAAAAATACAAAGAACCTTATAAAGTTCAGCTTATAAAAGACCTGCCCGAGGACAGCGTTATCTCGTTTTACAGACAGGGCGATTTCACCGACCTTTGCAGAGGTCCGCACCTTCCCTCCACGGGACTTATAAAAGCTTTCAAGCTTACGTCGATCGCGGGAGCTTATTGGAGAGGCAACGAGAAGAACAAGATGCTCACGAGAATTTACGGCACGGCGTTCTTCAAAAAAGCCGATATGGAAGCTTATTTCACCATGCTCGAAGAAGCCAAGAAGCGCGACCACGTCAAACTCGGCAAAGAACTTAAACTTTTCGCGCTTTTGAACGAAGGCAAAGGTTTCCCGTTCTTTCTTCCCAACGGTATGGTCGTTAAAAACGCGCTTATAGATTATTGGAGACAGATCCACCGCAGAGAGGGTTACGTCGAGGTTTCCACACCCATTATGCTTTCCAGATCGCTTTGGGAAACTTCGGGACATTGGGATCACTACAAAGAAAATATGTACACCACTAAGGTGGACGAAGAAGATTACGCGATCAAGCCCATGAACTGCCCGGGCGGAATGCTTATTTATAAGCTGGAACCGAAAAGTTATAAAGATCTTCCCATGAGAATAGGCGAACTCGGACTCGTTCATCGTCACGAGAGATCGGGTCAGCTCCACGGACTTATGAGAGTTCGTTGCTTCACTCAGGACGACGCGCATATCTATATGACTCCCGAGCAGATCACGCCCGAAATCAAAGGCGTCGTAAGGCTTATCGACGAGGTTTACAGCCTTTTCGGATTCAAATATCACGTCGAGCTTTCCACTCGTCCCGACAACAGTATCGGTTCCGACGAGGATTGGGAACACGCTACCGACGCTTTGAGAGAGGCTTTGGACGAACTTAAACTTCCTTACGTCGTGAACGAAGGCGACGGCGCGTTCTACGGACCGAAGATCGACTTCCACCTTACCGATTCTATCGGCAGAACGTGGCAGTGCGGTACCATTCAGCTCGACTTCCAGCTTCCGCAGAGATTCAATGCCGAATACGTCGGCGAGGACGGCGAGAAGCACCGCCCGATAATGATTCACAGAGTCGTATTCGGTTCTATCGAAAGATTTATCGGTATTCTGATCGAACATTTCGAGGGTAAATTCCCGCTTTGGCTCGCTCCCGTTCAGGTTAAGATTATGGACGTTTCCGAAAAGAGCGAAGCTTATTGCAAAGAAGTTTACAAGAAGTTGTTCGACGCGGGTCTTCGTCCCGAAAACGATCTTCGTCCCGAGAAAATCGGCAAGAAGATCAGAGACGCCGAACTTGAAAAGGTTCCTTATATGCTCGTCGTCGGCGAACAGGAAGCCGCGAACGGCGAAGTCGCTATCAGAAAGAGAGGTTCGGGCGATATAGGCAAAATGAAGCTCGACGATTTCGTGGAACTTTGCAAAAAGCAGGTCGAAACCAAAGAAAAGTGGTGAGATCGAAGCGAGAGAAAATTTGCTTTGAAAACGTATAAGTCCGCGTATAAGTCGATTAAACGGCAAAAACGGGGCTGAATAGCAATAAATTCAAGTAAAGAAGCGGGGCGGCCGTGGGTTTTGTTTAAACCTGCGGCCGCCCCGTATTTTATTGTCGGTTTTTCTCTTTTGCGGCTTGCCCTCTTCCGTCTTTTGCCCGCGAAAAAATTTGCTTTCCCCTTTTGGGGTAAGCTCTCCCGCTGAAACGGGAGAGATGTCAGCCGATGGCTGACAGAGAGGGCGCGTCCGCCGCGTAGGCGAAGTGTCGCCGTAGGCGACGAGAGAGAACATTGTATAAAGTCCGAGAAAGCACAAAGCTTTGTTTTTTTGATTCAGTCTGCGCAGTCCTCTTCCGTCGGCGTTCGCCGACACCTTCTCCAAAGGGAGAAGGCAAGAGTAATTACACGTTAACACAAAGTAGGGGCGTTTCAACTGATCGCCCGCCTGCGAGAAGCTTGATAGAAGCCTTTTATTGGTTGCTTTATCCGAAGGCTGTTTATTGTTTTTTCGAGTCGGAACGGTATTTGTGCGGAGTCGTTCCGAATTTCTTTCTGAATTGCTTTATGAAATAAGATAAAGAATCGTAGCCTACGGCGGAACATATTTCGAGCGTCGTCATAGACGTGTTCGTCAGAAGTTCCGCGGCGTAATCGAGCCTTAAATTTATGAGATAATCGGAAAGCGTTACGCCGAGATATTTGCGGAAGGCGTTGGAAACCGTCGCGTGGGAATAATACGTTTCCGAAATTATGTCGTTTACCGACTTTGTAAAGTTTTCGGGCGAGCTTAAAACTTGAAGAATATCGAGCAGCCATTTCGGATAAGCGGGCGTGTTGGTGAAAAGCTTTGTACGATAAAGCCCGATTACGAAATGCAGAACGGAAACGCTGATCTGTTTGAGTTCGTCGGTGCCTATTCCGTTGTCTTTGCCGACAATCACGGACAGAGAGTTGAGTTTTTCCGCCTGGCGGATCACCGTCTGAAACGAATTGCCCGACATATGGAAAGTAAGCACGTCGTCCGAACAAAATTTCTCGTATAAATTACCCGAAAACATCGCGCAAATCGACCTTATTTCCTCGTCCGTATAATACATATCTCTGTGTAGGTGCGGCGTGGAGCGGAAAATTATGGCGTGAGTGTGCGGCGGACCGAGCAGAAAAACGTCGCCGGGCTTTGCGATATATTCCTTACCGTTCACGATATTCGACGTTTCGCCTTTTTCAAACAGCACAAGCTCCCAGATATTGTGCGAATGCGGACGGTTGGGCGTGGTATATTTTCTGCAAAGCAGGTTTTTGTTCAATACCATTTTTTCGAGTTTACTCATTTTTTTGCCCTCCCGCGATAATCCTTTTTAGTGGATTATACATTTTTCGCATAAAAATTTCAAGCGTTTTGATAAACAAAACCGCAAATAAATTTCGTGAAAACCCGTGATATATCGAAATTATTATATAAAAAAGCACATTTTTGCGCATTTATTATAAATTACGGCAAGACATAGCGCTTGGAAAGATAGTAAAATGTAAGTGTTTGATAAAAAACGAATTATCGACGAGGAGGAAGAAATGAAAAAACAATTTTTAAAAATCGCCGCGATCTGCTTCGCGATTTCGATTGCCGTTGCGTGTTCTGTTTACACGGGAATTTCGGTTTTCGGAAAAACGGGAAGTTCGGCGCCGCAAAGCGACGTTATAACCGTCGTTTCGCCCGTTCAGAACGCGGAAATCGACCTGGACAACGCGACCGTGAAGAAATATTTCGCCGAGTACACGAGAAAAAGCAGTTACGCTTACTACGGAAAAGGCGATCAGTACTTTATGAACGACGTTAAGCTCGAATGGCAATCGGACGAAGCGGAGTATTATCAGGTTTACCTTTCCGAGGACAAGTTTTTCGGAAACGCCGAGAAGTATCTCACTACAAAGCCCGAGTACCTTTTGCAAAACCTTATTCCGAACAGAGAATATTATTGGAAAGTGAAGGTGTCGCTGAAAAACGGCGAACAGAGAACTTCCAAAGCGTACAGATTTACTACGAAAGGCAGCGTGAGAGCGATCACCGCCGACGGCGTATCCAACTCGCGCGATCTCGGCGGCTTGAAAACAGTCGACGGAAAAACTTTTAAATACGGTATGCTTTACCGTTCGGCAAATCTCGATTCGATCACCGTGAAAGGAATTAAACAACTGCGTATGCTCGGCATAAAAACCGAACTCGACCTTCGCGGCGACAGCATTACGAAATCCCCGCTCGGCGACGACGTCAAGCTTATCAATATCAAAGGCGCGTTTTACGTCGGGCATGAAAAAGGAATCGAGTTCGGCTATGGCGATGAGTATATCGCATATTTTTGCGACGAATTGAGGGCTTGCGCCGATAAAAACAACTATCCGATGATTTTCCATTGTGCGATAGGCAGAGACCGCACGGGAACGCTCGCGGCGTATATCCAGATGCTTTGCGGCATTGCCGAGGAGGATATTTACCGCGAATACGAGTTCTCGAATCTGTCCTTTGCGGGTACTTGCGACAATGTGACGGAAAAGGGCGCATACGCTCCTTTCAATGCGATGATGGAGCAAATCAAAGCTAAATCGGGCGGAACGCTTGCCGAAAAAGCGGCTAATTACGCCATAGAAATGGGTATTACCGCGGCTGATATCGCTTCTATCCGCAGTATTTTGTTAGAGGACTAAGGAGGGGAGAAAAATGAAAAAATTATTTACGATTTTATTTGCAACGCTCCTCGTTTGCTTCTCGTCGGCTTTCTCCGCGGCTTTTTCCGCGGGCAATGCGAAAGCCGATGACGGCGCTGCGACGAAATACGATATTTCCGAGGTTACGACGCTTTCGGAAGGCGAGGTAAGCAGTGTAAAAAAAGAAATGAAATATGTCGGAAACAAGGCGATAGGTTACGGGGAAACGGTTTCCTTCGGCTATAAAAACGTCGATTCGACGCAGCAGCTGAGAATGGCGTTCGGCATAGGCTATTACGGTTTTTACCTTTATTATAACCCCGGTAAAGCCGTAACGGTTATGAGCTGCGATATGAGTGGTTGGTCGAGAAAAACGAATATCGCCACGGTTTCTCGCGATTTGTTTAACGATTATAACGAAATAGAGCTTTGCCTGACCCAAAAGGACGAGCAGAACGTTCATCTTGAAATGACCTATTCGGACGGCGAAGAGAGAAAGCTTGTCGGTGTGGATTTCGCTATTGCTTCCGCAAGCGACGGGCTTTTGAGATACGGCGATATGAATTTCAACGGTAATAAGGTAAAATCGCTTTTGCCCGCGCCTGTTTTCGGCAACGGGTTTACTTACGACTGTGAAGACATTGCGGGCGAAAATCAGTACGGCGGATGTGGTTTTGCCGTTGTTTCCAAGGAAAACGCAAGCGCGAAAGGCGTTCCGAGCGGCTTTACGAGCGATTTCGTTCTTATCGCTTCGAGCGCAACTTCGTCTTTCGATATGTCGTTCGATTTTTCCTCGTTCGGTTATAAAAGAAAACACATTTCGGGCGTTTCTTTCAGGCTTTATATGGAGAAAAACGCGGCGGACAACAACAAGTATCCCGAACTTCGTATCCCCGATGGCAAAGGCGGCTGGTTTTTTCAACAGTATATCGGCGATCAGACGGGGCAGTGGATAGCCGTTTCGCTTGCAAGCGAAGCGATAGATAAGCTTTGCCCGAACGGCATACTCGGCAAATTCGTGTTCGGAGTACGCGCCAACGGGGTGGCGAAAATGTTTATCGACAGCATAAATGTGGAAACGCTGCCGCCCGATACCGTCGCGCCCGTTATAAACGCCGCCGTGACGAGGTTTAAAACGACCGAGGGGACTTATCCCACGCTCGACTATATAACCGTAACCGACGATTCGGGCGCGTGCGACGTGACGTATACCTGGTCGGAGGGCGCGTTGGATTTCAACGGCAGACTCAGAGCCGGAAATCACACCTGCACGATAACGGCGATCGACGGTTGGGATAACGTAACGACGGTTGTGATATATTATGAAGTAGAGGCGGAAACGCCCGTCGAAAAATATACGATTACGTTCAGATGCGAAGGAAAAGAGGATAAAACTTTCGAATATTCCGTCGATACGGTCGATTACGTGGTCGCGCCCGACGATTTACCCGAAAGAAAATTTTACAATGCGGATTGGGGAGATTATTCGCTCGGGTTTACTCGCGGACAGATAGTCACCGCGGTTTACACGCCGATTGTTTATACCGTAACCTATATGGCGGACGGGAAAAAGGTCGGAGAAGTGACGTATACCATAGAAAATTACGATTTCGACATACCCGTCGTTCCGAAAAAGAAAGGCTACGATGGCGAATGGGAGCCGCATGAATTCACCTTCGAGAACATAACCGTAAACGCCGTTTACACGAAAATCGAAGAGCCTGATAATTCCGAAACGGGTTCTTCTTCCGAAATTTCGGGGTCTCTCGGGTCTGCCGAGTCGTCCGACTCTTCGGGCGGAAAGGGCGAAAACAGCGGAAACAGCGGAAACGACAAAAAGGGTTGTGCTTCGTCCGTTTCGGCGGTCGCGCCGCTTGTTTCGGTGCTTATCGCAGCCGTAGGCGCGGTTTCGTTAAAGCGTAAAAAAGACGAATAAAAAATTTTGAAAAAGGTTGCCGCCCGTCGCGCTTCGGCGCGACGGGCGGCTGTTTTTGTATCTGCTCGGAAAATGTGTGATTATTTGTAAAAGTATAAATTTGATTTTTATAAAATAGTCCGTGAAATAACTTGGTTTTTCTCTTGTTGTCCTCTTCCGTCGGCGTTCGCCGACACCTTCTCCAAAGGGAGAAGGCTAATATAGGCTTTCCCCTCTTGGGTAAAACTCTCCCGCTGAAACGGGAGAGATGTCAGCCGACGGCTGACAGAGAGGGCGCGTCCGCCGCGTAGGCGAAGTGGCGCCGTAGGCGACGAGAGAGGACATTGTATAAAGTCTGAAAAAGTATAAAGCTTTATTTTTTGATTTAGTCTGCACGGTCCTCTTCCACCGCAAGCGGTCCCCCTTCTCCAACGGGAGAAGGCTTCTTGTCCTCTTCCGTCTTTTGCCCGCTTGTGCGTGCAAAATCCACCTTCCCCGAATGGGGAAGGCAAGGAATGTTTCGCTTGGCGGTTTTTGCTTTTTTGCTCGGGGTGGGGCTTGGGGTGTTTTTTGCGGGGAGAACGTATGATTATTCATTAAAGCCTAAAAAAACGGCAAAAATTGGTTTTTGGAATTGAAAATTATATAAAAAAGCACTTTTTGTTTATAATAAGACAAGACAACGGGCTTTCGGTAGTGTAGAATATTTATGCTTATGATAGAAAGCTGCCGCAAAATGCGCGGCGGCGGGTCACGGATGATTCGTTTAACCGCTATTTTATCAAGCGTTATATACGGCGCGCATATACGATTATGTAATGCGGGTTTATGAAAAGCGAGTTTATAAAATCACATTCGATTAAACTTGTATTCATTGTAGTAAGGCGAACCGCTTATCGCATTTGTATAACGTGAAGCGAGCCTTTTACCGCATTTGTACAGCGTAAAGCGAGCCTTTTACCGCATTTGTACAACGTAAAGCGGGCATACAAACGCCGCTTATACGGCACGGTATGAAATCGGTATATAACGCTATCGTTTAATCGGGGAAACCGAAAAATTCGGGACTTAAAAATCTATAAGGAGGAGAATCAATGAAAAAGTTTGGCAAATTTGGTATTGTTGCGGCGGCGGCTTCGCTGATCGCGGCATTATCGGTATCGGTGGCGGCTCCTGTCGTCAACGCGGGCAGCGAAGAAGTCGTTATTCCTAAGGGATTCGAAGCTCAGAACGTAGAAATTACAGGCGCAAACGAGGCTCTTAAAAATTGGCAGTATTATTTCAAGGACGACAAAGACGCAGACGGAAAAGCACGCGGTTGGGCATATGAATCTGAAAATCTCCATGTCCTTGCAACGAAAGACGGCAGAACAGGCAACGCTTTGCATATGAAAAGAGACAAGGCGGACGGCGAACTCGTTATGTATTCCTATGCGTTCGACGTTGCTCCCGACCAGACTTACATTGTCGGCGCATTCGTGAAGCTCATTTGCCCGGAGACATCCGGTAATAAGATTTATTTTAACATTAAAGAACATGCTGATAACGGAAGTGTTGTCGGAGACGAAAACGTCGCTTATGGTGCTGTCGAGGGGAAAAGAGACAATTGGACGGAGACGACGTTCTCGTACAAGACTTCCAATTCCGCAAAAACGCTTATTCTCAGAATTCGTGCGGAAGGCATAGGCGATTTCTACGTTGACGACATTACTTTCAAACCTTCCAACGCGGGCGTAAATACCAATACGTTCAGAATGATAGGTTTAGGTAATGGATGTACGGAAGATCAACCCGACGCGCCCCTTTTAAGTAGTGCGAACATTGCTTTTGATAGTTCGGACAAAGACGGAAAGTGCCTGAAACTCAACCATAAGGATGTTTATAAAACCGTTTTCGGAATACTGCCGCTCGACAGAGATTATAAGCTTTCTTTTAAATATAAAAACACGAGCGGAGGAACTGCGGACAGTTTGAGTATCCGTCTCGATCATTACGATGACGATCCGAATTTAAGATATTACGCTCCGGGAGTTTCTAGTACAGCCGGAACTGCCGATACAGAGTGGCAAACATACGAATTTGAATTTAGAGCAGTTGCCGGGGTGTCGGAGCCGTGTTGGATAGCAATTACCTCACAAGGTGGGTATCTTATCGACGATCTTAAAATAACGGGTACGGATGAAGACGGAAGCACGATGCAGTATATTTCCAACGGTTCGTTCTCGGGCGCATATCTCGAAGGATACAATATAACTAACAACATTAACGTTGCAAAGCAGGAAGACGGAACATACGTTTTCGTGTCTTCTTCTAAAACGAAAGACAATACTACGAAGCCGGATGTCAATGGAGTGCTTAATGGTGAAAGAGGATTTTTTACATTCGATACTACAAAGCTTAAACAAGGGGAAACTTACACTTTAAGTTTCGATTATCGCTCCGGCGGCAGTGGAGCCGCGGTAGCATTGTACGGCACATATTGGCAAGATCAGATAACATTAGGATCTTGCGGGCAGGCTACGGCGGCAAAGTGGATGTCTCAATCGTTTGAATTCGTCGCAGGAGTCGAAGTTACCGACAGGGGTAATAACGAAACTCGCAAGGCTACGGCTATCGAGCTTTACGGCGACTCGGGTGCCGGTTGGCCTACTTATTTCAGAAATATTTCGATTAAAGACTCGGAAGGTAACGATGTTATCACAAACAAAACTCTTGTTGCTCCCGAAGTTGTTTTAGGCGAAAACGTGTTCCCGTACGGTACGTTCGAGGGTAACGTAAACTATGTTGCGAAAGATTGGACGTTTGACGGCAACGGTAACGTTTACGGTCTTGTGTTTGATAAGAGATGGGAACCTGACGCTAAGCCCGATTGGAAGATCTGCCTGTACGGAACGGAAGAAGCTCCCGCAAGCGCGATAAGCAAAGAAATCACGGTTTCTAAGCGTACCTTAGCGGTGGGCTGCAAAACTTATACCGGTAACGTTAAATTTTCCGCTATCGTAGGAGACAAGGAAATTGAAACCGACGAAAACGGATTTATCGAATTACCCGAAGGAACTACGACCGTAAGAATTAAATGTACGGCAACCGAATACGTTGCGTTTAAATATTTAATGCTCGGAACGCATACCCATGCGACTCCCGAAGACGATAAGATCACTACCGTAAAAGCTACCTGCACGAACGTTGGCGGAAAGTACTATTACTGCGCGGACTGCGAAAAGAACGTTTACATCGAGAAAATTCCGATGCTCGATCACGACCTCGAACATGTTCGTGTGGAACCGAGCTGCCGCGACGGCGTGGATAAAGACGTTTGCAAGATGTGCAAACAGGAATTCAACGTGACCGTTCTTACCGCGACGGGCAAACACGATTACAAAACCGAAGTCGTTAAGGAAGCTACCTGCACGGAAACGGGATTGAAGAAAGACGTTTGCAAGATCTGTAAAACCGAAGCAAACGTAACCGTTATTCCGAAGAAAGCGCATAACTATGAAAACGGAAAATGTACCGTTTGCGGCGCGGAAGATCCCGATTACGTACCGACTTCCGAAAAACCGAACGGTTCCGACTCGACGAGCGGTTCCGATTCTACAAGCGGTTCGACTTCCGAAAAACCGTCCGACTCCAAAGGCGATGGCACAAGCACAGGAAAGAAAGGCTGCGTGTCGAACGTTTACGGCGGAGTTGCGGCTCTCGGAGTTTTAGCTGCTGCGGCATTCGTACTCATAAAACGTAAAAAAGACTAAAAAGTCAAAATAATATTTTCCGACGGGGTTGTTGCGATAAAACAACCCCGTCGCAGGATTAAAAGCAAAATTTTAAAGGCAAAAAAGGAGAAAAACCTGTAAATGAAGTTCAGATTTAAAAGGATAAAAACCTTAGCTATTCTTCTTTGCTCGCTTCTCGCGGCGGTTTCCCTGTCTTTCGGCATAAGCGGAATTTACGGCGCGAACGCCGAAACGGTGACGACAATCGTAAATCCGGGGCTTGAAGACCTTACGAACAATATGCCGACGGGGTGGTCGACGTGGATAGGGTTAAACGAGCAAAACGAATCGCTCGCGAACGTGAAGTTTTCTGTCGTCAGCGGAGAGGAGGCTTACAAAGGCGTTTCGCTTAAAGTCGTCAATCTTTCGAGCAACAGCCTTATAAGGGGCGTTGTGAACAGCTCGGAATTTGCGGTAGATGGCGGAAAGACATATCTTCTTTCGTTCTATTATCGTTCCGAGTCGGATACGGCGACAAGCTCTTTATGTATAAGACAGTATACGGCAGACGGCAAAAAAACACCCAACACTTATCTTTGGGTCGACTCCGCAACCGTTACCGGCTCAACGAGCGGTTACAGACTTATTTCCGCGGTTTTCACGACGGACGCCACCGCCAAAAAAGCTCAGATTCAGCTTGATATCGCGCCTACGGGCGAAAAAGGCGTTTATTACGACGAATTTTCTATCGAACAGCTCGGCGAAATAACGTTTAACGGCGGATTCGAAAGAAAGGGCAATATGACGACTCCGCTCGGCTGGCTTTTGTCCAACGGCTCGGATTTCTCGTTCAGCGACGAGATTTATTACGACGGAGCGACTTCCGCGCATATCGTAAGAGAAGACTACGCTTCGGCGTTCACGATGACTTCGCTTGCAAAAGTAGACGTGCGTTCCGCAGGTTCTTACGATATCGGTTTCCGCATGCGTTCCGAAAACTCGAAAGGTTCGAAAGCGACGATAACCGTAAGTTATTACGGTACTGCGGGAAACGTGATAGGCACGCAGACAAGCCCGTACGTTTACCTTAAAAACGGCGAAGGACTTTCCGATTGGACTAACGTGTGGATAAGGTATATTGCGCCGCAAGGCTCGGTTTCCGTAGGGATTACGATAACCGTTTCCAAAGGTAAAACCGATTGTTATATCGACGGCGTGTTCTGCAAGGAATCGGGCAACGTAGCTTATATCGAGGACTTTGAAAGCATTTCGGATGAGGGGATTCCCGACGACTACGTAGCCGAACCCGAATCGTTCAAGGACGGAAAACTCGTTTTAACGGGCGGAAAACAGGCTAAAACGGAGACGATCGCTCTTCTTTACGGCAACGGTTATTCCATAACGGGCGAATGCGTTACGACGGGCGGGGCGAAACCCGTTATCGAACTTAATTGGCTCGATTACAACAGAAAACTTCTCGAAAGCAAGAAATTCGAGCTTAAAACGACGAATAACGAGTTTTTGGCGGAATTTATCGAGCCGCAGGGAACTTACGTCGAGATAATTTATAAAAACGAAGGCAACGGCACCGTTTCTTTCGACAATATCAGAATAGATAAAACTTACGATCCGAAGACCGCGGGCAGCGGTTGGGAAGCCAAATGGGTATGTTTCCCGTATGCGGACGTGGCTTACGGCGGAGCGTATATGTACGCTTATTACCGTAAGACGTTCACGCTTACCGAGCCTGTCGTCTCGGCTCAGATTCAGCTTACGGGCGACGACGTCATCACGACGTACGTAAACGGAACCGAACTTTCCGATCCCGGCAAAAACGCCTGGGCAAACGTGCTTGTAGCTTACATCAAAGATCAGCTCGTCGTAGGCAAAAACACGCTCGCGTTCGAGGTTTACAACGAGTCTTATTACGGCGGAGTGCTTTTCGATCTCGAACTGACGCTCGAAAGCGGTAAGAAAATGCGCGTATACTCGGACGGAACTCTTCTTTCGTATAACGGCGGATCGGAGAAACTATCGACAAAGGATTGGATAAAAAGCGATTACGACGATTCTAAATGGAAATCCTGTTTCGTTATCGGCGCGCCGCCGTGCATGCCGTGGGGCGAAATAGTTTATAAACAGAGCGCGGAATCGTTGCCGAAAGTCACGATAAAGAGCGCGAAAGTCACCGAAGCCGCAAACGCGGGCGAAACGGTGGAATTCACGTTCAACGCAAATATCAAAGAGCAGATTTCGGGCGATATTTCCTTTAAAGTCAATTTCAGAAGCAAATACGTTGCCGACGAAGACGAAGTTATGGAAACATGGCTTATTCCGACCCTCGTTTCGGGCAAAAAATCATCCGAATGGGTTATCGGCGAGGATAATATCGTAACTTACAGGGTTGAAGTTCCCGATTATCTCGATTCGGGCAGCTATCAGCTTCAATTCGACACCGAAGAATTTTCTATCACGAACAGCAGATACGCAAACAACATCATAAGAGGTAAATACGTCGCGATAACGACGAGCGACGTCGTTTTAACAGAGAGTCATCTCGAAAAAGAGAACGGAAGAGTTCAGCTTGTAGTAAACGGCGAAAAGGTTGCGCCGATGATGTATCTCCGCGAACAGAAAACCGTTTTCAAAACGGAGTACGCAAGCGGAATGTACGGCGCGGACGTAGACCTTATGTGCCTTCCCAACTGTCGTATTTATAATATGAACAGCTCGGGTTCGATGTGGACGGGTTACGGAAAATACGATTTCTCGGCTCTCGACGGAGTAGTTTACGAAACTCTTCAAGGCGCGCCGTCCGCTAAACTTATGCTTATGCTCGACGCGGATCCGCCGGATTGGTGGTTTAAACTTAATCCCGACGCTTACGCCGTGAACAGCAAGGGCGAAAAAGTGGGCATAAGCTACGCTTCCGAAAAATGGAGACAAGACGTAGGCGTGTTCTATCAGGCTCTTTTGGAGCATGTTCTCGCTCAGCCTTACGCGGGGCATATGTTCGCCGTTAAAATCGCGGCGGGCGCGACGTTCGAGTGGCAGTATTACGGAGTTACGCTTTCCGAGTGCGCCGATTTCGGAGCCGACGCGCTGAAAGCTTTCCGCAAATGGCTTAAAGAAAAATACGTGACCGACGAAGCCCTGGCGACTGCCTGGGGCAAAAAGGGTATCACCTGCGAAACCGCGACCGTTCCGAGTTATGACGACAGAAAGGCTTTGACAAACGAAACCCTTCTCGACGGAAAGGCGCAGAGAAACGTTATCGATTTCCACACGTTTATGTGCGATATGACGACGGACAGCATTCTTTATCTTGCAAAAATCGTCAAAGAAGCGATAGATAACAAATGGATCGTCGGAACGTATAACGGATATCTCACGCACGGACTTACTTACGAAGGCAACGGACTTGCGAACGCTTCGATTTCGAGAGTTATAGCTTCGCCTTATATCGATTTCCTTTGCTCGCCTATCTGTTACGACGAAAGACTTCTCGGCATGAGCGCGTCCTATATGATGATGGTGGACACGATCATAACGGCGGGCAAGCTCCCGATAATCGAGTGCGACAGCCGTACCGTTTATTTCGACAGCAAGACTACAAATCCCGCGCTTCTGGGCGAATGGGGCAAAACGTACACGCTTAAAGAGTCTGTCGAAGCTTTGAAGAGAGATTTCGCGAATATGATGATCAAAGGCGCGGGTCTCTGGTGGTACGATATGTACGGCGGCTGGTTCGACGATCCCGAAATCTATTCAATGATAAAAACCGCGAAAGCGGAATGGGACAGAGCGGTGTCTAAGCCCGTTAAGAGTACTTCTAAAATAGCGTTCGTTGTCGGCGACGACATCGCGACGACTCTCGCGTATTCTTTCGACGGAACGTATCATTTCCTTTACGAGGCGTTATACGAACAGAAAGAAAGTCTCGGTCATATCGGAACTTCTTACGATATGCTTTACCTTTCCGATATCGAGGACGGCTTCGCGAGAGATTACGACGTATATCTTATCCTTGCGACGAACGTTACGGATAAACAGAAAGAAGCGATCGGCAAATATCTCAAAAAGAACGGAAAAACGATAATCTGGGTAGGCGTTCCCGGCATTTACGGCTCGGACGGCACTATGTCCGTCGATTACGTTTCCGCGCTTACCGATATAACGCTCGCAAAAGCGCCTTCGTCCTATTACGGCATAAAAATCGTCGGAAACGACGCTTACACGAAAGGACTCGACGGCAAGCTTTACGGCAGAATAAATTCGACCAAAGTCGACCCGATGCTTTACGTAAACGATAAATCCGCGGAAACGCTCGGTAAAATTTACAACAGCGATCTCACGGGTCTCGCCGCGAAAGCCGTTCAGACAAAAGACGGCGGATACTATATCTCGATTTACTCGGCGGTTGGTAATATCCCCGAAGAACTTCTCAGAAATATTCTGAGAATTTGCGGAGTCAAGCTTGTGGAAAGCGAAAACGACGTCGTGTTCAGAAACAGCGATTACGTGTCGGTGGCTTCGCCTTACGGCGGCAAAAAGACGATAGAATTCGACTCGAAAGTAGACGTTTACGACGTTTTCAAAGGCGAATATATCGCTAAAAACGTAACTAAGGTTGAGGTTGAAATGGAAGCGGGAACCACGCTTTTGTTAAGAGCCGAAAAGCATTCGAACGGTACTAAGCCCACGCCCGGCGACTCGTCGGACAGCGGCGACAGCGGAAGCAGCGGCAAGGGTCCGCACAAAGGCTCGTGCAACTCGGCTATCGGCAATGTTTCCGTCGGCTTGGGGCTTCTCGTTATATCCGCCGCGGCGGTAGCGATTTTCAGAAGAAAACGCGGTTAATAAACAATAAGGAAAACAATAAGGACTTTCCGCGGAACCGAAATTTTGTTTAAAATTTCGGTTCCGCGAAAGATAAAAACGGGGTATACCCCGTTTTTCCCCGCATTCTGCGGGGAAAAAGAAACCATTAAAGGCAAAAAAAATAAGGAGCAGAAAAATGTCAAAATTCAAAAAATTACTTGTAGGAGCGCTCGCGCTTTGCATGACTCTTTCCGTAGCCGCTTGCGGCGGCGGAAGTTCCGACGGCGACTCGAAAGGCAACACGACTTCTTCGGGATCGAATTCTACTTCCGGCGGCAACACAAATAAAACCGATTTCACCCTTCAAATTTACACAGGCGGTTACGGCGCGGAAATGTGGAAATACGTTGTTCAGATGTTCGAAAAAGATCATCCCGAATACAACGTTATCCCTATGTACGGCAACACTGTAAACGACTCGATGAAAGAAGATTGGAGAAACGACAATCCCCCCGATTTCGTTTATCTCGACGGTAATCTCGAAAAAGAATCGTGGCTTCAAAACGGCATGCTTTACGACTTCACCGAATGGCTCGAAACGGCAACGGTTGCGGGCGAAGAAGACGTTAAGATAAAAGACAGAGCGATGATGGATTATGCGTTCAAGTATACCGACAAGAGCGGCAAAACCATTACATACGGTATGCCCCTTCTTCTCGGTTCGTACGGTATGTGGTACGACAGCGCGTGGTTTACTCAGAAGGGTTGGACGGTTCCGACGAATTACAACGAGCTTTCCGCCTGGGTAGACTCCAACGCCTCGACAGCCGCCGCCGCGCTTATTTATCCCGGTCAGTACTCCGGTTATCTCGTTCAGGGTATGATTCTTCCCGCGCTTGCGGAAGTCGGCGACAAATTTTATGACAGAGTAGAGAACGCCCGCGACGCAGAAGTTTACACTTCCGCGGAATTCAAGGCGGTTATGAATCGTTTTGCGAGTATCGTTCAGAAGAGCAACGCGGTCGCAAGCTGTCAGTCGCTCGATCATATCAAATCTCAGATGCAGTGGCTCAACCATAAAGCCGCGTTCATTCCGAACGGTCTCTGGCTCAGAAAGGAAATGGCGGATCTCGAATCTATCCCCGACGGTTTCGAAATGAGATACGCTCCTTCCGCGCTTAACGTAAATCAGCAGGTAATCATCGCGTCCTCTCAGACGTGCGCGATTGCGGAAAACGCTCAGAACAAAGAAGCCGCGCTCGAATTCGTAAGATATCTGTATCGTACGGACGTAGCGCAGAAGTTTGCGGAATTTTCCGAGTCTCCGTCGGCAACCAACGTCGAGCTTGACGAGTCCAAGGTTTCGGAAGTTCTTAAATATGCACAGTCGATTATGAATAATCCCGCTTATAAGCACGTTCTTCACGTCGGAAGCTGGGGCGGTGTAGACTCCGTATTCAATCAGGGCGTAAACTCTATCGTCACGGGAAAGAAAACGGTGGATCAGGTTTGCAACGAGCTTGCGGAGCAGGCAAGAAAACAGCTTGGTAAATAATTCGATATGTGTTTCCGCGCGCAAAATTTTTTGCGCGCGGAAATATACAAAAAAGACGACTTTATCGTCGACTATTCAACAATCAAGGAGCGACAAAGGATGACGAAAAACCGTAAATTAAAAATAAACAGCAATATGACGTTATCCAAATGGATATTTTTTGCCGTGACATGCGGCGTAGTTCTTGCACTTTATATAATCTTTTGCGTTGTCCCCATTTTGCAGTCCGTAAAAATGAGCTTTTTCAGCTGGGACGGATTTTACGACAAAGCGGGAAATTATAAAAATTTAGAGTATTTAGGGTGGAAGAATTACACCGAAGTCTTTAAGGATACCGAATTCTGGGTCGCGCTTAAAAACGACCTTGTCATAACGCTCATAAAAGAGGTTCTGATTTGCTTTTTAACGGTTCTTTTCGCGGTTACGCTCACGAGATTCCGTATGAAAACGCCCGAAGTGGTGTTTTATAAATTCGTTTTCTATGTTCCGAACGTCATTTCCACGATAATCATCGGTTCGCTCTGGGGCTTTGTGTTCATGCCGTCAGAAATGGGGCTTATGAACGCGATATTCTCGTTTTTTAAAAGCGGTTTCGATATCGATTGGATAGCGCAATACCCGCTCGGCGTTATAGGTTTTGTCGCAAGCTGGTGCGGCGTGGGGCTTTTTATGCTCACGATGATAGCTTCCATTCATCAAATTCCCGGCGAGCTTTACGAAGCCGCGAGAATTGACGGCGCGGGCGAAATGAAACAGCTTCAGTACATAACGATGCCCGCAGTGTGGCTTCAAGTAACGTTTATGGTCGTTTCCATTTTGTATCAGTCGCTCGGCGGAAACTTCGCGTTGGTCAACGTCTTTTCGCCGGACGGAAGCGTTATGGTCATGGGGCTTTACGTTTATATTAAAGGTTACGTCGGTACGGGTTCCAATCCGCTCGAAATCGGATATTCTTACGCCGCGGCGCTTATCATGCTTTTAATAACCTGCGTTATTTCCCTTTCGGTTAAATTTGCAATGAACAAGGTCGGTGAGTCGTTATGAAAGAGCTTAAAGTTAAAAATCGCAAAAATCGCGTAGAGGAAAAATCGCTTACCATAACGAGAAATATCGTAAAAGTTTTCCTTATAATATGGACCGTTCTCATCATTTTCCCGCTTTTGTGGGCGTTTGTGAGTTCGCTAAAAACAAACCTGGAATTCAGTATGAACGCCTGGACGTTGCCTGAAAAATTGCAATGGGCGAACTACAAAAAAGCATGGGAAGGCGCAAGTTTTTCAAAGTATTTCTTAAACAGCCTCTTTTTAAGCGCCGGAACGGTCGTTTTGTCGATAATAATGACGGCGACTTCCGCTTACGTCGTGGGTAAATTCATTCATCCCGTCGTGAAATCGATCGAGGTGTTCTATTCGATATTCATGATGGTTCCGCAGGTTCTTCTTTTAATTCCGCTTTATCAGATGTGCAAGAGAATGAATCTGACAAAGGACAACGTCGTTCTCTTCACTCTTATGATCACGAACGCGCTTCAAGGCGTACCGTTTTACGTATTCCTTTTAACGCCGTTCATGCGGAGCATAAATAATTCCATTCTGGAAGCGGCGGAAATCGACGGCGCGAATCAATTTCAGGCATTTATAAGGCTTATCGTTCCGATGATAGTTCCCGCTATATTCATGGTAGGACTTTTGAGCTTTGTAGGAATCTGGAACGAATATGTTATGAGTATTACGTTTATCAAAGATCAGAGCAAATACACTTTATCGAAAGGCATAAACGAACTTATGAACGACAGAAGCGCGGGCTACACGCTTAAATTCGCCGCGCTTATAATCGCTATGCTTCCCATTTTGATCGTGTACGCGATATTCCAGAAACCGCTTCAAAACGGACTTTCTTCGTCCGACGGCGTAAAGGGTTGAGATATGAAATTATTCGACAAAAAACAATTTAAAAATCCCCCTCGGGAATATTCGGTTGCTCCGTTCTGGTTTTTAAACGGAGATCTCGACGATAAAGAGCTTAAACGCCAGCTTTTGGAAATGAAAGAAAAAGGCGTGGACGAAGTTATTCTTCATTCGAGAAAGGGGTGCGAAATAGAATATCTTTCGGATAAATGGTTTGAAAAAACGAGAGTTATTTTAAACGAGTGCGAAAAACTCGGGCTTACCGCGCTTATTTATGACGAGGATAATTGGCCGAGCGGTTATGCAGGCGGAAAAGTCGTCGGCGAAAACGAAAATTTTGCGGCGGTTTGTCTTTCCGTCGAGAAAATTTATCCCGTTATCGGTCAGTACATAACCGTAGAGGATAAGCCGAATACCGAAATCGAATGCGTTATCGCCGCGCACAGTTACGATTATTTCCTCGATATAACCGATTACGAAAATAAAAAATGCAAACCGTGGAAATCGGAAACGCTTCTGTGGGAGGTTTACGTTTTCAGAAAGGAAAAATGCGGACATCACCCGGCGTATTCGCCATATCCTTACGTCGATTTGCTTAACCCGAACGCTACGAAAGCGTTCGTTAAAAGCACTCACGAAGAGTATAAAAAGAGATTTCCCGATAAGTGGGGGAGCGTTATCAAGGGCTTTTTCACCGACGAGCCGGGGTTTTATCAGAACTATTTCGAGCAGTGCAAAAACCTTAACACGGTTATCTGGACGAACGATTTCGCTCAGCGGTTTATAGAAAAGTTCGGTTACGATATTCGTCCGCACCTGTGCTGTTTGTGGCAGGATATGGGCGCTATATCCGTTAAAACAAGGTGCGATTATTACGCCGCCGTGGCGGAATTTTATAAAGAAAGCTACTTCGACGTCATTTCCGATTTTCTGAAAAAGGACGGACTTATTCATATCGGACACCTTCACAGAGAGGATTTTATCGAGTCGCTCGTACAGACGGAAAGCGATTTCTTCACGGCGATGAGCGCGCTCGACGCTTCGGGAATAGACTGTATCGATAAAAATCCGAAGAGAATCACCGAAAGGCTCGGCTCTTCCGCCGCGCATGTTTACGATAAAGAAATTTGTTTCAGCGAGACGTTCGGCGGTTTCGGCTGGTCGCTTACTCCCGAAAAAATGAAGAGAAAAACCGATTTGCAGTTTGTTCAGGGCATAAATATGCTCGTGCCGCACGCGTTTTTCTATTCTACGGACGGTATAAGAAAAACCGAAAGTCCGCCGTCGCTTTTCTTCCAGAACGGGTATTGGAAGTATTTTAAAGAGTACGCCGATTACGTAAAAAGGCTTAGCTATATCGGAAGGACGGGAGAGTATGCGCCCGACGCGGCGGTGTATTTCCCCGTTAAAACCGCGTGGGCGGAGTTCCGTCCGCTTAGCAGATATACTATTCACGAACTTGACGAAGAACTTATCGAACTTACCTGCAATTTAAACGAAAAAGGCGTTTGTTTCGACTTTCTGAACGACTTCGGCGTGGAAACAAAACTCGGCGACGGACGTTCGATCGAAAGCGAAAAGTCGGGCTATAAGTCGATTATTCTGCCGTTTACTTCGGTAATGAGCGAAAAAACGCTCGCAAAAATCAACGCTTACGCGAGGGGCGGCGGACTTGTCATATCGCTCGGCAACTTCTGTCCGACGGACGAGGACGGCGAAAAAAGCGAGACTTACGAAAAGATTTTAAGCGAGCTTTGCGCTTCGGAAAATTTTGTCGCTTTCAAAAAACACAGGGAGGACGAAGCCGCGGAGTTTCTCGTAAACAAACTCGGTCTTAAACCCGTTTCGGGCGACGATAAAGGAGTGCTTTTACTCAAAAGAAAAGACGGCTCAGCCGAAATCGATTTCTTTGTGAACGTTACGGACGAGGAGAAACGGTTCGTTATAAAAAGAGACGGTTTTTCGGGCGCGGAAATTTTAAACGCCGAGAACGGAGACGTTTACCCCGCCGAATATACCGCGGAAAAAGGCGGAATAACGACTGAAATAAATATTCCCGCAAACGGTTCGGTTATCCTCGCGTTTTCGGGCGAAAGCAAAAAAACTTCGGCGCGGGCGGAAGAAAAAATCATTAAAGACATAACCGAGGGCTGGATCGTTAAGGAAAGCGGAAAAACCGTTCCCGCCGTAGACTTTTTCGCCGCGGGGAAAGAGAGTTTCTCGGGTGAGGTCGATTTTATCAAAAAAATCACGATCGGAAAACCCGACGGCAGGATTATTTTAAAGCTCGAAAAGGTCGATACTTACGCGAGCGTTAAAGTAAACGGCAAATTCGCGGGGGCAAGGCTCTGGTCGCCTTACGTTTTCGATATAACCGATTGCGTTTTAAGCGGCGCGAACGAAATCGAACTTACGATAGGTTCCACGGAAGAAAACGTTATGACGGGAAGCAATAAAAATTACGGGGTTTTCGGACGGATAGTCATTTCGGAGATTAAACATAATGGATAAAATCAAGGTTATAATCGTCGGCTTCGGCGGAAGAGGTCAGCTTTTCGGCGAATACGCCGAGGGAAGCGAAAAAACCGAGCTTACGGCTATCGCGGACATAAACGAAGAAGCGAGAGAAAAGGCGATCAAAGAGTTCGGGGTAAAACCCGAAAATTGTTATAAAAGCGCGGAAGAAATCTTCGCGCAAGGGAAAATCGCGGACGTCGCGTTCATCTGCACGCAGGATAAGCAGCATTTAAAGCACGCTGTGGCAGCGATGAAACTCGGCTACGATATCTGTCTCGAAAAGCCTATCGCGACGACGATGGAGGACTGCGAGGAGATTTTAAGAGTTCAGAAAGAAACGGGAAGAAAGGCGATGATCTGTCACGTTCTTCGTTACAGCCCGTTTTATATGAAAATCCGCGAGGTTATAAAAAGCGGCGAAATCGGAGACGTGGTGACGATAAGTCAGACGGAAAACGTGGCTTATTGGCACGACGCGCATTCTTACGTCCGCGGGGCGTGGAGAAACAAAGAGGAAAGCTCGCCCATGATACTCGCGAAATGCTGTCACGATCTCGATATAATTTTCTGGCTTTTAGGCAAAAAATGCAAAAAAGTTTCGTCGTTCGGCGATTTGTATTACTTCAAGAAAGAAAACGCTCCCAAGGGCAGCGCGGACAGATGTTTCCGTTGCCCCGAAAACGTTAAAAAAGATTGTCCTTACGACGCGTTCAAGATTTATAACGACATTTACAAAGCGTATAATCCGATTCTGGGCAACGCTATGGATTTCCGCGGCACGAGAAAGGAATATATCGACGAACTGCTTTCCGACGAAAAATATCCTTACGGCAGATGCGTTTTCAGATGCGATAACGACGTTGTCGATCATCAGGTCGTGAATATGCTTTTCGAGGGCAACGTTACGGCTCAGCTCACGATGACGGCGTTTTCCAAAGAATGTCACAGATGCATAAAAGTTCACGGCACGCTCGGCGAAATGGTTGCCGATATGGAAGAAAATTCCATACTCGTTAAACCTTTCAGATCCGACGATTACGTCATCGATATCACGAAAATCGCTACCGATCTTTCCGTCCACGGCGGCGGAGACAAGCTTCTTTTCGAGGATTTCGTTTCTTACGTTCAAGGCGGCGCGCCCACGGAAACGAGAACTACGCTCGAAGACAGTTTGATTTCGCACAGAATGAGCTTCGCGGCGGAAGAATCGAGACTTTCGGGCGGAAAACCGATAGATATCCGATAATTTTACGAATATGAAAAAGGCTTACGGGAAACTGAAATCGTTGTATTTTATCGGCGATATGTCGGTTTCATACACTTTAAAATCGGACGATATAACTAATGGGGCGAAACCGCAAGGTACGCCCTATCTTTCGAGAAAGGGTTTTTTCGACGAAAACGGAATAAACGCCGAAACGAAGAGTCGGCTTACGGTTTCGGAAAAATACGGCGGTTTCGTCGTCGAACTCAAAACGACGGTAGCCGCGGCGGAGGACGATCTGTCGGAATTCGGGCTTAATCTGCCGCTTAAATTTATGGGCAAGAAGAATTGCGGAGGGTGGAAAAAGCAATATCTTTTCAATTCACCTTATAATTCTTCGGACAACAAACACATTTTTTGCTATCTCACAAACCCCGAGGGGAAAAATCTGCTCATATTGTCATTGGGAAAAGCCGACGGCTGGAAAATGGATTATTCCCTTTTTTCGGGCGGGCAGTTTTTCGATAATCTGAAATTTCTTGCTTCTTTCGACAGGGCGTATAAATCTTCCGATAAAAGACATAAGGCGAGCGAAAACAGGCGTCTGAAACTTCTTTTTCTGCCTGTTTCTTCTTATGAAGAAGCGATAGAGAAAGTTTCGGAAATCAAAAAGCTTCCCGTGGCATTCTATAAGCAAAGCTACGTTAAGCTCGGCGAAAAACTTAAAATTTACGTTTGCGGCGATTTCGATTACGTCCGCATAGGCGGCGAAAAATTTAAAAATCTCGGCGGCTATGCGGTGGTCGAACCGAAACGCGAAGGGCTTTTAACCGTTGTGCCTTATAAAGGGAAAAAGAAGGGGCTTGACACGATTATATACGCCTATAAGTCGATTAACGAGCTTTTTAAGAAGTCAATGTATAGCGTGAGCGAAGAGGATTTAGCCACCGGCGACGGGAACTTATGCGAATGGAAATGTTATGTTTCGGCGATTCTGAGATATATGCGGAAATTCGGCAAAAGCAGAACTCTTGCGAAAAAAATCAAAGGCGCGTTAAACCTTATAACCGAACGCGACGAAAATAAAGCGAAGGACAGAGAGACGATTTTTTATAAAGCGAGAAACGGTTATCCCGCGTACAACGTTTTCAATTCGAACAGAGTTCAGGAGCAGTTTTTCGGGATAGGCATTCTTCTCGACGCATATAAGGTTTTCGGAACAAAAAAGTATCTCAATTACGCCGTTAAGGCTACGGACTCCGTTTTAAAACATCATCTTTCAAAAGACGGCGCGATCGAAACCTTTATGGAATGGTCGAAAAAAATCGAGGATTACACGACGGTTTGTTGCCTTATCATCCCCGTTATCGAACTTGCGGAGTTTCTGAAAGACAAAATGCCGAAAAAATCGGAAACGTATTATTCGGCGGTTCGGAAAATGGCTCGGCACGTTTACACGCGCGGGATTTCTTTCCCGACGGAAACGCTTGACCAAAGCGAGTCCGAACCGTTTATCGAAGAGGGGAGTATGTCCTGTTCCGCGCTCACGCTGTTGTATTTTTGCGCAAAAGTCGAGAAAAACGACGAATATATCGCGCGCGCGAAGGAAATTCTGGATATTCACGACAGCTGGGTCATAAAAGCTCACAAAGCGCCTATGTTTTTCAGCTCGCTTCGGTGGTGGGAAACTAAATGGGAGGGCGATAAGGACGGCAACGCGCTCTGTTGCGGTCACGCCTGGACGATCTGGCGCGCAGAAGCGGACTATTGGTATTACGTTGTAACCGGAGATAAAACATATCTTGAAAAAGCCCGGAACGGCTATATGAGCAACCTTTCCAAAATCGACCGCAAAGGCAGAAGTTACGCCTGCTATCAGCCCGATTATATCACGGGCGGCGGATTTACGGATAATTCTTCCGGTGTGGAATTTCGCATAGTAAACGGATTTCCGAGGCAAACGGACAGCGGCTTGTCGCGTTACGTATGGACGAGATTGACCTCGTGCGAAGGACTTTTCGACGGGGAGGAAAACCCGAAATGATAAACGAAACTCACGAATATATAGTAAACGGTTGGGGAAAAGCGGTTATAGCTCCCGAAAACGCGGAAACGCCTTCGCTTTACGTTAAACCTTTCGTGCCGCCATGCATAAACGGACCTTTTAAGGTTTTGTTTTATTGGGATACGTATTTCACGAACAAGGGGCTTATCGCAGACGGGCGAAAAGAGGACGCGAAAAACAACGCGGAAAACCTTTTGAATTCCGTGGAAAAATTCGGGTTTGTTCCGAACGCGATAAGCGAGCATTTGTCAAAGTTCTGTTCGCAGCCGCCTTATCTTCATTTTATCGTTAAGGACGTTTACGAGGCTTTCGGCGACGAGAAATGGCTCGAAAAGGCTTATTTTACGCTTAAAAAAGAATACTTGTTCTGGCAGACCGAGCGCGCGGGATACGACGGACTTAACAGGCATTTTCATCATAAGTTGCCCGAAAAGGAGCTTCTCGATTACTACGGCTACGTTGCGGGCGAAAGGCTCAATTTATCCGAGGAAAAGACAAAGGAAGAAAAGTGCGCTTTGGCGGAAAACTTTATCGCCGTTGCGGAATCGGGTATGGATTGGACTCCGCGTTTCGGTTTCGACGGGGCGAGTATTCTGCCCGTCGATTTAAACGCTAATCTTTACGGCGCGGAGCAAGATCTTTTCGAATGGTCGAAAAAATTCGAGCCTTGCGAGGCGGAGAGGTTTTCTC
The DNA here is from genome assembly GCA_934247225.1 of uncultured Clostridia bacterium. Classification (GTDB taxonomy): domain Bacteria; phylum Bacillota; class Clostridia; order Christensenellales; family Borkfalkiaceae; genus UBA10281. The sequence continues at coordinate 39,908 of CAKQJE010000001.1, forward strand.
GGGCGTTAAAGCTCAGAAAAGAAAAAATGAATAAATATATGACCGGCGGCGACGGTCTGCTTCACGATTACAATTTCGTTTCGGGAAAGAAAACGGAGCTTGATTTCAGTGGTATGTTTATGCCGTTCGTCGTCGGGCTATGCGACGACAAAACCGCGTTTAATCGGCTTATAGACCGACTTTTTAAGCCTCACGGCGTGATTTGCGTTGAAAAAACCGAGCAAAAAACAGTCTATCAGTGGGGATATCCGAACAGCTGGGCGCCCGATAACTTTCTTGCATACGAAGCGGCAAAAGCCGTCGGGGAGATGGGAAAAGCCGAGGAAATCGCAAGAACTTATCTTAAAACGGTTTCCGAGGAGTTCGCGAAAAGCGGCAGACTTTGGGAAAAGTACGACGGCGAAAAGGGCGGCGCGGCTACGGTGAACGAGTACGACGTCCCCGAAATGCTCGGCTGGACTGCGGGCGTTTTCGAATATTTTTATAAAGAACTCGGGTTTTAACGTTTTACGGGAATTACGAGGAAAATGCGGATGAAAAATACCGCGAAGGAGAAATATGACAAAGAAAATCGTTATTTTAGGACTTGGGGCGAGAGGTAAGATTTACGCGCGTTTTGCCGCGGCTTATCCCGATAAATTCGTGATTGCGGCTATTATCGAAAATGCGGAAAGAAATATCGCTTACGCGAAAGAACATTATCCGAATGTGCCTCTATATGTCGATTATCGCGACTTTTTGAAAGATAAAATAGCCTCGGACATAGTCGCCGTATGCACGCAGGACGACGGGCATAAGGAACATTCGATTGCTTTTATGAAAGCGGGATACGATTTGCTTTTGGAAAAGCCGATCGCGAACACCGAGGAGGACTGTCTCGAAATTTACAAGGCGAGCAAAGCTTACGGCAGAAAGGTTATCGTTTGCCACGTTTTAAGATACACGCCGTTTTATTCTGCGGTTAAAAAAGTCGTCGAAAGCGGGCGGCTCGGGAATATTATAACGATAAGCGCGAGCGAAAACGTCGGGTATTTTCATCAGGCGCACAGTTTTGTCAGAGGTCCCTGGCGGAACAAAGAGCAGAGTTCGCCTATGATACTCGCGAAATGTTGTCACGATATGGATATTCTGCGGTGGATCATCGGCGAAAAATGTCTTTCGGTTTCCTCGATAGGCGAGCTTAGTTTTTTCAATAAGGCGCACGCGCCCGAGGGGGCGGCGGCGTATTGTTCCGATTGTAAGCTGAAAGATTGCATTTATAATGCACAAAAATTGTATCTTACGGATTTTTCGAGAGAATTTGCCGCTTATTTCAATTCCGAAGAACCGACGGACGAAAATATACTCAAAAATCTTCGCCGTTCGCAGTACGACAGATGCGTTTTCGGTTGCGATAACGACGTGGTGGATCACGAGGTTACGATTTTGCAGTTCGATAAAGGCATAACCGCCTGCCACTCGATGACGGCTTTCAGTAAAAAGATTTACAGAGATCTCAAAATCCACGGAACGAAAGCCGAGCTTGCAGGCAGTATCGAGGGCGGAAGCTTCGAAATAAGAGAATTCGGCGGCGAAACGGAAGTCGTTAATATCGACACGAGCGCGGCGAACGTCGGCGGGCATATGGGCGGAGATTATTATATGATGAATAGTCTATATAAAGAGCTTAACGGCGAAAAAGCCGACGGCATAACTTATCTCGACGTGTCGGTGGATAGTCATCTTATGGCTTTCGCGGCGGAAAAATCGAGGCTTTGCGGCGGAAAGCCCGTTAAAATCGAGAAGTAATTCGAAGCGAAAGAATTTATCGGTGTATAATGTATCGATTATCGGTTGCCGATCGATATAAGGAGCGCCCCGAAACCGTTCGGTTTCGGGGCGCGTTTTTTGTTTTTTGTTTTGTGTTTTTACGGTTGTCCTCTTCCGTCTTTTGCCCGCTTGCGCGTGCAAAATCCACCTTTTTCAAGGGGAGAAAGCAAGGCGGAAAGGTTAATATTTCTGCCTTATTATGTTTTTAAATAAAGGAATTAGAAGCAACAGGGAAGCGAGCGTCCAGGCTCCCGGGTCGGCAAAACAAAGGCCTATAAACGCCGCGGACGAAGCCGCGGACGTAATCGCTCCGCCGTTTATTATCGCGGGGAGAAAAACGCAGATGAGTATTCTCGCCGTAAGTTCCATAATTCCCGCACCGAGAACGAATCCCGATTTGCAAATTCCCTGAACCGCGCTTCTGACGACGATAAGCACTCCGAGCATAAAATACATCGCAAAATCGACGTAAACGTAAATATTTCCGAACTTTACAGACTCCGCGGTTATTTTTTCCGCGCTCATAAAGATATATTGATACGCCCCGACGATCGATAACGCAAGCCCCGCGCCGAGACATAAAACGTAAATCGCGAGCGTAATTATAAGCGATTGCAAAGTGCCTTTTTTAATGGCTTCGTAATTCCCTTTTCCGTAGTTTTGCGCGTTGAAACCGAGAATCGCCGCGCCGAGTCCGTTATAAAACGACATAAGGAAATTTATGAGCTTGTTAGCCGCGCCGAAACCGTTCTGAGCGGGGGCGAGGGGAAGCATAATTCCGTTTTTATCTATGTCGAATTTAACCACGCCGCCTTGCATAACGATAATTCCTATCGCGAGAATGGAAAATTGAAGTCCGAGCGGCAAGCCTTGTTTGAGGTGTGCGATAAGCTCGCCGATCGAACATTTAAAATCGTCCTTTTTAAGCCTCAGCGACTTATATTTTATCATAGTGTACGCAAAGCACCCCGCCATACTTAAAAACTGCGTTATGACGGTCGCCGCCGCCGCTCCCGCGGGACCGGATTTCAAAACGGCGAGGAAAAATATGTCGAGCGCGACGTTTATAGCCGTGGAAATAACGAGGAAAATAAGCGGAGTAAGCGAGTCTCCGTAAGCTCTTAAAATTCCGCAGATAAAGTTGTAACCCATCTGGGTTATAATTCCTAAAAAAATCACGAAGCAATAGGAGTACGCCGCGTCGTAAACCTCTTTGTTGGTCGGGGTTACGTTTATGACGCTTAAAAGCCACGGCAAAAGAATTATCGATAAAACGGTGAGAACGATCGAAACGGCGATTGTCAGATAAATCTGCGCGGCGAAAGATTTCCTTACCGATTTTTCGTCTTTAAGCCCCACGCGCTTGGCGGTTATAACGCTGAAACCCGATGTGCAGCCGAAAGCGAATTGCAGGAAAATAAATGTTAAAGGGAACGTGTCGTTTACCCCCGCGACCTGCCCCGCGGTTAAAGTCTGACCGCAGATTATCGCGTCGGTTAAAACATAAATCTGTTGCAGGAAATAAGACAGCATTATCGGCGCGCCGTATAGTAAGAGCACCTTCCACGGGCTGCCTTTCGTAAGGTCTACGGGCTTCGATAAATTTTTGAAAAAAGACTTTTCGTTTGCCATAAAATTTTACCTTGTGTGCATTCTTTCGCGCGTGCCGCGAGATACTACTCGCGGCACGCGCGAATTATACAACTTTACGTTTGAATTCGCAAGCGAAAAACATCGTTTTTTCGTAAAAATATTCGAAGCGGCAGATCAAAGGCGTCGTAAAACTTTTGCAAATCGATAAAAATCATTTATTTTGCGTAAAATTTACTCAATCGATTGACATCGTTATATAAATTTTGTATAATGACTTATGAATGTCGATATAAGTGTTTTTTTGTTCGACAAATCTTTAAAATCCTTTAACTGCTATTAAAGGAAACTCTATTTTTCACTTAAAGGAGGGCTTACAATGGCTCATTTACAGGAGGCGGCAGTCAGGCAGATCAACGAGATTTGCGACAGATATAAGGACGAAAAGACGCCGCTTATGATGATCCTGAGCGATATTCAGAAGGAATACGGCTATATTCCTCTCGAAGTTCAGGAAATCGTTTCCGAAAAGACGGGTATTTCCGTCGCGGAGATTTACGGCGTGGTAACGTTCTATTCTTTCTTCTCGCTTATGCCGAAAGGGAAATACGTTATCGGATGTTGTCTCGGAACGGCGTGCTACGTTAAAGGCGCGCAGCAGGTTATCGACAAGTTTTCCGAGCTGCTCAAAATCAAACCCGGCGAAACGAGCGAGGACGGATTGTTTACTCTCGACGCGCTTCGTTGCATAGGCGCGTGCGGTATCGCTCCCGCCGTTTCTATAAACGGAAAGGTTTACCCCAAACTGACGGTTGACGCCGTTCCGCATGTTATCGAAGAATACAGAGCGATGGGAGGGGGACTGTAATGAAGATAAGAAATTTTGAAGATTTGAACGCCGCAACGACAAGATGTTCGAAATGTATGGACGCCAAGTTCACAGGCTCCGACGGCAAGAGACATATCGTTCTTTGCGGAGGTACGGGCTGTCTTTCTTCGCATTCCGCGGAAATAAAAGCCGAATTCGAAAGACTTATCGCTGAGAAGAACCTCGGCGACAAAGTAACCGTAAACCAGGTAGGTTGTTTCGGATTCTGTTCGCAGGGACCTTTCGTAAAGATTTATCCCGAAGATACTCTTTACAGAATGGTTAAACTCGAAGACGTTGCCGAAATAGTCGAAACGGATATAGAGGGCGGCGAAATCGTCGACAAACTTTTATACGTCGATCCCGTTACCGAAAAGAAAATCACCAAACAGGACGAAATCACTTTCTATAAAAAGCAGGTTCGTATCGCGTTGCACGGTTGCGGAAGCATTAACCCCGAAGATATCGACGAATCTTTGGGCGCGGGCGCGTTCCAGGGTCTTTCCAAAGCTCTTCAAATGGACAGAGCGGACGTTATCAAGGATATTCTCGATTCGGGACTCAGAGGTCGCGGCGGCGGCGGATTCCCCACGGGCAGAAAGTGGCAGTTTGCTTACGCTCAGCCCGACGGCGAGAAATACGTCGTTTGTAACGGCGACGAGGGCGACCCCGGCGCGTTCATGGACAGATCCATTCTCGAAGGTAACCCCTTAGCGGTTATCGAAGGTATGATGATCGCGGGTTATGCTATCGGTGCGCAGAACGGTTATTTCTATGTAAGAGCGGAGTATCCTATCGCCGTAAACAGACTTAAAATAGCTATCAAACAAGCCGAAAGCTTAGGTCTTATCGGCGATAATATATTAGGTACGGGATTTAACTTCCACGTACATATCCGTCTCGGCGCGGGCGCGTTCGTCTGCGGCGAAGAAACCGCGCTTTTAAATTCTATCGAAGGTCAGCGCGGTATGCCCCGTCCCCGTCCGCCGTTCCCGGCAGTCAAGGGTTTGTGGCAATGCCCCACGATCGTAAACAACGTCGAAACGCTCGCCTGCGTTCCGTATATTATGAGAGAGGGCGTTCAGGCGTTCGCAAAACACGGAACGGAAAAATCCAAGGGAACGAAAGTTTTCGCTCTCGGCGGAAAAATCAATAACGTAGGTCTTGTGGAAGTTCCCATGGGAACGACTCTCCGCGAGCTTATTTACGATATCGGCGGCGGAATCCCGCACGGCAAAAAGTTCAAAGCCATTCAGACGGGCGGTCCTTCGGGCGGATGTCTTACCGAAGCCGACCTCGACGCGGAAATCGATTTCGATAACCTCGTCGCGAAAGGCTCGATGATGGGTTCGGGCGGAGCTATCGTTATGGATGAAGACAACTGTATGGTCGACGTGGCTAAATTCTATATGGAATTCATTTACGACGAATCGTGCGGAAAATGCTCGCCTTGCCGTATCGGTACTAAGAGAATGCTTGAGCTTCTCACCAAAATCGTCGACGGAAAAGCCGAAATGTCCGACCTCGACGATCTCGAAAAGCTTGCCGCGAACGTAAGAAGCAATTCGCTTTGCGCGCTCGGTCAGACAGCTCCCAACCCCATTTTGTCCACCCTCGCTCATTTCAGAGACGAGTACATCGCGCATATCGTGGATAAACGTTGCCCCGCGCACGTCTGTAAGCACCTTATGGTTTACTCGATCGATCCCGATAAGTGCAGGAAGTGCAGTCTTTGCTCGAAGAAATGCCCCGTCGACGCTATTTCCGGCGTTGTCGGCAAAGAACCGTACGTTATCGATACCAAGAAGTGTATCAAGTGCGGAATGTGTATCGCGTCGTGTAAGTTCGGCGCCGTAGAGAAAAAGTAAGCGGAGGACGATAAACTATGGCTAAAGTTAATATAAAAATCGAAGGCGTACCGTACGAAGTGGAAGCCGGTATGACCATACTCGAAGCGGCAAAAGCCTGCGGCTATGAAATCCCCTCGCTTTGCGCATTCAATCACGGCGAATGTTCGAGAGGTTCTTGCAGAGTTTGTCTCGTTGAGGCGACCGGCGCAAGAGGTCTCGTAGCTTCGTGCGTTTATCCCGTCAACGAGGGAATGGAAATCACCATTTCTTCGCCCAAGGCGGTAGAGGCGAGAAGATGCTCGGTCGAGCTTCTCCTTTCCAACCACAATAAAAATTGTCAGCAGTGCGACAAGAACGGGAAGTGCGAACTTCTTCACGTCGCTCAGCTCGTCGGCGCGAGAGACGATATGTATCAGGGTGAAATGACTCCCGTTACCGTCGATAATCTCACTCCGTCGGTTAAAAGAGACACTTCCAAATGTATTCTTTGCGGAAGATGTATCGAAAGATGCAAAAACGCTCACGGACTTTCCGTTTTAGGCTTCGAAAAGAGAGGTTTCAAAACGATAGTGGCTCCCGCGGGCAACAGAAGTTTCGCAAATTCTCCGTGTATTCTTTGCGGACAGTGCGTAACCGTATGTCCTACCGGCGCGCTTATGGAAGTAAGCGAAATCGAGAAGGTCGATGCTGCTATGAAAGCGGGTAAATACGTGGTCGTTCAGACCGCGCCTGCCGTAAGAGCCGCTCTCGGCGAGGAATTCGGTTATAAAATCGGCACGCCCGTTACGGGTAAAATGGTTGCGGCGCTTCGCCGTCTCGGATTCAAGAAAGTTTTTGACACAAACTTCGGCGCGGATTTAACGATAATGGAAGAAGCGACCGAGCTTTTACACAGAGTTTCGGATAACGGCGTTCTCCCGATGATTACTTCCTGCTCGCCCGGCTGGGTAAACTATGCGGAGTATTATTACGGAGATCTTCTCCCGCACCTTTCTTCCTGCAAGTCTCCCCACGAGATGTTCGGCGCGATTTTAAAAACTTATTACGCCGAACAGAAAGGATTGAAGCCCGAGGATATTTACGTCGTTTCGATAATGCCCTGCGTTGCGAAAAAGTACGAAAAAGAAAGACCCGAGCTTGTAACGAACGGTCTTAAAGACGTAGACGCCGTCTTAACCACGAGAGAACTCGCGAAGCTTATCAAGCGTTCGGGTATCATTTTCAACAGACTTCCCGACGAAGATTTCGATTACGATATCGTCGGCGATTACACCGGCGCGGGCGTAATTTTCGGAGCTACGGGCGGCGTTATGGAAGCCGCGCTTCGTACGGCTGCATACAAACTCAACGGAAAAGAACTTGAAAACGTCGAACTTAAAGACGTGAGAGGTCTGGAAGGAATTAAGGAAGCTTCCTATAAGCTCGGCGGTATGGAAGTTAAAGTCGCCGTCGCTTCGGGAATGAAGAACGCTAAGGTTCTTCTCGACGAAATCAGAGCGGGCAAGAGTCCTTATCACTTTATCGAAATCATGGGTTGCCCCGGCGGATGCGTTGCGGGCGGCGGTCAGCCGTTCGTTAAGCCTTGCTTCCTTCCGAACGAGGACGACAACATTCTCGATACTTATAAGGAAAAGAGAGCAAACGCTTTGTATTCGGAGGACGAGGGCAGACCGCTCAGAGTTTCTCATAAGAACCCGCAGATCATCGAGCTTTACGAGAAGTTCCTCGGCGAACCCAACTCGCACAAGGCTCACGAGCTACTTCACACGGAATATTCCGCGAAAGAGAGATTTAAGGACTGATTATCGCCGTTGTAATTACGGTTTAATCTGATTTTCGGATAATTATCTATTCGATATAAAGTCGCGCCCGACCGCTTTTAAAAGCGGTCGGGCGTTTCTTGTCGGTTAATTTTTGTCTTATATCGGTATGCAGAAATCGGGCTATAAGTCGATTATCGGAGGGTTTTCTGTTTTTTTTGGCAGGTCCTCTTCCGTCAAATAATCGCGGAAAGCCGCTCGATTTGCCCCCTTCTCCAAAGGGAGAAGGCAAGAGTCGTTGCTTTAATTTAGTAGAGTTTGATTTTTTCTTCGACGTAAGATGCAAGTTCGCTTATCGGAAGACGAATTTGTTCCATCGTGTCTCTGTCTCTTACGGTTACCGTTCCGTTTTCAAGCGTGTCGAAATCGATCGTTACGCAGTACGGCGTTCCGATTTCGTCCTGACGACGATATCTTTTGCCGATAGAACCCGCGTCGTCGTAAGTACACATAAAGTGACGGGTAAGTTCGTTGTAAACCTCTTTCGCTTTCGGTCCGAGTTCCTTTTTCTGTAAGGGAAGAACGGCGACTTTGTAAGCGGCAAGGGCGGGGTGGAAGTGCATAACCACTCTCGTTTCGCCGTCGTCGAGTTTTTCCTCGTCGTAAGCTTCCGACAAAACGGCGAGCATGAGTCTGTCCGCGCCGATAGAATATTCGACTACGAACGGAATATATTTCTCGCCCGAGATCGGGTCGACGTAAAGCATGCTCTTGCCCGAGTATTCCTGATGACGGGAAAGGTCGTAATTGGTTCTGTTGTGAATGCCGTTGAGTTCCGACCAGCCGATGGGGAAGAGATACTGTATGTCGCAAGCGCATTTTGCGTAGTGCGCGAGTTTTTCGTGATCCTTAAATCTTAAATGTTCGGGCGCGAAATTAAGCGAAACAAGGAAATCGAAAGCTGCTTTTTTGAATTTTTCGTAGTATTCGATATCCGTTCCTTCCTTGCAGAACCACTGATGTTCCATTTGTTCGAATTCGATAGTTCTGAAAATGAAGTTTCCGGGAGTGATTTCGTTTCTGAACGCCTTACCTATTTGAGCTATTCCGAAAGGAACTTTGGCTCTCGTGGAACGCTGAACGTTCTGGAAGTTGACGAATTCGCCCTGCGCCGTTTCGGGACGAAGGTAAATTTTGTTCTGACTGTCTTCCGTAACGCCTCTCGAAGTTTCGAACATAAGGTTGAAGTTTCTTATGGGCGTCCAGTTGAATTTGCCGCATATGGGGCATTTGATCTGATGCTCGTCGATATAGGCTTGCATTTCGTCCTGCGTCATCGCGTCTACGTCTACGGTGCCTTTGGAGTAGTTTTCGATAAGGTTATCGGCGCGTTGACGGTTTCTGCATTCCTTGCAGTCCATTTTCGGGTCGGAGAAACTTGCGGTGTGTCCCGAAGCTTCCCAGACTCTGCTGTTCATTAAAATTGCGGCGTCCACGCCGTAAGAATTTTCGCTTTCCTGAACGAATTTCTTCCACCAGGCGCGTTTTATGTTGTTCTTTATTTCAACGCCGACGGGACCGTAATCCCAGGTGTTGCCCATTCCGCCGTAAATATCGCTTCCCGGGAAAATAATTCCTCTCGCTTTGCACAAGTTTACGAGTTTTTCCATTGTAACGGCTCTTTTTTCTTCCATAGTTTTTACCTCTTTAAACCGCGGCGGGAAATTCACGGATAATCATTGTCCGAACTCCGCCGTAATACCCATTTATTTTATGCCAATCGGGCGTTAAAGTCAAGCGGATTGAACAAAAAGTAACGATTTAACGAAAATCCGCGTTAAACCCGTTCAAAACGCTTTTAAAATTTCGGATATTGTGGTAAAATCAAAGTCACTTGAATACATAAAATCTGTTTTAAACTTACGGAGAGAAAAAATGGAAGCGAAAAATTTTATCGAGGAGATTATCAACGGCGAACTCGAAAGCGGTAAGGTAACTACCGTACACACGAGATTTCCGCCCGAACCGAACGGATACCTGCATATAGGTCACGCGAAATCTTTGTGCCTTAACTTCGGTACGGCGCAAAAATACGACGGACTTTGCAATCTGTTTTTCGACGATACCAATCCGTCCAAGGAAAAAACCGAATACGTCGACGCGATAAAAGCCGATATAGAATGGCTCGGATTTAAGTGGTACGAAATTCACTATGCGTCCGATTTCTTCGACGTTATCTACGAAAAAGCCGTTAAACTCATCAAAGACGGCAAGGCGTTCGTATGCGACCTTTCCGCGGACGAGATAAGCAAAACGAGAGGCACGCTCACCGAACCCGGTACCGAAAGCCCGTACAGAAACAGAACTATCGAAGAAAACCTCGAACTTTTCGAGGGAATGAGAGCGGGCAAATTTGCCGACGGCGAAAAGGTTTTAAGAGCTAAAATCGATATGGCTTCGCCCAATATCAATATGCGCGACCCCGTTATTTACAGAGTGCTTCGGGCAACTCACCACAGAACGGGCGATAAATGGTGTATTTATCCCATGTACGATTTCGCGCACCCTATCTGCGACTCCATGCAGGGCGTAACCCATTCTCTTTGCACGCTCGAATTCGAGGATCATCGTCCGCTTTACAATTGGGTTGTCGAAAACACGGGCGTAGAGCATAAACCGAGACAGATAGAGTTTGCAAGACTCAATATCACAAACACCGTGATGAGCAAGAGATATCTCAAAAAACTCGTCGAGGATAAAGCCGTTTCGGGTTGGGACGACCCGAGAATGCCCACCCTTACGGGACTTCGGGCAAGAGGCGTTCCCGCGGAAGCTCTTAAAAACTTCTGCGAGGCGATAGGCGTATGCAAAGCCAATTCCGAAATCGAAGTAACTTATTTCGAGCATTTCATAAGGGATTATCTCAATCAGCACGCCGAAAGAGCCATGGCTGTGTTCGAGCCGATAAAAGTCACGATTTCCAACTTCCCCGATAAATCGGAAGAGGAAAATTTCGATATAAATCCCAACGACGAAAGCGCGGGAACGAGAAAGATAACGATCTCGAAGCATATTTATATCGACTCCGAAGACTTCGCGCTCGTTCCGCCGCCGAAATACTTCCGTCTTAAAAAAGACGGGTACGTAAGGCTCAAAAACGCGTATATTATCAAATGCGACGACGTAATATTAAACGAGGACGGAAGCGTTAAAGAACTTATCTGTTCTTATGTTCCCGAATCGAGAAGCGGAAACGATACGAGCGGAATTAAAGTTAAGGGCGTTATTCATTGGGTGGATGCGGACACGGCGGTCGACTGCGAGATCAGAAAATACGATTATCTTCTTAAAGACGCCGAGTATCCGGGACAGGATTTTTCCGAAAGAATGAATTACGACAGCGTTCACGTTTTCCGCGGAAAAGCCGAGCCTTACCTTAAAGAAGTCAAAGACGGAACGTCTTTCCAGCTTATGAGAAAGGGTTACTACAAAAAACTCGACGAAAACGGAAAACTCGTTTTGTCCGAAATCGTTTCGCTTAAAGACGGTTATAAGCCGCAGAACTGAAAATAATCGGAAAATTTTTCGGTCGTCATCGGGGCGGAAAATGAAAATTATCGGCTAATTCGGAACAAAAAACCGAAATTGTATTGACAAGTTCGAAATTATCTATTATAATAGAGTCGTTATAGGCGGGTTTTACGATCGCCCGTAACATCAGGATAGGAGTGGAAACATGTACTTTATTGTCGACGCGCTTTTAATAGGAATATTCCTGCTTGCGGTCTGGACCAGCATAAAGCACGGATTTACCGGACATTTCGTTTTCGGAATTATAAGGACGGTTATCGGTATTGCTGCCGGATTCGGACTCGCGTTCGGCGTTTATATGCTTATGAAGCATTTTTCGTGGATAGAGTATATGGCGAACGGAGTCGTGAATTTCTTCGGCGAACTTACGACAAGCTTTATCCCGAACGACCTTTACAGAATGGTCATGGGGATAATCGCGTTCCTTCCGTTCGGCGTTCTGTTCTTTATCGTCGGTTATCTTGTCGGCGTTAAACTCATCTGCGGGCTTATCAAACTCATTTGTATGCCCATAAAAATTCTGAGAAACAAAACCAAGGTTTTCAGGATTATCGACAACGTTGTCGGAACGATTTTAAACCTTGCGCTTTACAGCGTTCTGATATTCGCGATTTTCGGTTTCGTTTACGTCTTCAATTACGATAATAACGACGTTCCGCAAGCCGAAGTTTCCACAATAGCAATCGCAACCCCCGACGAGGGCGAAGACCCGAAAATTCTCGCGCGCACGATCAATAACATCACGACGCCGATCCTCGGCGGACTTCACGAAAGCTTTTCCGCCGCGCCGATAGGGCATATCTTTTACGAGCATAACCCTGTTTTCTGGTTCAAAAATCCCGACACGGGCGAGGGCTTCTATGCGATGATACACAAGATGCTTATTGATAAAAACTGATTAAAAAAAGTTGCCGCGTATTTCGTTTTTCGAAAAACGCGGTTTTTTATTAAAAAAATTTCAAAAGGAGAAAATTATGGCAACACAAAGAACGCTTTGCGTGATGCTCGATATGTCGAGAGACGGCGTTATGAAAGCAGAAGAAGTCAAGCGCTACGCAAAGCTTATCAAAAAAGCGGGTTACAATGCTTTGGGTTTATATATAGAGGATATTTACGAAATCGAGGGCGAGCCTTATTTCGGACATCTTCGCGGAAGATATTCCGTATCCGAGCTTAAAGAAATAAACGATTTCTGCAAAAGTATCGGGGTGACGGCTATTCCGTTTATTCAGACTCTCGCGCATCTCGAAGGGATTTTCAAATGGGGCGCTTACAGCGACATAAACGATATCGCGAACATTTTGCTTGTCGGGGAAGACAGAACTTACGAGCTTATCGACAAAATGTTTTCCACGCTCCGCAAGTGCTTCGACACCGATAAGATCAATATCGGTATGGACGAAGCTCCGATGATGGGCAGGGGCAAATATCTCGATAAACACGGTTATCCCGAAAACGTGCAGAACCTTTTGTACGAACATCTCGTCAAGGTGAGCGAAATCGCGGCGAAATACGGGTTTAATCCGACTATGTGGTCGGATCTTATAATGCACATGGCGGAAAAGGGAGATAAATGCAAAGTTCCCGAAAACGTCACGCTTTGCTATTGGGATTATTATCACGATACGAAAAAGCATTACGACGGTAATCTTAAAAAACATTTTGCGGTTACGGATAAGGTCGCTTTTGCGGGCGGCGCCTGGGCGTGGACGGGCTTTGCGCCGATGAACAGATTTTCGTTTACGACGATGAAGTACGCGATGCAGTGCTGCCGCGAACGCGACGTTAAGGACGTTACGATAACCGTTTGGGGCGACGACGGGCGCGATTGCTCGTGTTTCGCTGTTCTGCCCGCGCTGTTCTATTGCGCCGAAAAATACCTTTATCAGACGAGCGACGGAAATATAAAGAAGAAATTCGCCGAAACGTACGGGGTAAAGTGGGATACTTTCCTTGCGCTCGATCTTCCCAACGAAATCAAGGACAGAGACAAGTGCAACAATCCGAGCCGTTGGGGATTATATAACGATCCGTTTTTCGGAAGATTCGATTATCATATCGAAATCGGCGACGGGGAACAATATAAAAGCTACGCTTTAAAACTTAAACACGCGGCGAAAAACGCGGGCGAATTCGGATATCTTTTCGATAATTTGTCCAACCTTTGCAAGGTTCTGGAACTTAAATACGATCTCGGCGTGAGAACTCGCAAGGCTTATCTCGATAAGGACAGAAAAGAACTTACGCGTATCGCCGAAGAGGTTTATCCCGAACTTATAAAGAGACTTAAGAAGTTTATCGCAAGCTTCAAGGCTCAATGGAACAAGGAAAACAAGCCGTTCGGTTTGGAGCTTCACGAGATGCGTCTCGGCGGACTTTTGTTAAGACTCGAAAGTTGCAGAGAGGTTATTCTCGATTATCTCGGCGGAAAAATCGATAAAATCGAAGAACTCGAAGCGCCTGTTCTGCCGTTCGTCGAAGGGGTAGGAAAGACTGCGAAGATATGTTGTCAATGTCATATTCAGACGGTTACGGTTGCGAATATGAATTTATAATTTAATTTTGACTTAAAAAATTAAAGAAAGGTTGCAAATCTATCCGAAAAGACAGAAATGCAACCTTTTTTTGTTTTTGATTTAAGTCGGGGGTAGTCCTCTTCCGTCAAATCTTCGCGGAACGCCGCTCGATTTGCCACCTTCTCCAAGGGGAGAAGGCAAGAGCGGTTTGCGACTTATGCGAGCTTTTTCGCGCGGGCGGGCGATTGATAATCGCCCCTACTTTATTGCCGCCGAATTGTTGTCGGATATGCGGAATTTACCGTTTCGTTAAAAAAAAAGAAAGCCCCATGCGGAATTTGCCGTTTCCCGCAAGCGGGAGACCCTATTCAACGACCTGATGCGTTCCGCATCAAAACTAACGTTTTTGTTTTGCATTCTGCAAAACGGTCGTTTTATGAATAACTGCGGCATAAATTCCTTGCAAGCAAAATTTATGCCTTGTCATTGACGGCAAGATTCGCTTACGCGAATGCGAACGACGGCAAACTTCGTTTGCCGCGTAGATTCCGCTCAGGAACTATAAAAAAAGACACCTTATGTTATCTGAATATGCGGAATTTGCCGTTTCCCGCAAGCGGGAGACCCTCGGCAAAAGTAAAAGACACCCTAAAAATAAGGTGTCTTTTTTTTTGGTAGCCCCATGCGGAATCGAACCGCAGATTCTGCCGTGAGAGGGCAGCGTCTTAACCGCTTGACCATGAGGCCGTTTGCTTTTTAACTGTCTTCTTTCAAAGTTAGCTATGTTATGATAACATATTTTTTTTATTATTGCAACTGTTTGTTCGCCTTTCCCGAAAAAAACAAAATAATTTTTTAAAAAAACGTTCCCAAACTTCTTGATTATTTTTAAATCCCGATTATACTGACGCCAAAATAAATTGCTTCGGGGGGTGATCGAGAAATGAATAGGGACTGTTAAATCATTACCTTTATTCAAAAAATATGGACGAGAAAACAAGACGGAAAATAGAAAAAGCGTTGGTTAAACGCGCCATAGGCTACGATACGCAGGAAACGATAGAAGAATTTTCCGAATCCGAGGAGGAACTCAGGCTTACAAAACGTAAGGTGACGACGAAATCCGTTCCGCCCGATATTTCCGCGGCTAAGCTCCTTTTCGATATGGGCGTCGGGGAGGAGGATATTTCAAACGTTTCCGATGCCGAGCTGGAAGAAGAAAAAAACAGACTATTAAAATTATTGGAGGAAAACAATAAAAAATGAAAATTACCAAATGTAATTGCGCGATCAAATGCGACGCGGACGGGTGCGACCGTCTCGCCGAAAAAGAAATCTCTTTTAACGGAGTTTCAGCGGATTTAAGGCTTTGCCCCGCTTGCTACGAAACTCTTTGCCGTGAACTTTCAAAAACAAAACTCGTAAACGGGAGAGAACGCAGATGAAAACAGCCGAGAAAATCAAAAAGGCGACGAAAAGCGAAAAGGATAAGTTTTACGAAGAACTGCTTGCCGACGTTTTCGCGGATTTCCGCAAAAGACAGGAGGAAAGGCGATCGCTCGAACGGCAATGGCAACTCGACCTCGAATATCTGCACGGAAATCAGTACTGCGAAATTACGCCGCGCGGCGAAGTGGAAGAGGAAGAAAAGAGTTTTTATTGGCAGAACAGAAGCGTTTTCAATCATATCGCCCCGATAATCGATTCGAGAGTGGCGAGGCTTACGAGGGTTAAGCCCGGTTTAAGCGTTCGCGCCGCGGGAGCGGAAGAAAGCGACGTTAAAAACGCAAAACTTGCCACCGAACTTTTAAATTCCGCGTATAACAGGCTCAATCTCGGCGACGTGATTGCAAAAACCACCGGATGGAGCGAGTCGTGCGGAACGGGTTTTTACTTTATAGGTTGGGATCCGGACGCGGGAAAATTGCTCGGGAAAGTCGACGGTAAGGACGTTTACGAGGGCGATATTGCCGTGGAATCGGTTTCGCCGTTCGAAATTTATCCCGATTCGCTTTGCTTCGAAACAATCGAGGACTGCGAAAGCCTTATAAGGGCGAGAGCCGTGAAAGCGGCGGACGTGCAGAGGCTTTACGGCGTTACCGTCGACGGCGGAGACGTGGACGCTTACGGTTCGCTTGTGGGCGTCGCGCAGAAAACCGTCGTTCACGACAGCGTTCTCGTACTCGAAAAATACGAACGCCCGACTAAGGATTTCCCGAACGGAAGACTTATCGTCGCGTGCGAGAAATGCATTCTTTACGTCGGCGAATTGCCGTACGTCAACGGCGTGGAAGGCAGAAGAACTTTTCCTTTCGTGAAACAAAATTCCATAGACAAGGCGGGATGTTTTTTCGGCACGTCTATGGTGGACAGGCTTATCCCCGTTCAGAAAGCTTATAACGCCGTGAAGAACCGCAAACAGGAATTTTTGAACAGGCTTACGATGGGTGTGGTTGCCGTCGAGGACGGGTCGGTCGATACCGACGAACTTGCCGAAGAAGGGCTTTCGCCCGGAAAAATAATCGTTTACAGACAAGGCTCGACGCCGCCTTCGCTTATGGGTATGGGCGCGATACCGTCCGATTTGAGCCGCGAAGAAGAAAGGCTTTTAAACGAATTCATTCTTTTAAGCGGCGTAAGCGAATTTTCGCGTTCGACGGACGTTGCGGCGGGTACTTCGGGCGTTGCGTTGCAGCTCCTTATCGATCAGGAAGACGCAAGGCTTAATTCCGTGACGGAAAACGTCCGCGACGCGGTTAAGGAATTCGCTAAGCAAATAATAAGGCTTTTCAAGCAATTCGCTTCTTCCACAAGATTGCTCAGGACGGCGGGAGAACACGGAAAGGTGGAACTTTACTATTTCAATTCGTCCGACCTCGGTTCGGACGACGTGGTGTTCGACACCGAAAGCGAACTTGCTTTCACCCCGGCACAGAAAAAGAGCGCGGTTTACGAGCTTTTAAACACCGGACTTTTGTCGGACGAAAGCGGAAAAATTTCCGAAAGGACGAAAGCGAAAGTGCTTGAAATTCTCGGATTCGGCTCGATCGACAACACTCTCGATATAGAGAGTCTGCATTTAAACAAAGCCGCGGAAGAGAATCTTTCGGGATTTAAAGAAAGCGTCGGCGTGGACGATTACGACGACCACAAACTGCATATAGCCGAGCATACGAGATTTTTACTCTCCTCGGAAAGCGAGGCTGTGAGAAAAGACGAGAAGCGCAAAAAAAACGCGCTCGAACATTTAAGATTACACAAAATTGCCCTTAAAGCGGAAGAAACCGCAGGGGCGGAAACTAATAATTAAAGGAGAAACGGGAATATGGAGCGAACGGAAATTAAACAAACCGAAAATGAACAAACGGAAATTGCGGCGCATACCGCGGAGGCGGATTTAAGTAAGGGCGCGGCGGCAACGGAAGTCTCGTTGGGAAAATTTAAGGACGTAAACTCGCTTCTTAAAGCGTACGAGAACCTTGAATCCGAATTTACCAGACGCAGCAGAAGACTCAGGGAACTCGAAGGGGAAATGCTTAAACAAAAAGAAGAAATAACGCGGCGCGGCGCTTCTTCTGCAAGCGATAAGCATTTCGAGGGCGGAAATCCGACGACGGTCGGAATTTCCGAAAACAAAAACAAGGCGGATAACGACGAATTATCCGCCTCAGGCAACGAAAAATCGGTCGGAACAAAGCGTGCGGCGGTGGGGGAAAACGCCGACTTCGCTTTTGAAACCGACAAAAAATCGACAGGCGATAAGCTCGGAGAAGGTAAAACGCCCGAAAACGAAACGCCAAAAAACGAAACGCCGGAAAACGAAAAATTCGCAAGCGATAACAAATCCGCAAGCGAAAGTAAAGCCGCAACCGACGATAAGTCCGCGGAAGATGAAAAAATGGCGGGCGATAACGGGACGGCGGATAATACGGAAGAAATCGTTCAGGCGTTTCTTTTAAGCGTTTTAAAAAGCAGACCGAGCTTTTCGCCGACGCTCGGAACGGCGGTTACCGCTCCGCCGAGGAGACCGAGGTCGTTCGAAGAAGCGGGAAAAATGATAAAAACCGACCTCGATAATTAAACGATATATAAAAAACAAAAAATCGGAGGATATATTTTTATGGTAACACTTAGCAGCGCAGACAAAGCGCTTAAAACACTCTATCTCGACGTAGTTGCCGAGCAACTCAATACGGAAATCAATCCTTTCCTTGCCAAAATCAAGCAGACTACGTCCGACGTTTGGGGTAAAGAAGTAAGAAAACTCGCGCAGTACGGCGTAAACGGCGGTATCGGCGCGGGTACGGAAGACGGGGATTTGCCCGTATCTGCGGGAAACAATTACGAGCAGCTCGTCTGCACGCTTAAAAACCTTTACGGAACTATCGAAATATCCGATAAGGCGATAAGAGCTTCCGCATCCGACGCAGGCGCGTTCGTCAACCTTTTAAACGCGGAAATGGAAGGACTCGTCAAGTCTTCCGCGCTCAATATGGGCAGAATGCTTTTCGGCGACGGTACGGGCGTTATA
The DNA here is from genome assembly GCA_934247225.1 of uncultured Clostridia bacterium. GTDB lineage: Bacteria > Bacillota > Clostridia > Christensenellales > Borkfalkiaceae > UBA10281. Next base: position 58,423 of record CAKQJE010000001.1, read on the forward strand.
GCGAAAGTCGCTTCCGTAGACGGAAACAAAGTTACCTGCGACGACGTGAAATCGGTGGTTGTCGGTATGGTAGTCGATTTCTACGGCGCGGACGGAACGAAGCTCGGTTTGGGAGCGAGAAGAGTTAAGGATATCGACAAGACTAACAAAATCATCACTATCGACGGCGCGGCTACGACTTCCACGGCTCTTCCTGCAAATTCTTTGGTCACCGTTCAGGGTTCGTACAAGCAGGAAATTACGGGTCTTAAAGCGATTTTCGCTTCCACGGGTTCGATTTACGGGCTTGAAAGAAGTAAAAACTCCTGGCTTGTTCCTTATATGGCGTCGAGCGTCGGCGATATTTCGGAAACGGCGATTCAGAAAGCTATCGATTACGTCGACGAAAACGCGGGCAGCAAGATCAACTTCATCATCTGTTCTTCGGGAGTCAAGAGAGCGTTTATGAAACATCTTTCCACTTACAAGAGAAATCTCGACGTGGAAGAGCTTAAAGGCGGTTTCAAAGCTCTTACTTACAACGGTATTCCCATTGTTTCGGACAGATTCTGCCCGAGCGGCACTATGTATCTTCTCAACACCGACGACTTCGCTCTTCATCAGCTTTGCGATTGGCAGTGGCTCGAAGGCGACGACGGCAAGGTTATCAAACAGGTTGCGGGCAAGGCGACTTACACCGCTACGCTCGTTAAATACGCCGAACTTATCTGTTCCCGTCCTTGCGGTCAGGCAATGCTTTCGGGTATCACCGAGGCGTAACGCCGCGTAAAAAACTGCGGCGAATAAACGGCATAAGTTGCCGTATAAGTCGATTAACGCACGTTTTTTTGATGAAATAAACGGGTGCGCCGCTTGGTAAAACAAACGGGTGTGTTGCCCGTAAAATAAACGGGTGCGCCGCCCGATAACGTTTTATCGGGCGGCGCTGTCTCGTTAAAAACAAGGAGGACGATAAATGACGATAAAAGAGGTTATTATCGGCGCTGCCGAAATTCTGGACGAAACCGCCTTATGTTCGGCTCTTGCCGACGAGAATACGACTTTGACCGATGAAAACGCGAAGAAGCAAAACACTCTTTTAAAATGTTTCAACGACGTGCTTTTCGAGATAGCGACCGAATATTATCCGCTCGTAAAAGAGGAGAGTTTCGACGCGGGAAAAATTTTGTTTTCTTCTTTTTCAAAAACTCCGCTGAAAATCAGGAGCGTTTTTTCGGGGAAAGAAAACGTAGGGTTTACGCTCGGAACGGATTATATTGTGACCGAAAAGCAAGCGGGAAAAGTAAACGTGGTATACGAATACGTTCCCGAAGAAAAGGCGGCGAGCGGTTCGTTCGATTACGAAAAAACGCCTTACGGGAAAACGGTGTTCTGCTACGGAATCGCAGCCGAATATTGCCTTATAACAGGCAGATTTTCGGAAGCGACGAATTGGGAAAGCAGGTTTAAAAACGCATTGACGGCGGTTGCCGTTCCGAGAAAAAGAACGAAAAAAATCACGACGAGCAGGGAGTGGAAATGACGAGAAGAAGAACGAAAATAACGACGCCGAAAGAGATCACGGTAACTTTCAATCCTTTAAAAGGGTTTAACGACACCGTTTCGCCCGACGCGGGAGGTTACGCCTATGCGCAGTCTTTGCAAAATCTGGTCGTATCGGACGGAACGCTCGTTCCGGGAGAAGGCGTGGAAATGCTCACGCAGTACGTCGTGCCGGAAGATTCGTTTCTGTTTAAAAGGCTGTATCTTTTTAAAGGTATCAAGAGCGACGGGAGCGCGGACAACAGACTGATTTTTTACGCTACGGATAAATATCTTTATCAATGTCCGTTGGCGGGCGGAACGTTTACGAAGATTACGTCCGTGACTTTTTCCTCTGCGCCCGTGGGGCTTATGTACAATTACAACGGTAAAAACGTGATGATTTTCTCGAAACCGGGCGGCGGAATTTGTATCTACGACGGAACTAAAATGAAAACCGTTCCCGAAGCTCCGGAAATAACGTCCATGTGTCTGCATTACGAAAGGCTTTTCGTAACCACGGGAGGAAACGACAACTCGCTCTGGTTTTCGGACGATTTCGATCCGACGAATTGGAACGTTTCGCTGAGCGAGGCGGGATTCATCGATATGAACGATTTCAGGGGCGACCTTATAAAAGTCGTGAGTTTCGGCGATTACCTTTACGTTTTCAGAACTTTCGGAATTACGAGGGTTTCGGCGTACACCGACCAGCGACAGTTTTCCGCAAGCAATCTTTTCGTTTGTTCGGGAAAGATTTTTGCCGATTCGATAATCGTCTGCGGCGATTGCATGCTCTTTACCGCCACGGACGGAATGTATCGTTTCGACGGGATAACGACGCAGAGAATTTCCGATAGTTTCGATAAGCGTTTCGATTACGATTATCAATATTATAAGGGTATATACTTTAACGGTTACGCTTATATAAGAATCAATTCGATGCTGGACAACGTAAAATATATTCAGCTTTTGCGGCTTAATCCGAAAACGCTCGAAGCGACGATCATAAAAGGCTCGGTGATGTCGGATATGGCGGTCGTGGACGTGGACGACAATTATAAGCTTTACGGGCTGGATCAGCTTTTCCACTGCGTGTGCGCCCTGAATCCTTCCGAACATCTCGTTTTCGACATGCCGATGAAAATGATTTGGGAAAACGGCGACAGCGATTTCGGGATTCCGTCGTTGAAAACTTTGAAAAAACTTACTTTTTACAGCAAGGCGGCGGCGAAAGTCACTGTCACGGCGGACGGAAAACCGCACGTTTATAACGTGAGCGGGAGCGACGAGCCGACTGTTCTGAAACCAAACGTCAAAGGCTATAAATTTCGGCTTCGTTTCGACGCGACCGCTCAGAACACGCGTATCGCTTCGCCGAAGCTCACTTTGGAGTATTACGTATGAACGAAATAAAAAACGGAAACGGTAAAATATATCCGCTCGGCGCGGGAAGTTCGGAAAGCTCCGGCGAGAGAGGCACGTTCGGCACGGAAAATCGCACGGGTTTAAGCTACGGGCGGATCGCTTACGATAAAGCCGCGGAAAACGAAAAGAGAATAGCCGCAAATAACAAAGCGCGGCAAATAAACGAAATACGATCGATAACGGAGACCGACTCGATAAAAGAACTGAAAGGCGAAATGATCGAAAAAGCGGTGAAGTTCGAATCCGCGGGGGAAATCATCGAAGCGGAAGTCACGGTGACTTGCGAATATTATTGCGTTATTTCCGTGTATCTGAACGATAAACTCATAGGCACGGCAGACAAAACCGCCGAAAATCATTGCGTTTTCGAAACGAAAAGCGCCGTCGGCGAGAATGTTTTGTACGTAATGGCGGACGGCGCCGTTTCCGACAGCGCGATCAAAGTCGTCGTAAGCGGAAAAGTGAAGAAAATTCCCGTGCCGCAGGAGATAAAGTATTTCGGAAAGGATTGTTACGCCGTGAAACAGGACGACAGGATAACGCTTTTCTATTACACCGGCGAAAAGTTCGAAAAAGTGTATTCTCTTTGCGGACTGAAAACTTCGTGCGCGTGTTTCGATAAAGATAATGCGGTATTTTACATCGCGGGTAAATTTTATTCGGGGCATACCGTGATTTATTCCGTCGAGCAGGACGGGAGTTCGATCATCAATATCGACGACGTTATCGATTATAGCCATGCGGCGATAAATTACAATTCGTTAGGGCTGTATTTCTATTATATAGTCGGCGGTTCACTTTATTTTGCTTATATGAACGAATATAAAACCATGATAACGGGCGGAGCAATTCGCAAAGGCGTAAAGGAAGTATATTTTATGGCTTGCGAAAGCGACGATAAGATCATTTTAAAGGATAGTTACGACAGATATATCGTCTGCAAGGTTTACGGCTCTATGATTAAGGATCAGGTAAACCTCGGAAGCGTCTGCCGCCCGCACATACCTTACGGAAATATTTCGGAGGTTATCTGCAAAAACGGCGACGAGACTTCTGAAAGCGGCAGTTATACGATAGATATTTCGGACAATAAGGCAAAGGTCGGCAAGCCTTTCAAAGATCGTTTTCCCGTCACCGTTACCGATACCTGTATCGTGGGAACGGAAAACGGCGAGCCGATAATTCTCGAAAAACTTCAATAATAAATATTTCGGAGGAAAATATGATAAAAAAAGAATATTTCAACAGAATTTACATGCCCGAAGAGGACAATGACAAAAAGTATCGGAAAGATTTCGAAAAAGCCGTAAACGACTATGCGGACGAAAAGAAAAAGAATAACGTCGGCTCGGGCGTGAACGAAAAGGCGAACGCCGAAACGGAAGCGAAGACAAAGCTTAAAAACGAGCTTGACGACCTTAAATCGGAATACGAAAAGAAAACCGAGCGCACGTTCGGCGGCGTTACGATAAAGGACTACGAACCCGAAAAGTTCGAAGGCAAAACCGACGAGGAAATCCGCGGCGACGCGGAGAACAAATATATTCCCGCGGCGGAGCGCGAAAAGGATACGCTTTATATGAAAAAACAGAACGCCATCGATAAGCTCGCTTCGGGAATAAGCGACGCGGAACGCGAAAAAAATCAAAAAATCGATAAGCTCGAAAGCGATTACGCAAACGATTTCGAAAACGTCAAGAATTCCGCGGTGAAAAGAGGACTCGGCAGGTCTTCCATTTTAGACGGACAGCTCGAAAGCCTTGCGGAGGGTCTTGAAAGCGACAAAAGCGACGCATACGAAACCGCCGAAAACAAGAAAGACAAAATTAAAAACAATATCGCGAGCATCAGAGAGGAGCTTTATAACGCGATAAAAAATCTCGACGACGAAACCGCCGAAAAGGTTAAAAGCGAAGTGGATAAGCTCACCGCGCAGCGCGAAAAGGAACGCGAACAGACGGAGCAGAGAAATCAGAAGAAGAAAGAAGCTTACGACAAACAGGTTGCGGAAAGCGAAAAGAACGGCGTTAAATACGACGAAAAGCTTACCGACGAATATTCGGATTATTACGGCGAAAAGTTCAAAAAGCTCTTTTCTTATTACAAGAAAATGGGCGCGAAAGGCAAAGACGAAGTCGTTAAAGATAAGGATTTCATTGTCGACAACATCGACGAGAACGGTTACAACCTCTTGTTGAGCTATATGTGATTGCGGCTTTTTTACAGGCTGCGCCGCCGAAATGTGTGGCTATAAGTCGATTATCGGCTGTTTTTTAACGTTAATAACAACATGGGTCGCAAAATTTAAGCGCGGCTCGGAGCATTTTTTGCTCCGAGCCGCGCGTTTTTTAATTTCAAATATTTTTACTTTTAAAAACCCTCGCTTCGAAAGCTTCGAAGCTTTCGGAAAAGTCATCGGACGGGTTTTCTTTCGGATAGTTGCATAAAATCGGTTCGAAGTTTTCTTTGTCGAGGAATTCGGGCAGAGCGACATTTCCCGCCTTGCCGAAGTTTATCGCGACGACGATTTTTTCTGTTTCGGCTGTTTTATCTGTTTTCCCTGTTTTACCGTCGGTTTTTTCGTTTTCAAGCACTCTCTCGTAAACGAAACATCCTTCGTTTTTCGTAAGATCTCTGAAAATACCTCTTTTTATCGTTTCGCTCGAAGAACGAAGCTTTAAAACCGCTTTGTAAAACGCAAAAGCCGATTTTTCGGAAAAGATATCCTTTTCGAGATTGATTTCGTCCGCTCTCGACGGCATTTTCAGCCAAGGCGTACCGCTCGTGAAACCGTGAGCGTTTCCGCCGTTTTTCCAGGCGACGGGGCGGCGGGTGTTGTCTCTGCTGCCGTAGTTTATTTCTGCGATCAGCTTTTCGCGCGGCTTTTTCCCTTCGTTTTCGTGGTAATAATTGACCGTTTCGATATCGTTGAAACAGGAAATATCGTCGTAAAACGAGTTTGCCGAGCCGAATTCCTGCCCTTGATAAATAAACGGCACGCCTCTTAAAAGATATATCATCGCCGCGTACGCCGTGGCGCATTCGTAGCGAAGTTCTTTGTCGTTTCCGAGCCTCGAAATAAAATACGGCTGGTCGTGATTATCGGTGAACAAAATATATAAAAGGTCGTGGCGCAGGGTGAAATTCTGCCATTTGACGAGCACGTTTCTTATATCGTCGTAGCGATATGGCGCGGGCGTGTATTTGTCCGATCTTCCGAGACCCGTATGCTCGAACTGAAACACCGATTTAAGTTCGCCGCGGTCTTTTCCGCATATATCGCATATGCTTTTTTCGTCCGATTGACATTCGCCGACGGTGAAAATATGCTTCACGTTTTCTCGATCGAACAACTCGCGTATATATTCGTGAAGATGAGGCCCGTTAAGCATTTTGTTCGCGGCGAAATCCTTGGAAATGAAATCGAGTACGTCGCAGCGGAACCCGTCGACGCCGAGATTGACCCAGAAATCGACGATATCGCAACATTCCCGGCGTACTTTCGGATTTTCCCAATTCAGATCGGGTTGCTGAACGGCAAAGGAGTGAAGATAATATTCGTTCGTCGCTTCGTTAAATTCCCACGCGCTCCCGCCGAAGCACGCCGTCCATTCCGTAAGCGGTTTTTCCGCCCATATATAATAATCGTGATAGGGATTATCTTTGGAAAGGCGCGCCTGCTTAAACCAATAATGCTCGGACGAGGTGTGGTTTACGACGAGATCCATTATGATTTTTATTCCGTTTTCGTGAAGCTCTTTCGCAAGCGATTTCCAATCGTCCATCGTGCCGAATTCGTCCATAATGTCGCGGTAGTCGGAAATGTCGTAACCGTTGTCGAAATTCGGGCTTTTATAGCACGGGCAGATCCATACGGCGTTCACGCCGAGTTCTTTAAGATAAGGGATTTTTTGTTTTATTCCGTTCAGATCGCCCGTTCTGTCGCCGTTCGAATCGTAAAAACTGCGGGGATAAATCTGATACACTATGTAATCGAGAAAATCGTTTTGTTTTTTTATCATAAGTCACCTTCGACAAATTTTTTATCGCTTTTATTTTTTTTATCGCTTTTATAATACAAGTGAAAAAGTTTGCTCGCAAGGACTTTTTCATGCCGTGTAATGTTATTATAACGTATTTATTATAATGTATCGCCGCAAAAAAAATAGATCGGAAAATAACATTTTTTTTAGATATCTTATTAAGAATTTATAAAATTTTATATCGCGCTTAGCTTTTAACTGTTTTCGGCGGAGAAAAGCGCGGTTTTTACGATATTTGAATTGTTTTTTGCTATGTATCGGGCATAACCCGACTTTCCGCCCGATTTTAAAGAAGACCGAAAAGCGGTGGTTTTTAACACGAAAAAATAAGATTTCAAAAAAACGCGATAAGTTTTAGGCTATCTTTCGGATATATGTTAATGGTATAATCGGAAACGAAAATGATAAATCGGATTATGCAAGGCGCAAGTCCGATGAAAGGAGAAAATGTGACTAAAAGATTAAGACGTACTTTGATAATCGTTTTTTCGCTTATGGTTATGTTGTGCGGAAGTATGTCCGTTTACGGACTGTCGGCAAAAGCCGAACTCGTCGCACCCTCTAAGGAAGAGGCGAAAACCCTTTTTCCCGTTTACGAAGACGGACTCGGGGCGGGAATGACGCTCGTCTGGGGTTCGGAGAATACGGATCTCGAATATACGGACTCTTCCGACGACGAAAACGACGGCAAAAATATCGCGGTCGATTGCACGAAAGTCGCCAACACGGAATTTTATATCGATTTCGGCAAACAATACGATATTTATTCGGGAAACGGATTTTCGGACGAGACTTACGAGGATTTCTACAAAAAAAGCGCGATCGAATTCTGGATTAAATTAAACGACGTTCCGGGAAGCTTTTTCAACATTTATCTCTTTCAATCCCGCGGCGCGGATTTTGCGGAATATCCCGCAAATCAGCGTTATATAAGAAGCAACGTACAGTTAAAAGCGTACGTCGATACGACTTTGATAGGCGCGTGGCAGTATGTTCAGGTGCCTTTGACGGCGTTCTCTTCGAGCGGCGAATACGTCAACGAAAACGGCGTTAAAGTCAAAGATACGCCCGTCGATTTAACGAAAGTCTGCGCGATAGGCTTCGCGCATATGATGAGCGACGCCAACACGAAAATCGCGCCCACCGTGCAGTACGACGATATGAAGTTCGTTTACGGCAATATGGACGACGAAAATCTCGGCGTTACCATAATCCCCGCAAAGGACTATGAGGAACGCAAAAAACAGGCTACGTTCACTACGATAGACATAAGAAGCCTCGCCACTTCCGGTTATTACGGCGGAAGCGGCGTCGGCTGGACGAACCAGGGCAGCGACAACGAACTTACGGGCTTCGACCTCGTCGGCGAGCAGGAGTTTTTCGGCGTGCCGTTCGATATGATCGTTCAGGAAGAAAACGACAATAAATCGGTTATAGGTTTAAGAAGCAGTAAGGTAACGACGAGCAAACAGTTCCTCGAAAGCGTTACCATTCCCATAAATCTTACCGTGGACGGCTTGTACATTATTCATAACGCCGCCTGGGGTACGACGAAAAACGTCGCGAGATACACCTGGGAATACGAAGACGGAACGAGCGAAGCCGTGGATATTGCGATAGACAAGCATATTTACGAATGGTGGGGAAGCGAAGAGTCGCCCGTTAATCCGATAATATGGAAAGGAACGACTCCCGAAGCCTCGGGCTTCGGAATGGGCATAAGCCTTAACATGTTCGCGTTCGTAAACCCTCAGCCGACGAAAAAGGTCAAAGACCTTAAATGCGAAATAACTTCCGACGTCGCGGCGTGTATGATAGTAGCCTTAACGGCGGCGGATTTCGGCGGCAAGGGAATGTTCATGGCGGAGCGCGAAAATATCTATTCGCCCGACACGGACGATTGGTACGCATACGAGCTTGCCGATCTCGAAGCGATGATAGGAACTTCGCTCGACGTGTCTTATCTTCTCGATAAAACCGACCACGGAAAAGTCACCGCGAAAGGCGACGATTTCGTGTTCGAGGACGGAACGAAAGTCAATTTCTGGGGAGTGAACATAAACGCGTATTCCCTTTTCCAGACAAAAGAAAAAACGAGGACGCTCATAAACGCGGTCGCCGCGGGCGGTTATAACCTTATCAGAATTCTCGATTGGGATTCTTCGTTCTATTATCCGAATATTTTCGGCTATAACGGTAACAGCAAGGACGTTGCCGAAGAACAGCTCGATCAGTTCAATTACTTCTGGTCGCTTTGCAAGGAAAAAGGAATTTATATCGATTTCGTTATGCTCGGCGGAAGATTTTCTTCCAAAGACGTCACCGACGAAAAGCTTACGGACGACGAAGTGGCGGATATTTCGCAGGGCTTCAAAATGGAAGTTTACATCGACGAACGCCTTCAACAGTCCACCAAAACGCTTTTGCAAAAGGTTATGGGCGAAATCAACCCGTATACAAATACAAGACTTTCCGAAGACCGCGTGCTTGCTATCGTAGAGGTTACGAACGAGTCCAACCTTATGACGATGTACGACGACAGCGCGGCGTATCAGTTCAAATCCGAAAAATACAAACTCATGGCGCAACAAAAATACGCCGAGTTTTTGACGAAGAAATATAACCCCGACGGAAGTTTAACCGTTAAAGAAACCGAAAACGCGATCAAAGCCGCGTGGAAAGAGGACGGCAAAACGGGCTTTGACAGCAGAAACGAAAGCCTCGCAAACGCTACGGTTTTAATAAACGGCGACTTTTTAACCGATAAATATTCGGCTCAGCGTTGCGCCGACGGTTTCGAATTCTTCTATACGCTTATGGAAACGTTCTACTCCGATATGTACGAATGGGCAAAGAAGCCCGTTTCTTCGGGCGGACTCGGAATAGATTGTCCTATGGCGGGCGGAACCAACTTCGCGGGCGACGATCGTTCCGACCTGTTCCTTAATGCGCATTACGATTATATCGCGCGCCACACCTATCAGTCTCACCCGACGACGGGTACCGAATATCAGGTGGGAACGGCGGTTTCGAACGGCAACAGCACGCTCGGCGACGTCGGCGGAAACACGTTTGCAAACGCTTCGTTCAGAAAGCTTATGGGTCTTCCTTATATAGTTACGGAATCGCTCATCGCCGAACCGAACATTCACAGCGCGGAATTCAATCTCATAGCTTCGGCTATTTATTCTTACCAGGGTTGGAGCCTTACGGCGTTCACCTATATGAACAAGGCTATGGACAACAGAACCAATCAGATAACCAACTCGTTCATCATAATGGATCACCCCGGCAGATTTTCCACGATTACTTCCGCTTCGCTTCTGTATCACAGAGCGGAGATAACCAAAGCGGAAGTCGGGTATTACAGGGTGATCACCGTGGACGACGCGATGGATTATAAAAATCAGATTTTAGGTCTTCCCGAAGGTACTTACGTCGTCGGTAAAACGGGCGTGTACTTTGCGGATAAAGACGGAAACATTCTTTTCCGGAGCGGCGATTTCGATATCTCGGACGCTGCGAGCGACGTTGACATTCTCGAAAAAATTCTCCACTTGCAGCTTATCAGCGAGGGCGGAGAAATGATCTGGAACGAAGACGCGCAAACTTTCACCGTGAACACCAAATCCACGCAAGGCGCGGTCGGCTATATCGGCGGGCGGAATATTCTTTTAAACGACGTGGATATTAAAATCGACACGGCATACGCTCAGGTTACGGTAAGCGCGCTCGGTGCGGGCGTGAACGGGGTCAATCCCGAAATCGCTTCGGCGGATAAGCTTCTCGTAACGGCGGTAGGACAGTCGAGAAACACGGGCGCGGAAATTTCTTCGGACGGAACGACGATAACTTCGCTCGGCACCGCTCCCATTCTCGTTCAGCCTATCCTCGGCAAAATAATCTTAAAAACTTACGACGATTTCGAGGTTTATATTTTAAACAGCTCGGGCGTGAGAGTTACGGACAGAACGGCCACCGTGGAAAAAGACGACAACGGATTTACCGTTATCACTTTGAAAAAGGGCGATAACACCACTTATTACGAAATAGTAAGAACCAAAAAGTCGGACGCGAAAGTTGATTTCGGATCTTACCGCGATATCGGCGGCGAGTACGAAAACGCGATAGAACAAATCAAGAACTATATGCCCGCAAAAACCGAAACGCTTTTCCTCACCGAGGAAGATACCGAAAAAGGCGATTTCATTGGCGCGGTGGTAAACGCGTCGGGTCTTACGGGCGGAAAGAGGGCTTATGCGGACGCGAATTCTTCGCACTGGGCGTACGAGCAGTTCAAAACCGCTCGCGAATACGGGCTTGTGGACGGATTGCAGATAAAAGCTTACGACAAACTTACCTTTAAAGCGGCGTATTTCGCGCTTTATAAAGCCGTTAAGGCGAAGGGCATAGCCGTGAACGAAAGCGATTCCGTTTTGTCGGGCGCGGACGTAAGCGGTTGGAACGAAGCGGATAAGGCAATGCTTGCCGCGCTCGTTTCGGTGAAAATAATCACCGCCGAAGATATCGCCGCGGTAAAATCTAACGACGTAGTCATAAGAGGCGAGGCGGCGGAACTTATTTATAAGCTCACTTTGGCTAAAAACGCCGACGACAATCCGTCGGACACTTCTTCCGGCTCTCATTCTTCGGGCGGCTGTAAAAGCTGCAAGAGCGTGGTCGGCTTCGGAATTTCGTCGCCGATAATCTTCTTCGCGGCGGCGGTTATATTGGTAATTATCCGTAAAAAACGCTACAAAGCTTAAAAAGTTTTGTTCGGCGGAAATTTAACGACGGATTAAATAAAAAGTTTCCAAGGAGGGAAATATGAAAAAGAAAAGTTTATTATTGACTATTTTGTCGGTAATAGCAGCCGTGTCTCTGGCAATCCCCGTTTTTGCGGCGTTTGCCGAGTCGGACGACGCGGAGGTTTCTGCCGAAAAAACGATTACCGTAGAAATTTTTAACGGTAGCAATGCGGACGAACTCGATTTTACTAACCAGAGCGGAGCGACAACGGCTACGGTTGTCGACGACGACGGCGTTACCGCGATTCAGGTTGCAGGCAAATGGTCGGGTTTTATACTTTTTAACGATACAATCGATCTTACAAAAGCCAAAGACGGACAGCTTTGTTTCGAGTACAAAACTACGGGGGATAAAGCGTGGGCAAAAGTTGCGGCGGTGACATATGCAGGTTATTGGAAACAACCGGTGACGTTGAACTTTACCGAAGGAAGTGAAGGAAAAAGTGAAGGGAATGAAGTTGGATTAGCTGCGGATTACACCGTAAAGAAATATGATCTTTCTCCGCTTACGGAGGCGCAGCTTGCAAAATTCAGAGGCTTTGCAATAGGAACAGACGGAACATTCTTGTTTAAAAGAATTTGGGTTGAATATCCTAACCCCGATTACGTAGACCCCGTTGAACCCGATACCCCGAGCGAAGAAGGCACTTACGAGCTTCTTACCGAAGCCGTAACCGCCGCTCAGGATTCGACCTGGCAATACGTTGCCGTTATCCCTTCCGAATACGGCATAAAAGCGGGCGATAAAATCAAAATAACTTACAGCATAGTAAACGAGGTTCCCGAAACGGGAAAGGCGTTTGATATGTGGGTCGGCGATTCCAAAATATCCTTTAACGGCGAAACGCAGGAAAATTACGTTTTCACTCAGACCGGAACGTGGAAATACACGTTTAACGCCGCTTATTCGGGCGATATCAAATTCGGGCTCTGGAGTACGGTATTTTCGATTTCGTCCGCCGAACTCACGATAATAAAGAACGAAGAGGTCAAGGTTACGGGCTATGATATTTTCACGGGTATAACCGAGGTCGGCGAGCCCGCGCAGAACGCCGCGGGTACGGCATGGACAGCCGCTTACACCGCAGAAGTTTCGGGTAAAGTCGTGTCCGACGGAACGGCGCTCGCTTTCGGAACGTTTGAAGACGGAACCTATTATATAATCGGTACAAACGCGAAAACTTCGACCCGCGCGACGATCGCTATGACGGATATAACTCCCGCGCTTCTGGGCGGCGGAAAACTTACTTTCAAAGCTAAGTTCGATTTCGCTTCGGAAGAGGGAAGATACGTCAATCTCAGAATTTTCTACGAGTGCGGACAGTGGGGCGAAGCGGCTTTCGTCGAAGTGCCTTTAAGCGATTATGTCGCAGGCGAATGGAAAGATTATTCCGTCGCGCTTACAACCCTTAACGTCGGAATTTCCGCAAACAGCACGTTCGGCAATCCCGTGAACGGAAAGTGGTTCGATTGGACCAAGTTTGTTGGTATCGGTCTTGCGAGCGGTTCCTCGGGCGAAGGAGACAACGTAGTTTCCTTTGCGGACGTTAAGATAACGGACGTAAACGAAAAAACCATAAAAGGTATCGAAGCGGTCGGCGCGAAAACCGATTATTCTTCGGGCGACGATTTCGATACGACGGGTATGACCGTAAACGTCGTTTTAGATGACGATACGAAAGTAGAAGTTAAAAATTACACGGTCGCTCCCGAAAAACTTGCCGCGGATACCGAAAAAGTTACGGTAAGTTGGAGCTATAACGGGAAAACTTACACAACGGATATAGCCGTTACCGTAACCGCGGAGTTCGCTTCGATAAAAGTTAAAACCAATCCGACAAAAACGGCATATAAATCGGGCGAAAAGTTCGATAAAAGCGGAATGGTCGTAGTTGCGGTGAAAGCGGACGAAGACGAAACCGAAGTCGAAATCACCGATTACGCTTGCTACACGGGCGTGCTTTACAGCGGAATGACGACCGTTGAGATCGAATATCTCGGTCTTAAAACCACGGTTGCCGTAACCGTTTCGGACTTCGAACACAAATTGTCGCTTACCGAAAAAGCTTTCGCCAAAGACGGCGAGCCGAATTACGGCTGGAAAGCCCAGGTTGCTTCGAAAGAACTTACTTCCGAGGCAAAATACAACGCCGCTACCGAAGCGGATCAGGCGAAACTCGCCGTTACGCCGAAGGACGCCGAAAGAGGTTATTATATAAGTGCTAAGTTCGATTCCAACAACTACGCTACGAGAATTTTCGAAAACGGCGTTGCCGATTATAAGCTTTACGATATATATAACGAAATCGATTACAGCGGTACGATTTCGATAACTTACAGAACGACTTCGACTTTCGATAAAGCCGTAAACTTCGGTCTCGCAAACTTCAAGGAGTGGAACCTCGGATATCATAACGCCGATATTTCTTCTTATATCGTTTCCGACGGTGAATGGCACACAATGTATTTCGACATCGCGCTTTGCGTCGGCGAAATAGACGGTATGCTCTGGGGCGGAATTACGGGCGACGTCGATTTGAATAAAGTCGTAGGTTTTGCCGTTCAGTCCAAAGCGGCAGGAACGCTCGATATAATTGACGTTTCCGTCAATTGGAACGGTCCCGCGGACGCGGCGAAAGCCGTCGACACAACGGCTCCCGAGTACACTTACGGCGGAGAAATGACCATTCGCGCCAAAGCGGGTGACGAAGCTCCCGATTTCTCTTCCGAAAAAGCTCGCGACAAAAACGACGGCGAAATAAAAGTTACCGTTGAATGGTCGGACGGAGCTTTGACGGCAGACGGAAAACTTAACGAAGGAACTCACACCGTAAAGCTTTACGCCGTTGATAAAGCGGGTAACAAGACTGAACCCTATATCGTGCAGGTAATCGTTGAAAAGGACGAAACTCCCGACGATTCGACAAGCGGATCCGACTCGGTTAAAGACAGTGAAAAGCCTTCTTCGGGCGAATCGACGGGCGGATCGACAGGCGGATCGGACTCTTCAAAAACCGATCCCACGAAACCCGACCCCGCAAACAAGGGTTGTTTAAGCGCGGTAAACACCGTTTCGGTATCTGCCGTAGTGCTTCTTATCGCGGGTGCGTTCGTTCTCGCAAAGAAGAAAAAAGAAGACTGAAAAGCTTTGAAATAAGCTAAAAAAGGGCGCGCCCGAACACGTTCGGGCGCGCCCGCAATAATATGCTTAAAAATAATAAAAGTCCTCGTATAAGTCGATTAACGAGGACTTTTTTAATTGAATAATTAGTAAATCAAATGGCAAATAAGCCTATTTCGACGAACAGAAGAAGGGAAAGCCCGTAATAAACGCAAACGGCGATAAGATCGTTAAGCGTCGTGATGAGCGGCCCCGAAGCGACGGCGGGGTCGATTCCGATTTTCTTGAAGCATATCGGAACGAGCGTTCCGTCAAGGCTTGCCATAAGCATACCCGCGGCGAGCGAAAATCCTATGCACGCCGAAATTTCGAAACCGAAATATTTCGGAGCGTTCGCGGTGAGCGCGCCCGGGATAAACGTAAGATATAAACCTACGGCGATAAACGCCAGCGTGCCTATTATAAGTCCGTTCATAAGACCTATCCGCATTTCCTTCAATATAAATTTGAACTTTTCTTTTCCCGAAACGGCGTCTTCGTTCAGAACTCGTATCGTAACCGCCAGAGACTGCGTTCCCGTATTTCCGCTCATATCGAGAATAAGGCTCTGGAAAGAGTAGAGGATAACGAGATTTGCCGCGGTGACGGCTGTCTGAAACTGGCTTATTATGCTCGAAACGACAAGCCCGAGTCCTAAAAGAATCAGAAGCCACGGAAGCCTTTTCGCGATACTTTTCAAAAGCGGTTCGTTCACGTCTTCGGCTTCGGTCAGACCTGCGAGTTTCGCGTAGTCGTCGCCCGCTTCTTCGTCAACGACTTCAACGATGTCGGACGAAGTTATAACGCCGATAAGTTTGTTTTCGGCGTTTAAAACGGGGATGGAGTCCTCGGAGTAGTCCTTTAACTGCTCGATACATTCCTCGATCGTCTCTTTTGCGTAAACGTAAGGATAAGAAGTCGTTATTATCGGTTCGAGGGGAGTTCCCTCTCTCGCCCTTATAAGGTCGCTTAAATCGATCGCGCCGTAAAAAGTACCGTCTTGATTGAGCGCGTAAAGGGTGGAAATGTTGTCGTTTTCGCCCGCCTCTTTTATGACGGTGCGCATAGCCTGCTTAACGCTGAAATCCTTGCTCAGTGCAACGAAGTTCGTCGTCATTTTGCTACCGATCTGGTCGTCGTCGTAGGAATCGATAAGCTGAATGTCTTTGGCGGCTTCTTTTTCCATAAGCCCCATGATCTCTTCTTTCTTATCGTCTTCGAGTTCGTCTAAAACGTCGATTGCGTCGTCGGCGTCCATGCTTTCGATAATGTCCGCCGCTTTTTCGCTGTCGAGTTCTTCTATGTACTCTTCGACGTCGTCGAGGTATGCGAAAATTTCCGAAACCGTATCCACGCCGAGGACTTTATAAAGTTTAAGTCGCTCGTCTTTGGTAAGTCTCGGCAAAACCGCCGCTATATCGTTTTCGTGGTAATTTCCGAGGTCTTTTTTTAATTGTTCGGGAGGTTCGTTGCTTTGAAGAAGTTGTATAAGCTCTTCTTCGTAATCTCTTTTTTCGGGTATATCATCGATCTCGTGTTCCTGATTTTTAATCTCTTCGCTCATATCCGACCTCCTTTTTAATAATATTGTTCGCGCGCGTAATTTCGTTACAAGTACGCTTTTTAAGCCCCGGGTTTTCTCTTGTCCGTGCTATTTTAACATATTTTAAAAAAAATAACAAGAAAATGCCTTAAAAACCTTTACAAAAAATTTTTTTCGTTGTACAATACATATGCTGACTAAGGAGCGGTAAACGTATGAATAAGAAATTGTTCGGCAAACTTCAAGACGGAAGAGCCGTTTACGCTTTTGTGTTATCGAACGAGTTTATAGAATTTACCGTTTTAACTTACGGCGCAACCATTCAATCTTTGAAATACAAAGGTAAGGAAATGGTGCTGGGTTACGAAACCTTGGCTGAGTACGAGTTCGAGGACGGTTGTCTCGGCGCGACGATCGGCAGATATGCGGGGCGTATCGGCGGGGCGAAATTTACGCTTAACGGCAAAAAACATAAACTCTTTAAAAACGACGGCGTAAATTGCCTTCACGGCGGAAAAATCGGCTTTAACAAAGCCGTCTGGACGGTCGACGAAACCGTCGGCGCAGGCGAAGATTTTGTCGAGATGAAATACGTTTCTCCCGACGGAGAAGAAAATTTCCCCGGTAATTTGGTCGTCAGAGCGAGATTTTCGATTGTCGGTAAATCCGTTAAAGTCGCTTACTATGCGACGACGGACAAAGATACTTTCGTCAATCTGACAAATCACGTTTATTTCAATTTGCTTCATACTCCCGTTATCGATACGCATTATCTTAAACTCGACGCCGACTCGTTTATGGAAATAGACGAAAATATGACGCCTACGGGTAAAAAGATGATGGTCGAAGGAACTCCTATGGACTTCCGCCGCGCGAAATCGGTATTTCGGGATATAGACGAAGATAACGAGCAGCTTAAAATCGCAGGCGGTTACGACCACAATTTCGTCATTTGCGGCGAAGGGTTCCGTAAATTCGCCGAGCTTTCCACAATGACGGACAGCGTTCGTATGCGCGCTTACACGGACAGACCGTGCGTTCAGCTTTACAGCGGCAATTTTCTCACGAGAAGAGCAGTTTCAGGCGGCGAGATCGCGGGCAGAAGATGCGGTTTGTGCTTAGAAACGCAAGGTTATCCGAATTCGATGAATACGGGAAACGAAACCGCGGATTTATTGAAAGCGGGCGAAACGTTTACGTCCGTAACCGAATTCGAATTCGACGAATATTGTTAATTACGCTGTTTCGGCAAAATTACCGAAACAGCGAAAAAAAAGAAACGAAAATCAATCGTTTCGTATAATGGGGATATGGCTCAGTTGGTAGAGCGATGCGTTCGCAACGCATAGGCCGAGGGTTCGAGTCCCTTTATCTCCACCACGAAAAAAGACAGGCAACAGCCTGTTTTTTTTCGTGGTGGAATTTAAAGGATGAGTACGCGGCAACTTGTTGCCGTCGGTCGTCAATTTGCCGCAGGCAAATTCTTGCCGAGGGGTTCCCGCTTGCGGGAAACGGCAAAATCCCTTTATCTCCTCCATTGGGGTTCGGTTTCGACAAAAACCAAACGACTGAATGAAATAACGAAAAATATTTACAACTTGTTATTTTTCAATATTGACTTTCTGTGAAATAACGGCTATAATAATAGCAGAGTAATTTCAAGGAGTGCTTTATGAACAGAGCAGGACAATATATTACTGCGCTTGGCGGGGTAGCCGCTTACAAAGCGTATAAACCTAATCCGTTGCCGCCGTTTCCAGAGATCGAAATGGACATAGAAATGGTTGCATTGCTTTCTAAGGCGCATTATTATCTCGGAAAGTAGGATATGACGTCGGACCTTATTCCCGATATGAACCTGTTTTTGAGCGCATACGTCCGTAAAGAGGCGCTTCTTAGCAGTCAGATCGAAGGAACGCAGACAACTTTGGAAGACGTGCTTAATCCTAACGTTGACGTGGCGGTAAATCTTGAAGTAAACGACGTAGTTAATTACGTAAACGCTCTTAACTATGCTATCGAGCGGATGAAAGAGTTGCCTGTATGCAACAGGCTTTTATGCGATACTTACAAGGTTTTAATGCAAGGTGTTCGAGGGCAGGAAAAAATCCCGGGGAATTCCGCCGCAGTCAGAATTGGATAGGCTCGTCAAACAGTAATTTGCAGACGGCAAGATACGTTCCGCCGACAGTGGAAGATATGCAAATCGCAATGAGCGACCTCGAAAAGTTCATAAACGACTACGATATGGATATTTTGCTGAAAACGGCGCTCGTGCATTATCAATTTGAAACCGTTCACCCGTTTTTGGACGGCAACGGTCGCGTCGGAAGAATGCTTATCACGTTGATGTTGCTTGCCGACGGAATACTTCGTCGCCCTGTACTATATTTGTCGTTGTATCTGAAAACAAATCGTATTGAATACTACGACAGGTTAAGCGAAGTACGCGTTAAAGGTAATTACGAACAGTGGATAAAATTCTTTTTGCGCGGAATTATTGAAACTTGCGACGACGGTATAAGAACAATCGAAAGCATAAATTCGCTTATCAAAGCGGACGAAGAAAAACTTGTCAAGAAAACCGAAACGGTTTCAAAGGTTTTCGATTATATCAAAGAACACCCGATTATCTCTATCGGCAAAGCCGCAACCGCGCTCGGTTTGTCATATAACGGTGTGTCCGGTGCTGTCAAAAAGATGGTTGAAGTCGGCATATTAAAAGAAACGACTACAAAGGCGCGCTATTATTACGGCGAGGTTATCGCGCACGCTAAAAAGCTTACCGATCTGCCGATAACGATCGTCGAATCCACCAAAGCTTCCGAGCCGAATTACTCGGCTGAGCTTGTCGATATAATGTGCCTTAACCGTTATTACGGCTGGTACGACGAGTTCTCAAATCTTGACGCCGTCGAACCGCTGTATAAGGACGAATTTAAAAAATATCACGATAAATACGGAAAGCCGATAATACTCACGGAGTTCGGCGCGGAGGCACTTTCGGGGTTTCATTCTTTAAGCGCGGAGGCGTTTTCGGAGGAATATCAGAAAGCGATAATAGAGAAAACCTGCGAAGTTATCGACGAAATTCCGTACGTAATCGGCGAACAAGTCTGGAACTTCGCCGATTTCAAAACCCGCGAAGGGGTTTTAAGACCGGGCGGAAACAGAAAGGGCGTTTTTCACCAAAGACCGTCAGCCGAAGCTTTCGGCATATTACCTTCGCGAGCGTTGGAAAAACAAAACCGAAAAATAAAAAACGCCCGATAATCGACTTATAGGCGCACATTTGAGAGTTATTTAAAGCAAAAAGGATAAATTTTATGATTAAAGAATATCGTTTCAAGAATTTGGATTACATTATATCATATCCGAAAAATTACACGGAGGGCGAGCGTTATCCGATAATTTTTCACACCCCGGGCGCGGGCGCGAGGGGCAGGGATCTGTCGCTCATAAAAACGAATATAGCGCTTATCGACAGGCAGAACGCGGGCGACGAATATCTGAATAAATGCCTGATAGTCATTCCGCAGTGTTATGCTCAGAATTGGTTCGATATTTACGACGAACTTCGCGATTTGTGCGATTATATTTATAATGCGCCGTTTACCGACAAACACAGGTTTTACGGTTCGGGGATAAGTATGGGCGGGTATGCTATATATCAGCTTTTTATGACTTTTGCCGACAGATTTGCCGCAGGGATCGTTTGTTGCGGCGGAGGAATGTATTGGAATGCCGAGCGCATAAAAGATATTCCGCTCTGGATTTTCCACGGCATACAGGACGACGTTATTTTTGCGGAAGAAGCTATCCGTATGACCGAAAAACTGCGCGGGTTCGGCGGAAACGTCAAGCTTACGCTTTACGACAACTGTTGCCACGACAGCTGGACGAGGGCGTACGCCACGCCCGAGCTTTATGAGTGGCTCCTTTCTCAAAGCAGATAATGCGGAGAGAAAATCGGAAAGGAAACCTATAAAAATCCGAATAAAACAAATTTAAAACCGCGGCAGACGAAATATTTTCGTCTGCCGCGGTTTCTGTATCGTATATATTCAGCCTTTTTCATCTTTTCAGCCCTTTTAGCCCTTTGCTCTTTCAGCCATTAGCCTTTTCAGCTCTCAGCCCTCTCAGTCCTTATTGCGGTTTTTAGCCCATTCTTTCATACGAAGGTCTCTCGAAAGGATCTTTTTGCGGAGCCTTATGCTTATCGGCGTAACTTCGACGAGTTCGTCGTCCGCGATAAATTCGAGACATTGTTCCAAAGAAAGAATGGTGGGGGGGACGAGTTTCAACGCGTCGTCGCTGCCGGAAGCACGGCTGTTCGTAAGGTGCTTCTGCTTGCACACGTTCACGGCAAGATCGTCTTCTCGCGAGTTTTCGCCAACGACTTGTCCTTCGTAAACCTTTTCGCCGGGACCTATAAACAAAGTGCAGCGTTCCTGCGCGTTGAAAAGTCCGTACTGAGTGGTGACGCCCGTTTCGAAAACCACGAGACTTCCTCTCGTCCTCGACGGAATGTCGCCTTTATATTCTTCGTAGCCCGCGAAAACGTGGCTCATAATGCCGAAGCCCTTGGTGTCGGTAAGCATTTCGCTTCTGTAACCGAAAAGGCATCTCGCGGGGATTTTGAATTCGAGTTTGGTGGTGCCGCGGTCGTCCGCCGTCATATCGATAAGTTCGCCCTTTCTCGCGCCGATCTTGTTCATGATCGCGCCTACGTAATCGTTGGGTACCTCGATAACGAGGTCTTCCATAGGCTCGTGGGTTTTGCCCTCGATTTCCTTGAAAATTACTTTCGGGCGGGAAACCTGGAATTCGTAGCCCTCTCTTCTCATGTTTTCTATAAGAATGGAAAGGTGAAGTTCGCCTCTTCCGAAAACCTTAAAGGTGTCCGCGCTGTCGGTTTCCTCGATTTTCATCGAAACGTTGGTTTCGATTTCCTTGAAAAGTCTCGCGCGGAGGTGGCGGGAAGTAACGTACTTGCCCTCCTTGCCTGCGAACGGACTGTTGTTTACCATAAAGTACATGGAAACGGTCGGCTCGTCGATCGCGACGAACGGGAGCTGTTCCACGCAGTCGGGCGAGCAGATCGTCTCGCCGATATTGATGTTTTCGATACCCGAAACGGCGATTATGTCGCCCATTTCCGCGCTTAAAACTTCGGTACGTTTAAGTCCTTCGAACTGATAAAGTTTGCCTACTCTCGCGTTGTTGGTAGTCTTGTCGGTGTGGATGACCGTTATCGGCTGAGCGTCCTTGATTTTACCTCTCACAATTCTGCCGATACCTATTCTGCCGACGTATTCGTCGTAATCGATATTGCAGATGATCGCCTGTAAGGGTGCGTCGAGTTCGCCCGTCGGCGCGGGGATTTCGGATAAAATAGTGTCGAGAAGCGGATCCATATTGTCGCTTTCGTCCGAAAGCTCGCATTTCGCCCAACCTTGTTTCGCGCTCGCGTAAACCACTTTGAAATCGAGCTGATCGTCGTTCGCGCCAAGCTCGATAAAGAGGTTGATAATTCCGTCGATAGTCGCGTTAAGATCTCCGCCTTTGTCGATTTTATTTATGCACACGACGGGTTTTTTATTGAGCGAAAGGGCTTTTTTCAGAACGTATCTCGTCTGAGGCATACAGCCTTCCACGGCGTCTACGAGCAGAACGACCCCGTCCACCATAGACAAAATACGTTCTACCTCGCCGCCGAAATCGGCGTGACCCGGGGTGTCGATTATGTTTATTTTCGTGCCTTTGTAGTTAAGCGCGGTGTTTTTTGCGAGGATGGTAATTCCTCTTTCTCTTTCGATATCGCCGCTGTCCATAACTCTTTCCGCAACGACTTCGTTGCTTCTGAAAATGTTGTTCTGTTTTAAAAGCGCGTCCACGAGGGTGGTTTTGCCGTGGTCGACGTGCGCGATTATGGCGATGTTCCTTACGTCGTTTCTAACGTCCATATTTAACCTCTGTTCTGCCGCGGGCGATTGCCGTTTATCGCGATCGTCTGCGGATAAAAATACAAAATACAGTATAAACTTTACCGCAAAATTTGTCAAATAAATAAAATATGATTTTAATATCATTATAAAAATAGACTTTTTTTGCGTAATGTGGTATTATTTTGATATCTGTAACTACGGACTTTTTTTAAAATGAGTAAAAATACTGCTGAAATCAAGAAAAAAATACTGATGATCGCAACAGGCGGAACGATTGCTTCAAAAAAAGGCGCGGACGGACTTACCCCCGAGCTTACGAGCGAGGAACTTTTGTCGTTCGTTCCCGAGGTTAAGGAGTTCTGCGAGCCGACCTGCGTTCAGCTTATGAATATCGACAGCACGAACATCTGCGCGGACGATTGGCTCAAAATTGAGGATTTAATCGAGAAAAATTACGATTTATACGACGGTTTCGTTATCTGTCACGGAACGGATACCATGGCGTATACCGCCGCGGTTTTGTCCTATCTTATTCAGAACAGCCCGAAGCCTATCGTCATCACGGGGTCGCAAAAACCTATCGATATGGAGGTTACGGACGCGAAAACAAATCTTTCGGACAGTTTCAGATTTTGCGTTTCGAAGTTCGCGAGCGGCGTTCAGATCGTTTTCGACGGTAAAGTCATCAAAGGAACGCGCGCCAAAAAGACGAGAAGCAAAAGCTATAACGCTTTTTCGAGCATAAATTACCCGTATACCGCCATTATTCAGGACGGCAGGGTTATGCAGTACGACAAAACGCGAGGGAGAGGCAAACCGAAATTTTACCGCAAACTCGATACGAAAGTCGGGCTTTTCAAGCTTATTCCGGGCGCAAATCCGCTTATTCTGGAACGGTATTTCGAGCTTCACGACGCGGTGATAATCGAAAGTTTCGGAACGGGCGGAATTCCCTCGGACGGAACGAGTGGAATTACCTCCGGCGGAACGGGCGATAATTTCGGTTTTTACCCGGTTATCGAAAAATGGCAGAAAAAAGGCAAAATACTCGTTATGTGTACGCAGGTTGTCAACGAGGGCAGCGATATGACCGTTTATAAGGTCGGCAAAAACCTTAAAGAAAAATACGGGTTTTTGGAGTCCTACGATATGACGCCCGAAGCGGTGCTTGCAAAACTTATGTGGCTTCTTGCCGAGAAAAAACGCCCGTCGGACGTAAAACGGCTTTTTTATAAAACCGTTTCCGAGGATATTCTTTACACGGAATAAAGGCTTTTCCCTTTTTCCGATTTTACAAACAATAAGAAAAAAGTGCGCCTATAAGTCGATTAACGAGGTTTTTTGGCTTTAACGACGATAGTTACGGTGAAAAAATGTTTAAGAAATTCGCGAGCTATTACAAGCCGCATATGAAATTATTTTTAATCGATATGGTCTGCGCCTTCACGGTTTCGGTTTTAAACCTTGTATATCCGAAAGTCGCGGGCAAAATCATCGAAGTGAACGATATGAAATACGTCATAGTGTTTTCGGGGGTACTCCTCGGCGTATTTCTTCTGAAAGCCGTTCTCAATTATATAATAACTTATTGGGGACACGTCGTCGGCGTTCGGATACAGGGCGATATGAGAGCCGAACTTTTCGCGCATCTTCAAAAATTGCCGTTTTCTTATTACGACGAGACGAAGACGGGTTCGATAATGTCGAGACTCGTGAACGACCTGTTCGAGGTTTCGGAGCTTGCGCACCACGGACCCGAAGACGTTTTTCTGTCGATAATTTCGATAGTCGGCGCGCTTATTATGATTTGTTTCATAAACCCGTGGTTGTCGCTTATACTTCTCGCGATAATTCCCGCGCTCGTTATAATCGCTTCAAAGCTTCGTTTAGGGCTTGTTCACTCGTTCAACGTTTCGAGGGAAAGGACTTCGGAAATCAACTCGGCTGTCGAAAGTTCGGTTTCGGGGATAAGAGTCGCCAAAGCTTACACCGCCGAAAAGCACGAAAACGAGAAGTTCCATAAAGCCAACGAGGGACTTAAAGCCGCCAGGGCGATACAGTATAAAGCGATGAGCAAGTTCAACACGGCAATGGGGCTTGCGATGGATATTCTGTATCTCACGGCGTTCGCGGCGGGCGGCGTGTTTTACGTGAAAGGGCTTATCTCGCCCGCGGATTTAACGTCTTACGTTCTGTATGTCGCAATGCTTATAACGCCTATCCGCACGTTCGTTACCATTTTCGAGCAGATCGAAGAGGGAATGACGGGTTTCAAACGCTTTATCGAGATTATGAACATAGCTCCCGAAACGGAGACGGCTCACCCCGTGAAGGTGGGCAGGCTCAACGGCGAAATAGCGTTCGACAACGTTAGTTTCAGATATAAAAAGGAGCGCGATGACGAAGAAAGCCTTATTCTGAATGATTTCTCGCTTAACATAAAGGCGGGAACGACGGTCGCGCTCGTAGGACCGTCTGGCGGCGGAAAAACGACTTTATGTAACCTTATTCCGCGTTTTTACGATATAGATTCGGGTAAAATTACTATCGACGGCATAGATATAAGGGATATGAGACTGTACGATTTAAGACGGAATATCGGTTCCGTCGCGCAGGACGTGTTCATTTTCAGCGGAACGGTAAGGGATAACATCGCTTACGGCGACTTTGACGCTACCGACGAGGATATCGTAAAAGCGGCGAAACTCGCGAGCATTCACGAGTTTATCGAAACGCTCGAAAACGGTTACGACACTTACGTCGGAGAAAGGGGCGTTAAGCTTTCGGGCGGGCAGAAACAGAGGATTTCGATCGCGCGCGCGTTCTTGAAAAATCCGCCCGTGCTTATTCTGGACGAAGCGACTTCCGCTCTCGACAACGTCACCGAAGCCATGATAAAGAAAGCTCTCGACCGCCTTTCGGAAGGCAGAACGACGATAGTCGTCGCTCACAGACTTTCGACGGTCAAAAACGCCGACGAGATCATCGTTTTCGGCGAAGGCGGCATAGAAGAGCGCGGAACTCACGAAGAACTTTTAAAGAAAAACGGCGTTTACGCGGGCCTTTACGCCTGTATGGAAGAGTAATTTATACGGAAAGCAAATATTAAAATTCCAAGCGGCATAAAAATGCAAAAAACGGGCTATAAGTCGATTAAACGGCATTTTTTGATTTAAATAACAAAAAAACGGAGCGAAAATGAAGAAGAGGAAAAGCGAATTTAAAAGGACGATTGAATATCTCTGCACGAGAAAAAGAATTCTGAGTTTTATCGTTGGAATTCTGTCCGTTGCCGTTGCGGCGGCGTACATAGTTTTGTCGGTTGCGTGCGCTTTCAATATCGATAACGTAAAGGAATCGGTAAAAGGGCTTTGGGGATTAAAATATATCGCCAACGTCGGATTGTACACGCTTTTTTCGGTACTCGGAATAATTTTGTTTTTCGTTCTCGGGCTTTACCGCGGAATGATGAGTTATTTCTATTTCAAAATCTGTTCGGCCGACGTTAAGTTTTATAAAGAACGTCTGCGCGATATCATTCTTTTTTCGGCGTTTTCTCTCGTTTTGTCGGGCGGGTATTTCTTTTTATACGCGAAAGAAGGCTTTTCGTTCCCGTTTTTAACGAAAGGAGTGCTGCTTACGGGCGCGATAGTTTATCTTATTTTCGGGGTCGTTCCGCTTATGGAAAGGATTATTTGCTCGTCGGTCGTCAGGGCAATGGAGAAAGAAAATCTCGGGAAAGTTCCCGTAAAAGAAGAGATTTTCGACGAACTCGAAACCGACGCGGACAAGGAAGCTAAAAAAGCGGAGTTCAAAAACGGAAAAACCGTATCGCCCGCAAAAACCGAAGAAACAGGCGGGGAAAGTGCGGACAAAAAAGCCGAAGAGGGCGATATTTTCGATCATTCCGAAGAGGACAGAATAACACGAAATTACGGCAAAGCCGCGGGAAGACTCGCCAGAAAATTCAAGGATATCGACGACGACGAGGACTGATTTTTTAAATTTAACCGTCGGCGTTTGCATAATTTTTAAATATATGATACAATAACGATTATATGATATATCGGGTGCGGGAAAGCAGTATCGAAAAGCGCACGAAAAAGCGTATATTGTATCAAGGGGAAAACTTTTTTAATGATAAAAGAAAAAATCACCAACGATTTTATAGAGGATATTTGCAGACAGTTCGGTTTGGAGGGCGATTTCAAGTATTTCGAAACGCTTACCAACGGGCACATAAACAGCTCGTATAAAGTCTATTTTTATCGCGACGGCGAGATGAAGGACTACTGCCTGCAAAGAATCAATTCGTACGTTTTCAAAAATCCCGTCGAGGTTATGGAAAACATAGCCAACGTTACGGAATACATAAGGGAAAAAATCAAAGCCACGGGAGTTACGGCGAAAAGGCACGTTCTGCATTTTCAGCATTCGCTTGACGGAAAGTATTATTATGTCGGTCCTTACGGCGGATTCTGGCGTTGTTCGCGCTTTATAGACGAGTCGGAAACGTATAATCAGACGGATAATCCGATAGTTATAGAGGAAACGGGCAAGGCTTTCGGCGATTTTCAGCTTCGTCTTGCCGACTTTCCCGTGAAAAAGCTGTTTATCACAATTCCGCATTTCCACAACACGATCATGCGTTACGACGCCTTTTCGGAAGCCGTGGAAAACGACGCCGCGCACCGCGCGAAATCGGTTAAAAAAGAAATAGAGGAATATCTCGCTTTGAAAGACGTCGCCACGGAAATGTACAAAATGCAACGCCGCGGCGAACTGCCTTTAAAAGTTACGCATAACGACACCAAGTGCAACAACGTGCTTTTCGATAAAAAAACAGGCGAATACCTTTGCGTTATCGATCTCGACACCGTTATGCCGGGGCTTGTCGGTTTCGATTTCGGCGACGCGATACGTTTTATCGCGAACACCGCCGGCGAGGACGAAAAGGATTTATCGAAAGTTAAGCTCGACCTTAAAAAGTACGAAGCTTTCGCGAAAGGCTTTATCGGAAAGCTTAAAGGCGTTTTGTCCGACAACGAAAAAAACACTCTTTATCTCGGCGCGATAACGATGACTCTGGAATGCGGACTTCGTTTCCTTACCGACTATTTAAACGGGGACGTATACTTCAAAACTGACTATGCCGAGCATAATCTCGACAGGTCGCGTTGCCAGCTCGCCCTTGCGAAAGATATGCTGAAAAAGCAGGATGAGATGAAGGCGATTGTCGAGAAATATGCGCGTTAATCGACTTATAGGCTCACATTTTAATAAAATGAATTACGGCTGCCGCATTTTGCGGCAGCTTTTTTGTTTGGTTTTTGCATTGTTTTGCTTAGCCGCGGGCGATTGCGCTTGAACGCAATCGCCCGCGGCTGAAAATAAGAAATTTTTGAAGTTTCTAAAAACAAAAGAAATGCATAATGCGCGTTTTGTGAAAAACAAAGAAATACAGCATAAATTTTCTTCTTCGCTCAAAATTACTTGACATATTCTTACTGTAAGAGATATAATAATAAACGGTTGTAAACTATTCTGAGTTTGAACTTCGGAAGTTCAAATCCCGCTCGGCTAGCCACAGGTGATTGCGTTCGAACCCGCCAAAACGCCGCAATTTTCGCGTTTTTTGTCAAATTCTCGCTTGAAGTACATATAGTACGTCTGCGTTCGCCTTTACCAAAAATCATCGAAAATATCGGTGTTTTGGTTGTCGACAAGTCTTGCCTTGCGTTTTTAGGCTAAGACAAGGCGCGTGAGCGCGTTAATACTTTGCGTATAACACGCGAACGCAACGACGTATTAGCCAAAAACACAACGCAAGACCGAGTTCAAACGCAATCACCTGTGGCTAAACGACCAAAAATTCGGAAGAGGTACCTCTTCTTTGCTTATGTAATAAGCAAAGAAATCGCTTAACGGCTAATAATGGCTAACGGCGGGAACGGCGGGAAAATTCTGAAACAATGCCGAAAAGACAAAATGCTAATAATCATTGTCTTTTTTTATCGGCAAAACATTTTTAAGAGGAGGATTTTATGAAGTTAAAGGCAAAAATCATTGCGATTATCGTTGCCGTGTTCGTCCTTGCGGGCGTCGTAACGCTTTGCGTAACGCTCGGCAAAAATTGCGGCGGCTCGTCGGAAACGGTATCTGCAAGCGAAAAGACAAGCGAGAGCGTTTCCGAGTCCGAAAGCGGAACGTCGGGCGAAACGACTTCGGGAACGGAGTCCGAAAGCGGAAGCGACTCGGCGGAGCATACTCACAGCGGAGGAACGGCTACCTGTACGAAGAAAGCCGTCTGCGAAGTGTGCGGCGAGGAATACGGCGAAAAAGCCGCTCACGATTTCTCGGCAAAAAAGGCGGAAGAGAAGTATCTTGCAAATGCCGCTACCTGTGAAAAAGCGGCGGAATACTACGTATCCTGCGCGGTTTGCGGAGAAAAGGGCGAGGAAACGTTTGAAAGCGGCGAAGCTTTGGGGCATATATTGTCCGAAAAATTCGTATCGCTCGGAAACGGCAAGCACGCTAAAAAATGCGAGCGTGAAGGCTGTTCTCATACCGAGGAAGAAGCCGATTGCGCAGGCGGCGAAGCTACTTGCGAGAAAAAAGCGGTCTGCGAAGTTTGCGGCGGAGAGTACGGCGAAACCAAAGCTCACGAGTTCATTCAGAACCCCGACAATAAGTATCTTGTAAGCGCGGCTTCCTGCACGAGCAGCGCGGTTTACGTTAAGTCCTGCAAAACGTGCGGAACCAAAGGAACGGAAACGTTCGCGTTCGGTTCTCCCAAAGGACATAATTACGGTAATAAATACATATCCGACGGAAAAGGCGGACACTATAAGTCCTGCTCTCGTTGCAACGCGAAAACTGCGACGGAGGCTTGTTCGGGCGGCGAGGCTACCTGTAAAGAACTTGCCGTTTGTTCCGTCTGCGGCGGAAAATACGGAAAAACCGTCGAGCATTCTTACACGAAAGAAGTAGTCGAGACTAAGTACCTTGCCGAAGCGGCAACTTGCGTAAGCCCGGCTAAATATTATAAGCTTTGCGAATTCTGCGGCGAAACGGGCGAAGAAACGTTTGAAAACGGCGAGAAATTGGGACATAGTATGTCCACGGATTTAAAATCGCTCAAAAACGGCAAGCACGCCAAGGTATGCGCGAATTGCGATTACACCGAGGACGAAGCCGATTGCTCGGGCGGAACGGCTACCTGTACCGAAAAGGCGGTTTGCGAAATCTGCCACGAAGAATACGGCGACGAGCCGAGCCATAAATGGGACGACGGCGTAATCACGACCGAAAAGACTTGCTTGGCAAACGGCGTCAGAACGTTTACATGCTCTGTTTGCAGCGCGACAAAGACCGAAGTTATAGAAAGTAACGGTCACACTTACACGGACGAGGTTGTAGAACCCGGCTGTGACACCAAAGGTTATACTAAACACGAATGCAGCATTTGCGGCGATACGTATACCGATAACGAAACAGAGCCGAAAGGACATGAATGGGATAAAGCAGCGGTAACTTGTACGGAAGGCAGAGAGTGCCTTAACTGCAATGCAAAAGAACCCGCAGCAAATCATAATTATGTATTTGACAGAATAGGACAAGAAGCAACTTGTACCGATGCTGCGACCGAAATTCATAAATGTACTAAATGTAAAGATGAACAAACCGTTGTTAAGGGTGTGCCCAACGGACACACGCGTGTTGCCAAAGCAGATAACGATAAACTTCAAGCAGGCAAAGACAGTTGCTATTATATAAAAGGATTTGAGTGCGGTGTCTGCGGAGCGGATATTACGGACGACATCGACGAAAAATTCGAAAAGCACGAATATGTTGCTTCCATAGCGACGGCGGCGACTTGTAAGACCGCAGGCGTAAAGAAATTTGTTTGCAGCAAATGCGGCGATAGCAAAGAGGAAGAAATTGCCGCCGATGAAGTGAACGGACACGTCTGGAATGGCGGAGTTTCGGACGGCAACGGCAAGAAAACGTTTATTTGTACCGTATGCAGCACGACAAAAACGGTTATCGACGCAACAGGAAAAACGGAAGCCGTTGTGAGTGCGGACGATATAACCGAGGATACAAGCGAAATTCACCTCGACGGCGCGTCTATGGATCTCGGCGGAGTTAAGGATAAATTAACGGGCGACGTAACCGTCGGCGCGAATACCATTGATGAAAAAACTAAAAACGATCTTCTTTCCGGAGAAGACAAACAGGAAATAAAAGATCGTATCGGAGACAGCCCGATTTACGATTTCACGCTTACAAACAACGGCGAGAAAGTAGATTTCAAAGGGAACAAGGTTAAAGTAGTTCTTCCGTACACGCTTGAAGACGGCGAAGACGCTGACAGTATCGCTATCTGGTATATCGATGACGATGGAAATGTTAAATCTTATATAGCTACTTATTACGTTGTAGAAGGTAAAGGCTACGTAACGTTTGAAGCGGAGCATTTCTCTTATTACACCGTTACAAGACTCACCCCCGCAGAGCGTTGCGCGCTTTACGGACACTCGGAGAAAACTTTCGATATTGTACGCACCTGTACGGACGACGGTTATACCCTTCACGTTTGTCTCCGTTGCGGATACGAATACAAAACGGACGAAACGAAAGCCGAAGGACATACATACACCGTTACGACGGATGAGGCGACTTGCCTTAAAGACGGCAAAATCACTCGCACCTGTCAGAATTGTACTTTCACTTATGATGAAACAATCAAAGCGACGGGACACGATTGGAAAGTAACCGAAAATGTTGCCGCAGACTGCACACAAGCGGGTAAAACCGTTTACACCTGCGGTAATTGTAAGGAAACTTACACCGTGACCGAAGCTCAGAAATCGCATACGTTCGAAGAAAAGACCGTTGCGCCTACCTGCGAAACCGCGGGCTACACCGAAAAGACCTGTAAAGAATGTAATTATTCTTATAAAGAAAATTACGTTCAGGCACTCGGTCATAACTATAAAGCGTCGTTTAGTTGGAGCGAAGACAATTTAAGCGCGACTCTTTGCATGACCTGCGAAAACGATTCGAAGCACAATGTCGAAATCGCGGCGGTCGTTACGTCCGTCGAAACAAAGGCGACCTGCGCGTCTCCCGCAAAAACCGCTTATACCGCGAAAGCTGAATTCAACGGCGAGCTTTATATCGAGAAAAAGGACGTCGTGACGGGCGAAGAAACGCTCGAACATAAATTCGGCGAAGGCTATTCTTATAACGACGAATCCCATTACAGAGTATGTACTCTTTGCGGATATATCGCGGAAGAAGCCGAACACGAACTTAGCGACGGCGAAATCATAAAGAGCGCGACCTGCTCGGCTTACGGCGAAAAGGTTTACGTCTGCGAAACCTGCGGATACGTCAGAAAAGACGTTATTCCCGCAACGGGCGAACATTATTATATAGACGGCTACTGCGCTTACTGCGGAGCGGAATACACCGCTTGCGACCATACAACTCTCACGCCGAAGCTTTTGAAGAGCGAAGATCTCGGCGTGTGCGAGGGTTCGACGTTTGTCGTTTTCACCTGCGCTTGCGGCAAAGTGAAGAAACTCGATATGAAGTCTCTCAATTTGCAGTGCGATATCGACGGCGACGACGAGACGAACGGCAGCTCCGAATCGGGTAAAACGGCAGACGGAAAGTATTATGAAAAATTCACCGTCGCCTGCAAAAAATGCGGCGCGATCTTCGAAGAATACATGGAAGATCCGGACGGGGATTGCATGTACGGATACACGGGTTACGTAAAAATAACCAAAAACAACGTAGTAACGCTTAACGCGATCGCGGAAAGTATCGAGCATCATCCGTCTAAAACCGAAATCAAAAAGGTTTATATTTCCGATCTGACGTCCGAAAACGTATGCGGCGGATGTTTTGAAATCGAAGTATGCTCGGATTGCGGCGGATATACCAACGATTTCGATGACGGCTTCGTCAGCGACTTAGCTTGCGAGAATATTTTCGAAAATCCTGTTAAATACGAATATGTCGATAAAAACGGAGTCGTCCATTCGGGCGCTCATGCGGTATGCGAAAAATGCGGACTCGAAATTTTCGTAGGAACTACCGCGCTTTCGTTAAACGAATGTATCGTATACAGCAGAATCGGATTACAGGTAGTTATAAACGAAAACGTCATTTTCGAATATTGCTTGCAGGAAGGCGTTTCGGCGGAGCATGAATATGAAGAAACATATGAATTGCTCGGCGAAACCTGCGAGGACGGCGTAAAATACATCAACACCTGTAAAAAATGCGGCGCGGTCGAAACGAGTTTCTACTACGGACATAAATCGTCTTCCGAGGAAAGAGTAGATCTTCCCGAAGGTACCTGCGGCGGATATTTCGAAAAAACCCGTTGCGATATTTGCGGCAAGGTGCTGAGCGTTCACGAAAATGTTTATAACTATCATAGTTTCGATTCCGTCAGCGAAGAAAAAGAAACGGATGAAAACGGAATCGAACATACCATAACGCTTTATAAATGTAATAAATGCGGACTTGAAGTTCTCAGCGACACTTATCAGGTTCCTCGCGAAAAATATGCCTGCGAAGTGTTCGTTTACATAACCGATAAGATTTCTTACAACGGCGAGTTGATTTACACTTATCGTTACAGTTACGGTCAGGACGACCACGACTGCAAAGAAACCGCAAAGCTCCAAGAGGGTGCGAAAACTTGTGAAGAAGGCGTTGTCGTAACGAGTACCTGCAAAATCTGCGGAAAGGTGATCAACGAAAGAGTTTTCTACGGGCATGTGGGCAAGAATGAGGAAATCAAGCTCGGCGAACCCTGCGGAGGATCTGTAAGAGTGTATCGCTGCATGGCCTGCGGTGAAGGCGAGATCATGAACTCTTACGAATTAAGTGATTATCACTCGTTTGAAAGACAGGAACCAAGAACGTATAAAGACGAAAACGGTTACGAACATGAATTGTACGTCGTAAAATGCTCCAAATGCGGACTTGTATACAGTAAAGACTCATACGTTATTCCCGATGAAAATAATCCTTGCGAAGCTCCCGGTTACAGAACAGAGACGGTAACTTCCGAAGATAAAACGGTAAACATAATCGTTTCAAGCTCTTTCCGTACCTATGATCATATTTTCGTTTACACGTTCGAACTTGAAGGAAAGACTTGCGACGACGGCTGGACGGCAAAAGGAAAATGCGTCATATGCGGCGGAGAAGACGAACAGAGAGGCTACGGACATAGCCGTCTTTGCGTGGAATATTACGATCTTGCCGCTTACGGCGCATGCGGAGGCTCGATTCGCAGAGAAGCCTGCGCTTGCGGAGAGATCAACGAAATCGATTTGTGGCATTCCGGTTATAACATGACAAGAACCGATATGCCGCTCGGCGAGGGCGAATCTTCGCATACGAAATATGTTTATACCTGTACTAACTGCGAATTAAAAATCGAAGAAGAGGATATAAGCAAAAAGGTTTCCGATAAAGAGGCTCAGACATGCATTACTTATATCACGGAAACCTGGCATGTAACGGTCGGAGATAAATTCGTTGCCGACCTTTGCGTTGAGCGCGTCAGCTCCGCTGAGCATAACTTTACATATACGGGCAAGCTTAAAGAAGGTTCTTCGTCCTGCGAAGAGGGAGTTATCCTTTACAGAACTTGCGCAGACTGCGGATATTCCGAAGTTTACGATGAAAACTATCGCGGACACTATACAGAATTGGCGTGGATCGATCTTCCCGGGGAATGCGGCGGAGAATTAGAAGTAAACCGTTGCATGGTTTGCGAAAAAGTGGTTAGTTTCGAATATTACGGTTCGGGCAACCATTCGTTTATGGAAAAAAATGAAGGGTATACAGGCGATGACGGTCTGAAACATTCCCGCTTTATCAACACTTGTTCGAAATGCGGATTGACGTACGGCTATGACGAATACAAAGTTCCTCGCGGCGACAATCCTTGCGAATTCGTCACTTGCAGAACCTACATAATAACTTCCGAAGACGGAACGGTAGATTACAGCTATACAGATTCCTATAACTCGGAAAGTCATCAGTATGTTTTCATGTTCGAGCTTAACGGAAAGACTTGCGAAGACGGTTGGACCGCAACGGGTAAATGCGCGGTGTGCCAGAATGAGACAACGGCGTCCGGTAGCTGGCATCAACAAATGCTCGTGGAGTATTACGATCTTGCAAAGCTCGGCGCATGCGAGGGTACTTATATCGGTAAATACAGCTGCGCTTGCGGAGCGAATCAAAATTTTGCGGGTGTGTTATGTGACGACATGAGGGATGAAGTGTCCGAAATCAAACCTGCGGACGACGAATATTCCCACACGAGAACGACTCTTTCCTGCGATAAATGCGGACTTAAAATCGAAGAGGAAACTATCGCTAAAAAAGTTTCCGATAAGGAAGCTCACACCTGCAACATTTATTACACTACGACCCGAAACGTTGCGGTCGGCGAAACGGGCGTTGCGAATATCGAAATAAAACGCGTCGAAACAAACAGCCATAATAGTCTGAAAACGGTCAAATGCGAGCTTAAAGAAGGTTCGCGAACTTGCGACGACGGAATCATCGTTTACTTGAAGTGTGAAGACTGCGGATATACCGACGAATACGAAAGCTACGGACATGAATATTATATCGTCGAAACGCATAAGTTGGAGAATTCCGTTTGCGGCGGAACGGCTTATTATATGGAATGCGCGTGCAGACAAAGAAAAACCGTTGATTATTCTTGTAATTGCGAATTCCATTCATACGGTGACGGAACCGAAATCGAAGGAACAATCAAGCACGGTTCGCTTTGCTATTTCAATGTCGGAGATCTGAGAAATTACGACGGAACTTATTATAACGACAATCTTTTGTCAGAGCATATTACTCAGCGTTTGTGGAACAATAACACGATATACAAATGCGCGGTTACAAATCCCAAACAATGCGGTTATGTAATTCGTATCTTAGAGTATTGGGTTAAAACCGCCAACTGCACGGCAACGAGATACATAACATGGCAGTTCGGTTATAACGAAAACGACGGCACATGCGAATGGGAGAAAACCGTCGCAACCAATGATGTTCAGGTATATCACGACTTCGAAAAAACCGAAATCAATGAGGACGGCGTAAACGGACACACCGTAAGCGGATACAATTTGAAGTGTAAAGATTGCGACAGCTACTTTAATCTCAGAGAATACAGAAACGAAAAAGGCGTTGTTGAAAAAGTAGAGCTTGTTTCCGAAAATCTTGCCGAAAACGGCGGAATTAAAAAACATACGCATACTATCGTGTTAGACGTCGAAAACAATAATAAGTTCGGTTCCGAAATCTGTACCGTTGTCGACGCGGACGGAAACGAACACGTTTCTAAGCGTACAAAAACGGCGTATGACGCGGACAACGGATTTACGGACGGCATAAGATCGATTATCGAGACCGACGATTATTATCACGAAACCAAATATGCCAATCACGAGATAAAAAACGGCGAAGTAATCAGAGTGTTGCTTTATGAAATGCATATCGTAAACAGAGGTACTGAAAACCAGCAAACCGAAGAATGGACTTATACTTACGATTTCGACCATTGCAGACGAACCGTTGTTTATAAAAACGGCGCGAGGGAAGAAACTTCGGAAGAGATCAACCATCTCGATATGTGTTACAGAGTGATTGTAAAAGAGCCGACCTGCTCGCAACGCGGAACAATACAGGACTATTGCGAGAATTGCGGAGAAATTACTTCTATTGATCGGATCTGGCGCGATCACAGCTGGATTAAAGTTGCGGAAAATCACTATGTCTGCGAAGTTTGCGGACTTGAAAACGCAAACGGCGTTTCGGGAGATATCATTATGGAAGATCTCACCGATTACGACAACGGCGAAGATTATGTCGTCGGTTACAATTTCATAGGCGCCAGCATAGATAAGTACAATCTTGTTGTTTCTCTTGTGAGAAAAACCGCTTTGAACGACGTAAACGACGAAATTTATCTCGATATGTCGGCTTCCGATTTCGTTATCACAGAAGACATTGTTTCCGTTCGCTTCAAAAAGAAGCGCGTAGAAGAGCTTGCTTTAGCAAAACTCGCCGAACTGAAACTGAATATTGAGGATTACAACGTAAGATTCTCGTTTACGCCCAATGGATTTAAAGAAGATATCGATTACGCCATAACGTTTGAGAAAATCGAGTATCCTTCCGAGATAACCGGCAACGACGAGACGGTATGCATTTTCAGAAAGGAAGAGGTTATAAACGGCGTGGAAATTTCTTTCACGCCGACCGAGAACTGCGATTTAGTTATCAATGCTTTCAGCTATGACCTTTCGGTAAGAGTTTTCAACGCTTCCGGCGAAGAGGTGAGTGAAGACGCTTTCAATGCATGCATGGCAAATTTAATATATCTTAGATTGTTTAAGGTCGAAGCGGGAAAAACATATACAATAAAAATAAAGACCGATGTCCATTACGGCAGTAATTATTACCCCGTTGTAATATCCGGATGTACGGATGTAACGTATAATTACGGTCACACGTTAAACGGCAAAAGAATAGATTACAGATCTACTATTATATTTGCGGATATGGATGAATTCGAATCAAGCGGAATTAAACTTTTCGGCAATACCGAACTTTCTTGCGATGAAGACAGTCAGGGAATTTTTATCTGTGATGATTGTAAAGAGCTAATTTCCGTAACAATTCGTCTTGCGCATAATCACGACTAAGTTGTCGTAGCTCAAAAACGAATTATGCATTATACTTCTGCGGTTTGAAAAACTGAATTCCCGAAATTGTCGGAAAGGAAAGCCCGCAAACCGACGGAATACCGATCGGGTTTTGCGTTAAACTTTATGTTACGACGCAAACAACACAAGGTATTAAGGGGTATTAGACAAAAACGATGCGAGCCGAGGCGATTTCGCCTCGGCTCGCATTATGTTTCCGTGCGGAATATAACGGTCGCAGACGGATATTATTGACAAAAACATGCCGTTACGATATAATCTTTTCGTTGAACGGGAGAGGTTTCGGCTGTTCGGGAGCATATCCGAACGGTGCTTTCCCGCCGAAAAAAGGAGACAAAATGCAAGGACGTTTTGACGATAAAAACAGAGAATACATAATAACCGATATGAAGCCGAGAAGACCCTGGCTTAATTATCTTTGGAACGATACGCTTGTTTTAAGCTGCGATCAGTTCGGAAACGGATTTTCGAGAAGGGAAGTCGGCGTTCAACGCAGAGAAATCGAAAGGGGTGTCCGAAACGTTTATATAAAGGACAGAGACACGGGCGAAACATACTCGGCTAACCGCAATTACGGCGATTTGCCCTTTGAAACGCATGAAACGCACGTCGGGATAAATTATCACGAGGTCGTGAGCAAATATAACGGCATAAAGGTCGTTTTTTCGATTTGCGTGCCTTACGGTGCCGCCGTTGCTTTATATAACGTTAAAGTTTATAACGAAAGCGGGAAAAAGAGAAATCTCGACGTGTATTTCTGCATTCAGCCCCGCCCCGAACTTACATGGCACGACGCTTACGGCTTCGCCGATAACGACGAAAATTTGAACGGACTTTTGTATCGTCACGACGGTTTCGCCATGCCTAACGATTATTCCAAGGTGTTTGTCGGCTGTAACCGAAAATATATCGCTTACGACCTTTCGCATTCGGCTTTTCGCGGCGAATATAACGAATATTCGAACCCCGCAGGCTTAAAAGCGGACAAACTTTCCTGCAAGGGCGCGACTTTCGAAAGCGAGTACGTCGCGGCGTTTCAGTTTCGGACGTCGCTGAATGAAAACGAACTTTTCGAAACGACGTTCTGCGCTTTCGCGGCGAAAACGGAAGAGGAATGCCGCGAACTTAAAACCAAATATCTCGACGAAACTACGTTTTCAGCCGAAATTGAAAAAATAAAAGCCGCAAACGACGGCGTTTTCGATACTTTTGTCCTTAATTCGCCCGACGAATATCTCAATTCGCAAGTCAATATCTGGCTAAAAAGGCAACTGTCGCTCGGCAAAAGCTGGGGCAGGCTTTACGGAAAAGGTTTCAGAGACGTTATGCAGGACATAACGGCGTTCGTTTCGATGGACGTCGCTTCGGCGAGAAAGCAAATTTTGCACGCCCTTAAATATCAGTACGAGGACGGCAATCCTATAAGAATGTTCGAGCCGAGCTTCAAATATCCTTATAACGACGGCGGCGTGTGGATAACGGGCGCGATACTTTCCTATCTTAACGAAAGCGGCGATTTGTCGATTTTAAAAGAGGAGTTGCCGTATCTTAAAGGCGACAGCTACGAAAACGCGAGTTTTGCCGATTCTTACGTCACCGAGGAATATGTCGCGGGCGAGAGAAAGAGCGACGTTTTCGGGCATATCCGCGCCGCGATAGATTATCTTCTGGCAAGCAGAGGAAAGCGAAATCTCGTTCTCTGGCGCGGCGGCGATTGGAACGACAGCATGAACAACGTCGGCAGAAAGAATATCGGCGAAAGCGTATGGCTCAGTATCGCAACAGTCAAAGCGATAAACGAATTTAAGGAAATTCTCGAAATTTCGGGGGATAATTCGCTTTCGGATTACTACGAAGAGAAAAGGCGGGAGCTTATCGCCGCTATCGAAGCTCACGGGCGCGAAAGCGGGCGTTATGTTTACGGTTTTAACGACGACGGTATGACTATCGGCGGGGCGGAACGAATATTTTTAAATCCGCAGACATGGTTGGTTCTTGCGGGGATAGGCAGCAAGGAAGATCGGAAAAAAATTATGGATATAGTCGAAAGCGAACTGAAATGCGATTACGGCTATGTTCAGTGCCGCCCGAGCTTTACAAAAGGCGAAAACGGGATAGGCAGAGTGTCTTATTTTCAACCCGGTCTTGTCGAAAACGGAGCCGTTTATAACCACGGCGTTGCGTTCAAAATCGCCGCGGATTGCATTTTGGGGCGCGCCGACAGGGCTTACGAAACGCTTAAAATGATTTCTTACGACAACCCGAAAAATCCCGATAACGGAGTGGAACCCTATGCCGTGAGCAATATGTATATGGGCGTTGAAAACCCGTATATCGCGGGGTATGCGCCGATGAGCTGGATAACGGGTACGGCGGGTTGGCTGTACAGGTGCGTTACCGAGTTTATGTGCGGAATAAAGCCGACCGCGAAAGGTCTTGTTATAAAGCCTTGTTTGCCGGGCGGATTTGATAAAACGACCGTAAAAAGAGTTTTCAGAGGCGAAACTTACGAGATTGTTTTCGAAAAATCGGATAAAAATGACGGAAAAAAAGACGGGGAAAAAGAGGTTTTGTGCGACGGAAAAACTGTTGAAATTCTTCCTCTCACGGGGGCGGGCAGCGTTCACAAAGTCGTTTGCAAATTTTAATATACGGTAATTTTAAGCCGCCCGCGGTTGCGATTGCTCGCGAACCGCGGGCGGCGGTTTTTTTGCGTTCAGCCTCTTCGAAACCGTTTTCGAAGAGGTTTTCGAAATCGTTTCCCGATTAAAAATTGAGAAAAGAAATAACTTTTTCGTTCGCGGAGCGGAAATTAAGTTTTTTGCATGCCGAGGAATAATTTTCGGCTTTTTTGAAGAGTCTTTCGACGGAATAAAGAA
Organism: uncultured Clostridia bacterium; assembly: GCA_934247225.1. GTDB lineage: Bacteria > Bacillota > Clostridia > Christensenellales > Borkfalkiaceae > UBA10281. Next base: position 98,548 of record CAKQJE010000001.1, read on the forward strand.
GAGAGTCGGCGTTCAGTTTTTCCTCTTTAAGAACGGAAATTACTCCTTTTTTGCGGAAATATTCGGCGTTTTCTTCCTGGTCGCCCCTCGAATTTCCTTTCGGAAGGGGTATCGCGAGCGTCGGTATCGCCAAGGCGATAAGTTCGAAAAGGGTATTCGCGCCCGCCCTCGAAACGCATGCGTCCGCGATAGCGTAAGTCTCGCCCATATTTTCGGAAAATTCCGAAATATAAACGTTTTCGGGCGGTTTTCGGGTTGTTTTTTCGGCTTTTCCTTTGCCTGTCAGCCATAAAACGTTGTATTTTGCCGCAAGCTCGGGCAAAACTTCCGAAATCGTTTCGTTTATCGCCGCGCAGCCCTGGCTTCCGCCCGTTATGAGAAGAGTTTTTTTGCGGCAGTCGAACTTGTATTTGCCGTAAAGTTTTTGTCTGTCACGAGGCGTAAACAGCGATTTATCGAGCGGAATACCCGTAAATTCGGCTTTTTTTATGCCATCGGCGGTTTCGGGGAAACCCGTTAAAAGTCTTGCCGAATAACGCAGCGCGATTTTGTTCGCAAGTCCGAGCGTTAAATCCGATTCGTGGGAAATAACGGGGATTTTCAGCTTATGCGCCGCGATGACGACGGGCAGAGCCACATATCCGCCCTTTGAAAAAACAACGGTCGGTTTAAGATTTTCGAGCAGTTTTTTCGCCGCCGAAACCGCGTTTAAAAGTTTGAACGGGATAAGCGCGTTCTTTAACGTCAGCCGCCTTTCGAGTTTCACGGTTGGAACGTAAAAAAAAGTCACATTGTACTTTTTTGCGAGCCGACTTTCGATTTTGTCTTTCCCGCCGATATAATAAATTTCGTCGAATTTCTTTCTCAAATCGGGCAGGAGCGAAAAACACGGCATACAATGCCCCGCGGTGCCTCCGCCCGTCAAAACTATAACTTTCATCGGTATCTTTCCTTATTCATAGTATGAGCTGTAAAAGATAAAAGATAATTTCAGAGTAAATTTGCTTGATTTTGACAAAAATCTTTATAAACGGCTTGAAAAACTTCGGTTTTTGTTATACAATATAAAAAGGAAATTTTATAAAAAGTCAAAGGGGCGGGAAATGGCATATATTGTTGCGATAGACGAGGGAACGACGAGTACCCGCGCTATATTGTACGATCTCGAAAAAAATAAAATAGTCGCGCAGAAATCGTCGGGGATAAAGCAGATTTATCCCGAGCTTGGGTACGTTGAAGAGAGCGCGTCGGAAATTTACGCCGAAACGCTCGCTTCGCTTATCGAAATTTTAGAAAGCCTTGACGATATAAGCGAAGTTAAAGGCATAGGCATAACCAACCAGAGGGAAACGGTCGTCGCCTGGGATAAAAAGACGGGCAAGCCGCTTTATAACGCTATCGTGTGGCAGTGCAGACGAACGGCGGAATTTATGGAGCGGATAAACGAAAAGTGCGGCGAACTCATTCACCGCAAAACGGGGCTTGTGTGCGACGCTTATTTTTCGGCAAGCAAAATGAAATGGCTTATAGACAACGTTCCCGAAATCAAAGCCAAAAACGAAAAAGGCGAACTTTGTTTCGGCACGGTGGACAGCTACCTTTGCTATAAACTTACAAACGGAAAAGCTTTCGTAACCGACGTTACCAACGCTTCGAGAACCATGCTTTTTAACCTCGAAACGCTTTCGTGGGACGACGAACTTTCGGAAATTTTCGGCATATCGAAAAACTCGTTGCCGAAGATTATTATGTCCGACGAAAAGGTCGGGGAGTTCGAATATAAGGGCGTTAAAATCCCCGTGTGCGGCGTCGCGGGGGATCAGCAAGCCGCGCTTGTGGGGCAGGGTTGTTTAAGCAAAGGCGACAGTAAAATCACTTACGGCACAGGACTGTTTATGTTGTATAACACGGGCTATAAGTCGATTATCTCGCAAAAAGGGCTTGTAACGACAGTCGGTTACGGCATCGGCGGAAAGGTGTCTTACGCCTTCGAAGGGAGCGTTTTCAATGCGGGAAGCGCGGTGCAGTGGCTTAGAGATAATCTCGGATTTTTCCGCCGCTCGGGCGAAAGCGAAAGCCTGGCAACGAGCGTAAAATCATCCGAGGGGGTGTACGTCGTTCCCGCGTTCACGGGGCTCGGCGCGCCGTATTGGAACCCCGAAGCGAGAGGGATGATCACGGGCTTGACCCGTTCCTCCACAAAGGCTCATATAACGAGGGCGACTCTGGAAGCGATAGCGTATTCCGCGAAAGATCTCGTTTGCGTTATGGAAGAGGAAAGCGGCGGAAAGCTTTCCGAGCTTAAATGCGACGGCGGAGCTTCTTCGAACGATTTCCTTATGGATTTTCAGGCTAACCTTATCGGCGTGAACGTGAACAGACCCGAGGAAAAGGAAAGCACGGCGCTCGGCGCGGCGTACCTTTGCGCGATAGGTTTGGGGCTTATTAAACCCGAAGACATATCGTCGCTGAGAGTTTGCGAAAAATTATTCATCCCGAACGGGAATGACAAAGAAAAGTACGAAAAACTATACGACGGCTGGAAAAAAGCCGTAAAGAGGTGTTTATATGACTGAAAAAACTTTTGTTTCTTACGACGGAAAGAAGGTCGGTTACAGAGAATGGATGCCGACCGAACCGAAAGGACTCGTGCAGATCGCTCACGGAATGGCGGAAAGCACGGCGAGATACGACGAATTCGCCGAATATCTCAAAAACCGCGGATTTTTGGTTTTCGGCGACGATCACAGAGGTCACGGACTTACCGACCCGGGGAGAAACGGCTATTCGGACGGAGATATGTTCGAGGATACGCTTAAAGACATGGCGACTCTCACGAGAATGTACAGGGAAAATTATCCCGATCTTCCGTTCGTTATTTTCGGGCATAGTTACGGCTCGTTTTTAACGCAAGCTTATATCGAGCGTTATCCCGAAAACGCCTGCGCGGCGGTTCTGTGCGGAAGCGCGTATCTTCATAACGCCTCGTCGTTTTTCGGTAAGATAGCAGCTTCGCTATGCTGCGCTTTCGGTAAGAGCAAAAAGCCTGCGAACTTCATCGCGAAAAACTCTTTCGGCGTGTACAATAAAAGATGCAAAGAGGGTACGTTTATATCGTCTATTGTCGAGGAATGCGAAAAATACGACGCTCATCCCGACTGCAATTTTATTCTGTCTTACGCGTTTTATAAATCGTTTTTCAGAAACCTCGCTAAGAATTACAAGAAAAAATACTATAAAAACGTGCGCACGGATATGCCTATGCTGATTATTTCGGGTAAGGAAGACCCCGTCGGCGGCTACGGCAAACTCGTGGATAAGCTTTACGAGTTTTATAAGCATAAAGTGGGCGTGGAAAGGGTCGAAAAGGTGCTTTACGACGGCGTACGGCACGAACTTTTAAACGACGTCTCCAAAGCCGACGCCTATAAGAAGATCGGCGACTTTCTGGAAAACGCCGTCAGCTCGGAAAGACGGGAAACCGATGGCGAATAATTTAAAAACAGACGATATAACCATAAAACTTCCCGAAACGATAAAATTCGTTTTAGGTAGACTCGAAGAAAACGGATTTTCGGCTTACGCCGTGGGCGGAGCGGTGAGGGATTATGTTCTCGGCAGCCCCGCGAGCGATTGGGACGTGACGACTTCCGCGCTTCCCGAACAGACCGAAAAAGTCTTTTCGGAATGCAAAGTAGTCCGAACGGGAATTAAGCACGGAACGATAACCGTCATCGTGAAAGATCTGCCCGTCGAGATAACGACTTTTCGGAAAGAAAGCGGCTACACCGACAATCGCCACCCCGACAAAGTGGAATTCGTTAATGATCTCGCCGAAGATTTAAAGCGGAGAGACTTCACCGTGAATTCGCTTGCTTACAACGAAAAATGCGGTTTAATCGACTTATACGGCGGCTTATCCGATTTAGAGAACGGAATTATCCGAACCGTGGGAGACCCTTACGAGAGATTTTCCGAGGACGCTTTAAGGATTTTAAGAGCGGTCAGGTTTTCTTCCAAACTCGGATTTTCGATTGAAGAAAAAACTTACGCTGCGGCGAAAGTGCTTAAAGAAAGACTGAAAAACGTGTCCGCGGAGAGGATTCTTTCGGAGTTTATAAAAACCCTTTGCGGGAAAAACGTTAAAGCCGCGCTTTTGAATTATCATGAAATAATAACCGAAATTATCCCCGAGATGAAACCGTGCGTAGGTTTCGAACAGCATAGCAAGTGGCATTTGTACGACGTTTACGAGCATATTGTCCGTTCGGTCGAGGCGATTCCACCCTTGCCCGAGCTTCGTTTGGCTATGTTTTTCCATGATATCGCAAAACCCGATTGCTTTTTCACGAGAGACGGAGAAGGTCATTTTTACGGACACGCCGAGGTTTCCGCCGAAAAAACGGATAAAATTTTAAGAAGACTGAAAACCTCGACGGCGCTGAGGGAAGAAGTTGTTTTTCTTGTTAAAAATCACGATATCCGCCTTTCGGAATCGGAGATAAAAATCAAGAAAACGCTCAACAAAACGGGGAAAGATCGGCTTTTCCGCCTGTTGGACGTAAAAAAAGCCGACAACGCGGCGCAGGGAACGCTTCCCGCTAAGGTAGAGAGAGAACAAACAGAAAAAATAAGATTTATCGCCGAAAAAATCATCGAAAAAGGCGATGTTTACGATATAAAACAACTGAAAATAGACGGCGACAACCTTATCGCGATAGGATTTTCGGGCAAGGAAATAGGCGAAGAGACGGAAAAACTTTTAAACGCCTGCATGGAAAACAGACTCGAAAACGACAGAGAAAAATTGAAAGCCGCTGCCGAAAAAGATTTCATCAGATTAAAAAAGCAATGCTGAAACAGAGTTGCCGTAATCGCCGAACAACTCTCAAATATGGGGCTATAAGTTCATTAACAGGGTATTTTTAAGATGAACGAAGTACTTGAAAGCAAAATAAAAATGCTGCCGACCTCCCCGGGGGTCTACGTTATGCTTGACAAAAACGGGCAGATAATATACGTCGGGAAAGCCAAGGTTCTGAAAAACAGGGTAAAGCAATATTTTTACTCCACGCAAAAACCCGAAAAAGTCGCGGCAATGGTTTCCAACATCGCCGACTTTTACTATATCATAACCGAGTCCGAAATCGACGCGTTGTCGCTTGAAAACAACCTTATCAAAAAGCATAAACCGAGATACAATATTCTTCTTAAAGACGACAAGACGTATCCGTACATAAAAGTCGATTTAAAGGCGAAGTTTCCTACGTTTACGGTCACGAGAAAAATAAAGCGCGACGGCGCGAGGTATTTCGGTCCGTTCATGGGCGGCGTGAACGTGAAAGACACGCTCGAAATCGTCAACACGGCGTTTATGATAAGAACCTGCCAGACGGTTATCAATCCCGAAAAGCCGAAAAGGGAATGCCTTAATTATCATATCGGCAAATGCCTTGCCCCCTGCGCGGGGAAATGCACCGAAAAAGAGTACGACGAAAGGGTGCGTTTAGCTCTCGACTTTTTAGGCGGCGACGACGAAAGGGTCGAGGAAATTTTAAAGGAGCGAATGGAAAGATGCTCCGAGATAGAGGAGTTCGAGCTTGCGCTTTCTTATAGGGACAAGCTCAAAATGCTCGATAAAATAAAGCTCAGAAGAATTACCGCGCTTAACCGTTTCGTCAACGCCGACGTTATAGCCGTTGCGACGAACGGGGTTTACGCCGCGATAAACATGCTTTTTATCCGCAGCGGAAGAATGCAGGGCGGGAAAAATTTCGCAGTTTCGGACGCGGAAGAAGATAACGGCGAAAGACTTTCTTCGTTTATCACGCAGTATTACGCGTCCGGCGTGGAACTTCCCGACGAAATTATGATTTCCGCCCCCGTACAGGACGCGGAAGCTCTTTCGGGGTATTTCAAAAAAGAGTTCTCGAAATCGGTCAGAATTTACGTTCCCGAGAGGGGCGATAAAAGAAAACTCGTGGAAATGGCTACGGAAAACGCCGAGGATTATCTCGAAAAAGAAGTCGACAGGATAAAGCACAAGGATGATATGACGACGGCGGCGTGTCTGAAAATGAAAAAGCTGTTGTCTTTGAAAAACGTTCCGAAAAGAATCGAGTGTTACGATATTTCGCATATCAGCGGCGTGGATAAAGTGGGGTCTATGGTCGTGTTCACGGACGGCGAAGCCGACAAAACGGAATACAGGCGTTTCCGCATAAAAACCGTCGAAGGATCGGACGATTTCGCATGTTTAAAAGAAGTTTTGTCGAGGAGAATTTCCAAGCTCGGCACCGAGGAAGAAGAAAAATTCAAAAAGCCCGACCTTATCGTTATCGACGGCGGCAAAGGGCAGCTTTCGTCCGTTGAAGAGGTTTTTCTCGAAAAGGGGATAAACGATATCGATCTTATTTCGCTCGCGAAAAAGGAAGAGGAAATTTTCACGCTTTCCTCGCCCGAACCGATCGTTTTGCCGAGAAGAGATTATTGTCTCAGACTTCTTCAAAGGCTCAGAGACGAAGCGCACAGATTTGCGATAACCTATCACCGCCACACGCACGAGAAGACAAATCTTCAATCCGAGCTTATCAAAATCGAGGGTATAGGCGAAAAGAAGAGAAAAGCGCTCATCGAAAAATTCGGAAGCCTTGAAAACATAAAGCGGGCGAGCAAAGAAGAGCTTAAAGAAATCGAAGGCATGGGCGACAAGCAAGCCGAAGCCGTTATAGCATATTTTCACGAACAAAAAGGAGAAAACGATCAATGAAACCTACAAAAGTCGCAAACGATATAGTTACGGTGAGCGTTGCGGAATTCGCGCGCGCTCTCGATCTCGAAGTCGTGTTCGAAGGAAGGGGCGAAGTTCCCCTTCAATCGATAAGCGTTTCCCGCCCGGGATTACAGCTTTCGGGATATCTGAAACATTTCGACGCAACGAGAATTCAGGTTCTCGGACATGCCGAAACAGAGTATCTGAGAGAACTCGGCAAGGAAAAACGCCTTTCGATGATAGAAGCTTTGTTCGAGAGGGATATTCCGTGCCTTATAATCGCGAGAGGTCTCGAATTTTCGGAAGAAATTATCGAGGGCGCGAAAAAATATAATTGTCCGCTTTTCGGTTCTCCGAAAATCACTACGGTTCTTATAAACGACGTTACAATTTATCAAAGCGAAATTTTAGCTCCTACGGAAGTTATGCACGGCGTTTTAGTGGACGTTTTCGGCGTAGGAATACTGATAACGGGTAAGTCGGGCGTAGGAAAGAGCGAAATCGCGCTGGAACTCGTCAACCGCGGGCATCGTCTCATTGCGGACGACTCCGTAATCATCAAAAACATAAACGATCAGCTTGTCGGAAAGTCGCCCGAAAAAATCCGTTATTATATGGAAATAAGGGGTATCGGAATAATCAATATTCAGAGAATGTTCGGTCCCGGCGCGGTGAGACCCGACAAAGGCGTGGACATAATCGCCGAGCTTTCCCCGTGGGAGCAAGGCAAAAATTACGACCGTATCGGCATAAACGAGCAGTACGAGGAAATTCTCGGGATAAATATCCAGAAAGTCGTTATCCCCGTAACGCCGGGGCGTAATATTCCAATAGTTTTAGAAACCGCCGCGCGTAAATTCAGACTCAAACAGGAAGGTTACGATCCCGCTTCCGACCTTATGCAAAGCGTTTTCGGCGCGGGCGACGAATAATTTTTCAATACGGCAGCAATTTAAAACCCCGCCCGAACACGGAAAAATCCCTGTTCGGGCGGGGTGATTTTTGTCTCAAAACAGACTTTTGTCTCAAAACAGACACTTATTTCGAAACCGACTTTTTGTCTCGGAACCTGCCTAAATTCCGTCGGAAGTGATAGTTATGTTGTCTATAAGTCTGCCCGAAACGTTAAGACGGGCATATTCCGCTTTGTCTTCATATAAAAGCGTAACGTAATCTTTCGGCTTGAAATGCGGCGGCGGAAGAACGGAGACGAAATTCCCCGCAAAAGCTTTCAGATCTTCCGCCCTCGGGCGGAGCTTGGGCGCAAGAAAATCTGTCGGGGTTTTTCCGAGCTTTAACTCCTCGAAAAACGCATAAGGCAAAAGTTTCTCGGGGAGGGAATAGGGTTCTTTTTTTCTGCGGATTTCGGCTTTCTCAATTTTAACGCCGTCCGAGAAACTCCAATACGTGGTAACGGTATGCTTTAAAATATCGTTTTTTGTTTCGGTTAAAACGACCTTGTCGTTTTCGGCGGTATATCCGTCGCACGGGCGTTTGAAAACGGTTCTTATCCCTTTTTCGGAAATTTCGAAGCCGTACGCTGCGGTTTTTTTGTCGGATAAAAAGGCGAGAATATATGCTTTTCCGCCCAGATACGCCTTTTCGAGATTTAAAGCCGACGGCAAAAACGGCACTCCTTCCGTCGTTTTATACTTTCCGCTTCTCACGGAAATTTTAACGCCGTTTTCTATGTAAACCTGAATTTCGGCTTGAAACTCGCCGATAATTTCGGATCTGAAAAACAGTTCTTTAAAATCCGTGAAAGCGCGCCTTGAAAACGACGGAATAATCAAAAAGCCGCCGTATAAGTCGATTATCTTGATATTTTTATTGCCATTAAGCGGTTTTTCGTCCCATAAAAAACACGTTTCTTCATAGCCCGGGGCAAGCGGGATAAATTCGTAAAAGCCCTTTTTGCAAGGGAATACGGAATAGTTTTCGCTCGCTCTTCCCGCATATTCTCCGTTATATTTAACCGCGCACGGCAGCGTTGAGAGAAAATATAAATACATACTACAAATTATTCAAAAAAACTCGTATATATGTATCGCGGATAAAAAATATGTCAATAATCGTAATATGGAAATAGATTTCAAAAGCTGCGCGGACGAACGAAAAGCCGCGGCGGCGCAAAAAAAAGACGTGATTTTAGAACGATTGAAAGCCGAAATAAATTTGTTTTACGATAAAATCGCAAATCGGCTGAGAAAAGAAAACGTCGTGTTAAAGGCGGAAATCAAAAGGCTCGAAAAAGAAAACGCCCGCTTAAAAGCCGAAAACGCGGCTTTTAAGCGGGCGGACTTACAGGCGAGCGATTACGAATAAACTATCAAGCCGTAAATCGCGGAAATAACGATAAGAAGTATAGGCGACAGGCTTTTTTTGGTTGCTTTTTTGTAAATTACGGAAAAAATCGCAAGCAAAGCGAATAAAATTATGCCTTTGAAGTCGGGCGAAAATCCGTCTCCGATTTGCGAAAATCCGAAAACGACGCTTAAAATCATCGTCACGCCCGTCGCTAAAATAAGGGCGGTTATCGCGGGGCGAAGAGCCGAAAGCGCGGCGTTCACGACTTTTAATTTCAGCAGATTTTTGAATATCGCGGCGATGAAAAGTATCACGAAAAACGACGGCAGAACAACGCCGATCGTCGCGACGAGCGCGCCGAAAAATCCGCCGACCGACGAGCCGACGAAAGTCGCCACGTTCACGGCGAGAGGTCCCGGGGTGGACTCCGCCACGGCTACGAAATCGAGAAAAGCCGCTTCGGTGAGCCAGCCGTTTGTTATCACGGTTTCTTTTATCAGAGCGATCATTCCCAAGCCCCCGCCAAACGAAACCGCGCCGATTTTAAGGAAATTAAGGAAAAGGCTGAGATAAATCATTGCTTATTCTCCTTTTCCGATCGGGTTTCGGCGGGTAAATCGGCATTTTTTATTCCTTTTCTTTTCGCCGCGGCGGCTTTAACCGAATATGCGATAATTCCCGCAAGCGCGCTTATCAGGATATAAAATATCGACGAAAAATTCACGCCGAAAATCGAAAACAGCATAACGCAGGCGGCGGTAATCGTAAAAACAACGATATTGAACGGCGATTTTTCCACATCGAGAAGCATTTTAAATCCCGCGGAAACGATAAGGAAAGTCACGCCGACGCGGATACCTTTAAACGCGAGCGCGACGTACTTAAACGAAAGAAATCGGTCGAAGAAAAGCGAGATTAAAAAAATTATCGTGAACGCGGGGATACATACGGCTATCGTGGAAAGAACGGCTCCCCAAACGCCGCCGATCGTGTAACCGACGAAAGTGGAAGAGTTTATCGCGATAGGTCCCGGGGTTGATTCCGCAATGGCGACGATATCGGAAAATTCTTCTTTTTTTATCCATTTTTTCTTTTCCGCGAACTCGTTTTTCGTCAGGGCTATCATCGCGTAGCCGCCGCCGAACGAAAAAAGTCCTATTTTAAGCGACGTGAAAAAAAGCGAAAGGAACGTTCTGAATTTCGAACCGTCTTTTTTTTTCATATTTTTATCAGCTGTTTTCATCCGATCCCGTTTCTTCGAAAGTGATTTTCTTTCCGAAAAGTCCGTTTCTTTCAGGGTGAGTTATCGCTCCGAGAACGTTCTCTTTTATTTTTTTGTTGTCCTTTTCCAAAGTTTTCAAAAGGTCTTTTATATATTGTCTCTTGGTGTGCTTGTCCGCGGGGCAGGGGTTGTGAATTATCGGCTTGTCTTTCGCGAACGAGGCGATTTCTTTTTCCCTTATATAAATCATCGGGCGGATAACTTTGAGATTTTTTCTTTCGAGCATGGTTACGGGCGAGAACGTCGAAAGCCTGCTTTCGTAAAACAGCGATAAAAACAGCGTTTCGATAAGGTCGTCGGCATGGTGACCGAGCGCGACTTTGTTGCAGCCGCATTTAACGGCGGTGTTGTTGAGCGTGCCTCTTCGCATATTCGCGCATAAACTGCACGGGTTGGGTTCTTTTCTCACGTCGAAAACTATTTCACCTATATGCGTGGGTTCGATGACGTATTCCACGTCCAGAGCGGCGCAGAGGTCTTTAACCGCCTGCACCTCTTTTTCGTCGAGTCCCAGTCCCATATCGACCGAAATCGCCATAACCTCGTACTTTTTCGGGTAAAAGCGCCGCATGGTCGCGAGAATGTAAAGCAAGGTTATGCTGTCCTTTCCGCCCGAAAGCCCCACGGCGATTTTGTCGCCCTCTTCTATCATTTCGTAATCTTCCACGGCTCGTCTCGCCTTGGAAAGAAGTTTTTGAAGTTCCATATCCGCTCCGATTTACATATAGTAGTACGGGAATATGATATTATAAATCGGCGAAAAACACAAGCGATTTTTATCGGCGTTTTGCCGCGGCGCATAATATTTTTTTCGAAAAAAGCGATAAAATTAAACGATCGGACGAAAAATTCGGTTTTTCGGATTGACAAAACGGGGATTATGGTTTAAAATGTAAGTAACAACCGATATTTTTCCGTAAAATCCGGAATGCAGTCGATTTTACCGATAAGGAGGAAACCGTATGGAAAAGAACAGTAATTTTTACGTTGCCGTGAGCCGTCAGTTCGGTTCGGGCGGGGCGGAAACCGCTTCCAAGCTCGCAGCAAGGCTCGGCGTCAAGTGCTACGACAAAACGCTCGCCGAAATGACTTCGGTCGTGACGGGTTTCGATAAGCACGTTATTTTGTCCGCAGAGGACAAGGCGACCAACGCTTTCTGGTATTCGAGTTTTTTGGGCGGCGAGTCGCTTTCGCTTTACGATAAAGTTTTCATAGGTCAGTCCGACGTTATCAAAAAACTTGCCGACAAAGGTTCCTGCGTGTTCGTAGGGCGCTGCGCGCAAGCCGTTCTGAAAGATTACGAAAACGTCATAAGGGTTTTCGTATGCGCGCCGATGAGTCAGAGGATAGCGAGGGTTTCCGAAGGTTACGGGATTTCGCCCGCGGAAGCCGAAAAACTCATAAAGAAAAACGACAAAGCCCGCGCGGCGTACTATAAAAAATACGCTTCGTTAAAGTGGGGCGACGTCGATAATTACGACCTCGTCGTGAACACCCGTATCGGAACGACCAAGGCGGCGGCTATCATCGCCGATTACGTCAACGAATTGAAGTAAACCGCCGACGAATTGAAGTAAACCGCCAACAATCGAAGTAAATCGCCGTCATAACGCGCGGCGCAAAACGACATAAAATCCGACCGTAAAAAGCTTTTTTTGTGAAAAATCGCAAAAAGAGCTTTTTTCATTGTTTTTGCACAGCGCCGTTCTTTACAAACGCGAGAAAAAATGTTAAAATAAAGCGGAAATAAGAAATTGTCGGGGAGGCGACGTATGGACGAAAGACAACTTTTCACCGAGACGGTGAAAAAAATGAAAAGGCTTGATTTTTTAAACGATTTCGTTCGGAGAAAAACTGCGGAAAAAAGCAAGATTTCGGAAGAAGTCGCCGTTTTAAGGAAGAAAAACGGGCGCGTGGGGAACAACGAGTACGACATAGCCATTTTTCAGCTCAACGCGAAAATTTCCGATATAGAAAAATCGATAGATAAATGCAAAATCGAAGCGAAGTCCTTAAAAGGCGTAATTTCGGAAGGACTGAGAGAGTGTTACGCCAAAGCGGACGACGCCGATTTTCTTAAAAGAGTAAAGCTCGCGTATAAGCACGTTTTCGGAGAGAGGAGCTATCTTGTCGGCGTAAACGACGTCGGCGGGATTTTCGGCGAAGCGAAAATCGTGGGCGCGATGGTCACTCACGACAAAACCAAAAAGACTTCCGTGCAGGAGTTTGTCCGCGCGGGCGAAAAAAATCAGGCGGGCAGAATTATTTCTTATCCCGAAATCGTTGTATGGGATTACGACAGAACGAAACCCGAGGGGGAGTTCAGAACAGAGGACGATTCTTTCAAAGCGGAGCTTAAAAGAAAGAAGGAGTCCGAGCTTTTAAGGTTCGTAAAGGACACTTACAAAAAGCCTTTGCTTTATAAAACGGCGGTTTTCTTCGTCGCTCTCGTCGTTATGTTCGCCTTGGCGGCTGCCGCGGGCGTTATCGGAAGCGAGCCGAACGCAAGGTTTATACCGTTTTTTATAGTCGGCGCGATCGCGCTTGTCGCTTTCACGCTTTTCGCGGCTAAATACGAAAAAACTTCTTCCGTGTCGGACGGTATCGGTCTGACGGCGTTCGGATTGGCGATAGTTACGGGCGTGAGATTTGCCGTCGTTTCACTTGACGAAAGGGTTGTTTTGCCGATATTTTTTATCGTTTATTCCGTTGCGGCGTTTATTCTCAGATTTTCGCTCAGAAAAAAGGAAAAATCGGGAATAAAGCTTGTTAAACCCGCCTCTTGTTTCGTCGGATTTTATCTCGCAACGGTTCTTGCCTGCGTGAACACGGCGGAGGTTATGCCGAAAGTTTTCGCCGCCGCGATTTATTTCGTCGTTATCGCCGCGTGCCTTTCGGGCGGGGCTTATTCGATTTTCGGAAAGACCGAAAAATACAGAAAAATCGGAGGAAACGCCCTTCTGTTTTCCGTATGTTTCTCGGGCGTCGCAACGCTTGCGTCGCCGTATCTTGCGGGAATGATAATCTCGGCGGCGGTTTGCGCCGTTTCGGTCGGGGCGCATTCGTATCTGAGGTTGAAAAATGAAATATAAAGCTTTCATAAGCGATTTCGACGGAACGCTTTTTTCTTCGGACGGAAAGATACTCGAAGAGAACGTCGAGGCGATTTCGGAGTTCGTAAAGCGTGGCGGAAAGTTCGCTCTCTGTACGGGCAGAATGACGGCTTCGGCAATCATAATGCTCGAAAAATTCCCGTTTAATCAACTTATAGCCGCATATAACGGTTGCGAAGTGTGGGATAACGTAAACAGAAAACTGCTTTTTTCGAAAGGCGTTCCGCTCGACGTAACGCGAAGAATAATAGACTTCGGCAGAAGCGAAAAACTGCTTCCGTTCGTGTATTTCGGGAGCGAAGTTTTCACGGACGACAAAACGCCGTTTTCGGATTTTTACGCCAAAACGTGCAAGGTGAACGTCGTAGCCTCGGGAGACGTTAAGAAATTCGCGGAGGAAAAATCGCTCGTTTCGCCAAAAGTCATGCTTATAGGCTACCCCGAGCAGATAGAAGAAGCGAGAAGCAAATCGGAAAAATTATTCGGCGGCGACTGCGAAATAGCCGAATCTTACAACGGAATGCTCGATTTTATGCCGAAAGGGTGCGATAAAGGGCTTGCCGTCAGGGCGCTTTCGGATATATGGGGCATAAAACCCGAGGAATGCGTCGCGATAGGCGACGAAAACAACGACGCGCCGATGCTTAAAGCCGCGGGCTTAGGCGTCGCGATGAAAAACGGCAGAGAAGAACTCAAATCAATAGCCGACAAGGTTACGGACGCGGACAACGATCACGGCGGAGTCGCGGAAACGATAAGGAGATATTGTCTTTGAAACTGAGACTGAACGAAGATAAAAAAGTTGTGGAAACGATACGGGAAGGGCTTATCGCCAAAGGCGGATATTGCCCTTGCCGGGTGGGAAAACGCCCCGAATATAAATGTATGTGCGAGGAATTCCGCGCGCAGATAAAAGACCCCTCTTTCGAGGGGTATTGCCATTGCGGGTTATTTTACAAATCGAAATAATCTCAAATAAAAACAAATCCGAGATAGTGTTCGGGATATAAATTTATTTTGTTTTTTCTTTGGCGGCGGTCGGTAAAACTTGTTTCGCTTGTTTTGTCTGCCGCTTTTTTTTCGGCGCGGCGGGGATTTCGGCTTTTAAATTTTCGTGGCGTTTCAAAAACGCCTGCATTTTGGCGTTCATAAGATATTGCGGTTGCGCTCCGAAATCGGGATCTTTCAAAGTCTCGTTTTGTTTTTGTTGCGGAGTTTCCGGGCGGGGCTTCGGCTCGGCGCGGAAGCTTTTTTCCGTTCTTTCGGGGGTTGTGAACTTATCGATCAGATCGAAAAGACCTATTTTTTCCATTTTCTCACTCCTTTTTTTAATTTTATGTTAAAAAACTTCGGATAAATAATTGCTTAATTATTAAAAATAGTATATAATTAGAAAGCGTATATAAGCACGAGGGTGTTTGCGCCGCCGTTTTTTCGAAGCGGTCGGCTCGCTTACAATATCCTATGCTTCACAAAACAAAGATATGCCTCGGGGCGTTGCCTGTTATGCGGCAAAAGGTCCTGACGGCAAAGGAGAAAATTTATGGGCAAAAAAATCATTTGCTTGATAGCGGTTGTATGTATGGCGTTAGGCTTTACGGCTTGCTCGGGCAAACCACTCGCAAACGGAGATAACGGCGTCGATATGAAAGGCGGCTTCGTTGCGGAAACTAACGGATACGTATACTTTATCAACGGCATCGAAAGCTATTCGACGACGTATAAAACCGGAAAGGTAACAAAAGGCGCGCTTATGAGAGTTGCGAAGAGCAAATTCGCGAGCGCAACGGAAGCGGACTATGAAACCGTAGTTTCCAAACTCATCGTTTCCGACGATAAAACGGCAGGCTTCTATATAAACGGCGATTACGTTTATTATGCCGTTCCGTCCGACGAAAACAACAAGAAGGGCGAGACCAAAAACGATCAGCTTCTCTTTTTCAGAACCAAGCTCGACGCGTCCGAAACTTCGAGCAAGATCGCGGATAAGGATTTCGCGCACGGCGCGACGTTCAGATTCATTGCTTCGGGAAGCAGCGTATATCTCGCGGTTTACAGCACCAACCTTTACGTTTATGACGCGGTTAAGGGTACCGAAGTTATGAGTACCGAGGACGTTGCGTACGACGCTAAAAATCCTTCGGTTGCAAGAAGAGGTTCGGTTAAAGAGGTTATCTTCGACGAAGATAACGCCGCTCCTTGTATTTATTACACTTACAATCCTATCGACACTAACCAGTGGCAGGACAGAGACAACGCCACCGCCGAGAACTATTACGACGTTTACAGAGTAGACCTTGCCGACGGCAAAGCTACCGATAACCGTATTCTTACGGGCGTTGGCAAAGTTAAAGACGACAAGAGCGAAGAGCTTATCGGTCTTACTTACGACCTTTTGAGACATAAGGACGGCAAGCTTTACTATTCGCAGACTTCGCTTAACACGAGCGTTGGTTCCGTTAAGTATTTCGCGTTGGAAGACGGTAAGACCGAAGGCAAACTTTTAACTTACGCGACCACCAAAACGACCGCCGCTTTTGCGGATACGGTGCTTTTCTATAACGAAGGCGGAAATCTCATAACGCTTTACGTTGATTCCTCTTTGGGTCTCGTTAAATTCGATTATACGAAGTCTCACGACGGCAACTCCGATTCCGATTACGGCGTTTACTCCGTTTCGGACGAAGAGGCTTTGAAAACGGCTACGCTTAAATTCGTAAACAACGAAGGCGGAAACGATTACCTTTACTATACCGACAGCAACAGTAATTATTATAAGGTTAATCTCACCGCACTTTTGAAAGGCGAAGAAACCGAAGCTCTCAGAATCAACACTCTTTCGCTCAGCACTTCGTGGTATACTCCCGAGGTTGTCGAACTCGGCGGTAAGTTCTATTTTATCTGCGTTTACTCGGATTCCGATTATAAATCTTATGTCTACGCAATCGATATGAACGCTGTCGCAGAAGGCGTTAAGGCTGTTAAAGAAGAAAAGGGCGACGATTTCGCGGAAACCGATTACTATTATTACGATAAGAAGAAAGAAGAAGACGCGGTCAAACTCGGACAGAAACTCGGCGTTTACAGCGAAGCCGATAAGCCGACGGACAGCACGACTTCCAAATAAAACAAACGGCGGGGTTGCCAGAACGGCAACCCCGTAATTATATATAACATTATTATATAAAACGACAAAACAAATTATATAAAACGAATTATATAAAACGACAAAACAAATTATATAAAACGACCGGGGCTTTAAGCAGAAACATTCAAGACTTTAAGCTGAAACGACAAAGGCTTTAAGCCGGAACACCAAGACTATAAGCTGAAACAACCGGGGCTGTAAGCGGTTATAAAAAAACGCCGCCAAACACGCCGCAAAACAAAAACGGGCGAACGTTATTTGCAAAAAACGCCCGCAAAATAAAAGGAGATAAATGTTACAGGTAAGCGGAGTAAGTCTGCAATTCGGCAGCAGGAAATTATTTGAAGACGTGAACATCAAGTTCACCAAAGGAAACTGTTACGGAATTATCGGCGCGAACGGCGCGGGCAAATCCACTTTTTTAAAAATACTTTCGGGAGAACTCGACACGCAGAAAGGCGAAGTTATTCTCGATAAAAACGAGCGTATGTCCGTTTTGAAACAGGATCAGAACGCTTATAACGACGAAACCGTTTTAAGAACGGTAATGCTCGGACATAAGAGGCTCGTAGAGGTGATGGACGAAAAGGACGCCCTTTACGCAAAAGCCGATTTCACCGACGAAGACGGAATAAAGGCAGGCGAACTCGAAACGGAATTCGCCGAACTCGGCGGCTGGGATGCGGAAAGCGACGCGGAAAAACTTCTCAACGCGCTTGAAATTCCCGAGGAACATTTTCAGATGAAAATGGGCGAGATCGACGGTAAGGAAAAAGTTAAAATTCTTCTCGCGCAGGCTCTTTTCGGAAATCCCGACGTGCTTATCTTGGACGAGCCGACGAACAACCTCGATATCAAAACCACCGAGTGGCTCGAAAACTTTCTGATAGACTTCGAGAATACTATAATTATAGTATCGCATAACAGATATTTCCTTAACAAGGTATGCACGTATATCTGCGACGTGGACTTCGGTAAAATAAACGTATACTTCGGTAACTACGATTTCTGGTATAAAACGAGTCAGCTTATCCAGAGACAGCAGAGAGAACAGAACAAAAAAGCCGAGCAGAGAGCCAAAGAACTTAAAGAATTCATCGCGAGATTCTCTGCAAACGCTTCCAAATCGAAACAAGCCACGGCAAGAAAGAAAGAGCTTGAAAGCCTTACGATTAACGACATCAAGGTTTCTTCGAGAAAATATCCTTACATCAACTTCAAGTTCGACAGGGAGATAGGAAACGATATCCTGTTCGTCGAAAATCTTACGAAAGAGGGTTATTTCGAAAATCTTACTTTCACCGTCAACAGAGACGAAAAGATAGGTATCGTCGGCAAAAACAGTAAGGCGATAACTATGCTTTACGATATTTTAACGGGCAACGAAACGGCGACGAGCGGTTATTTCAAATGGGGCAAAACGATTATTCCGACCTATCTTCCGCAAAACAACGACAGCTATTTCGTCGGTTGCGACCTTAATCTCGTGGAGTGGCTTTCGAGATTTTCTTACGATCATTACGAAGAATTCGTACGCGGCTGGCTCGGCAGAATGCTTTTCTCGGGCGAGGAGTCTCAGAAGAAGGCTTCGGTTATTTCGGGCGGAGAAAGAGTAAGATGTATGCTTGCCAAAATGATGCTCGAAGGCGGCAATTTCATGATTATGGACGAGCCGACGAACCACCTCGATCTCGAATCGATAACCTCTTTAAACGACGGACTCGAAAACTTCAAAGGATGCCTTCTGATGACGAGTCAGGACAGAGAGCTTATGAACACCGTATGCAATCGAATCATAGAAATCGACGGCACGAAGACTTACGACAGACCCGTCGATTACGATACTTATCTCGAAGAGAGAGTAATTTCGAATAATAAGTAAATATTACGCTATAAGTCGATTAACGGGTAAAAATCAACCCAAAAAACGAACTTGTAACGCGAAAGGAGAATAAAAATGGAAACAATTCTGGTTGCGGGCGGCGCAGGGTACATAGGTACCCACACCACCATCGAACTTATCGAAAACGGTTACGACGTAGTCGTTGTAGACAACCTTTACAACAGTAAGGTCGAAGCGGTAAGAAGAGTAGAAAAAATCGTCGGCAGAAAAATTAAGTTTTACAAAGCGGACGTTTGCGATAAAGACGCAATGCGCAAAATCTTCAAGGAAAACGAAATTTCCGCGGTCATAAATTTTGCGGGTTACAAAGCCGTGGGCGAATCCGTTCAGAAACCTGTCGAGTATTACGAAAACAATATCGGCGGAATGCTCGCGCTTTATGACGTAATGAGAGAATTCAACGTCAAAAACCTCGTATTTTCTTCGTCGGCAACGGTTTACGGCTGTCCCCATACCGTTCCCATCACCGAAGATTTCCCGCTTTCGACGACCAATCCTTACGGCTCGACGAAACTCTTTATCGAATATATTTTAAAGGATATCGCCAAAGCCGACCCCGAATTCAACGTGGCGATTCTTCGTTATTTCAATCCTATCGGAGCGCACCCCTCGGGGCTTATCGGCGAAGATCCCAACGGTATTCCCAACAATCTTTGCCCGTATATAACCAAAGTCGCCGTAGGCAAACTCAAAGAAGTTCACGTTTTCGGCAACGATTATCCCACGAAGGACGGCACGGGCGTGAGAGACTTTATTCACGTCGTCGACCTTGCGAAAGGACACGTTCTCGCGGTTAAAAAGCTGTTGCAGAAATCGGGCTTGTTTATCGTAAACCTCGGAACGGGTCACGGTTACAGCGTTCTCGAAATGATAAACGCATTTTCCAAAGCCCTCGGAAAAGAAATTCCTTACGTTATCGACCCGAGAAGACCGGGCGATATCGCGGAGTGTTATGCGGATCCGTCGCTTGCGTATAAACTTATCGGTTTCAAAGCCGAAAAAACACTCGACGATATGAGCAGAGACGCTTTGAATTGGCAGATGAAGAACCCCGACGGTTATCCCGACGACTAAAAACGGTTAAAACTTTTTTAAGCCTTTCCGCTTGTCGGAAAGGCTTTTTGATATTTTATGATCGCCGGGCAATCGTCGCGGTCGTGAGGTTAATGCGTTTATGAAAATAAAAGAGTGTTTGAAAAACATATTTTTCCCGAGGACTCTGACGTGTTCCTGTTGCGGAAGAGAAAGTTTCACGGGCGGAATTCTGTGCGAAAGTTGTCTTGGAAAAGCCGAGAGAAACGACGGTTTTATCTGCGATCACTGTGGAGTGAAGACCGCCATGGGCGAGGCTTACTGCCCGAGGTGCAAGAACAAACTGACCTCTTTCGACAAGGCGAGAAGCGCGTTCGTTTACGGAGAAGTGACGAGTCTTCTCGTACAAAAGCTCAAATACGGCGGCGAAAAATATCTCGCGGAAGAATTCGCAAAGGAATTATATCGTCTTTTCGTCGTGAGCGTGAGCCATGCGGACGGGATAGTCTGCGTTCCGATGAGCGGGAAAAGAGAGAAAAGCAGAGGTTACAACCAAAGCAAACTTATCGCCGAGGCTTTGGCGAAACTTTCTTCCGTGCCGTTTCTGGACGTAACCGTCAAGAAAAAGGAAACCGAGTCTCAGGTCGGGAAGAACTACGGCGAAAGACGTAAAAATCTCGAAGGCAGTTTCGGCGTGAAAAACAAATCCGAAGTGAAAGGCAAGCGTCTCGTCATCGCGGACGACGTAACGACTACGGGTTCCACAGCGGAAGTTCTTGCGGCGGCTTTGAAACGCGCGGGCGCGGAAGAGGTTTTCGTTCTGACTTACGCTTCTGTTTCGAAGGCGAATAATGCGGAAAGCAAAGAGGAAAAGCACGAAGAAAACGAAAACGGAGATTTGCCGACGGCGGACAAAAACGAAAACGACAATTTATCGATTACGGGCGAAAACCTTTGATAATCGACTTATAGACGGGCTTTTCGGGCGTTTAAGATATTTTGCGGCGCATTAAAAACCGAACGGAAATTTTAAATGTGGTAAAAATATGAAAAATAATGGTTTTTTGGCGAAACGGCACATAATGTATTGAAAATTTTATTCAAATATAGTAAAATAAATAAGAAGATTTTTAAGTCGCAAAAGCGACTGTCCGCAAAACGGCGAGAATAAAAAAATGAGTTTTTTTGCGGAAAAGGTGTACGGAGAGCATTAAGGATATATGGGACTTATCAGTTACATTCTTAACACGGATTCCAGAAGGAGTTTAAAAAAGATCAATTCGCAGGCGGACAAAATTCTTTCGCTTGCACCGAAATACGAGAGTATGACGGACGAGGAGCTTATCTCGCAGACGAACGTTTTAAAAGATCGTCTGAAAAACGGCGAAACTCTCGATCAGATTATGTACGACGCGTTCGCCGTCGTGAGAGAAGCAGCGTACAGAGTTTTGCATATGCGCCATTACAAGGTTCAGCTTATGGGCGGTATCTGCGTTCATCAGGGAAGAGTAGCCGAACTGAAAACGGGCGAAGGTAAAACGCTTATGGCAACCCTTCCGGCGTATCTTAACGCGCTTAGCGGAAAAGGCGTTCACATCGTCACGGTAAACGATTACCTCGCAAAGCGTGACGCCGAGTGGATGGGTAAGGTTTACAGATTTTTGGGTCTTACCGTCGGCGTGAACGTTCACGATATGACCGACGATCAGAAACGCGCGGCTTATAACTGCGACATTACTTACGGAACGAACAACGAGTTCGGTTTCGATTATTTGAGAGACAACCTTAAAGTAAGGCTTGCCGACATGGTTCAGAGAGATCTTAACTTCGCCATTGTCGACGAGGTAGACTCGATTTTGATCGACGAGGCGAGAACTCCGCTTATCATTTCGGGCAGAGGCGAAAAGTCTTCCGACTTGTACGTGGAATGTAACCGTTTCGTAAAAACTCTTAAAGCCGACGAAGATTACGTTGTCGATCTCGAAGATAAATCCGTTCAGATAACCGAGCAGGGCGCGAAGAAAGCCGAAAACTTCTTCGGTATCGAAAACCTTGCGGATATCGAAAACGGCGATCTCAACCACCATATCCAGCAGGCATTAAAAGCTCATTTCATTTTCAAAAGAGACTCCGACTACCTCGTTTCGGACGGCGAAATCATTATCGTCGACGAGTTTACGGGTCGTCTTATGATCGGAAGAAGATATTCCGAAGGTCTGCACCAGGCAATCGAAGCGAAGGAAAACGTTACGATAAGAAACGAAAACAAAACTTACGCTACGATAACTTTCCAGAACTATTTCCGTCTTTACCATAAACTTTCGGGTATGACGGGTACCGCGAAGACCGAAGAAGAGGAATTCAGAACCATTTACGGTCTCGACGTTCTCGAAATTCCCACCAACAAACCCGTTCAAAGGGTCGATATGCCCGACGTTATTTATTCCACGGAAAAGGGCAAGATAAAAGCTATCGTTAACACCATTATGGAGTGCCACGAAAAGGGTCAGCCCGTCCTCGTGGGTACCGTAACGGTCGAAAAATCGGAAGAGATTTCGAGATGGCTTCTGAAAAACAAAGTCAAGCACAATATTCTTAACGCCAAAAACCATAAAAAGGAAGCGGAGATCATCGCTCAGGCGGGCAAGAAAGGCGCCGTCACAATCGCCACGAACATGGCAGGTCGTGGTACGGATATCCTCCTCGGCGGCAACCCCGAATTCCTTGCCAAGCAAGCGCTTTTGAAAGAGGGAATTACGGACGACGTAATCGAACTCGCAACTTCTTACGTTCAGAACGTTTCGGACGAAGTTAAGGCGGTAAGAGAAAGATACAACGAACTTTACGAAGATTTCAAGAAAGAAACCGATAAGGAAAAAGAAGAAGTCGTCGCGCTCGGCGGACTTTTCATTCTCGGTACGGAAAGACACGAATCGAGACGTATCGACAACCAGCTCCGCGGACGAAGCGGACGTCAGGGCGATCCCGGTTGCTCGCTTTTCTTCATTTCTCTCGAAGACGATCTCGCTAAACGTTTCGGCGGCGAAAGACTTAAAGCCATTTACAACGCGTTCAAAGTCGAGGAAGACACGCCTCTTCAATCGAAGATGCTTTCCCGCTCGATAGAAAACGCGCAGAGAACCATCGAGGGCAGAAACTTCGGTATCAGAAAACACATCATTCAGTACGACGACGTAATGAACATTCAAAGAACGGTTATGTACGGCGAAAGAATGAAAGTGCTTAAAGGCGAGGACGTTCATCAGGACGTTTTGAACCTCGTTCCCGATTTTGTTACGGAAATCATTACGCAGAACGTAAACAAAAACCAGGCTCCGTCCACGTGGGATAAGGATAAACTCAACAAAGCGTTGGAAGACAGAGCTTTGCCGAGAGACCTCGCTTACGTCACCGACGACATGCTCGAAAAATGGGATTACGATTATCTCGTCAAACAGATAATTCAGAAAGTAATCGATTGTTACGAGGAAAAGATCGCGGCTTACCGCGAAGAGGGTATCGATTACAACGAATTCGAAAGATTCGTGTTCCTTAAAGTCGTCGACAACAAGTGGATAGACCATATCGACGCTATGGACAGATTGAAACGCGGTATCTCGCTCAGAGGTTATGCGAACGAAGATCCCGTTATAGCGTACAAGAAAGAGGGTCTCGAAATGTTCGAGGAAATGACGGCGAGCATTCAGGAAGAAGTCGTCGCGCTCCTTTTGAAATCGGAAATAAGAAAAGTTCCGCAAAAGGAAGAAAAGAAAGACCTTGTAGAGAACGGCGGAAGCCAGGGTGCGGCTTCGAACGAACCCGTCGTAAGAGCCAAAACCGTCGGCAGAAACGATCCGTGTCCTTGCGGAAGCGGTTTGAAATTCAAAAACTGCTGCGGAAGACATCAACAGTAAAACGTATTGTTAAAAGAAAAATCGCCGCGTAAAACGTTGGCGAAACAAAAAAGAGCCGAACAAAACGCGTTCAGACACAAAAAGAGTCGCGTTGCAAAACGGCTCTTTTTCAAACTTAAAATTTGGTCGATTAAATCGGGAAAAGCTCGTTAATCGACTTATACGCGGACTTTTATCGGTTCGATGATGTGCGTTGGACGGTTTTTAAGGGGGAGTACGGTTAAATCGTTGCGCCCTGCGGACATTCTTATCCCGGCGGAATGTTTCGGGATGACGATTATAAAGAAAAATCGGCAAAACAGCTTATTTTCGGCAAAACAGCTTATTTGAGGTTTATTTTAAAGGCATTTTTCGAAAAAGCAACCGTCGGTTGACATATTGACCGTCGGCGGTTGGTGGCGCGTCGCTTAAAAAAATGTTAAAATGTGAGCATAAAATCTTTTGACAGGAGAATGAATATGATTTTTGCGGATAAACTGATTCAGCTGAGAAAAAAGGCGGGCTGGTCGCAGGAAGAGCTGGCTTTTAAAATGGACGTAACGAGACAATCCGTTTCGAAATGGGAAGGCGCGTAAATGATTCCCGACCTCGATAAAATGATACGCCTTTCCGACTTGTTCGGGGTAAGCCTCGATTATTTGCTTAAAGACGAAATAGAAGAAACCGAACATACAAGCGAACAAACAAAATTGTTCGACGATACGCCGCCGCTTCGGCGTGTAACTATGGAAGAAGCGAACAACTTCCTTTCGGTAAAATCAAAAACGGCAAAAACGGTAGCGTACGCCGTTCTTTTATGTATATTGTCGCCGATAGTTCTTTTAATTCTGAGCGCGATAAGCGAAAGCTTTGCGGGAGCTTTAAACGAAGCCGTTGCCGTCGGCGCGGGAATGATCGTTCTTATCGTCCTTGTGGCGATAGCCGTCGGAATGTTTATATCGAGCGGCAGCAAATCGGCTCCGTTCGAATATCTCGACAAAGAAAAGTTCGAAACTGAGTACGGCGTGAACGGAATGGTTAAAGAACGCAAAGAACAATATAAAGATTTGCATAAAAAAAGCAATATCGCGGGGGCTTGCTTGTGTATTACGGCTTTGATTCCTGTTTTTATAGGAACGATAGTCGACGCCGATAACGATCTGCTTCTTATGATTATGCTTTCGTTGTTTTTTATTATCGCGGGCGTAGGGGTTACTTGTTTCGTAAAAACGGGCATTATATGGGCGGCTTACGAAAAGCTTTTGCAAGAGGGCGAATATACTAACGAGAACAAAGAGAAAAAATCTCTTACGTCGGCTATATATTCGGCTTATTGGGCGCTCGCTACGGCGGTATATCTCGGATACAGTTTTCTCTCGAACGATTGGTCGCGCAGCTGGGTAATCTGGGTGGTCGCTTCGGTGATATTTTCCGCTGTCGTCGCGATTATCAACGCCGTCGATAAAAAATAGAGGAGTTAATAAAGATTATATTCGATTTAAAAGGCGTTTCGCTGTTTGCGGGTAATACATTCGCTGTTTATGGGGAATCATTTTTGCGGGAAATATGCTATAATTATCTTCGAGGTAAGTTAAATGGATCAAATAAAAATAGGAAAATTTATTTCTACCCTGCGGAAAGAAAAGGGTTTAACGCAGGAGCAGCTCGGAGAAAAACTCGGCGTAACCAACAAAACGATTTCGCGTTGGGAAAACGGGAATTATATGCCAGACGTTGAAATGCTGTCGCTGCTGTCGGAAGAATTCGGCGTAACGATCAACGAACTTATAATCGGAGAACGGCTTGAGACAAAAGAATTTAAGAAAGCCGCCGACGATAATCTTGTTACCGCGCTGAACAATAGCGTCTTTACATTGAAAGAGAAAATCGCATTTTTTAAGAAAAAGTGGTTGCGCGAGCATATCGCGACGATTGTTTTATGTGTTTTAGCGTGGATCGGTATTTTGGTATGGCTGACGTTGGAAACACAAGGCGACGATAAGTTTTTGGTTTTGGACTTGCTTGGCGGTTTACTTGCCGTACTGTTCTATCTGGTGTTGCATAACCGAATGATGGCATATGTCGAGAAGCGGGCATACCCAAATCCCGACAATGAAACGGAGAATAAAAAATGAATATTAAAATCCGATATCCCGCCGAAAAACAACGAGATATCGGATTTTTTTGTCCGGTTTGTATTATTTTTTATCCGCCCCGGGAACTACGCCTACCTCGACGTTATCTATCGTGCGGGAGGAGAGCGCGGGGATAGGGTGTTCGGCAACCTGAAAACGATAATCTTTTCCGTGCTTTCCGATATAATCCGTGATCACCTTATGCGACGGATTGTTCTTAACGGGATAATTGAATTTCGCATTGTATTCGAAAAATCTGTCGTCTTCGGGGAGCGAGCTTATCTTTTTGTAATCGCCGAGCTTGCCCGTGTTTTCGACGGTGCCTGAAAGAACGGAACGAACGTAATCTATATGCTCTTTAAGTTCCAGAGGCTTCGGGAATTCGGGCGTTAAAATAACGTCTTCGTGGTCCTTTTTGTCGTATTTTTTTAGAAGCTTAACTGCGGCGTGCAGATGCGAAAGCTCCGTTTCGAACATATATTCCCAGATCTGCTTCATTCTTTCGTCCGTTTCCGTCATATAATTCGACCAATAAACGTAACACTCGGTGTATTCGTGAAGAAGAGTGCATTCGAACGGATCGCAGGAAGCGTCGATAAGCGAACCGTACTGCGTGACGTGTTCTTCTTCCACAAGACAGATTTCCTGATAAAGTCTTTTGCCGCCCTCGGTTTTATAATGCGCGCCGACGTTCATATAAAAATTCATCGTCTGCTGTTCGGCGGCGGTTATTATCATAGTGTCGAGAACGGACTGAATGTCGTTTTTCTTTGACGAAATACAGGGTTTCACGTTGTCGATAGGGTGGCGGTGGTG
The DNA here is from genome assembly GCA_934247225.1 of uncultured Clostridia bacterium. Classification (GTDB taxonomy): domain Bacteria; phylum Bacillota; class Clostridia; order Christensenellales; family Borkfalkiaceae; genus UBA10281. The sequence continues at coordinate 124,949 of CAKQJE010000001.1, forward strand.
CGCGATGGTCGGTCTTCCGGGCATAATTTCGGTGTATTTCCCGACGAGTTTTTCGGCGTGAATTCCGTAATCGTCGTCGAGAAGGTCGGCATAGCGGTATAAATGGTCGAAATCTTCTAAAAGGGCGAAATCGAGCGCTTTTTTAACGTTGGTATTCTTTTCTCTCAAAGCCATTTCTGCGGTTAAATCGACGGCGAGCTGTTCGTAAGCTATCGTCGTTTCGAGTATCGATTCGTCCGCGGGTTTAAGCTGAGCAAGATATTGCTGTTGCTGTTTTTCCAAAAATCTTACGAGCGCAAGACTTCTTCTTAAAGCCATATCGTCGAAGTGTCTCTGCATCTGATGCGAGTGCCAATTCGCTTCGTATTCCGCGCCGCACGCGAGAATAATTCTCGTTTTCGTGTACGGGTCGGTGGCGTTTTTATCGTACTGCCTGGGGTAGAGTTTTTCCAAAGACGAAAGATATTCTTCGGGTTTTTTTGCTTTTTCTTTAAACGGGTTCATTGAAAATCTCCTTTTTATAAAATTCTTTTTTAATTCTCTCCGCAAATTTTTGTTTTTATACCTTTCGTATCGGCTATCGTTGACATAAAGGTCAAAAAAGTGTATAATTTTCCTATGAAATATGCGGTATTTTCGGACGTTCATTCCAATGTGTTCGCGTTAAAAGCGGCGCTTTGCGAAATAGATAAACTTCGTCCCGACAAAATAATATGCCTCGGCGATATCGTCGGAAACGGATTTTATCCCGAAGAGACCGTGTCTCTTATCCGCGAACGGGGAGATATCGCTTGCGTTAAAGGCAACCACGATATGTTCGTTACTATGGACTTGAAGAATTTTTCCAAAGACGATTCGAGAGTGAAAGTGTTTATGTGGCAACAAAAAGTACTTTCTTCGGCTTCGAAAAAGTTTCTTTCTTCTCTCCCGCAAACGTTGAAATTTAAGGACGGCGATTTCGACATAACCGCCTTTCATTATCCGACAAACCGCGGCGGCAGATTTAAAAATATGAAATATTTGCCGTCGAGAGACGATCTGAATTATCTTTTCGGCGAAGAAAAAGGCGATATTTTTCTTTTCGGACACGAGCATACAGGGTCTCTGGACGAAATCGACGGAAGGTATTTTCTCAATTTCGGAACGCTCGGAAACTTCCTTCAAAAGGACACGGCGAGGTTCGGAATGTTAGAGATTGACGGGGAAAAGATAGCCTATAAGCCGATTAACGCATATTATGACGATGCAACGGCTCGCAAAACAACGGAGAGACTTAACGAAATTTTGAAAGGGAACAATAAAAATGAATACTGATAAAACGGAAAGAAAAAATTTAAGAATCTGCTTTTTGGGCGATTCCATGACTTACGGCGTGGGAACGACAAAAAAATATCAGGACATAATAGCCGAGCTTACGGGCGCGGAAGTTTTCGGTTTCGGGATCGACGGCGCGAAGACGATTCATCTTTTTACCGAACTCGAAAATATGGAAAAAATCGTCGGAACGGATTTCGACGTTCTGAGTATTTTAATCGGAACGAACGATTTTTGCTGCGGCGTGCCTATCGGCGATTTTTTCACCGAACACGAGGAGAATATCGTCGTTTCCACTGACGAAAAGGGCGAGCCGAACGGATACGCGATAAGAAAAAAACGCGAATTTATCTTTACGGACGACACGTTTTGCGGCAGGCTCAACAAAATATTCGCTTACGTTAAAGAGCGTTACGCCGATAAAAGAATTATTCTCGTAACCCCGCCGCACCGCGCTTACGCTTATTTCGGACTCGATAACGTTCAGCCGAGCGAATTGTACGCTAATTCCGCGGGAGAATATTTCGAAAAATACGTCGAAACCGAAAGAAAAGCCGCCGATATATGGTCGGTCGAGCTTGTGGACGTTTATCGCGACAGCGGGCTTTTCCCGCTTGCGGACGCCAACGCGAAGCTATACTTCCACGACGACAAAACGGACAGACTTCACCCGAACGCGAACGGCGACGAGCTTATCGCGAAGACGATAATAAGAAAACTCGGCGAGATTTAATGCGGTTTAACGAGATTTATTCAATTTAACAAGATTTAATGCAAAAAAAGGAAATTTACGGCTATGAACGGCAACGAAATACTGAAAGGTAAAAAAATATGGAAGGAAGACGTTACGGCGAAGGACGTTTACGTCGATTTCGTCTCGGAATTCAAGGCGGAAGAAAAGGGCAGGGTGTATCTCAGAATTTCCTGCGACAGCAATTACACCGCGTATGTAAACGGAAAAATCGCGGGATTTGCGCAGTGCGCGGATTATCCGCATTACAGAAATTTCGATAAACTCGACATAACTCGTTTTTGCGAAAAGGACAAAGCTAACGACCTTAAAATCACCGTGTGGCATTACGGAGTAGACAGTCAGACGTATATAAACGCGGACGCGTTTCTTCTTTTCGATGTAATTCAGAGCGGAAAATCCTTGCTCGAAAGCGATGAAAACGTGCTTTCGGCGATAAACGGTAAATATAAAAACGGCTATCGGAAACAAATTTCTTCTCAGCTCGGTCTGAGTTTTCTTTACGACGCAAACGCTACGGACGGAAAATACGGAAAAAGCGAAGTTACGGGTTGCGGCGAGGCGTTTGAAAGAAAACGCGGCGTTTGCAGAATGCGTCCCGCCGACGCGAAAGCCGTTATCACGAAAGAAAAAGGCGGTTATCTCGTCGATCTCGGAAGGGAAACGGTCGGATTTATTTCGCTCGATTTTAAAAGCGATATCGTTCAGAAACTCACGATTTCTTACGGCGAAAGGAAGGGCGAAAACGGAAATATTCCGAGGTTTATAGGCGACAGGGATTTCAGCGTGGAATATATCGCGAAAAAGGGCGAAAACAAGTATATAAACACATTCCGTCGGCTCGCGGGCAGATATCTGTTCGTCGAATGCGAAAAGGAAATCGACATAAAATATATCGGACTTCGCCCCGTGGAATACCCCGTGAGAATTAACCCACGCAAGTTTAAGGATAAACTTTTGCAGAAGATTTACGACGTTTCGGTTTATACTATCCGTTGTTGCATGCACGAGCATTACGAGGATTGCCCGTGGAGAGAACAGGCTCTTTACGCTATGGACAGCCGCAATCAGATGCTTTGCAACTACTATATGTTCGATAAAACGATTTATCAGCGCGAAAATCTCGTTCTTATGAGCAAGGGTTTAAGATCCGACGGACTTTTAAGCCTGTGTTTCCCCGCGGGGAACGACTTTCCGATACCTTTATTCTCGCTTGTTTATATTATGCAGACTTACGAGTATATAAAGTATACGGGAGACCATTCTATCCTTAAAGAAACGGGTGAAACGCTCGATAAAATTATGGAGACGTTCACGTTGAAAATGGCGGGTAATCGACTTATAGCCGAGTTTCCCGCACCTTATTGGAACTTTTACGAGTGGGCGGAGGACTCCGCGAACGACGATCAGATCGGCAGAAAAGAAGGGGATGAATATCCCGAAAATTACAGCCTTATTTTAAACTGTATGTTCGTGTACGTTTCGAAAATGTACGGCGAGATGAGAAACAAAAAAATCGAAACCGAAGATACGGTCAGGGCGATAAGAAAAACGTTTTACGTTCCCGAAGAAAAAGCGTTCAGATTAAGCACGCTTAGCGATAAGCTTTCCGTTCTCGGAAATTCTCTTGCCGTGCTTGCGGGCGTAGGCGGAGAGGAAACCGCAGAAAGGCTTACGAGCCAGAAGGGTATGATACCCATAACCCTTTCCATGAACGCGTTCAGATACGACGCTTTGCTTCTTTTCGGAGATAAGTACAAAAAATATATAATAGACGATATTAAGAAAAAATACGGAGAAATGCTCGAAAAAGGAGCCACCACGTTCTGGGAAACCGAACTCGGCGGCGAGGATTTCGGCGGCGCGGGCAGTATGTGTCACGGCTGGTCGGCAATTCCCGTTTACTACCTTTCCACCTGTGGCTAAAAACAATTAAATTTCTTTGCCGTCGGAGCCGTTAAACTCGACTTCGGCGGCGTTTTTATTTTTTAATTCGGATTTTTATTTTTTTATCGAACATTTTTCAGAAAACGGGTTGTAAAAACTCTCGGGATATGCTATAATCAAAATATAACAGTTTTTTCTAAATAAATGTTCGGTAGAAAAAATCGAAAAACGGCTCTGAAAGCAGCCGTAAATTTGTTTTAACGTGGTTTAACGTTATTTTTAAAGTATTTTAACGGGCTATGATCGGCTGAAATACAAAACCCCAAAAAAAACGGACGAACGGCGTTCGTCCGGGATGAATAAAATATATAGTTATAAAAATCAAAAAACGGAGGTGTCAGATGACAAAGCAACGAAGTAAAATTATGAAGATCGCCATCGTTGTTTTCGCTCTCGCGATTCTTGCGACGGTTGCTCTCGTTGTCACATGCTGTAAACCCAAAACCCCCGCGGGAAGTAACGTTACGGTTACTTTCGAAACAAACGGCGGAGAGTCGATAACTCCCGCAGCCGTTAAATCGGGCGAAAAATATCTTTTGCCGACCCCGAAGAAAACCGAAAGAGTTTTTTCGGGTTGGTATTACGATGAAAACTTCGCCGAAGCGTGCGGAGAAAGCGTCACTCCGACGAAAAGCATTACCGTTTACGCGCGTTGGAGCATAACGCTCACGTTTATAAGCTTAGGCGGTACGGGAATCGAGCCGATAAACTGTTACGAAGGCGAAGCGATAGGTATGCTTCCCGCTTCGTATAAAAACGGATACAATTTCTCGGGTTGGTATTACGATTCGGAATTTGCGAATAAGGTAAACGAAACCGACGTTTTAACTTCCCCCGCGACCGTTTACGCGTTGTTTACGGAAGTCACCGATTCGCTCAAAAAAATCAAGAGCGTCAAAAACGCGTCGACCGTTCCCGAAATCGAGGTTATAACGGACGTTGTTTTACATAACGACAACCTTTCCGATTACATAACGCTTACTTCTCCCGGCGGCGAGAACGTCGGACTTAGGGTTAAACCTTCGGGCGAAGGCAAATACGTCATAGAACCGAACGTCAGGCTCGACGAAGGTATAACGTATTCCGCGGTTTCCCTTTCCAAAGCCGTTAAGTTCGGACTTGTTGACGGGCGCGACACCGAAAGCGCGGACGAAGTTTCCATTACCACCGAAAAGGAACAGAGGGAAATCATCGAGAAAAAGACTACCGTTCACCTTTCCGCGGCAAACCTTGCCAAGTGGGAAGAAAACGTTTACGTTTATTCGGACGCGGGTCTTGAAAAAGACGTGAACAGAGTGGTCGTAAGAACGGATAAGCAGATCGTCGAAGGAAGCGTTCTCACGATAGGCGAAACCGAAACGGAGACCGATGAGGATTATATCTGCAAAGTAATTTCCGTTCGCCGCGAAAGATTGCAATACGTCGTCGGCAGCGAAATTTTGGAAGACGAATTCCTTATTTTAGACGTCGTGACCCCGAATATCGACGATATTTACGGGGACGTCGACGTTTTCGGAACAAAACAAGCCGAACTCGAAGGTTACGTCGAGCTTTCGCCCGAAACGATCGCGGCAAATCTCGAAGCCAACGAGGGCGTCGTCAAGCTTAAAAATTCCGTCAGGGAAGCGGTGACGAATTCTCCCACCGTGCTTAAATACGCCGAAGGACTTTCCGAAAACGATAAAAACGAGCTTATGGCAACGCTCATGGCGTTTTCTTTCCGGAAACCGAAAGTAAAAGTGGATATAAGCGGAACGGAACTTTCTTTCGAGATAGAACTCGGCGGAGAAATACAGATAAAGAGTTTCAAACTCTCCGTAAACGTGGTTATAGCCAACTCCACTTCGATAGAATACAGTTACACTATTTGTAAATCCAGGCTTATAACCCTTAACCCCCTTCTTTGGTTTTACACCAACATTACCGTAGAGCTTGCGAACGACTTTTCGATAGGCTTGCAGGTGACCGTCGAGTTTGCGGACGCGGACGACGCGGAAGACATCGTCGGCAGAATAGATATTTCGGACGAAGTCGAGCAGATTCTGGACGCCAACAAGGACGGGCAGGATAAGTTAGCCGATGCGATTGCGGGAAGCCCCCTTTGGGACGAAGAGGACTCCGATCTCGAATATGTGGATATTTTCAATATTCCGCTCGGGCAAATTCCTCTTTTCGTGCCGGTAGTATCTTTGCAGATCGACTTTAATATAGTAGGTTCGCTCGGCGCGAGAGCGGGACTTTTCGTAGAGTTCTCGCACCATTACGTGGAAACGACGACTCTTGCCAACGGTGAAACGGATAAGGGACCGAAAGGCAAGCCCGTTATGTACAACGAATTTAAATTTTCGAGAGCGACGACTGCAAACGAGATAGAAATAGCCATAACCTTAAAAGGTCAGGTAGGGTTCAGATGCGGTCTCGAAGCAAAGCTTTCGCTTTCCGTTTTAAAACTCAACAGCGTTGCGGCGGTTTACGTTTCGTTCAGATTCGGACCTTATATAGAACTCAGCGGACTCGTAAGTTTCAGATACGCTTACGACGCGGTGAACAAAGTTTCCACAACCACCCTGATGGGCGGAATGTATCTCGAAGTGGGGCTGTTCGTCAACGCCAAGCTCGGGGCGAAGTTCCTCGTTTACGACGTGAACGTGGATATTTTCGATAAGAAAATCAAGCTTTACGGAATGGGCGACAGGCTTATTCCTCTCGATTTCAAAGACAAATCCAATTCTCCCGACGACCCTTACGTTATAACGAGAAACTATGCGGGCGTGAGCGCGAGTTCGCTCGATATGATTTATCTCGATATCGTAACGGGCGAAAAAGTCGTCGATAAGGCAAATTATAACCGCTACGGCGCGACTTTCGATTACGAACTCGAATTTTACGACGCGCCCGATTATCAGACGGAAAATTATCAGGACTTCGTCAGGTTTACGGGCGGCGACAGACTTTACGTAAGCAAAAAATATCAGCTTAAAAGCCTGAAATTCGCGGTGAAAGTTAAAATGCTCAAAAAGACGGGCATTATTTCGAGCGGTTTGGAGACGATAGTTTACGTCGAATACCGTAATCCCGACGGAAGAGACTTAGTCAAGAAAAACAGTATTTTCCGCAACGACTATTATGCGGGCGGCGGCTCGGATTTCGTCGAAGATCTCGCGCGCCTTACGTTCACCGAGGGCGAATTTGTCGTTCCCCCGCAGTTCACCGCCGAAACACTTCCGATAAGACAGGGTTACTATCTCGATATGACCGACCTTTGGGAAAAATATTATCCCCATATGGGAAAGAAGGTCGACGAAAATTGGGACGGAACGTTCGGAAAGGTTAAGTACGAAGATATAACTAACACATATTACAGATTAAAATGGAAACTTGACAGCTACACGGCGAATTTCTACGCGCCCGAATACGTCAGCGCGGATATGATTTCCGGTTATACGCTTATCGGAAGTTACAAAATGATTTACGTGCCTGTCTGGTCGGCGTTCATTTTAGAGGAAGCAAAGGACGCGAAGATAAACGCGCCCGAAATAAGCGGCAAGAAATACGAGTCTTTCGTAAGTTCGAGCGGACTCAGCTTTTTCAGCGATTATTTCCTCGTAGATCCCGAAGCCGACGCGTTCCGGGACTTGCCCGTGACCGCCGGTTACCGCCCGATAATAAGGGTGGATAAAAGCTCGGCTCTTTACCTCGGCAATTTCGAAGGCATTTCGGGCGGCGCGAATTTCTACGCGAACTATACCGACTCTTCGGTGTTCACCGAAACTTACGTTTTAGAAAGCGAATCTTTAAAGCGCGTGAAAGTCGAATATAAACCGTTCGATTATCAGGGCAAAACGATGCGTCCTTTGCCTCCCGCCGATTTCAATATAGGCGCGGAATTCGAGGAAAACGGAAAGACTTATATAATCAAAGGTTATAGAGACATCAACGCGGAAAACGACGCCGAAAGCCGTTATTATTCCGCAGACTCTATGCCCGACGTTACGAAAAACAGAATTTATTACGTGCTGTTCGAACGTAAAGGTCTGAGCGAGTTGCCCGTTTACTACGTGAATATCGTCGCGAACGGTAAAAAGATAGGCAGTTACGGCGTCAAGCAGGGCGAAAAGATAAATCTTGCGCTCATTAAGGTCAATTACGACGACAAGACGGTAATTTCGGGACTTATAGGCTACCCGAGAAATCTCGTCGACGACGTGACCAAGAGTTATGAAGTTATCTGGAACGACTCGAACGTGCCGACCGAGATGCCCGAACGAGATATAACGATAGAGCTTACGGCGACGTACGCGTTTACCGCGCTCAAAGCGGAATTCGTCATTTCCGAGCCGCTTCAAAGTTTCGCTTCGGGAATATATTACGAAACGAGAGAAAACGGCGAAAGGGTTTACACCGCGACGGGCAGAACCTGGACGTTCGGCGGAACGGACGACGATTTGTTCTATTTCCTGCCGAAGCTTAACGATTATTTCGACGAAACGGCAAAGAAATATTATTCGTTCTACGGTTGGAAAGATACAAACGGCAACGAAATGCCGTACGGAATAGGCATAGCGTTCGTCGGCAACGAAACGTATACGCCCGTTTTCGAAGAAAAACAAGTTCTTGCCACGATCGCGCTCAAAACTTACGACGATTACGGTTACGAATATTATTATAAGGTTTTAGAAGGCGACTATTTCGGAAAGACGCTTGCCGAAGTGCTTTCGGCGGAAAAAGTAACTTCGCCGAAGCGCGCGGACGTAAACGGAATTAAGGAATACGAGTTCGAAAACTGGGGCGTAAACGCCGAGAAATACGTTATCGGAAGCGAAAAAGATGCGGACGGAAACGTTCAGACTTATATTTTGCTCAGGGCGAACTTCAAAGAAAAGAATATGAAGCATACCGTCACTTTCTCGGCGGAAAGCGGAAAATTCGATAACGGAGAAAACACGCTTGAAGTTACGGGCGAATACGGCGAGGATATTTCTTACGTTAAGGCGGCGGACTATGAAAACGAAAGCGGAAAATTCGCGTTTATCGGCTGGACCACCGTTCCTTACGACAGGAATACGCTCGCAGATAAAGACGAACTTAAAATCGGAGCGGAGGACACGACGTATTACGCTTTGTATTCGCTCGATCCGGCAACGATAAGGCTGACGTTCAAAGGTAAAGTTTCGACCGACGTTGACGACGGAAGCGGAAACGTTTACTTCAACGGAAACAAAAATCAGACCGAGTTTAAAGTTCAGGGGCTTTACGGGTCGATATATTATCTCACTGCGAATTTGTTCGCCGTTGACAGTAAATCCAAAACCTTCACTCCCGATTATCTCAAGTGGACGGCAGACGGAAAAGAATACGTCAGCGCGTTCTATAACGACGGATATATGGCGAACATTCCGTTCGACCGTAACGCTACCGTCGAAATAGTGTTCAAACCCGCAACCGAAAGAATCGTCAACGTGGTTTTCGTTTCGGACGGCAACGTTTACGAACCGGACGGAACGATTATAGACGGCGTGATCTGCAAGGGTTCTATGAGCGGATTAAAGCACGTTTTAACTTACAACGAGGCTTACGGAACGACTATTTCGGCTCCGCTTGTAGATTTTTACAGCGACGATTATTACGTTTTCGATTTGTGGGAAAGCATAGTCGAAACCGAGGACGGCAAAACCGAAAGAATAACCGTGAAAGCGGGCGGCAAAATAACGTTCGAACGCGATATGGTGTTTAACGCCGTTTATCTTCACGATACGTCCGCGGACGTCGCTTTAACTTTCAGATCGGAAGCTTATCCGTTCGGCGGCGCGGCGACCGAGGAAGATTTAAGAGGTCTCGAGATTTTCGAGGGCGGAAGCGTTGAGCTTACGAATTACGGCAAGGCGGGCGAAAAAATAACCTTTGCCGAAATTCCTCACAGCACGGGTAAAAAATTCGTCGGCTGGACGACGGACGGAAAGGATGTCGTAACGGCGGAACAGCTCAAAGAAACGACCTATTCTTCGAGAGAAACTTATTACGCGGTTTACGAAGACGACGCGGAAAGCTTCTCGGTAACGCTCAAAGCGGGCAAAGGCTCGTTCGGCGGAAAAGATATGGTAATCGCCGCAGTTCCGTTCGGAAGAGAAACGGCGAAACTTCAGAGGCCGACCTCGACCGTGAAAGGACTTGTTTTCAGTCATTACGAAGATGAAAACGGTTATCCCGTTTCGGTGATAGAAAAAGATATTACGTTAAGCGCGAAATACGCGAAAGCGATTTCCACGGAAGAAGATTTGCGCGCGGCGGTCAACTTCCCGAAAGAGAATTACGTTCTCACAAACAATATCGTACTTAACGACATACTTGATTTAATGTCTCGGGGAACCGATTGGACGGCTATCGGCAGCGGAGAAGAAAAAGGCTTCTCGGGAACGTTCAACGGCAACGGATATAAAATCTCGTTCGCGGCGAACGGCGGAAATAAGGACAGTTTCGGATTGTTCTCGAAAGTAAGCGGAACGGTATATAACTTAGTCGTTCATGCTTCGTTCGCGATTTCGGGCGAAACGGACGCAACCTCTCTCGGCGCGATTTGCGGCGAAGTCACGGAGACGGGCAGAATTATCGATTGCGCCGTTATGACGGGTATCGAAGTTTCGGTGAAAGCCAAAAACAATCTCTATGTTTCGGGCGCGGTAGGCGTAAACCGCGGACTTATCGACGGACTTCATTCTTCGGCGCGCGGGCAGATTTCCGTTGACGGTAACGACGAGCTTTTCGTCGGAGCGGTCGTAGGCGCGAACTACGGTACGATGAGAAATATCGCTCAGACGGGTAAGGGCGGAGCAATTTACGTTTCCCTCACCAAGAGTCTGAAATGTCATATCGGAGCTTTGGCAGGCTTTAACGCGGGGCTTATCGAAAGCAGCTTCAGCAGCCGCGCTATAAACATAAACCTTGCGCAGGGCGATAACGTCTACTATAAAAACTCGATAGAAATCGGCGGCTTTGCGGGCAGAAACGAGGGCGAAATCGTAAACTGCGTAACCGCATACGGTATTCACGAGTATGATATAAGCAACGTGACCTTAACGCAAAGCGGAATGGGTATAAGTTATTATCCTTACGACGAAATCCCGAGATATATCGCTTACGAGATCGGAAGAGACAATCAGGGTATAACCCACACGACGAAATTCGTACTTTATCTCGACGAAAACGCCGTGAAGACGGGTTCGACGGAATACGACGAATACACGCCTTCGGAATTTAAACGGGCGCACCCCGATCTTTACGAAAAGATCATGAGTCTTAAAAATTCGATGCTGTTCGGCGGTTTTACGAGCGTTAATAACGGAACGCAGACGAACTGTAACGTTCTGGAGGAAGTCGGAGCGGGTAACGGAGACGAGATTGTCGCCGCATGCAACTTCGACGAGATCAAATGGAACTATTTAACCCGTTTACACGATAAAATTTACAATTAACGCGTGATTTTCGGTCAAAGACCTCGGGCGGAAACGCTCGGGGTCTTTGTATAAGCTTGACTATGAAACGGTTTTAGTGTACAATATAAACAAAAACGGTGGCGTAATTTGAAAACGGAAAACAAAACAAAAAAGATTGTAATCATGATCATCGCCGTGGCGGTCGTTATAGCCGTCGGCGTTACGCTCGCGCTCGTTTTGCCGCGTAGAGGAAACGGAAGTTCGGGAAGCGCGGGCGGCTCGGAAAGCGTGAGCGAATCGATATCCGAAAGCGAAAGCGAGTCGGAAAGCGAATCGGAGTCGGGAAGCGAGTCGGAAAGCGAAAATCCCTATATCGACGTCGATATAGATCCTTCGATCATCGAAGCGGACGCGGGGGCGGACGGCGAATGCGTCATTATCGTAGATAACGACAAAATGTGCGGAAACCTCGTTATTCCGAGCAAAATCGGGGATGTGGAAGTCACTTCGATAAGCCGCTTTTCGTTCAGAGCCTGCAAAAATCTTATAAGCGTGAGCTTGCCGGAGACCGTCTCGAAAATCGACCGTTATGCTTTTATAATGTGCAAGGAATTGCGTTCGGTTACTATCGGTTCGGGCGTTACGTTTATCGGAAAACGCGCCTTCGACGGCTGTCCGAAGATAGAAACGATTGTTTTCAAAGGAACGAAAGAGCAGTGGAACATGATCGAAAAAGGCGATAGATGGATCGATAAAAACGCGAAGTTCGTCGTTAAATGCACCGACGGAACGATTGAAAACCGAAATGCGGCATAGCCGTAAATTTATTCTCCGAAGCGGAAATTTTTCCGCTTCGGATTTTTTTGTTTTCTCGGCGGGGGATTGTATTTTGTTCGGAAAATTTTTGTTTTTCCGTTTTTATTTGCGAAAAAAAATCATATATTAAACTATGAAAATAATAATAAGAGCGGTTTCGTTCGCGCTTTGCGTTTTCACGGCGGTTTTCGTTGCGTTTTTTGCCGCAGAAAAGACAAAAGAGAAAAACGAGCCGTTTTCTTCCGGGCAATATAAAACGGTTATCACCGTGTGGCATATAGACTCGTTCGAGGGCGGAACGGGTTCGAGAGCCGATTTTCTTTCTTCTGCGTTTAAATCGCTGAACGCCGAGGGCATTATCGCGCTCGTTAAAACGCAGACGACGGAAAGTATGGAAAAAGCCTTTAAAAACGGCGAAATACCCGATATGATTTCTTTCGGCGTCGGGTGCGGAGAGGTGATGAACTACGTAAGAGAATTGCGCTTCGACAGCTTTTCGGGCGGGGAACTCGGCGGAAAATATTATGCCGTTCCCTGGTGTTCCGGCGGTTATTATTTAATTGCAAAAAGCGGTGATAATCGACTTATAGACGGGCTTTTTGATAGTAATTCGGATAAAAAGGCAGATAAACTCATCGTTTCGGACGGGGAAAATATTCTGCCCGTTTTATCGCTTAAACAGCTCGGGATAACGGCAAACGCCGTATACCTTCCGCCGAAAGACGCATATTCCCGTTTTCTTTCCGAAAAAAACGCCGTTCTTCTCGGCACGCAGAGGGATATAAAAAGGATAGAGAAGAAAAAGGACGAATTTGCCGTCCGCCCGCTCGAAGGTTATTCCGACCTCGTTCAGTATATCGCGATAACCACGAAAAACGACGATAAATATCGCTATTGCAAGCTTGCGATCGATCGGCTTTTGTCCGAAGAAACGCAGAAAAAACTCTATAAAATAGGAATGATGAGAACGGACGGAAAGGTAAGCGGCGAAGCCGAGTTTTACGGGTACGATTTTTCGAAAAACGAGTATACGTTAAGCCCGTTTTTAAGTAAACGTCTTATCGCGGACGCGAAAAGCGAAATAAACAAGGCGACGACGGACGTTAAAATTTCCGAAAACGTCAAAAGCGGTTTAAAACGCTTGAAATAATGAGTGAAATATAGTAGAATAGGAGACGTAAAAATGTCATATTGCGCGGCGATGAGAGATATCGCGGAAAAAAGCGGCGTTTTTTATGAAGAAAATTGCCCCGCGGGGCGTAAAACCACTTACGGTACGGGCGGAAACGCCGACGGTGCTTTTTATCCCGAAAATGCCGAAAAAGCGGCTTTTTTGATCGAAAAACTCAAAGAAAACGGCATTCCGTACATCTTTCTCGGCTCAGGGTCGAATGTTCTCGTTTCGGACAAAGGCTTTTCGGGCGCGATCGTTTATTCGGATAAACTCAAAGAAATTTCCGTGAGCGGGAGAACGATAGTCGCGGGGGCGGGCGTCGCGCTTGCCGATTTTTTAAAAACCGCGCTTTATTCCTCGCTCGGCGGAGCGGAATTTTTAAGCGGAATTCCCGCGTCGGTAGGCGGTGCGGTCGCGCAGAACGCGGGCTGTTACGGTAAAAATATCGGAGACTACGTCTCTTACGTCGTCACGGCGAGCGGAATTTATCCGCGGAGAGAGTGCGGGTTCGAGTACAGAGACAGCGTTTTCAAAAGAAATCGCGAGTTCGTCGTGTCGGCTTGCTTCGCTCTCGAAAACGTCGAATTCGACGAATCGCGCGAAAAATGCGACAAATTTTTAAAATTAAGGCAGAAGAAAAACCCGAAGGGCAGATCGTGCGGAAGCGTGTTTAAAAACGACGGATATTTTGCGGGAAAAGTCATCGAGCAGGCGGGGCTTAAAGGCGCGGCGGAAGGCGGCGCGAGGGTCTCCGAAAAGCACGCGAATTTTATTATAGCCGATAAAAACGCGACGAGCGGGGACATAAAAAAACTGATTACGCGCATAAAAACCGTCGTGAAAGAAAAGACGGGTACAGAGCTTTTTGAAGAATTGGAATACATAGGCGAATTTGATGAACTACAATGAAGAACAACTGAAAATTAACTTCGATTTGCACACTCACACGACTTACAGTCACGGAAAGGGGAGCATTTTCGATAACGCCGCGAGCGCGGCGGAAAAGGGTCTCGAAGGCATCGCGATAACCGATCACGGTTTTTCGCACCCCGCTTTCGGGATGAGGCGAAAATACCTCGACCAGATGAAACGCGAGTGCGTCGAAGCCGAAGAAAAGTACGGCGTAAAGGTGCTTTTAGGGATAGAGTCAAACCTTCGCGGAGAAAAAGGTACTATCGACGTGAAACCTTCGGACTACGAAAAACTTGACGTTATCCTTGCGGGCGTGCATAGATTTATAAAATACAACAGCTTCAAGGATTTGGCATGGCTTCTCTGGGCGAATATTTTCGACAGCGTTTTCCATAAAGCGCCGTCGGACAGGCTTATTCGTTTCAACACGAATTGCTATGTGAACGCCATAAAAAACAACCCGATAGACGTTATAACGCACGTCGGATATCTGTGTTTCTGCGATCCCGTGGAAGTGGCGAAAGCCGCGGCGGATTACGGAACGTATATCGAGATAAACACCAAAAAAACTCACCTTTCGGACGAGCAATGGCGCAAAGTTATCGAAACGAACGTTAAATTCGTCGTCGACAGCGACGCGCACTCGGTCGACCGCATAGGCGATAACAAGCTTTTTCTCGAAACGGCGAAAAGAGTGGATTTCCCGCTCGACAGAATTATGAATATCGACGGCAGAACGCCCGAACTTCGTTTTCAGACGTTTAAAAAGGAACACGGCATAGAGGGGCGTTAAAAAGCGTTAAAGACGATAAAGGAACGACGGAAAAGAAAACCGCCGGAAAATATTATGAAAGACGAAAAAAAGAATTTTTCCGAAAGACTGAAAACCGAGCTTTTAGGCGTTAAATTCCGCGGTGAAAGCGAGAAAAAAGCCTGCCTTTCGGGATTTGTCAGGTCGGCGGGAACGATTTGTTCGGAAAAGGGTCTCGTCGGGTTCGAACTTTCCCCGTCGGGAGAAGAGGAGCGGGTTTTTCTCGTTTCGCTCATAAAATCGCTTTTTTCTATCGAACCGCATACGATAACTTCGGTTAAAAGAGGAAAAATAACGCTGAGGGTCGTGAACGAAAAAAGCGTAGACGTTCTTTGCGAACTCGGTATTGTCGAACGGGACGAAGAAGGGCTTGCCGTTAAACTCGGCATAGACGAAAGGCTTGTCACCGACAAAACCCGCGGCGCGTACGTAAGAGGTTTGTTTCTGGGTTCGGGCAGCGTAACCGTTCCGAAAGCCGAGCGGACAAGCACCACGGGTTATCATCTGGAATTCGTGTTCGCGAACTATCAGACGGCAACCGATCTGTGCGAAATTCTTTCCGAGGCTTATCTTATGCCGAGGCTCACCGACAGAAAGGAAACTTACGTCGTTTATTTCAAAACGATAGACGAAATTTCCGATCTTATGGCCTTAATGGGCGCGGCTAAGGCGGTTATGGAGATTTCGGAAATTGCCGTCGAAAAAGACGTGAACAACGATATGAACAGAAAAATAAACTGCGAAATGTCGAATATGGTCAAACAAATGGACGCTTCCGTGAAGCAGATCAGGGCGATAAACCGCATAAGCGAAACAAAGGGGTTGGACTCTTTACCGCTTCCGTTAAAGCAGGTCGCGAAAGCTCGGCTCGAAAACAAAAAAAGCACGCTAAGCGAACTTGCCGAACTTCTCGGAATTTCGAAAAGCTGTCTTAATCACAGGCTGAGAAAAATAGTCGAAATCGCCGAAAACCTTTAAGTCGGCGCGGTTTCGCGGTTTATTTACGATACTTTACTATACAATTTTACGAGGAATTTTAATATGAAAAAGATAATTTTAACGGGCGACCGCCCGACAGGAAGACTTCACGTCGGACATTACGTCGGTTCTCTTGCGGAAAGAGTGAGAATACAGAACGAGGGCGGTTACGACGATATGTATATTATGATAGCCGACGCTCAGGCTCTCACCGATAACGCCGAAAACCCCGAAAAAGTAAGGCAAAACATAATAGAGGTCGCGCTCGATTATCTCTCCTGCGGGCTTTCTCCCGACAAGGTGAATTTCTTTATTCAGTCGCAGGTTCCCGAGCTTACCGAGCTTTCGTTTTACTATATGAATCTCGTTACCGTCTCGCGGTTGCAGAGAAATCCCACGGTTAAAAGCGAAATTCAGATGCGTAATTTCGAAACGAGCATACCGGTAGGATTTTTCACTTACCCGATAAGCCAGGCGGCGGATATCACCGCGTTCAAAGCGACGATCGTTCCCGTCGGCGAGGATCAGCTCCCGATGATAGAGCAGACGAAAGAAATCGTAAGGAAATTCAATTCCGTTTACGGCGAAACTTTGGTCGAACCTGAGGCTATGCTTCCTAAGAGAAAGGCTTGTTTAAGGCTTCCGGGGACGGACGGCAAGGCGAAAATGAGTAAGTCGCTCGGCAACTGCATTTATCTTGCGGACACCGCCGACGACGTAAAGAAAAAGATAATGAGTATGTACACCGATCCCGATCATATCAAGGTAACCGACCCCGGCAAACTCGAAGGCAACGCCGTGTTCACTTATCTCGACGCGTTCGCGACCGACGAACATTTCAAAGCTTTCCTTCCCGATTACGCAAATCTCGACGAGCTTAAAGCTCATTACACGAGAGGGGGCTTGGGCGATATGAAAGTTAAGAAATTCCTTAACGAAGTCGTTCAGTCTATCTTGGAGCCGATAAGAGCGAGAAGAAAGGAATTCGAAAAGGACATTCCCGCCGTGTACGAAATCTTGAAGCGCGGCAGCGAAAAAGCCGAAAAAGCCGCCGCGGCGACTTTGACGGAAGTGAAGTCCGCAATGAAAATAAATTATTTTTCGGACGAAGAGCTTATAAGAGTTCAGAAAGAAAAGTACTCGGTTTAAAAGGCGACGTTTCAACTTGCGCCCGATAATCGACTTATACGAGGGTTTCCGTTGTCTGATGCCCGATTTTTCCGATTTTATCGGAAAAATCGGGCAAAAAAAACAATGTGAAATCCTTTTATTTCGGTTAAAAATCGGTTGACAACCTCGCTTCTATTCTTTATACTTGGAATACAGCCGATTTAAAAAACGGGTTTAAATCCCTTGTTCGGCTTTTCAGCCGAAACGAAAAATTCGGTTAACGGAGAAAATATATGCGTAGAATGAAAAGAAAACCGTCGGCGGCGGTAATAAATCGCCCCGCGAACAACGAACGCAAAGAAAAAGAAATCGCGGAAGAACTCGTAACGGACGAGACCGTCGCAGCGGATGAGACCGTCGCGGTTGACGAGGTTGTCGTAGCAGATGAAGCGATTATCGAAAAGGAAAATGTTGAGCTTATAAACGAACCCGCACAGGAGAGCTTCGAACCCGTGAGCGAAGAACTTACGGAAGAGGCAGCAGAAGAAGAACCCGCAGTCGAGGAACCCGCGGAAGAGACGGAAGCAGAAGAAGCGGCGGATGAAACGCCCTTGGAAGCGACCGAAGAAGAGTGCGACGAAATACTCGAAGAGGAAGGAAGTCTCGACGGCTCGGCAGACGAAGTAGAGGCTTTGGCGGCGGAAGATACCGAAGAAGCCGAAAATACCGAGGAAATCGAAGAAGTCGAAGAAGCTCCCGCGGAGGAAACGGTTGAAGATCAGGCGGAGGAAGCCGTGGAAACGGTCGAGAACGCTATCGAAGAAGCGGAAAAAACGGAAGAAGTTGCCGAAGAGACGGCCGAAGCCGAAGAAGAAACGGAAGCCGAGGAAGTGATCGATCAGGCGATAGAAGCTCCCGAGACGGTGGAAGAGGTAGTCGAAGAAGCTCCCGCCGAAGCGGAAAAGGAAGAACCCGTAACGGAAGCGGAAGAAGCCGTAGAAACGGTCGAAAACGCTATCGAAGAAGCGGAAAAAACGGAAGAAGTTGCCGAAGAAACGGTCGAAAACGAGGCGGAGGAACAGTCTGAACCGCAGGCAAAACCCGAAAAGGAAGGGTTTAAGCTTACGGCGCCCGCAAATCTCGAAGAAGTTCTTGCAAACATTTGCGTCAAACGCGGCAGAAAACTTATTTACAGACCGAACGAAATTCTTTTCAACTGCACGGCAAACGTTGTAGGAACGGATAAAGATAACGAAGAAGGCATAAAAGTTAAAAACATACTCGACGAAGAGATCAAGCAGGGCGTTAAGCTCGGCTATATCGATAAGTACGACGGGCTTAAAATGAGCGAGATCAAGGAAGAGTATGAAAACGATATCGTTTACGAGTATGCCGAACAGGAATTCAAGCGCACGGGACTTGTCGTCGACGGCGATAAAATCAAAGTTTACATTTACGATTGGGATATGAAAGCTTTGCATCACGTCGGTTACGTCGCAAAAGAAAACGTGGACGAGCTTATGCCCTATCTTACGGAAAGAGAGAAATACAGCTTCGATATTTGCGGACTTATAACCGGCGGTAAATACAGAAAGGTTATAAAGGACGAAGCGAGCGGCAAAGTTACCGTTGAAAAGGGTAACGACGGCAAGCTCGGCATGGAGCTGGATATTTCCGTCATAAACAGAAAAGATTGACAAAAGTATAAAAACCGTATTTAAGCCGAAAATTTTTTTGGCTTAAAGTTTATGTTTTGTATTCGGGGGATCGGTCAAAACAAAGTATTTTCGGGCTTAAAAAAGGCAAAATCTTATAAAAGTTTGCAAATAAAGTCGAAATATGTCGAATTTTGTTTGATTTTTATTCAAAAATAACGTATAATTGAATAGAAGCCGAAAATAGGAGTAGCAATATGAGAATACGAAACGAAGAAGTTTACAGAGAGAAAAAAGAGCAGATTATGGAAGCCTGCTTTAATTGTTATGCCGACAACGGTTTGCACGGTACGGGTATCGCCGCCCTTGCAAAAGCATGCGGTATTTCCAAAGCGGCTTTTTATAATTATTTTAACGACGTCGACGAGCTTCTGATTCAGTCTGTTGAGTATTGTATGGAAAAGGTCGAAAACGACTTTATGGAAAAAGCTCCGACCGATCCGCAGGATGTCGAAAGATTTTTGAAAGAAGTCCCTTATTGGACGAAAGAAAAACACGGTAAAAAGTATCGCCTTATGTATCAGGTATACACGCATCCGAAGTATATCGATTACGGCAAGAGATTTTTTGAGGGCGTGAACAAGCGTTACACCGATTATGCTAAACAGCTCGAACCGAAGATCGGTATTCCTTACACGACGATAGTTCCTCTCATTTTCATTTTTGTTCGCGCGTGCGTTCATTACGCGATGTTCGAGGACGAATATTATCTTAAAAGTCAGATGGAAGTTCTCGAAACGGGAGTTCGTTTGTTTATCGAGAAATACAAAAAAGGTTAAAAATACAAAAAATATTTTTGGTTTTTCATTTTAAAGCAAGCCGTCGGAAACTGTGTTTCCGGCGGCTTGCTTTTCACTTTATTTTAATACATAATTTTAATACATAACGCTCGAAAGGATTTCGGTGTACGTCGGGAAATTCCAATACGCCTTGTCCACAATCGTTTCGAGTTCGTCCGAAATCGCTCTTAATTTGTCCATATCGGGAATGATCACGTCTCTGTGATATTCGGCAATCTCTAAGCTTTCCTTTTTAGCCGAGGAAGCTTTAACGTCTTTTTCAAGTTTTTCAATCGCTTTCAAAAGTTTATCATTAAGCTTCATAAGTCTGTCTATAAGTCGTTTATCGGCTGTTTTTTCGATATCCAAGCCGATAGAAGCCTTTGCCGCAAGCCCGCTTGCGAGTTCGTCGGAATATCCTATCGCGGCGGGGAGAACTTCTCGTCTTGCCATGTTAAGCATTGTTTTTGCTTCTACTTCGATTATCTTTACGTAAGTGTCGAGCTGAATTTCGTATCTCGATTTAACTTCTGTTTCCGTTAAAACTCCGTGGCGGACGAACAAATCGATATTCTTCTTTTCGAGATAATAAGGAAGCGCGTCGACGGTGGTTTTAAGATTTAAAAGTCCGCGTTTTTCGGCTTCTTTAACCCATTCGTCGGAGTAGTTGTTTCCGTTGAAAACGATACGCTTATGAGCCGAGTAACTCTTTCTGATAATCTCGATTACCGCCGCATTAAAATCCTTTGCGGAAGAAAGCTCGTCGGCAAAATCGCTTAAAACGTCGGAAACGATTGTGTTTATAACCACGTTCGCCGCCGAAACCGACATATCCGAACCTACCATACGGAATTCGAATTTATTACCCGTGAACGCGAACGGCGAAGTTCTGTTTCTGTCCGTCTTGTCCTTGTCGAATTTGGGGATAAGCCCGCTCGTTATCTTTAAAACTTCGGCTTTTATCTCGCTGTATTTCGCGCCGCGTTCGATAGAGGAGAGAATGCTTTCGAGTTCCTCGCCGATAAACATCGAAACGATCGCCGGGGGAGCTTCGTTTGCTCCGAGTCTGTGGTCGTTGCCCGCGGAAGCAACCGAAATACGAAGTAAATCCTGATATTTATCCACAGCCGTTATAACCGCGGCGAGGAAAAGGAGAAATCTCGGGTTGTTTTCGGGGTGGTCGGTCGGGTCGAGCAGGTTTTCGCCGCGATCGGTCGCCATCGACCAATTGTTGTGCTTGCCGCTTCCGTTGATTCCGTCGAACGGCTTTTCATGGAGCAGGCAAACCATTCCGTGGCGGTTCGCAACCGATTTCATTACCGACATAACGATCTGATTGTGATCTACCGCGTCGTTGGACGGAGTGTAAACGCAGGCGAGTTCGTGCTGAGCGGGCGCGACTTCGTTATGCTTCGTTTTCGCGTAAACCCCGAGTTTCCAGAGTTCCTCGTCGAGATCGTGCATATAATCCCAGACGCGCTGCTTGATTTTTCCGAAATAGTGGTCTTCGAGTTCCTGACCTTTCGGGGGATGCGCTCCGAAAAGCGTTCTTCCGCAGGTCGCGAGGTCGAGCCTTTTTTCGTAAACTTCCTTGTCGACAAGGAAATATTCCTGTTCCGCGCCGACCGTGGAAATGATTTTTTTGGTGTCTTTATCGCCGAAAAGGCGCATAATTCTGAGAACCTGTTTGTTCAAAGCCTCGATACTTTTCAAAAGAGGAGTCTTTTTATCGAGCGATTCGCCGCCGTACGAGCAGAAAATCGTGGGGATATACAACGAGCCGTCTTTTACGAACGCTTTGGACGAAGGATCCCACGCCGTGTAACCTCTCGCTTCGAAAGTGGAACGGAGTCCGCCGCTGGGGAAGCTCGAAGCGTCGGGTTCGCCTTTAACGAGCATTTTGCCCGAAAATTTGGTAACGACGCCGCCTTTGCCGTCGGGTTCGATGAAAGCTTCGTGTTTTTCGGCGGTAACGCCCGTCATAGGCTGAAACCAATGAGTGTAGTGCGTCGCGCCCTTTTCCATTGCCCACGCCATCATCGCCTTTGCGATTTCGTCGGCGGCTTTTTTGGCGAGCGGCACGTTTTCGTCGACCGTTTTTCTGTAACTGTCGTATGCTTCTTTGGAAATTCTCTTTTCCATTTCGACGTCCGTAAAGACGTTTTCCGCGAAAAGCTTTTCAACCTTGGTGTCTTTCATTTTTGTCCTCCGTGTTATTTGTTTTCGTCGTGCGTTTTAACGCAGCTTGCTATAAATCCTTTGAAAAGGGGATGCGCTCTGTTCGGTCTCGACTTGAATTCGGGATGGAACTGCGCGCCTAAGAAAAATTTGTCTCCGTCGATCTCGACCGTCTCGACGATCCTGCCGTCGGGCGAAGTACCCGATAAAACGAGTCCGCCGTTTTCGAGCGTCTGACGATATTCGTTGTTGAATTCGTATCTGTGGCGGTGGCGTTCGGTTATCGCTTTCGCCTTGTAGCATTCGGCAAGTTTTGTGCCGTCTTTTATGTCGCAGGGGTATGCGCCGAGTCTCATCGTGCCGCCCTTGGGAATATTTCCCTGCTGGTCGGGCATAAGGTCGATAACCTTATATTTCGCGTTTTCGTCGAATTCGCCTGACGTCGCTTTTTCGAGTCCGCAAACGTTTCTCGCGAATTCCATAACCATAACCTGCATTCCGAGACAAATTCCGAAATAGGGCAGATTATGCTCTCTTGCGTAGCGGCAGGTTTCTATCATTCCTTCGATACCTCTCGAACCGAAGCCGCCGGGAACGATTATTCCGTCCACGCCTTTGAAAATTTCTTCCGCCGTATCGGGGAAAACCTCTTCGCTGTCCACCCATTCGATATCGACGTAGCATCCGTTTTCAAATCCCGCCGAGTAAAGCGCTTCGACGACCGAAAGATAGGAGTCGTGGAGCTTGACGTATTTTCCGACGAGCGCGACCGTAACGTGTTTTCTTCTGCTTCCGATACGCTTGATAAGTTCTTTCCAGGGCGTTAAATCGAGCTTGCCTCTGAGTTTAAGCTCTCTGCAAACGACTTTGTCGAGTCCGTTTTTGTGGAGCATGACGGGCGTTTTGTATAAGCAGTCGAGCGTTACGTCGGAAATTACGCAGTCGGGCTTTACGTTGCAGAACAACGCGATTTTCTTTCTTAAATCGTCGCCGATATCGGAATCGGAACGGGTGACGATAACGTCGGGGTGGATTCCGAGCGATTGAAGTTCTTTAACGCTGTGCTGTGTGGGTTTGGTCTTGTATTCGTCCGAACCCGAAACGTAAGGAACGAGACAAACGTGAATGAACAGACAGTTTGCTCTGCCGACGTCCGAAGCGTACTGTCTTATCGCTTCGAGGAAATGCGCGCTTTCGATATCGCCTATCGTTCCGCCGACTTCCGTGATGACCACGTCCGCTTTGGTGACTTCGGCGTTTTTCTTTATGAAATGTTTGGTTTCGTTGGTGACGTGGGGAATTATCTGGACGGTTTGCCCGAGATATTCGCCCTTTCTTTCCTTTTCGAGAACTTTTGAAAATACTTTTCCCGAAGTTAAGTTGGAGTACTTGTTAAGATCTTCGTCGATAAATCTTTCGTAGTGTCCGAGGTCGAGGTCGGTTTCCGCGCCATCTTCGGTAACGTAAACTTCGCCGTGCTGAATGGGATTCATCGTGCCGGGATCCACGTTCATGTATGGGTCGAGCTTCTGCGCCGCGACCTTATAGCCTCTCAGTTTCAAAAGTCTGCCGAGCGAAGCCGCGACTATGCCTTTGCCGAGTCCCGAAACAACGCCGCCCGTAACGAATATGTATTTGGTCATAATACCTCTTTTCCTTACCGCCTTTGAATTTGCCCTTTGCGATTTAGGAATTTTTTCTTCCGTTTTGCCTTAAAAACGGGTGTAAATATACCTTTCGAGGTCTTTAAAAATGAAAAAGGGCGTTTTTTTTTAGAAACCCGAAACATGGTTCCTAAAAAAACGCCCCGAAAAGCTATATTCAAAAAACGCATTTTATATTACTACGGTTCGCGGTAAATGTCAAGCGTATAAAACAAAAAAATTACAATTTTTTTTCGGAGCGCGAAGTCGGAGTTTTATCGCTCCGTTTCGGTTACGGCTTCGGCGGGAAGAAGCGATAAAAACGGCGACGGGGCGCGGCGATAGCTCACGTCGTAAAACGTTTTGTATTTCGGGTAAGTTATGACGAGTTTTTCTTTCGCGCGGGTTATCGCAACGTAAAACACTCTCTTTTCTTCCTCTTCGTTGTGCGTTTCCACGGCTTTATAGGACGGGAATTCGTTTTCGCCCATACCGACGAGTATTACTTCTTTGAATTCGCAGCCTTTCGACTGATGAACGGTGACGAGCGGAACCTTGTTGAATTTCTTTACGATAACGTCCATCTGGCTTCCCGAAAGGGAAACGTCCTGCAAAAAGGATTTCAAAAAGCTGAGCGGTTCGTTGTTTCCTATATAGCTTTTAAGCGCGCGGTATAAGTCGTTGAGAGACTCTTTATCCGCGTCGGCGGCGGCTTTCGAGCGATTAAGACCGAGCGTTTCGCCTATCGATTTTATAAGCGTTATGATATCGTTTTTCAGAAGCAGACCTTTCATTGTATATATAAGGTCGTAAAAACCTTTGAAAACGTCGGCGTATCTTTCGGTAATCGTCTTGCGGGCTTTTTTCGTGGGGTAAAGGTATTTTTCGATAAAAACTTTAAGCACTTGTTCGGTTGCCGAAACGTCCGAAAAAGCGTCGTGCGCGCGGACGTTTTCGATATCGAACGCCTTGCAGAGCGTTTCGAGTTTGTAGTCGCCCGTCTGCGGCTTTAAAAGCGCGGCGATTTTGAGCGTGTCGTAACGGTAAGGGAAAGCGTGGGGCAAAGAGTACTTTTTCAGTTCCCTTTCGAGAATTATATCGTCGAAAGAGGAGCTGTTGTGTCCTATGATAACGCAGCCGTTTGCAAATTCGCAGAAATCTTTCAGAACTTCTTCGGCGCGTCTGCCGCCGTGAGTTTTTATATATTCCTTATCGTAACCGTGAACGGAAACGGCGGAGCTTTTGATTTCGATTTCGGGGAGAATGAACTCGTTGAACGTTTCTTTTATTCCGTTTCTGCCCGTTTTCACGGCGGAAATCTGAACGGCTTCGTCGTTGTCGAGATCGAGCCCGGTGGTTTCGAGGTCGTAAACGATTATTCCGCCATTGTCGTAAGATTGCAAAAGCGGTTCGTAAAAATCGGAAAAACGATATACTTCGCCCGACAAAAATTGCCCCGCGGAAAGCCCGAGAGAAGAGTAGTCGTTTAAAGCCGCGATCATTTCGCAGGTCACGGTTTTAACGCATTTCGGGGCTATTCTCAAAAACGACGCTTCGTCGTCGGGGTTTAAAATAAGCCTTAAAAAAGCGAGCGCGTCTTTCACTATCGGTTTTTTGTAAAATTGGAAATGGGTGTCCGCCGTGAAAAACGCGAGTCTGTTTTCGGCGGGAAGAGAGGCGTTTATCTCCGCAAGCTCTCTGTATAATTCCGCTATGTATCTGTTGGATCGCGCCATAACGCATATTTCCGAAGCTTCGCCGTGAAATTCGGCGACTTTCCCGAAAACGAATTTCGCTTCGTCTTTCGCGTCCTTACAGCCGACGATCTCGATTTTGTCCTCGTCCTTTGTTTCGCCTGCGGGCGGAAGCTCGGTTTTGTCTCCGAAAGCCGATTTAAGATAGTACGCGGCGGCGTAAGACAGAACGGGCGCGGAACGTCTGTTTTTGTCGAGATTTATAACGAGCGGGTCGTATTCCTTTTTGAAGTCGTCGATTATTTCGAACGGTTTCGAGCCGCGCCAGCCGTAGATAGTCTGGTATTCGTCGCCGCATAAAAGGACATTCGCGCCCTTGAAAAAGTACTTCATTATCCCGTATTCGTAAAAGCTCGTGTCCTGCATTTCATCCACGATAATCAACTTATAGGCGGGTTTCTGATAGTTGATGTCCGAAATAATCTCACGTGCGGAAAAGATTAAATCGTCGAAATCGCAAAGGGCGGAGGAGCTAAGAACGAAGCGGTATTTTTCCATGAACTCCGAGCCTTTCGTCTTTAAAAAACCGATAAGGTTCTCGTCGGTGTATCTCGCCGCGCCTTTTTTAACGACGAAACAATCTCTGAATTCCTTGCTGCTTTCCGCAAGCGAGTTTATCGCCGTGCCGTAACCGCTCGGCGAAAAATAGTTATATCCCGCTTCCGCGCGGCGGTGTTTTATCATGGAAACGGCTTTCACGAGGTTTTTTGTCTGAATCGGTACCGAGCCGTCGGCGGTTTTGTATTGACCCGAAGCTATATAATCTGTTAAAATCGACTTTAAAATCTCGCCTTCGTCGATTTCGTCCGCAATCTGCTTGTCGGAAAATTTCCCCGTTTTCCTGCCGTATTCGCGCATAAGCTTATAGCAAAACCCGTGAATGGTGTAAACCTCGGGGCGGAAATCGCCGCAGTATTTCAAAATATCGTCTTTAAGCTCGTCGGCGGCTTTCACGGTGAACGTGAGACACAAAATTTTGTCTGCGTCTATGCCGAGCTTATCCGCCTCGACTATTTTCTGCGCCACGGTATAAGTCTTGCCCGTACCCGCCCTTGCGAGCATTAAAACGTTTCTTTTAAATTCGTTTACGGCTTTCGCCTGCATTTCCGATAACATATTTTTATTTTACCATTTACAGCCAAAAACTGCAACCTTTTTGACTGTTTTAGTATTTTTCGGCTTGTTTTTTATTTGAAATCGGCATATTCTACTGCGGGTAGAGACGAAAAATACTCGTTCTACCGCCCGATAACATATCGTATAGCGCAAAATGGCAACAATAGACATACTTATGCCGCAATCGGTGGTAATATATTAACAGAAAACCCGACGCGCGGTTAAACCGTCTTATGCGTGAGGGAAAAATCGATTGACAAAAAAATATTTCAAATATAAAAGGAAAAGGAGAGAAAAATGTCGGATTATATTTTAGGTTGCGGTTCGACCGTCGATCTCAACGAAAATCATCTTAAAGAAAGAAATATCGAAGTGCTTCCCTTTCATTTCAGATTGGGCGAAAAAGATTACGACGACGATTTCGGAAAAAGCTTAGCTTACAAAACTTTATACGCCGAAATGGCTAAGGGTGTACCCGCGAAAACGAGCCAGACCACCGCGGGCGAATACGAAGAAGCTTTCACGCCATTTCTTGAAAAAGGACTTGATGTCGTTCACGTGACGTTGTCTTCGGGAATTTCGGGTTCGTACGAGTCCTGCCTTATAGCCAAGAAAACGCTCGAAGAAAAATTCCCGGGAAGAAAAGTTTACGTCGTCGATTCGCTTTGCGCGTCGTCGGGTTACGGTATGCTTATGGATCTTGCGGCGGACTATCGCGACGAGGGTAAAACCGCGGCGGAACTCGCGGAGTATATCGAAAAGGTGAAACACAAAATTCATCACTTGTTCTATTCTATGGACTTATCCGCGTACGTGCGCGGCGGAAGGGTTTCCGCGGCGGCGGGAATTCTGGGTTCGCTTTTAAAAATCTGCCCCCTTCTTTACGTCAGTCCCGAGGGTAAACTCGTTATAAAGAAGAAGCTCATCGGCAAGAAAAGAGCTGTTGCCGAGCTTATCAATGAAATGCTTAAAAATGCCGACAACGGCGAAAACTACGACGGACCTTGCTATTTGTGCAATTCGGATTGCATAGAAGACGCGAAATATACCCTTGCGGAAGTCGAAAAAGCATTCCCGAAACTTAAAGGAAAGTGCAAAATTTTCGATATCGGCGCGACGATTGGCTGTCACACGGGAACGGGTACGGTCGCGGTATTCTTCCTCGGAACGCCGAGAAACGAAATGAAAAACTAAGAATAATAAAAAGGACTTACTGATGAATAAATTTGCGGTAACTTGCGGTTCTACAGCCGATTTCACGGAGGAACGCGCAAGGGAAAGAGAAATTGCCGTTTTGCCGTTCAGATTTCGCATAAACGAAGAAGATTATATCGACGATTTCGGCAAAAACATATCTAACAAAGATTTTTACGATAAACTTTCGAAAGGCGCGAACGTTAAAACGAGCAGCGTGAACGTCGGCGAATACGTTGAATTTTTCGAGCCTTATCTCAAGGACGGAATCGACGTTATCCACATAACGTTGTCGTCCGGGCTTTCGGGTTCGTACGATTATTGCCTTTCGGCTAAAAAAGAACTCGAAGAAAAATATCCCGAAAGAAAGATTTACGTCATCGATTCGCTTTGCGGGTCTATGGGTTACGGAATGCTCGTCGAGGACGCGGCGGATCTGAGAGATCAGGGTAAAAGCGCGGCGGAAACGACGGAGATTATCGAAAACAAACGTTTAAACATTCGCGCGCTTTATTTCACAGCCGACCTCACGGCGTTTATAAAAGGCGGAAGACTTTCCGCGGCGGCGGGCTTTATCGGAAACATACTCAAAATCGTGCCGCTGCTCGGCGTAACGAAAGAGGGCAGGCTCGAAGTCAAAAAGAAACTTATCGGAAAGAGAAGAGCGGTTGCCGAGCTTGTTTCGGAAATGGCTAAGGACACTTTGAACGGAAACGATTACGACGGGCGTTGCATCGTCGGGAACGCGGACTGCGAAGAGGACGCCGCGATTGTCGTTTCGGAGATAGAAAAAGCTTTCCCGAAGCTTAAAGGAAAGTGCGTCGTTTCGGAAATAGGACCCGTTATGGGTTGTCATTGCGGGAAAGGTACGATAGCCGTGTTTTTCGAAGGCAAGGCGAGATAAATTTCCGACGGCAAGGCGAGATAAATTCCCGACGGCAAGGCGAGATAAATTCCCGACGGCGATAAGTAACGAATATAAAACGTAATAAAACAAACATAAATTATATAAGTCGGCGGCTTATCTTTAAGGACTAAGTTCTTTAAGGACCAAGTCGCCGATATTTTTTTGTTGTAAATGCTTTTGACTGGCTTTTCCGAAAAAATCCCGAGTTCGGCTGAGCCGAAAAATGCGAAATTTAATACAAATTTTCACATAGACTTTTTCGGCTTGAAAACACCGTAAACAAGCAAATTCTGTTGATAACTTTTTCTACAATGTGGATAACCCCCCTGTTTTGCCGAAAGTTATCCACAGTTATCCACAAAAACGTATGTTTGTGTGGATTCGAAAAAAGTCGAAAATCAGCGGTTAAATCGAAGGAAACGGCAATATATGGCAAAGGCTTTTTGCCGTCAAGCGTTTATGACCCCTTTTTCGAAAAAAAATTTATTTGTACTTTCATTCGCATTTTTATAGAATTTTTTCATCGGTGCAACCTTTGGATATTGCCGATAGAGAGCCTGATATTGCCCGAGAAAAGCGTAAATATAGCCGTCACCTTCTCCAAGAGGACAAGTTGAGAAATGAAATATCGGAATCCTTCGCCATCTGGCGAAGCCGACGGAGAGAATTTAAACATAAAAATAAAAGACCGCATACTTCTTGAAGTATTGCAGTCTTTTGGTTTTTTATATCTAATAACCCGCGATGTCATTCAGGGCGCTTTTTCCACGTTTTAAGACAGTAAGCGACAAGAACGTTTTTTTCGTCGCGATGACAGTACCCGAGAACAAGAAA
The DNA here is from genome assembly GCA_934247225.1 of uncultured Clostridia bacterium. Classification (GTDB taxonomy): domain Bacteria; phylum Bacillota; class Clostridia; order Christensenellales; family Borkfalkiaceae; genus UBA10281. The sequence continues at coordinate 154,312 of CAKQJE010000001.1, forward strand.
TTTATAATTTTTAAGTTCGCAAAGTACCGAGTCGGGGAACGTCGAGAGAACGGCGCATCTGCGTTTTAAGCGGTTTTCGAAAATTTCGGTTTCGTGTTTTTCGTCGAAGTTGCCCGCCGCATAGTATTTTTCAGCCGATTTCAAAAATCTTTTCAGCGTGTCGGCGTATGCTTTTTGATAGCGTTTTTCGGAAAAAGAACCGCAGATAGGCTTTGTTTCGCTTACAAAATCCAGTTTTTCGTAGTCAATGTTCATTGTGAATTCCTCCTTTGTTTTTTGTTTTGTTTATCCGAAAACGGGCATTTCCGTTTTTTTCTTGTTTTATGCTTTTTTTTTTGACAGTTTTTACATTAAAATTTCCTTTTATCGTTAGGTAAACTAAACGTATCGTTCATAGTAAAGCCTTAAACAAAATTATATTATTTATAGGTGAAGATTAAGAATTATACAGTTTGTCGATAATGGAGGTCGTATGCCTGTTTCCGAAGCCTTTAAAAAGAGAATAAACTACTTAGCGGACGAGACTTACCTGACTAAAACCGAATTGAGACTGAAAATAGGCGTCAGCAATTCGTCGTTCTTTTCGGCAACCGCATACGGGATCGTGCCGACAACCAGAATTCTTGTTAAAATCGCGGATTATTTCGAAGTGTCGGTCGATTATCTTCTCGGAAAAACTTCCGAAAACGATTTTATCAAAACCGATTCGAACGCCACTTTTCATGAGCGTTTTATCGAGCTGTGCACCGAAAAGAAAGCTTCTTTTTACAAGGTCGGACACGATTGCGGTATTGACGACAGCCTGATTTTGCATTGGCTCAAACAAAAATTCATTCCGACGATAGACACTCTGGAAATTTTATCCGATTATTTCGGCGTTTCGCCCGATTACCTTCTCGGTCGTACCGATTTCAGGTTTTAATCTGTCGGCTTTTCATAACGATTATGTAGTGTCCGCGCTTCGCGGCGTTTTTATCCTGTTATTTTTGTCCTGTATCGCACGTGTTGCGTTTTTGTCGCGGCGAGCGAGGTTTACATAAAACCTCGCTCGCCGCGAATTTATTCAAGTAAAAATAATTTTATTTTTTGTAAAAAGCACAATTTAAATCCGATAACGATTTATATAAAAACCGATTACGATTTATACAAATATTTTATCACGAATGTTAGGTGAAGTAAATCGATTAAACGCCTAACGATACGGAGTATTTCGTCGAAAAACGTCTGAGAACGTCGAAAACAGTCGATATGAAATCGAACGGTAAAAAGTTGAGCGAAAAAAAGACGAAAAACGAGTTGAAAACCGTCGATACGAAATCGGGGCGATATAAAGCAAGCAAAAAACATAAAAACAAAGCGGCGTTCGGCAGGTTTTTCCTGCCGAACGCCGCTTTGTTGTAACAAGTAAAATATGAAAACAAATAAGAAGTAATCGGTGCTTTAAAATTTATTTATTTCCGATTATAAAACAACGTTGATATGAACTTTTTTGCCTTTATGCAGGATAAAGCTGCCTTTGGCTTTGACTTCGGGGGAAAGCGCAAGGTCGTTTACGGTGAGCTTGACGTCGTCAATCGAAACGCCGCCGCCTTCGATAAGTCTTCTCGCTTCGCCCTTGGATTTCGCAACGCCCGCGCCGACCATTATGTCGAGAACATTATCCGCGTCGCCTGCATTGTAAGAGGGCATATCTTCCGCGTTGCCGCCGAACGCCGCTTTTGCCTGCTTTCTTGCCTGTTCGGCTTTTTCTTCGCCGTGAACGAGCTTTGTTACCTCGTAAGCAAGTCTTTCTTTCGCCGCGTTCATTCTTTCGTCGTTATACTTGGTGAGTTCGGCGATTTCGTCCATATCCATAAAGGTCAAAAGACGCATACACTCCGCAACTTTGCAGTCTTCCACGTTTCTGAAATACTGATAGAAATCGTAGACGGAGCATTTGTTTTCGTCGAGCCAGAGCGCGCCTTTCTGCGTTTTGCCCATTTTCTTTCCTTCGCTGTTTAAAAGGAGAGTGCAGGTTAAGCAGTAAGCGTCCTTCTGTTCCTTTCTGCGGATAAGGTCCACGCCGGCGAGCATATTCGACCACTGGTCATCGCCGCCCACCTCGAGCGAGCAGCCGTATTTTTGGTTGAGATGCAAAAAGTCGTAACCCTGCATCAACATATAGTTAAATTCAAAGAAGGTAAGCCCCTTTTCCATTCTCTGTTTGAAGCATTCCGCCGTGAGCATTTTGTTTACGGAAAAATATACGCCGATATCGCGGAGGAATTCGATGTAATTGAGGTCTAAAAGCCAATCTGCGTTGTTTGCGATTATCGCGCCGTTTTCGCCCTCGAAGTTAATAAAACGCGACATTTGCTTTTTGAAACATTCGATATTGTGGTCGATAGTCTCTCTCGTCATCATCTGACGCATATCCGATCTGCCCGAGGGGTCGCCTATCATACCCGTTCCGCCGCCGAAAAGCGCGATGGGGCGATGACCGTATCTCTGCATCCAAGCCATTGCCATAATGGGAATATAATGTCCGATATGGAGACTGTCTGCCGTCGGGTCGAATCCGACGTAAAATGTAACGCTTTCGGTTTCGAGTTTCTTTCTCAAGTCTTCGCCGTAAACGGTCTGTTTTATAAATCCGCGTTCTTCGAGAACGTCCATTACGTTTTTCATTGAATTGTACCTCTTTGTTTTGGTGTATAATATCCGTCCGAACGGTTTGAAGTCCGTCTTTTTCTATTCTAACATTAAAACATTATAAAAGCAAGCAAAAAAACTTAAAATAACGGTTAAATAATAATTGAAAAAATTTTCGGGATATGCTATAATTTAACGGAAGACGAGCCGAACGGGTTTCGGCGCGGAATATAGCGAAAAAAAATTTGGAGGAATATTTATGCAATATTCAAACGAAGTAAAGGATATGGTCTGCGTAGCGAAAGGTCCCAAGCACGGACCCGCGCCTATCCCCGAAGAGGGGCTTTGGGTTGAAGCTAAGCAGATAACCGACATCAGCGGATTTACTCACGGCGTCGGTTGGTGCGCTCCTCAGCAGGGAGCCTGCAAACTTTCGCTTAACGTTAAAAAAGGCGTTATCGAAGAAGCTTTGATCGAGACTATCGGCTGCTCGGGTATGACCCACTCCGCGGCAATGGCTTCCGAGATCCTTCCCGGAAAAACCATTCTCGAAGCTCTTAACACCGACCTTGTTTGTGACGCTATCAACACCGCTATGAGAGAACTTTTCTTACAGATAGTTTACGGACGTACTCAGTCGGCATATTCCGACGACGGACTCGTTATCGGCGCGGGACTCGAAGACCTCGGAAAAGGACTTCGTTCGCAGGTCGGAACAATGTACGGAACAAAGGAAAAGGGTACGAGATATCTCGAAATGGCAGAGGGCTATGTTACGAGAATGGCTCTCGACGAAGATATGCAGGTTATCGGTTACGAGTTCGTTTCGCTCGGCAAAATGACCGATTTCATTAAAAAAGGTCTCACTCCCAACGAAGCGTACGAAAAAGCCAAGGGTCACTACGGCAGATTCGAAAACGCTTACAAATATATCGATCCGAGAAAGGAATAAGGAGAAGAAGAAATGGCTTTATTTGAAGGATATGAAAGAAGAATTGACAAAATCAATGCTACTTTGAAAGAATACGGCATTTCTTCGGTTGAAGAATGCAAGGAAATCTGTCTTGCAAAAGGGGTTGATTGCGACGATATCGTAAGAAGCACTCAGCCTATTTGCTTTGAAAACGCCGTCTGGGCATACACTGTCGGCGCGGCTATCGCTATAAAGAGCGGAGCAAAAAAAGCCGCGGACGCCGCAGCCAAAATCGGTATCGGTTTGCAGTCGTTCTGCATTCCCGGTTCCGTTGCGGACAACAGAAAGGTCGGTTTAGGTCACGGAAACCTCGGCGCAATGCTCCTTTCGGACGACACCGATTGCTTCTGTTTCTTAGCAGGTCACGAGTCTTTCGCGGCGGCGGAAGGCGCAATCAAAATCGCGCTTAACGCAAACACCGTAAGAACCAAACCTTTGAGAGTTATTCTTAACGGTCTCGGAAAAGACGCGGCTATGATCATTTCGAGAATCAACGGCTTCACTTACGTCGAAACCACGTTCGATCCTTACACCGAAAAGGTAACCGTAGTTTACGAGAAACCTTATTCGGACGGACCGAGAGCAAAAGTTAAATGCTACGGTGCGGATAACGTTCCCGAAGGCGTTGCGATAATGAAACTCGAAAACGTTATGGTTTCCATTACGGGTAACTCCACGAACCCCACGAGATTCCAGCATCCCGTTGCAGGCACTTACAAAAAGTGGTGCGTGGAAAACGGCAAGAAATATTTCTCCGTTGCATCCGGCGGCGGTACGGGCAGAACCCTTCACCCCGACAACATGGCGGCAGGTCCTTCCTCTTACGGTATGACCGACACTATGGGAAGAATGCACTCGGACGCTCAGTTCGCAGGATCTTCTTCCGTTCCCGCTCACGTAGAGATGATGGGTCTTATCGGTATGGGTAACAACCCGATGGTAGGCGCTACCGTTGCGGTTGCCGTTGCCGTCGAAAAGGCGATGAACAAATAATTTAATCTTTATAAGATTTTTGCGCGGGGTTCGGAAAAATTTTCCGAACCCCGCGTTTATTTTAAACCTTTTATGCGCCGCGTTTTTCAAAAAAACGCGGCGCATAATTTACTCCGGAAAAATAAATCGTTATAAAATTCTTGCAAAAAAAATAAAAATATTATATAATCGGATATATATCGTTATGTAATATGACGAGCCGCTTATAAAAAAAACCGAAAAGCGTTTTAAAATATCGGTTGTGAGCAAAGCGGCGGAGGAGAGAAGTTTTGCGGGTAATCAACGCGTTTAAAATAGCCATAGGTAACTTCGGGCTTGTATTTAAAAATATACTTTATAAAATAATAATTTTCGCGGTCTTCGCAACGGCTGTATGGTTCACGCTCAACATAAGCTTAACGCCGTTCATCGAACAGCTCAAACCCGTTTTGCAGGATATCGCGGAAATCATAAAAGCTCTTTTAAAAGGGCAAAGCGGAGTTTCGGCTACGAACTCTTCCAACCTTACCGCCCATTTCAACGAGTTCCTTTCATACATTTCGGCTAACGTCGGAAGTATCGTTTTAGCCGCGCTTATATGCGTTCTGATCGTTTATCTTTACAGATTTTTTGCCGGGATAAGCGACTGTACTTTAATGATTCTGGTCAACGGACATATGTCGAGTTTATCGCACAGAGGATACCTCGGAGTTATGTTCGAAAATTTGAAGAAAATCGTCGTTTATCAACTTATAGACGCGGTTTTGGCTATCGTTTACTATGCGCTGGTCTTTGCCGTGGAATACATTCTGTTCAGATTTTTAACGCCTTATCTTACGGTTGTCGTGGTGTTTCTGGGCGTGTGTATTCTGGCGTTTTCGATAGGAATTTATTCGTCTTGTTTAAGCCAGGTTATGGCGAATATGATCGTCGGCGGGCTTGGGGTCAGACAGGCGTTTATAAAAGGACTTAACCCCGGCAAAAAATATTTTTGGAGAATGTTTTCCGCGTATTTGTCGGTAAATCTTATATTTGTATATCTGGTTATATCGATGGGCGTGTTCACGCTCGGCGCGGGTTCCGTTCTCGTTTCGGCGTTCTTCACCCTTATGACGGTTTGTATGAGACTTGTCGATTATTACACGATAAACGTCAAGAAATATTTCATCGATTACGACAATATAATCGTTCCCAAAGAGCTTCGCGAAAACGACGAACAGCTTTTGAACGACGTTGAAATTTAAATTCCGATCAAAACAAAGGCGTCCTTGCGGGACGCCTTTTTTGTATGGAATTTTATTAAAAATAACTTACTTTTATTCTTTTGCCCATTTGTTTAAGGCATTTCGAAAGTTCTTCCACAAGATTCATTTTAATGTTGAAGTTTATGGGAAGATCGGGGTTCTGGTGCGCGGGGTTGACGGCTCTGCCTACGAAAAAGTTGATGTCGGTCGCTTCTTCGAACAAAAGCCTGCAAATAAGCGAAGCGCCGTCCTGTCCGAAGCTCCATTTTTCGTAAAGCTTGTTCTCGCTGAGACAATCTTTCGCGTATTCCACGACTTTATTCACCGTGATAACGCCTTCCGTAACCAGATCCACGCCCTCGATTTCCGCAATCGGCGGAACGTCGCTGCGGACGAAATTAAGCGTCGGTTTAACGGTTTTTCCGAGATATTTCGCGGCTATCGACGAGGTCGTTCCGCCGCAAACTATATGTTTTCCTTCTTTGGAGAAGAATAACGACATCATTCGGTTCGCGTCGTCGGGGTTAGAGGGCGGACCGAACAAAAGGTTCATAGGTTCGCGCTTTCTGACCTTTAAAACGACTGCCGTCGTGTCGTCTCCCGGCTTGTTTCCGTAAAGACGATTGCATTCGTCGACGAGAATCGTCGAGAGCGTTTTTGCGGTGTAACCGACGTAAACGTTCGGGAGCAGAAAGTTGATTATTTCGTCTCTTTTCCACCCGAAATTAAACTGAGTTCCAAGCCCCGCATGCGGGCAACCGTCGCTCATCAGAACGAACACGTCGTTGTCTTTCAGCGGGATAATCGACTTATAGATGCGTTTTCCGCCGATGTTCATTTCCGTTCTGTGGTAGAGATAGTTCGCTCCGTCTCTTAAAACGATAACCTGCGGATTATCGAATTCCATAATTTCGGCGGTCTCGTTGTTGACGATATGCACTATCGTGAAAGTAGAGTAGGCAACGCCTCTCACCGAGCAGATAGGAAGCGTTGCGGCGATCGTCGAAACGCAATCTTCGAGAGAAAGCCCTTCCGCCATCATCGTGGAGATGATTTTGGAGGTGAGCGTTGAAAGTATGCTTGCTTTAACGCCGCTCCCGAGTCCGTCCGCTAAAACTACGACCTGAGAATTTTCGCCTTGTTCCACGACGTCCACATGGTCGCCGCAAAGTTGTTCGCCGACGTGGTTTATGCTTTTGTAGCCGATATCCACGCAAAGATCATTCATCTTCGATAGACTCCTTCAATTTCGTAAGCGCGATTTTGGTTTCCGCCGCCGTTTCGCCGAGAAGCGACGCGATTTCCTGAACGATACGCATCTGCTTATCCACGACTTTATCCGCAACCTCTATGGTCTGACGGGAAATGCTTTCCTTTTTGTCGCGCTCTGTTTCTTCGTCGGTTATATCTCTCATTATGCACACGAGAAGATGATAGTTTTCGTCGTAAATAACCGACTGTTCGACGTATTTTTTATATTCCGCAAGATAAGCTCTTTCGTTTCTCACGCTGCGTTTCGTCCTTAAAACTCTCGAAAAAATATCCACGTCGAGAATTCTTATGACGCTTTCGCCCAAAACGTCGCTTGCGGAGCGAATGTTCATTATTTTTCTTGCCGAAGCGTTGATTTGCTGAACTTCGAGGCTTTCGTTCAAAACGATAAGTCCGTTCGGAGTGTTGTTTACGATACAGTCCGAAAAGCTTTCGGCTTTGTCTTTAAGGAAGGGGAGACACATTGAAATTTCGGCTTTTCCCTCGAAAATAGCCGCCGCCTTTTCGCGGCAGGTGTCGTAACCGCAGGAACCGCAGTTAAGCTCGTCTTCCTTTTTGAATTTACCCATTTTTTTAAGGATTTCTTCGATTTCCTGTTCCGTCGGAGGAACGGTTTTTCTGCCGATAGCCGTCATGTTTTTGAGAAGAGAAAGGCTGTCGGGCATATTGACGTCGAAATCCTTTTTACCTGCGTATCCCGCAACCGCCGCGTAGTCTCTCACGGGCAGACGGTGATATTTTTCCATGACGGGTCCGCCGATACAGCTTCCTATGCACGACGACATTTCGATAAAGCATTTGTGAAGATTTCCGCTTTCGATGTCCTTTAAAGCCGCTATGCAGTTTTCGACTCCGTCTATCGCAAGGTATGTATATTCGGGGATTTGTTCCATTGTTTTGAGAATTCCGCCCGTCGTCGGGAAAAATCTCGCGCGGCTCTTTTCGGTGTCGTCCATATTGCTTTTAAGCTCGATTCTTTCCGCTTTGAGCCATTCCGCGAGTTCTTCGTAAGTGAGAACGGCGTCCACAAGCCCGTCGTAATAAGTCGCTTCGTCCTTTTTCGCAACGCAAGGTCCTATAAACACTACTTTGGCGTTCGGAACTCTTTCTTTTATATCTCTCGCGTGCGCCTGCATGGGCGAAAGAATATTCGCGAGATATTTAAGCGCGTCGGGGAAGTATTTCTGAATGAGAAGATTGACAGAATGGCAGCACGAAGAAATAACTATGTCGCGTTTTTCTTCGCTCAGCATTCTCTCGTATTCCTTTTTGACGATCGTCGCGCCTATCGCCGTTTCTTCGACTTCGGCAAATCCGAGTTTTTTCAAAGCCTCGCGCATACCGTTTATGCCGATATTTTCGTAGTTTGCGATAAACGACGGCGCGAGAGAAACGTACACGGGATCGCCCGACTGAATAAGAACTTTCGCGATTTCCGTTTCGCTTTTTATCTCTTTTGCGTTCTGCGGGCATACGACGAAACATTGTCCGCAAAGAATACATTCGTTTCCTATGATATGCGCCTGATTTGCCGAAAATCTTATCGATTTAACGGGGCAGTGACGTATACATTTATAGCAGTTTTTGCAGTTCGATTTTTTTAACGTGAGAAAGTCCGCCATTTTTTAACCCTCTTTTTCTTTTTTGATTTGCGGCAGTATTTTGTCGTTCCAAAGTCCCGGAAGATTTTGCGGGTTTATACCCGTATAAATTTCGTCGTCCACCGAGACGGTAACGCCCACGCGGTTGCATTTTCCCGCGCAGAAACTTCCGACGAGAACTATATCGTCTTCCAATCCTTCCTGCGCTATGTATTCTTGAAGAAGTTCGACTATTTGCGGCGCGCCTTTAATGTGGCACGAGCTGCCGACGCATACTTTGATTATCATAATATTTTTTTCCTTATTGTTTTGATCGTTTATAATTTAAACTCTTTTTAGTATTTCTTTTTTGAAAAACTCGTCGACGTTTTCGGGGCTTACGGAGAAGAAGTCGTCGCCTACGGTAACGCAAACGCCTTCTTTGCATCTCCCCATACAGAACGTGCCGCCGAGTTCGATTTTTTCGTCGAGCTTGTTTTTTGCTACGAGAGATTGAAGCTCTTCGACGATAAGTCTCGAACCTTTTATGTGGCACGAACTGCCTATACAAACCGTAACTTTTAACATTTATGTCTCCTTCGGCTTATTGATAATCCACGACGTTTACCCACGAAAGCAAAAATTCGCGTTGTTCTTTGTTGCCTTTGACCGACTGCGAAGCCGCAACGATCGGCATCCATTTCTGAACGTATTCTTTTTTCGTGCCGCTTTTTAAGCAGAATGCGTCGAGGTAATATTCCGCGCCGCTTATGTCTCCCGCAAGCCAGAACAAAAGGTAAGTTCTCGCGACGTCCGCCGAGGCGTTGCCTATCGTCGCGTGAGACCAATCGAGAATATAATCTTTCCCGTCGTCGCCGACGATAATGTTGGACGGATTGAAATCTCCGTGGCAGAGTTTGACGTGCTTCGGCATGCTTTCGAGCCTTGTGTGCAGTTCGTATTTAACGGACTCGTCAAGCTCGGCCTCAGTGATTTTGGCGTTCATTTTGTCTTTGAGTTTGTTGAGCTTGGGGCATGTTTTCGACTGAACTTCCGTTTGGAGCGTTACGAGTCTTTCGATATATTCCTTTTTCTTTCCGGGGTTTTCCTTCATCAGTCTGTCGAGCGTTTTTCCTTTGATATAGTCGGAAATTATCGCCCATTTGCCGTCTATCATCGTAACGGCTTTGATTTTCGGTATGTTAAGCCCTGTTTTTTCGACGCGCGCCTGATTTAAAGCTTCCGACAAAACGTCGTCTTTTTCGTAAACGCTTTCGAAAACCTTTACGCAGTCCTCGCCGTCGCGGTAAACGGTCTTGTTGTTTCGGACGGCTATAACTCTGTCAAGATCCATCACTTTTCCTCCTTAACCTTTTTTTGCTTTCGGCTTCGAAACAGCTTTTGCCGGCGTTTCCGCTTCGATAAATTTCTTGCCGTAATATGCGTTTAAATACATCTGCTTAATCTCGCTCATAAGCGGATATCTCGGGTTCGCGCCCGTGCATTGATCGTCGAAAGCCTGTTCCGTCATCTCGTCCAGAGAGGAGAGAAACGCCTGTTCGTCGGGGACGTAATCCTTTATCGTCGGCTTTATTCCGACTGTCGCTTTGAGTTCGTCCAGAGCTTTTATGAGGTTTTCGACCTTTTCTTCGTCCGTTTTTCCTTTGATTTTAAGCGCGTTTGCAATTTCCGCGTATCTTCCGAGCGTGTGCGGGTGGTCGTACTGCGGGAACGTTCCCATTTTCGCGGGGACGTTCGCGGAGTTGAACCTTATAACTTCGTCGAGCATAAGCGCGTTCGCAACGCCGTGCGGAATGTGGTGGAACGCTCCGAGTTTGTGCGCCATAGAGTGGCAAACTCCCAAAAACGCGTTCGCGAAAGCCATACCCGCCATCGTCGCGGCGTTTGCCATTTTCTCGCGGGCGAAAGCGTCCGTTTGTCCGTTTTCGTAAGCTTTCGGGAGATATTCGAATATCGTCTGCAACGCCTTTATCGCAAGCCCGTCGGTGTAATCGGTCGCCATCATCGAAGCGTAAGCCTCTAACGCGTGCGAAACGGCGTCTATTCCCGAAGCCGCCGTGAGTCCTTTGGGCGCGCTCATATGGAAATCGGCGTCGATTATAGCCATTTTCGGGAGCAATTCGTAGTCCGCGAGCGGATATTTAACGCCCGTCGATTCGTCGGTTATAACCGCGAAAGGCGTAACTTCCGAACCCGTTCCCGCAGAAGTCGGGATAGCGATGAAATAGGCTTTTTCGCCCATTTTCGGGAAGGTGTACACCCTCTTTCTGATATCCATGAATCTCATCGCCATATCGAGGAAATCCACTTCGGGGTGTTCGTACATAACCCACATAACTTTCGCCGCGTCCATTGCCGAACCGCCGCCGAGCGCGATTATGCAGTCGGGCTTGAAGTCCGCCATCTGCTTCGTTCCCTCTTTCGCGCAGGCGAGAGTCGGGTCGGGCGCAACGTCGAAAAACGTCGCGTGAGAAATCCCCATTTCGTCGAGTTTATCGGTTATCGGACGGGTGTAACCGTTATGATAAAGGAAACTGTCCGTAACCACGAAACAACGCTTTTTGCCCATGGTTTTAAGTTCGGAAAGAGCGACGGGCAGACAGCCTTTTTTGATATATATTTTTTCGGGAGCTTTAAACCATAACATATTTTCTCTCCTTTCCGCAACGGTTTTGATATTGAGAAGATGCTTTACGCCTACGTTTTCCGAAACGCTGTTTCCGCCCCAGCTTCCGCAGCCGAGCGTTAAAGAGGGGGTGAGTTTAAAGTTGTATAAGTCTCCTATACCGCCCTGAGAAGAGGGGGTGTTTACGAGTATTCTGCAAGTTTTCATCCTCTCCGCAAATTCGTCGAGCTTGGCTTTTTGCGAATTTACGTCGAGATAAATGGACGAGGTATGTCCGAACCCTCCGTCGGCGATGAGCCTTTCGGCTTTCGAAAACGCGTCTTCTATGTCTTTCGCGCGGTACATCGCAAGAACGGGGGAGAGTTTTTCGTGGGCGAATTCTTCGGAGAGTTCAACGCTTTCCACTTCGCCTATAAGTATTTTCGTTCCCTCGGGAACGTTCACGTTCGCAAGCTTTGCTATCGTAGCGGCTTTTTGTCCTACGATTTTAGCGTTCAGCGCGCCGTTTATTATTATCGTTTTTCTTACCTTTTCGGTTTCGTTTTCGCTGAGGAAATAACATCCGCGCGCCGCGAATTCGGCTTTTACTTTATCGTAAACCTTATCGAGGACGATAACCGATTGTTCGGAAGCGCAGATCATTCCGTTATCGAACGTTTTGGAGTGAATTATCGAGTTCACCGCAAGCGTTATGTCCGCAGAGTCGTCTATAACGGCGGGGGTGTTGCCTGCGCCTACGCCGAGCGCGGGTTTTCCGCTCGAATAAGCGGCTTTGACCATTCCGGGACCGCCCGTTGCGAGAATAATGTCCGCCTCTTTCATCAAAAGATTGGTCATTTCGAGCGACGGAACGTCTATCCAGCCTATTATGTCTTTCGGCGCGCCCGCAGAAATTGCCGCTTCTAAAACGGTTTTTGCCGCCGCGATAGTGGATTTTTTGGCTCTCGGGTGCGGGCTTATGATAATTCCGTTTCTTGTTTTCAAAGCGAGAAGAGTTTTGAAAATAGCGGTCGAAGTCGGGTTTGTGGTGGGGATAACCGCCGCGATAAGACCTATCGGTTCGGCGATTTTCTTTATGCCGTAAGCTTTGTCTTCTTCGATAACGCCGCACGTTTTAACGTCTCTGTACGCGTTGTAAATATATTCGGAAGCGTAATGGTTTTTAATAACTTTATCTTCCACAACGCCCATTCCCGTTTCGCCTGCGGCAAGTTTGGCAAGCGGAATGCGCGCTTTGTTTGCGGCTATGGCCGCCGCGAAAAATATCTTGTCGACTTGTTCCTGCGTAAAAGAAGAATATTCTTCCTGAGCTTTTCTCACTCTCGCAATAGTCTGTTCGAGCGTTTCGACGCTGTCGGTTATTTTGTAATCGAATTCCATAAAGCCTCCTTGCTTTTTCCGAAAGTTTTCCAAAAGTTTTCCGAAGAAAGCATATCGTTACGTTTTTATCGATACTATTATATCAATTTAAAATCGTTATGTAAAATACTTAATTTTTATACCGATATATGAAAATAGATATATCGTATCGAAAAAATATATCGGCGTGAAAGCCGAAGTATTTTGGCGGTTTTATCCGAAGTGTTTTTTGCGGTTTTATCCGAAGTATTTTCTCTTCGCGTTGCAAAGCTCGGTGATAAATTCCTTGTCTATCGCGGACAGAACGTAATCCTTTTTGTAAATAAGCACGTCTTTATAAACCTTGTCGTTATCGGCGCACTTTTTCACGACTAAGTCGTAACGCTTCAAAGCCGCTTCGGGAACGGGCGAAACCCAGGCGTAAGTGTTGTCGTTTTCGGCGAGAACGTCGAATTGGCTTGCTCTTTCGAAAACGAAAATGCGTTTGTCGACGTCGTCGGGGAGTTCTTCCTTTTTGATTTCGGAAAGCGAAACGGACGGAACGTAAGGATCGGCGTGAGCTATCTGTATATAGTTTTTAAGGTCGGAAAAACGTATCTCGTCTTTTTTCGCGAGAGGGCAGTTTTTGTTCATCAGAAGAGAGAATTCGAATTCCGAGATAAGTTCGTGTTTCAGATTTTTCTCTTCGAGCGTCTGTTTGAAATATTTGTCGTAACCCGAGGCGTATCTCACGATCCCGAGGTTATAATCCTTTTCGAGAATGTTGGTTATGGCGCGGAGATTGTTGGTTTCCTTATAGTATGCGTCGCAACGCTCCTTTTCGGAAAGACCTTTGGTAAACTCCGCGAACGCGCTCGAAATATAGCTCGCTCTCGGCGCGGAAACGGAGAAAACCGTTTTGTGTTTTTTCTCCTTGAATTCCGTTTCGATCTCGTCGATTTGCCGAAGCAGGTTTTTTCCGTAAGAAATAAGCCGTTCCCCGTCCATAGTGAGCGTGATTCCCTTGGAATTTCTGTCGAAAATGACTATTCCGAGTTCTTTTTCGAGTTCTTTCACGGCTCTCGACAAATTCGGCTGAGCGATGAAAAGTTCTTCCGCGGCTTTATTGAGCGAACCTGCTTTCGCGACGGCAACGGCATATTTCAAGTATAAAATATTCATAAGTTTTCCTATAAAAAATATATACTGACATTGTACTCTATTTTGAGCGAAATTTCAAGTAAAATAGCAAAATTTTCCGTTTTGTCCGAACGAAAATTTTCGAAAAAGTCAAAAATCCCAATCGGGGATAAAACTCTCGCCCGAAGAACGAAGTTCCTGCGCGAAATAATCGGTTATTCCGAGATTTAAAAGCTCTTCGTAAACGCGTTCGTATTCGCCCGCGGTTATGGGGCGATTAAGTTCGGGGTATTTTTCGACGTTCCCGAAAGGAGTATACTGCGCCATTAAGGAAATATACGCGCCGCCGCGCTTATTTTCCGCAAACCATTTAAGGATTTTCTTGCTATCCGAAACACCCAGCGGCATTATCATATGTCTCACGATAACTCCGTTTTTCATCATGCCGTCTTCCGAAAAACTCGTCTTTTTGGAATTCATCATAAATTTTATCGCGTTCGAAGCAATTTCGAAATAGTCTTTTCTGCCCGTGTAACGAAAAGATAGCTCGGGCGAGAAAAATTTGAGATCGGGAAGGTAGATATCTACGAACGGATCTATCGTTTCGAGAGCTTTAATCGTTTCGTAAGAATGAGTGTTGTAAACGACGGGGATTTTCGGGCGGTAAATCGAAAACGCCTCGGCGATTTCGGGAACGAAATGGGTCGGCGTAACGAGATTTATGTTGTGAACGCCGTCGTTTTCGAGCTTTTTGAAAATTTCGGCAAGCTCTTTCGGCGAGATTTCCTTGCCCCTTTCCGAACGGGAAAGAGAATAATTCTGACAAAAAACGCAGCGCAGAGAACACCCCGTGAAAAAAATCGTTCCCGAGCCGTTTTTACCGCTTATCGGCGGTTCCTCGAACATATGCGGGTAAAATTTAGCGATACGCATAACGTTTTTTTCGCCGCACGCGCCGTAGGTTTCGCGTCTATCAACGCGGCAGGCTTTCGGACATAAGCCGCAATATTTTGTTTTTTCGTCGAAATCGTTCATTTTTACCGCTCGCCACCGTGAGTTTTTCTTGAAATATTGTAACATATACGATTAAATTTGACAAACGATTTAAAAGGTGATATAGTATTTCCGACCACAGTCAATGACCACAAATACATTGAAAGAGGTTTTTTTATTATGAACAAATTCTTCACCAGCGAAAGCGTTACCGAAGGGCATCCCGACAAAATCTGCGACCAGATTTCGGACGCGGTTTTAGACGCGATTCTTGCGAAAGACCCTATGGCGAGAGTGGCTTGCGAAACTTCCGTAACCACAGGTCTCGTGCTTGTTATGGGCGAAATTTCCACGCATTGCTATGTGGATATTCAGCAGATCGCGAGAGACACGATCCGCGAAATCGGTTACGACAGAGCAAAGTACGGTTTCGATTGCGACACCTGCGCCGTTCTGACCGCAATTCACGATCAGAGCGCGGATATCGCTCTCGGCGTGGATAATTCTCTCGAACATCGTAAAAGCGGCGACGAAGCCGACAGATTCGGCGCGGGAGATCAGGGTATGATGTTCGGCTATGCGACCAACGAAACCGAGGAATATATGCCCGCGGCTTTAACGCTTGCGCATAAACTTACGAGAAAGCTCACGGAAGTGAGAAAATCGGGCTTGCTCCCCTATCTTCGCCCGGACGGAAAAAGTCAGGTTACCGTCGAATACGAGAACGGCAAAGTGAAAAGAGTAGAGGCGGTTGTCGTTTCCACGCAGCACAGCGAAAAAATTTCCACCGACGAACTCAGAAGAGATATAAAAAAATACGTTATCGAAGCGAGCATTCCCGCAGAACTTTTAGACGAGAACACCAAGTTTTACATTAACCCCACGGGCAGATTCGAAATCGGCGGACCGCACGGAGACAGCGGGCTTACGGGCAGAAAAATAATCGTCGATACTTACGGCGGAAGTTGCCCGCACGGCGGCGGCGCGTTTTCGGGAAAAGACCCCACGAAAGTCGACAGAAGCGCGGCTTACATGGCGAGATATATTTGTAAAAACGTCGTTGCGGCAGGCTTAGCGGACGAATGTACGCTCGAAGTCGCTTACGCGATAGGCGTTGCGAAGCCCGTTTCGCTTTTCGTAAACACTAAGGGTACGGGCAAGCTTTCGGATGAAAAAATCGCCGACATAATCGCGAAAGAGTTCGATCTTCGCCCCGCGTCGATTATAAAAACGCTCGATTTAAGGCGCCCGATTTACAAAGCCACCGCGGCTTACGGACATTTCGGCAGACCCGAATTTCCGTGGGAACGCCTTGACAGGGTAGACGATTTAAAGAAATATTTATAAGAAAAAGGCAGAAAAAGGCAAGGAATATGCGGCGGTTTGCGTGAGCGCAAACCGCCGCTTTAAATTGCAATTACAAATAAAAACCAGCCTATAAGTCGATTAACTGCGGTTTTTTCAGTTAATCGGTTTATAGGCGGATTTTGTTAAGTGCGGTTTTTCGGAACGATTGCAATGTTTTATGATTTCAGCGATATCGCCGACAGACTTTGTTTTAAGGATATAAACGTTGTAAGGATATTGCTTTATTTATAATATAGAAACAAATAAACGAGACAACGACAAAACGGCGTCCTTAAAAAAGGACGCCGCCGAGTTCAAATAAGTTTTACAAAAACCAATTACGCTCTGTCAACTTTATTGCCTTTAAGGCAACGAGCGCAAACATATTCAGAAGTAACGACGCCGTCGTTTACAACCCTAACTTTCTGAACGTTTGCATTGTAAGAACGCGGGGTCTTACGGTTACTGTGGCTTACCTTATTGCCGGATAATTTCGCTTTTCCGCAAACGCTGCAAACTCTCGACATATTGCACCTCCAAATGAGAATTGTTTAAATTTAAAGCATAGATACTATATCACAATAAAAAATAAATTGCAACAAAATAACGCCGATTATCGAAAAAAAAGATAAAAAAACCGTAAAAGTTGCAAATGCGGCGAAAAAACCCTTGTAAAAAAAAACTAAATATAGTATAATACCGATATAAAGGAGTGTCTTATGCCGGTAACAACGTCAAATACTTACGGAAAAATTTCAATATCGGACGAAGCCATAGCAAAGGTAGCGGCGCACGCCGCGCTTGAATGTTACGGTATAGTAGAGATGGTCCCGAGAACGCTTATGGACAGTTTTTCCAGGCTTCTGAAAAAGGAGACGGGGGGAATGGGCGTTAAAGTCTCTACTTCCGGCGACAGAATTTATATAGACGTTTTCGTAATTATAAAATTCGGCGTGTCGATTTCCGCGGTTGCGGATTCGCTTAAAAAAGCCGTTAAATACAAAGTGGAACAGTTTACGGGTATGATCGTGGATACGGTCAACGTTAATATTCTCGGCGTGAAACTCTGACGACCGGGGTTTTTGTTCTGTTTTTTTTGTTTCGGAGGAATTTTTTTAAATGCAAAAAACAATTAAGGGCGCAGCGTTTGCCAAAATGGTGACGTCCGCGTCCAGACTTCTGGACGTTTCGAGAGACTATATAGATAGTTTAAACGTCTTCCCCGTGCCGGACGGCGATACGGGAACAAATATGAGCCTGACTATGCAGTCTGCCGTGAAGGAGTTAAAGAGTTGTAAAAGCAACAATTTATCCGATATGGCGGACAGCGTTTCGAGAGGCGCGCTCCGCGGAGCGAGAGGAAACTCGGGCGTTATTACCTCGCAGATTTTCAGAGGTATATGTTCGGTTTTAAAAGACTACAACGAAGTTGATACCAAAATTTTCGCGAAAGCCTTAAAAAGCGCGACCGACGTTGCTTACAGCGCGGTATCGAAACCCAAGGAAGGAACCATTCTCACCGTTTGCAGAATGATTTCCGAACACGTTTCGTCCATTTGCGGAAAAACCAAAGATTTCGAAACTCTTTTCCAGGAAATAATAGCAAAAGGCGAGGAAGCGGTGAATTTAACCCCCACGCTTTTGCCTGTACTTAAAAAAGCGGGCGTTGTAGACTCCGGCGGAACGGGACTTTTAACAATATATAAAGGAATGTATAAAGGTCTCATCGGCGAGGAAATCGAAGGCGCGCCCGTCGAAGAACCCGAAGTTAAAGCCGACAGTTCCATGGAACATGCCGACATTCTCAATTTAGGCACGATCGAGTTCGGATATTGTACCGAATTTTTCATCATAAATTTAAAAAAGAAGACCACGCTTGCCGATATCGACAGACTTAAAGAATATCTTATGACTATCGGCGACTGCGTACTCGTTATAGGCGACCTTGAATTCGTCAAGGTTCACGTTCACACCAACAACCCCGGTCAGGCTCTTTCCAAAGCTTTGCAGCTCGGCGAAATCGATAAGGTCAAAATCGAGAACATGCTCGAAGAAAACAGAGAACTTATCAAGAAATACGAAGCCGAGAAGAAAGAGATCGGAATGCTTTCCATTTGCTCGGGCGAGGGTATCGCGGCGATTTTCAAAGACATCAATGTGGACAGAGTTATAGAAGGCGGGCAGACGATGAATCCGTCCGCTCAGGATATAGCCGACGCGATAATCAAAATCAACGCCGAAAATATTTTCGTTTTCCCCAACAATAAAAACATAATTCTTGCCGCGGAGCAGTCCAAATCGCTCGTCGAGGGCAAGAAAGTATACGTCGTTCCGACGAAGAGCATACCGCAGGGTATTTCCGCGGCGCTCGCTATGAATCCCGAGATAAGCGCAGACGAGAATTTTATCGAAATGATTCACGCCGTGGATAACGTTTCTTCGGGAATGGTGACTTACGCCGTGAGAAACGCGAAAGTGGACGGTTTCTCGCTCACGAAGGGCGATATAATCGCGCTCGACAACAAAAAGATACTCGCGAAAGGCAAGGATCTCGTCAAAGTTACGGGCGACCTTATCGAAAAGCTTCATTATAACGGTCACAGCCTCATAAATCTTTATTACGGCAGCGACGTTACCGAAGAAGAAGCGGGCGAAATGCAGTCCAAAATCGCCGAGCGATATCCCGAAATGGACGTCGAACTTTTCTACGGCGGTCAGCCGATATATTACTATATCGTTTCGCTCGAATAAAATCGGTTTCGCTCGGATAAAATATCGAAAAAATATCGAATAAAATACCGTCCGACTCGTTTCGGCTCAGACGAGCTTACAATTTATCATCGAAAATTTTGCCGTTAAATTACGGTTTAATAAAGGCTTTCTCCGTGTTCGGCGAAGAAAGCTTTTTGTTTTATTTGCGGAGGACAACCGCTTTCGGGCAAAATTTAAAGGACGAAAAAATGAAAGTTACGGATATAAAAGGCATAAGCGATAAGCGCGCCGAAGACCTTAAAAAACTGAATATTTTAACGCCCGAAGATTTGATTAAGCATTTTCCGCGCAATTATCTCGATTTAAGGAAGATAACTCCGCTCGAAAAATGCTATAATAACGATATCGTGCTTACCTGCGGCAGACTTTTAACCGTTCCGAAAATGTTCACTTCGGCAAGGAAAATTAAGTGCGTGAGGGTTGCCGTTGAACAGGGAATGAGAGGTTTTACCGCCGTGTGGTTTAATCAGCCTTATGTTATGAGCCACTTGAAAATAGGCGAAGAATACCTTTTTTACGGGCGCGTGAAGACCGATTTCGGCGGCGTTTCGATTATAAATCCGTCGTTCGAGCCGCTCGATAACAACGTGCGCTTAAAAGGAATCGTTCCCGTTTACACGGTTAAAGGCAATCTTTCGCAAAAAGTTATGAGAGACGCGATAAAAAGCGCGATTTTTTCTCTCGAAATAAACAGCGTAATTCCGCAGAAACTCGCTAAAAAATACGATCTCGGAAACTTAAAAACGGCGTATATAGACGTTCACGCCCCCGCGGACGAGCAGACGATGCGCGGCGCGGCGGAAAGGATTGCTTTGGAGGAATATTTCACGCTCGTTTCGGCGTTCAGATTTATAAAAGGCGACCGTCAGCAGGTGAGAATAAATCAATATTCCTGTTCGGCGGCGGATTTAAGGGAATTTATTTCGCGTTTCGGCTTCGAGTTCACGGACGGGCAGAAAAACGCCGTGAACGAAATTTATAAAGACCTGACAAGCCCCCGTTCGATGAACCGACTTTTACAAGGCGACGTCGGAAGCGGGAAAACGGCGGTCGCGCTGTGCGCGTTGTTTTTCGCCGTAAAAAGCGGGTATCAGGCAGCAATGCTCGCGCCCACGGAAATTCTCGCCGAACAAAATTACAGGATAATTTCAAGATTGTTTCCCGATTATGAAGTGGTTTTTCTCAGCGGTTCTACTAAACTTGCCGAGAAAAAGACAATAAAGGCAAAAATAAAATCCGGCGAAGCGAAAATCGTCGTCGGCACGCACGCCGTTATTCAGAGCGACGTCGAGTTTTACAATCTCTCGATGTGCGTGTGCGACGAACAGCACCGTTTCGGCGTGGGGCAGAGAAGCGCGCTCGTAGCGAAAGGCGTTATACCCGACGTACTCGTAATGAGCGCAACGCCGATCCCCAGAACGGTTTCGCTCATTTTTTACGGCGATCTCGATATAACCGAGATTAAGGACAAACCGAAAAACAGGCTTCCCGTGGCGACTTTTCTCGTTCCCGAACGGAAATACGAGGGTATGCTCGGCTTTATTCGCGACACGGTTAAAGCGGGCAAGCAGGCGTTTTGCGTTTGTCCGAAGATAGACGAGGACGAGGAAGGCACGCTTATGAGCGTAACCGAGCTTTTCGAGGAATTTTCATCGGCTTTGAAAGGCATTCGGGTCGGACTTTTGCACGGCAAAATGAAAGACGCGGAAAAAACGCGGATTATGGAAGAGTTTAAAGGCAAAAATATAGACGTGCTTGTTTCCACTACTGTCGTCGAAGTCGGTATAGACGTTCCCGACGCGACGGTTATGGTAATTTACAACGCCGAACGTTTCGGACTTTCCCAGCTTCATCAGTTAAGGGGCAGGGTAGGAAGAGGAGCCGACAAGAGTTACTGTTTCCTTTTCACCCGTTCGGACGACGAAAAAGCTCTCGAAAGGCTCAAAGTTCTTTGCTCGTCTGCGGACGGTTTCAAAATTTCCGAAAAGGACTTCGAAATGCGCGGCAGCGGCGATTTTATGGGAACAAGGCAAAGCGGTAAATTTTTGAGCGATCTGGGCGATCTCGTTTATTCCCCGACGGTTATTTTCTCGGCGAAAAAGCTGTGCGACGAAGCTTTTACTCATCCCGAGGACTTGAACGCGTTGCGGCAAGCCGCTATGGAAAAATACGAAAAACTCAAAGACGTAACATTAAATTAAATTTATGGACAGAACAAAGCTGACAGAATATATTTTAAATAATTATATCACAACCGAGGAAAATCCGTGGATCGACTCGCCGGATTTTTCCGTTTTTCGGCATCCGTCGAATAAAAAGTGGTTCGCCGTCATTATGCCTGTTTTTGCGGGCAGGCTCGGGCTTGAGCTTGGTCGGGACGTGGATATAATAAATCTTAAATGCGAGCCGTTTATGATAGACGAGATTGTTGACGGCAAGACGATTTTTCGGGCGTATCATATGAATAAAACGCATTGGCTGTCCGTCTGTATCGATAAAGCGGACGAAAACAAGCTCAAAATGCTCGTGGATATAAGTTTCGAGCTTACCGACGCAAAAAAAAGTATACGGCAGAAAACGGCAAAAAACGACGGCTGAATTCGGCAAATTCCGACGGCGTGAAACGACAAGAACCTACGGCGGATTACGACAGGTATCGACGGCGGATTGAGACAAGTATCGACGGCAAAATATTGCAAAATCCGACAATAAAATAAGACATAATCCGACGGCAAATGAATACAAATTCCGACGGCTGAATCCGACTTGCTCCGACGGCAAAAAACAACAAAATGCGCCCGACTTTTTTCGGCAAAATCCGAAAAGAGTCGGGCGCGTGTTTTTGTGCGTATTCTTAATAATTGTGAGCTTTAATAAGTTATTTTAACGAAAGAATCGCCGTCGGAAATTATTTTCGCGTTATAAAAAGCAGTCAATCCGCGGACTGCGGTTTCATAGTCTGCGGCTGCCATAGTTTCTATGGAAGAGTGCATGGCGAGCTGAGCGATACCGATATCCACGCTCTTTATCGAAACCTGAGAGGAGCTTATCGCGCCGAGCGTTCCGCCGCAAGGCATATCCGAACGGGTGTAAAAATCCTGATATTTAACGTTCGCGTTATCGAAAATGCGTTTTATTATCGAGGAAGAATATGCGTCGGTCGTGTAATTCTGGTTGGCGTGGTGCTTAACGACGATTCCTTCGCCGAGCTTGACTCTGTTCGTCGGGTCGGAATATTCGGGGTGGTTGGGGTGAACGGCGTGCGCGTTGTCGTCCGAAACGATAAAGGAATTTGCAAGCATTTCGTCGAGGTCGTTTTCTTTGCCGAGGCAAATCGCTATTCTTTTCAGAACGTCGAACAAAAATTTCGATGCCGCGCCCTGTTTTGTACCGCTCCCTACTTCCTCGTTATCCGCGATATAGCAAACGGCGATCTCTTTCGGATCGGCTTTGCAGATAGCTTCGAGGGAAGAAAACGCGCTCGTGAGATTGTCTATTCTCGGGCTGCACAAAAATTCGTCTTTAAAACCCGCAAAGAACGGTTTTTCGGCGGAAACGACGTAAAGGTCGTAATCGACTACTTTTCCGTCACCCGCAAATTTTTCGAGTTCCTTTTGAAGCTCTTTTCCGCTTACCGCTTCGTTTAAAATATCGGTTACGGGCGACATATCCGTCTGAGGATTAAGTTTCAATCCGTCGTTCACGGTGCGGTTGAAATGTATCGCCACGGAGGGGATAACAAACTTGTGATCGGAAGTGAAAACCCGCGCTATAAGTTCGTTATCGCGCGAAATTATAACTCTTCCCGCGATAGTTAAAGGTGCGTCGAGCCAGGAATAAAATATCCCGCCGCCGTATCTTTCTACGTTCAGTTTTTCGTAATTGTCGCTTTTCATTTCGGGGTTTGCCTTGATTTTGAAGCACGGCGAATCCCCGTGCGAAGCGACTATGTTAAACGAGTTTTCTCCGCCGACAGAAAAAGCGATAAGGGCGGAACCGTTCCTCGTGACGAAATATTTTCCGTTTTCTTTAACGTTCCATTTTTCGTTCTCTTTAAGCTCCGTAAAGCCTTCTTTTATAAGTTTTTCCGCGCCGAGCTTCGCGGCGTGAAATGCCGTTTTCGATTTATCGAGAAATTCCGTAAGTAAATTCATAATTCACCTCTTCTTTAATTAAACATATTATATAGCATTTTTTTGCCGATGTAAAGCGTAGAGGGGGAGATATGTCCTTAAAAACGATTTGTTTCGGCGTTTTCGCGGGGTGTAACTGAAAATATGAGAGGCGTTATCGGTATAAATTTTAAAAAACTCGTTTATAATTTCGATTTGTTGAAGTCAAAGCTCCCTCGCGGCGTTTTAGCTGCCGCCGTCGTCAAAGCCGACGCTTACGGACACGGGGAGAGAGAAGTTATCAAAGCTTTGGAAAATTTCGCCGATTATTTCGTTACGGCAACCGTAGAAGAGGCGGAAAGGGCGAGGGAAATAACGGCTAAGCCGATTTTATGTCTTGCGAGAGTAACGGGAAAAGAAATCGAAAGATGTATCTTAAAGAGAATAGAAATCAGCGTTTCGTCCGTTGACGATTTAAAAGAAATCGTATGTGTAAGTGAAGATATGAACGTTTCGGCATACGTGCATTTATGTTTCGACACGGGTATGAACCGGATGGGGATTAAAACAGAAAAAGCCGCCTATAAGTCGATTAACGCGGTAAATTTATGTCGAACGGTGACGATTAAAGGCGTATATTCGCATTTTTTCGACGGGGAAAACGCTGGGAGAAACGAAAAGCAGTACGAGAAATTCGTATCGTTTTTAAAGCTCGGAGGCAAAGCTTTTTCGAGCGCGATAAAGCATATTTCTTCCACGGCGGAATTTGTGAAGGAAAAATATTGTTTCGATATGGTTCGTTTCGGTATCGGTATTTACGGCTACGGCGCGGCGGGCGTTAAACCTTGCCTTACGCTTAAAAGCTACGTTTCGCGGGCGGCGAAAGTTAAAAAGGGCGAGACGGTCGGTTACGGAGGAAAATTTATAGCCGAAAAAGATTGTTATATAGCCACGATTTCCGCAGGTTACGGCGACGGGATTTTAAGGAGTTTTACGGGCGGAACCGTCCTTATCGGAGGAAAAAGACGGAAAATCGTCGGCAGCGTTTGTATGGATTACTGTTTCGCGTCGGTTGACGGAAGCGTTAAAGCGGGCGACGAGGTTGTTTTTATCGGCAGCCAGGGCGGAAAAACGCTCACCGCCGAAGATATGGCGAAAGCCTGCGGCACGATATCTTACGAAATTCTTACAGGGCTTAAACGCTTCGAAAAAATATACGAATAACCGACGAAAATAAAATATAAAAATAACCGATGAAAAGGGCAAAAGCGGTAAAACGCATAAAAAATTTCTTAAACAAGCTTCGCGCATTAAATTGCATTGAATATTCGTTGACATTTTTCTCCTAAAAGTTTAGAATAATCGTATACGCAAGGTTTGCCGCGTTAAGTTCGGCAACCTTAAAACGGAGAAATACATATGTCAGAATTTATGGGTGATTTAAGACGTACTTCGATGTGCGGAACGCTTAGAAGCGCAGACGCGGGCAAAGAAGTTACGGTTATGGGCTGGACGCAGAGAAGAAGAAATCTCGGCTCGCTTATTTTCGTCGATCTTCGCGATAAAACGGGTCTCGTTCAGGTCGTTTTCGACGATACGACGGATAAAGCGGTGTTTGAAAAAGCGCAGAATATCCGTTCGGAATACGTTCTCGCGGTTAAGGGAAAGGTAAGAGAAAGAGAGAGCAAAACCAACAAAATAGCAACGGGTGAGATCGAAATTCTTGCCGACGAGCTTAAAATTCTTTCCGAAGCGGACACCACGCCGTTCGAAATTTTGGACGATTCCAACGTAAACGAAACCCTTCGTTTAAAATACAGATATCTTGATCTCAGAAGACCTTCTTTGCAGAAAAACTTGTTTTTAAGAAACGAGATAACCAAAGCCGCAAGAAGATTTTTCGACGACAACGGATTCGTCGAGGTGGAAACGCCTATGCTCGGAAGATCCACTCCCGAGGGCGCGAGAGACTATCTCGTTCCGTCCAGAGTTCACGAGGGTTGTTTTTACGCGTTGCCGCAGTCTCCCCAGCTTTATAAACAGCTTCTGATGATCGCGGGCTTCGACAGATATTATCAGATAACCAAATGTTTCCGCGACGAGGATTTGAGAGCCAATCGTCAGCCGGAATTTACTCAGATAGACGTAGAGATGAGCTTCGTAGAGGAAATCGAGGACGTTATGTACCCGATCGAGGGGCTTATCAAAAACATTTTCAAAAACGCGATAGGCTTGGATCTCGGCGAGGGGCATTTCAGAACGATGACTTACCGCGAGGCTATGGAGAATTACGGTTCGGACAAGCCCGACACAAGATTCGGTTTGAAAATCGTTAATTGCTCGGATTTGTTCGCAAAATCGGAATTCAAGGTTTTTTCGGACGCTTTGAAGATCGAAATCGGACCTATCAGAGGCAGTGTAAGAGCTATCAACGCCAAAGGTTTAGCCGACAAATTCTCGAGAAAAGAGCTTGACGCGACCGTCGAGTACGCGAAAACGCTCGGCGCGAAAGGTCTTTGCTGGATGACCTGGGCAAAGGGCGGAGAAATCAAATCTTCGTTCGCAAAATTCGTTACGGCGGATGATATCGAAAACATCAAAACGAGAATGAATTTCGAAGAGGGAGACGTTTTGTTCTTCGCGGCGGATAAGGATTATGTCGTGTTCAACACGCTCGGCGGAATCCGTCTTATGATCGCGGACAAACACGGACTTATAGATAAGGACGTTTACGATATTTTGTGGATAACGGAATTCCCGATGTTCGAATGGTCGGAAGAGGAAAATCGTTATATGGCGGTTCACCATCCGTTCACCGCACCTATGAACGAAGATCTCGAACTTTGCGAAACAGATCCGTCCAGGGCGAGGGCGAAAGCGTACGACCTCGTTATCAACGGTCAGGAATCGGGCGGCGGATCTATCCGTATTCATTCGAGAGATATTCAGAAAAAAATGTTTAATATCTTAGGTTTCTCCGAGGAAGATATCGAAAAGAAATTCGGATTTTTCGTGGACGCGTTCAATTACGGCGCGCCCCCGCACGGCGGACTTGCTTTCGGGTTAGACCGTCTCACAATGCTTCTCTCCAAGGACGATTCGATAAGAGACGTTATTGCGTTCCCGAAGGTTCAGACGGCTTCGTGCCTTATGAGCAGCGCGCCCGCGCCGGTAGAGCAGAAACAGCTCGACGAACTTTATATCGAAGTCAAAAAAGACTGATATTTTCAATAAAATCAAAACGGCGGATATTGCGATGAACTTCGCATTATCCGCCGAATTTTAATAAACGTAATTTTACCAGGGCTTATCGTCGTAAGGCGTGTTTTCAACGCCTTCAGATTGAAGTTTTTCAACCATTCTGTCGAGCTTACCTTTCCACATTTTCTTGAACCATTTTGTTTTTCCGAACCATTTAACGAGGGTGGGGCTTATTGCGTAATAAATATGTATAAAAGCTCTTCCGTACCAAGTTGAAGCTAACGTGTTATCTCTATAGCGGCGCAAAGTCCATACCTCGGGACAGTCGTACGAGCCGTACACGCAAGTTGCCACATAGCACCCGTCAAGTTTTGGTTTCGGAATGTTATCAACAACAAAATTAGGGTCTTTTTCGTGGATTTTATTGCCGATTGATAATGCCTCTTCTCTGTTTTTTAACCTTTCGTCTAAAGATAAGCCTGTGTTATTAACAAGGTATTTTTTTTGTTTATAAACAAGTTCCCAGTAAACTAACTGGTCATCGATTTTAATTATTTTTTTTAGATTTTCGATAAAAACAGCAGCTATGTTAGCAAACAATCTATATGTTTTTGTTTTATCATCGGTCGTTTGAAGATTTTCAGGTTTCTCAGTATAAACAAAGCTCGCACAATACATTTTAAGCAGGGCGAGATTTATCTTTTTTATAAGTACTTGATTATACTTTGATTTTGAAATATCATAATTATCATATATAACTGAAATGTTTTTGCAAAACACATCGCACATCTGTTGTTTTTTTAAGAAATTGCTATCAAGTAAAGAAAGTCTTGTTTTTCCATACGAGCTGAAAAAAGCTGCTTCTATATTACGTGGTTCGTATTGTTTAACCATATTATAGAACTTTTCGACTTCTTCCCAGTCCTCTTTTGCAAGCGAAATTCTCGCGTTTTCCAAATATTGCTTTATATATGCGGCTTCGGCGTTTTGATTGATTACGACGTTTGCTCCGCTGAAATCGTTGTTGTTGATTATATTATTGTTTACTATATTTAACGCTTTTTCAACAAGATACGTGCTTCCGCAATATGGACAAATCAGTTCGCCCTTAGCCGATTCGTTAATTTTTAAACTTGCCCCGCAGTCAGGACATTTACCTGATACTAACCCCATAAGTTTTTCCTCTGAAATAAAATGACCGAAACAGAAGTTTTTTCAGATTGAATTTGCTTCGTTTGTCTTTAATTTTTGTGCCTATTTTATCATAAAAAAAGAAAAAAATCAAGTATTTTCCGAAATGGGAAAATTTGTGCGGGATTTGCAACGGATTTTCCGAAATGGGAATTTTTGCTGTGGATAACTTGCTTATGATAAACTCCCGATTAAAATCGATTTTATATAAAAATCGTTCCTTCGGCGCGGTGTAATTTTGCGCCGAAAGAACGATTTAAAAATTTTGTATTTTTAATAAAGTTGCCGATAATCGACTTATAGACGGGTTTTTAAAGCTTAATCTTTACGAATTTAAGCTTTGCGTATTCGGGAAGTCCGTTTTTAAGCCTGCGCTTTGGCTCGCCCGCTATGAGGGGGAGAGCATAAGAAACGAAATCGTCGGTAAGGTTCGCGCCGTCTTCCGTTATCCATTCGGCGGGAATTTTCTTTTCGGCGTTCGCCGCGGAGGAAAGAGGTTCGGCAACGTATTCTATCTCGTAAACGTCGCCGTCTTTTCTCCTGAAACCTATCATCTTGTCGGTCTCGCCCTCTATGGCTTTTTTAACCGCGTAACGCCCCGCAGAGAAAGACTCTTCTATATCCGTTTCCGAAGCGCAGTGCGCCGCGCAGCGTTGCAGAATGTTAAGCTCGATCGCCTTGCATTTTATGCCGAGCGTTTTGACCTGCGCTTTCAAAGCCGAACAAACGCCGCCGAGCTGAGAGTGACCGAAAACGTCGGTGGAGCTTTGGTCTTCGCCAACGTATCTGCCGTCCGCAAAGCGTATTCCCTCGGAAACCGCGACAACGCAGTGGTGTTTTTCGTCCACGACCTTTTTAACGTCTCTCAAAAATTTCTCGTAAGAGAAAGGGACTTCGGGGAGATAAATAAGATCCGCGCCTTCGCCGTTCACGGAAGCGAGTCTGCTTGCCGCTGTGAGCCAGCCCGCGTTTCTACCCATAATCTCCACGATTACGACAAGCGGAGAATAGTAAATTTCGGCGTCTCTGTTGACTTCCATAACGGAATTTGCTATGTATTTCGCCGCACTCCCGTAGCCAGGGCAGTGATCAGTGCCGCAAAGGTCGTTATCGATTGTTTTCGGAATACCGATTACGTTCATATCGTAACCCGATTTCTGCATATATTTCGAGATTTTATCGCAGGTGTCCATGCTGTCGTTGCCGCCGTTATAGAAAAAATAACGAACGTCGTATTTTTTGAAAACCTCTAAAATTCTGCGGTAATCGGAGTCGTCCTCGGCGGGGTTTTTGAGTTTGTATCTCACCGAACCGAACGCCGAAGCGGGCGTGTATTTCAAAGCTTCTATTTCGGCTCTGTCTTCCGCCGAAATATCGAAAAAGTCCTCGTCTAAAACGCCCTTTATTCCGTGATGAGCGCATAAAACGCCCGTAATGTTTTCGCTGTCGAGAGCCTCTATTAGTCCCCCCGCGATGCTCGCGTTTATAACCGTGGTTGGTCCGCCCGATTGGGCGAAAACGCATCTTCCTTTAAGATTTTTCATAAGTTTTTTCGTGTTTTTAAGATATTTTAGCAGAGTTTAGCCGCCATATCGTAAAGCTTTTTGTTGATTTTCTTGGTTTCGGAAAGAGCTTCGGTTATATCGAGATCGACGATCTTGTTGTTCTTGATACCGATAACTCTGTTGGTCTTGCCCTCTAACAGAAGTTCGGTGGCTCTCGTGCCGAATCTCGCGGCAAGCATTCTGTCCGCCATAGTGGGCGTGCCGCCTCTCTGAATGTGACCGAGAGTAGTGACCTTAACGTCCGCGCCGCTGATAACCGAAACGATGGTTTTGATTTCCTGTTCGTTGCCCGCGCCTTCCGCCAGAACGATAATGTTGGACGTTTTGCCTCTTTCCTTGCTCTTTTTGATATCCTCGGCGATAGCCTGAATATCGTAAGGAATTTCGGGAACGAGAATATATTCCGCGCCGCCGCAGATACCCGAGTAAAGCGCGATATCTCCGCAACGTCTGCCCATAACCTTTATGAGCGAAACTCTGTCGTGAGAAGTCATAGTGTCTCTGAGGTTGTTGATCGCCCAAAGAACGGTGTTTACGGCGGTGTCGAAGCCGAGAGTGTAGTCGGTGTAAGCAAGGTCGTTATCGATCGTGCCGGGAATACCTACGACGTTGATTCCGTTTTCGTCGGACAAAAGTCTTGCGCCCGTGAACGAACCGTCGCCGCCGATTACGACAAGGCCTTCGATGCCGAGAGCTTTAAGGTTGTCTGCGGCTTTCTTTCTCGTTTCGGGGAGCTTGAAATCGAGACATCTTGCAGTCTTCAAAATCGTGCCGCCTCTCTGGACGATATCGCATACGGAGTGGGTCGTCATCGGATTGATGCAGTTGTTTACAAGTCCGAAGTAACCTCTTTCGACGCCGTAAACTTCGAGTCCGCTGTTGATCGCGCTTCTTACGCACGCCCTTATGCAGGCGTTCATTCCGGGGGCGTCTCCGCCGCTTGTGAGTATTGCTATTTTTTTCATATGTTTACCTCCTTGGGTATAAATGTAAATTTTTTATCAGTTTGAGAAGAATTTTATATCCTGTTCGTCCACAATGGAGAGCAGTTCGTTTATAAGACCTTTGCAGTTCCTTACGGTCTGCGTCATTATATAGTTTTTCCCGTCTATCTTAAAACATACGGTTATGTCGCCGGGATATGTGGAAAGTATGTCTATAAGTTCGTTTTTGAAGGTTTTAGTGTCGTCGCGAAGGATAATTCCGAGATAATCTTTTTTCTTTTTGACGGATGCTTTTTCCTGCGGCTCGTTTTCGTTCACCTTAAATACGGAGTCCGCGAGAATGCTTACGCGTTCGTCTTTTATCTGCAATTTTCCGCGAAGCTTAACAACTTGCTCCACGTTAAGATCGTCTTTGAATTTCGCATACGTCTTCGGGAAAAATACGCATTCGATCGCCCCGTAGGAATCTTCTATCGTGACGAACGCCATATTCGAACCCGATTTGGTGGTGATTTTGTCCGCCGCGGTGATAATTCCGCCTATGTAAACGGGCATATCGTTTTTAACGTCGGTGAAAATCTTATTTCCGTCCTCGTCCTCTTCGACGTTGGCGAGCATTTCGGTCGTGAACGTGCAGTCCGCAAACTTGGATTTGAAACCGTCTAGCGGATGCCCCGAAACGTAAACGCCCGTCACGTTCTTTTCGAGCGAAAGTTTTGTCTTGTTGTCGTATTCGGGGATATCGGGATAAGTCACCGTGAAGCTGTCGTCCTCGGCGAGAAGATCGCCGAAAAGGCTTAACTGATCGCTTTCGCGCTGCTTGGCGATGATCATAACCCTGTCGATAAGCTCGTCGTAAATGGCGATGAGCTGCGCGCGGTTTTTTCCGAAAGAGTCGAACGCGCCCGCGTAAATAAGGTTTTCCACAAGCCTTTTGTTCAAAACCTTGCTTTCGCATCTCGAAATGAAATTCTCGAAAGAGAGGTATCTGCCGTTCTTTTCGCGTTCCGCCGTGATAGATTCTATCGCCGCGATTCCTATGCCTTTTATTGCGGCTAAACCGTAACGGATGGAGTTATTTTTAACGCTGAAATAGCCTACGCTCTCGTTTATGTCGGGCGGAAGAACCCTTATTCCTTCCTCTTTGGCGTACGAAATATAGTTCTTGATTTCGTCGATGTTTGTGATACGGTTGTTTAAAACCGCAGTCAGAAATTCGGCTTCGTAGTAGCATTTGAGAAACGCCGTCTGATAGGTTACGAGAGAATAAGCTGCCGCGTGCGATTTGTTGAAAGCGTATTTCGCGAAGTCCTTCATTTCGTTCCATACGTCGTGCGCCACATCCTCGGGAACTCCGCGTTTTAAGCAGCCGTCTATCGCCGTTGAAACTTTTCCGTGTTTATCGACCGATTCGCCCTTGCCGTGAATGAATATGACTTCTTCCTTTATCATATCGTCCACTTTCTTTTTACCCATCATTCGGCGGACCATATCTGCTTGTCCGAGCGTGTATCCCGCGAGAGCCTGAACGATTTTCATAACCTGCTCCTGGTATACGATACAGCCGTACGTCTGCTTTAAAATGGGTTCGAGAAGCGGGTGGGCGTAAGTGACGAGTTCGGGGTTGTGCTTACATTTTACGAACTTCGGAATGGAGTCCATAGGTCCGGGGCGGTAAAGCGACACCGCCGCGACTATATCTTCGATAGAGGTGGGGCGGAGTTCTTTCATGAACTTCTGGAAGCCTGCGGATTCTATCTGGAATATGGCTTTGGTGTTACCCGTCGAAAGAAGTTCGAAAACCTTGGGGTCGTCGTAAGTCGATT
The DNA here is from genome assembly GCA_934247225.1 of uncultured Clostridia bacterium. Classification (GTDB taxonomy): domain Bacteria; phylum Bacillota; class Clostridia; order Christensenellales; family Borkfalkiaceae; genus UBA10281. The sequence continues at coordinate 186,060 of CAKQJE010000001.1, forward strand.
TATCGAAATCGATTTCCACGCCGTGGTTCTGCTTTATATAATCGATCGCCATTTTAATATCGGAAAGGTTTCGAAGACCCAGAAAGTCCATTTTAAGGAATCCGAGGTGTTCGAGTTCTACACCGGTATACTGGCTGGTGATATCTTCGCCGTTCCTGCCGAGCGGCATATGCTGATCGAGAATGTCCGCGCCGATTATAACGCCGCAGGCGTGAGTACTTGCCTGTCTCGGGGAGTCCTCGAGTTTGGCGGCGATATCCACGACCCTTTTTATCTCGGGCGACTCGTTGTACATATTGACGAGCTCGGGAACGGAAAAATCGACTCCGTAGTCTTTCGCGCCCTCTTTCGGGTGGTATTTCCCGAAGACTTTTAAAATAATGTTGGGGCGTTTCAAGTCGAATTCGTCGCCGTTGGCGTTTTTGCGGACGAGCTTGTTCGGCATCGCCTTTGTAACTCTGTCGGCTTCGGAATACGAAACTTTAAGTACTCTCGCAACGTCTTTTATAGCGTTTTTAGCCGCCATTGTTCCGAAAGTTACTATTTTACAAACTCTGTTTTCGCCGTACTTTCTGCGGACGTATTCGATAACCTCCTGGCGGCGGCTATCTTCGAAGTCTACGTCGAAATCCGGTGCGGAAACACGTTCGGGGTTTAAGAAACGCTCGAAATAAAGGTCGTATTTAAGCGGATCGATGTTGGTTATGCCGATGAGGTAAGCTACTATCGAGCCTGCGCCCGAGCCTCTGCCCGGTCCTACCGAAATACCCATATTTCTCGCCGCGTTTATGTAGTCCCATACGATAAGGAAGTACTCGATAAAGCCCTGCTTTTCGATAACGGCGAGTTCGCTTTCTATTCTTTCGCGGATTTCGGGCGTTTCCTTGCCGTATTTTTTCTTGATTCCGTTGTCGATGAGGTTGCGGATATAGGTTTTCGGGTCTTCGCCCGTGTCGGGGTAGTAATGCGGGAACATATAATGCCCGTAAACAAACCCGAATTTGCATTTGTCGGCAATCTCGAGAGTGGTTTCCAGAGCGTCCGGATCGTTCGGGAAAAGGCTCGCCATTTCGTCGTAACTTTTAAGGTAAAATTCGTCGTTGGGGAAGCGAAGTCTTTTCGGGTCGTCGTAGTCCGCGCCCATCTGAACGCACATTAAAACGTCTTGCGATTCGGCGTCGGAGCGTTCGAGATAATGCACGTCGTTGGTGACTACGAGCTTGATATTATATTTTTTAGCGTAAATACGCAGGTATTTGTTTACTTCGAGCTGTTCTTCGAGAAGGTGGTTTTGCATTTCGAGGTAAAAATCATCCCCGAAAAGGTTTTTGAACCATACCACGAGCCTTTCCGCTTCGTCGAAATTTCTGTTTAAAATGGCTTGCGGAATGTCGCCCGCAAGACACGCCGAAAGGCAGATAAGCCCCTCGTGATGCGCTTCGAGCGTTTTTAAATCTATTCTTGGTTTATAATAAAACCCGTCGCGGAAAGCGATCGCGTTTAAAAGCGATATGTTTTTGTAACCCTCTTCGTTTTTGCAGAGCAGAACGAGGTGATTGAGCTTCGATTTTCCGTTTTTATAGGTAAGGTCGTCGCAAACGTAAAATTCCGTTCCGATAATAGCCTTTATGCCTTCCTTTTCGCAGGCGTCGAAAAAGTTTACCGCGCCGTACATATTCCCGTGGTCGGTTATAGCGAGCGCGGGCATACCGAGGGCTTTAGCCTTTTTCGCCGCGACGGCTATTTTCGTCGCCCCGTCGAGTATGCTGTATTCCGTATGAACGTGTAAGTGTACGAAGTTTCCCATTTTATCCTTTTAATCTTAGGGTGTAATTGTGCTTTTTTGATGCGTCTGAAAAATTTTCAGTCCATAAAACGAATTATGATTTCGTTCTGAACGAACAGATATTCCGGTTTGATCCTTAATCCTTTTTCGTCCTCGTCGAGGTATTTTCTTACGTCCGATATCTTTTTCGCGTACTTTTCCGTGAAAACGTTTTTAAAGCGGGCGGAGTAGTCGTCGAACGAAATTCCGTCGGAAGTACGAAGCGCGAGCATGATGTATTCGAATTCGCGCTCGTCGCCCTCGATATTTTCGCTGAAAATCTCCGCGACTTTGTTTCGCATAATGCAGGCGACGTATTCGTCGATTTTTTCGGTGTTCGTGAACCGCCTTTCGCCGATAAACGAGGAAGCCGAAACGCCGAAACCTATGTATTCGCCGCGCTTCCAATAATTGAGATTGTGGCGCGAACGGTAACCGTCGAGGCAGAAGTTGGACACTTCGTATCTTTTATAGCCTTTTTCGGCGAGATAATTAACCGCGAAATCGTATTCGTCGGCGACTTCGTCCTCGCTCGGCAAATCTCCGTTTAAGTACCTGCCGTACATAGGCGTTCCCTCTTCGGCTTTTAAAGCGTAAGAGGAAATATGTTTCGCGCCCGAGCTTGCGGCAAGGTCGATAGCCTGTTTTATATCGTCTTTGGTCTGATTTTCAAGCCCGATCATTATGTCGACGCTGAAATTTTTGTCCTTTAAAAGTTTCGCCGCGTCGATAAAATCCTGCCTTGTGTGTATTCTTCCTATATCCCGCAAAAGGTCGTCGTTGGAAGTTTGAAGCCCCACGCTGAAACGGTTGAAACCGATTTTTTCATAGCGGCGTACCTTTTCCTCTGTGACCGTTCCCGGGTTCATTTCTATCGTGATTTCCGCACCGTCCGCGATTTTATAGTAGTTACGTATCTGCCGCATCGCCCCTTCGATATACTTCGGGTCGACGAAAGAAGGCGTTCCGCCGCCGAAATAAACGGTGTCGAAAACGTAGTCTTCGAGCGGTTCGCTTCTGCCTTTTATCTCCTTGTAAAGACAGGCGAAATACAAATCGCATTTTGAAAGTTCTTTTGGGTAAGAAGCGAAATCGCAGTACGCGCATTTGCTCTTGCAAAAGGGAACGTGAACGTAAATCCCGGGCATTTTTATCCTCTCTGTAATTCTGAAAGCTTGCCTGTAAACTTCACAAGCTTGCCTATAAGTCGATTAACGGCACTTTTTGTTTATTATAGACTTATTTGTTATCGCTGCTGTCGATTTTAAGTATCGACATAAACGCCTCGCTCGGAACTTCCACGCTGCCGAGCTGACGCATTTTCTTTTTGCCCTCTTTCTGTTTTTCGAGAAGCTTTTTCTTTCTCGTTATATCGCCGCCGTAACACTTGGCGAGAACGTCTTTACGAAGGGCTTTGACCGTTTCTCTCGCGATGACCTTTCCGCCGATAGCCGCCTGAATGGGTATCTCGAAAAGCTGGCGGGGAATAACGTCTTTAAGTCTTTCCGCAAGCGCTCTGCCGCGGGCGTAAGCCTTGTCCTTATGAACGATGATCGAAAGCGCGTCGCAAACCTCGCCGTTTAAAAGCATATCGAGTTTTACGAGTTCGCTTTTCTGATATCCCGAAAGTTCGTAGTCGAAAGAAGCGTAACCCCTCGTGCGGCTTTTCAAACCGTCGAAAAAGTCGAAAATAATCTCGTTTAGGGGGAGAGTGTAGTTAAGTCTCACGCGCTTGGCGTCGAGATAAGTCATATCGGTGAAAACGCCGCGCTTGTCCTGGCAAAGCTCCATTATCGCGCCGACGTATTCGGGCGGGGTGAAAATATTTGCGGTTATTATCGGTTCTTCGGCGTAATCGATATACGAAACGTCGGGGAATTTGCTCGGGTTGTCGACGATAAGCATTTCGCCGTCCGTCTTGTAAATGTGGTAGGAAACGGACGGGGCGGTCGTGATTATGTCTATATCGAACTCCCTTTCTATCCTTTCCTGAATTATTTCCATATGCAGAAGCCCTAAAAATCCGCATCTGAAACCGAAGCCCAAAGCGTCGGAATTATCGGGTTCGAAAGTGAGCGAAGCGTCGTTCAATTTGAGTTTTAAAAGAGCCTCTTTTAAGTCGTTGAATTTCGAGCCGTCGAGCGGGTAAATACCCGAAAACACGACGGGCTGAACTTTTTTATAACCGTGAAGGGGAGCGGGCGCGGGATTGTTTGCGTCCGTAATCGTGTCGCCCACGGCGATGTCTTCTATGCTTTTGATGCTTGCGGAGATATAGCCTACTTCGCCCGCGGAAAGTGATTTTTTCGGTTTAAGCCCCGGGTTGAACGTGCCTACTTCGGTAACGTCGAACTGCTTGCTTCCCGCAAACGTCTTTATTCTCGTACCCGCGCCTACGGTTCCGTCCATAATTCTCACAAAGCATATAACGCCTTTGAAATTATCGTAATAACTATCGAAAATAAGGGCTTTGAGCGGTGCGTCGTCGTCGCCTTTCGGCGGCGGAATAAGCGAAACTATCTGTTCCAAAACCTGATCGATGTTTATTCCGTTTTTGGCGGAAATCCTCGGAGCGTTGCTGCCGTCAAGCCCGATTACGTCCTCGATTTCTTTCGCCGTCTCGTCGGGGTCTGCCGAAGCAAGGTCGATTTTATTGATTACGGGAACGATTTCAAGATTGTTATCAAGCGCGAGATAACAGTTTGCGAGGGTTTGTGCCTCGATACCTTGCGTCGCGTCCACGATAAGTATCGCGCCTTCGCACGCGGCGAGAGAACGGGAAACCTCGTAAGTGAAGTCGACGTGTCCGGGGGTGTCGATAAGATTGAAAATATAATCCTGCCCGTCCTTGGCTTTATATGCCATTCTCACGGGCGTAAGTTTTATGGTTATGCCTCTTTCTCTTTCGAGGTCCATAGAGTCGAGAAGCTGGTCTTCCATATCTCTTTCGGCAACCTGACCCGTAAGTTCCATAATTCTGTCCGCCAGAGTGGATTTTCCGTGGTCGATATGCGCTATTATGCAAAAGTTTCTGATATTGTTCTTGGTCGTTATCGCCATTTATCGTCCTCGCTTTTAAAAAGTAAGTTCGGTTGAGTCGAATATTCGTTTGCCGCCGCTTTTTCTTCGGGCGGTTTGATTTATAATAAAAATACTCAGAATATATTATATACAAAGCGGGAGAAAAAATCAAGTTTTTTAAGCCCGACCCCGAAAAGATTTGACAAACTTCGGGTTCGGGTTTATAATCTCGGCGGAGAGAAGGGAAATGAGACAAAGAATAGACGAAAATTATTGGCTTTTGAAAACGCCCGTGGCGCACAGAGGCTTGCACGACAAAGAAAACGGAATACCCGAAAACAGCTTCAAAGCGTACGAAGCGGCGATAGAAAACGGTTACCCCATAGAAATGGACGTTCAGCTCACTTCGGATAACGCTCTCGTCTGTTTTCACGACGATAATTTAGAGCGTATGACGGGCGTGGACTCGCTTATATGGGATAAAACTCTCGCGGAGATCGAAAGCCTTTCGCTTGACGGAACGGCAGAGAAAATTCCGCTTTTCGACGACTTTTTGAAATTCGTGAACGGCAGAACGCCGATCGTCATCGAGCTTAAATCGCAAAGAACGAAAGGGGTTATCGTCGACGAGGTTATAAAAAGGCTCGACGGCTACAAGGGCGATTTCGTAGTTCAGTCCTTCGACCCGTTCATTATGCGCGAGTTCAGAAAAAAACGCCCGGATTTTATCAGGGGGCAGCTTATCGACAAGGGCAGACACAAACAGCTTTCCTATTTTGCGGACAAGCTTCTCGGTATGGCGTTTTTCAATTTTACCGTCAAACCGGATTTTATGAATATGAACGTGGAGTATATCCCCGTTTCGAAAAGAATGAGCAAAAACAGACGGGTTATAACCTGGACTATCCGTAATGACGAGGATAGAAAGAAGGCGGAAAAATTTGCCGACAATTACATTTTCGAGATAATAAGACCGTGACGAAACGGTTTTAAAAAATAGACAAAATACACCGATAATCGACTTATAGGCTTACTTTTTAAGTTTAATGTCGTAATTTTCGGGGCTGAAAAGGAGTTTAAGGATGAAAAAACAGTTTTCCGTAAGCGGAATGACTTGTTCCGCCTGTTCGGCAAGAGTCGAAAGATGCGTTAGAGCGGTGGAGGGGGTAACCGATTGCACGGTCAACCTTATCACGGGCGCGCTTTCGGTTGAAATGAGCGAGGACGTCTCCGCAAAAATTATGTCCGCCGTGGTAAACGAGGGCTACAAAATCAAGGAGGGCGTTTCGCTTAAACGCGGAAGAGAAAGAGAACACGCTTTGAAAAAGCGGCTTCTGATTTCCGTTCCGCTTATGATTTTCCTTATGTATATATCGATGGGACCGATGATAGGCATTCCCGTTCCGCCGATATTCAACGCAATGGAAATGAAATATCAGCTTTACGCCTCTTTGGCGCAGGCGATACTGACGCTCGCCGTCATAATTGTCAATTTCGACTATTTCAAAGTCGGGTTTAAAAAGCTTTTCGGGTTGCATCCCAATATGGATTCGCTCGTAGCGTTAGGCGCAACCGCATCGTTTTTGTACGGTATTTATACTATCGTAATGATAGCGATCGGACATTTCACCGAAAATCACGAGCTTATGATTGAGTATATGGATAACCTCTATTTCGAGGGCGCGGCTACCATTTTAACGCTGATAACCGTAGGAAAATATCTCGAAGAGAAATCCAAAAACAAAACGATGGGTTCGGTTGAAAAGCTTTTGGGGCTTGCTCCCGACACGGCTGTCGTTTTAGTTGACGGCGAGGAAAAGGAAATCAAAATCGCCGAGCTAAAAAAAGGTGACGTCGTAGTTTTAAAGGACGGTTCGCATATCCCGTGCGACTGCGTTATCGTAAGCGGCGGCGGCTGGGCGGATCAGTCCGCGATAACGGGCGAAAGCGTTCCCGTTTATAAAGACGTAGGCGAAAAACTCGTAACGGGTACTGTTTTTTCGGGCGGTTATGCTACTGCCGAAGCCGTTTCCGTTGGCGAAGACACGACGTTATATAAGATAGTAAAACTCGTCGAGGACGCGAACTCCACGAAAGTGCCTATCGCAAAGCTTGCCGATAAGGTCGCGGGGATTTTCGTTCCGTCGGTTATAGGCATTGCGATCGTGACCTTTATCGTGTGGCTTTTAATCGGTTCGGGTGCGGATACCGCTTTGAACAACGCCGTCAGCGTGCTTGTCGTTTCCTGCCCTTGCGCGCTTGGGCTCGCGACTCCCGCCGCGCTTATGGCGGGTACGGGCAAAGCCGCGGAGTACGGTATACTTATCAAAAGCGGCGAAGCTTTGCAGAAAACCGAATCGATTAACGCTGTTGTTTTGGATAAAACGGGCACGATAACTTACGGAAAACCCGAAATAAGCGGGATCGAAACGGCGGAAGGCATAGACAGAAATTATTTCCTTTCTATGTGCGCTTCGCTTGAAAAAATGAGTTCTCACGTTCTCGGTAAACCCGTTATCGAGCTTGCCGAAAAGGAAGGGATAGAATTTAAACCCGTGGAGAATTTCGAAGCGGTTAAAGGTCTCGGCATAAAAGGCGAGATAGACGGCAAAAAACTGCTTCTCGGAAACCTTCGTTTCGTGAGCGAAAGCGGCTCCGATAGTAGCTTTGAAAACGGCTCAGCGAGCGAACAAAGCGAAATCGTGAAACGCTCTGAAAAAGAGGTCGGCGCAACGGTGCTTTATCTTTCGATCGACTCGCAAATAGCGGGCTATATGTCGATTAAAGACCAAATCAAGCCTTCGAGCAGAGAAGCGGTAAGCGAGCTTAAAGCTATGGGAAAACAGGTCGTTATGCTTACGGGCGATAACGAATCGGCGGCGAAATCGGTTGCGGACGAACTCGGAATCGAGTATAAAGCCGAGGTTTTGCCGAATACTAAATACGAGGTTGTTTCCGAGCTTCAAAGCGAAGGCAAAAAGGTTATGATGGTCGGCGACGGCGTGAACGACGCTCCCGCTCTTACCAAAGCGGACGTGGGCGCGGCGATCGGCGCGGGTACCGATATTGCTATCGACAGCGCGGACGTAGTTCTGATAAAGAACGATTTAACCGACGTCGTGAAGTGTTTAAAGCTCGGCTCCAAAGTTATGCTTAACATAAAGGAAAATCTTTTCTGGGCGTTTTTCTATAATGCTGTGCTTATCCCGATAGCGTGCGGGGCGTTTACAGCCGTCGGCGTAACGTTGAACCCGATGTTCGCTTCTCTTGCGATGAGCCTTTCGAGCGTATGCGTTGTCGGAAACGCTTTGAGATTACGCCTTGTCAAGTTTAAAAAATCGGCGGAAGACGGGAAGGAGTATCCCGAAAAAACGCCGTCCGCCCGCTCCGAAAGCGAAATAAAAGCGGAAGCGGCGGCTAAAATATCCGAAAAAGAAGGAGAAAAGAAAATGAAAGAAGTTAAAGCGACTGTTTATATAGACGGTATGATGTGCGAACACTGCAAAAAGAGAGTCGAGGGCGTTTTGAAAAATCTTGGTCTGGACGCGGAAGTCGAACTTGAAAACAAGCGCGCCGTGGTTTACGGCGGAGATATCGACGAAGCCGAAATAAAATCCGCGATAGAAGCCGCGGGTTACGATTTCAAATCGATCGAAAAATAATATAAAAATCAAAGTCAACCGAAATCGCCGACCGTCCGTCGGCGATTTTGTGATTTTTGGGTGTATGCGAAAATTTATTGTCAAAACGATTGTTTTCTATTTTGATTATATGTTATAATTTCTATTATTTCACCAAAGAGGTTTATTATGTGGGGAGCGGATTTACAGCCGAAACTTTTCGGGTGGTTTCATATTCTCGGAATGGTTCTCGCCGTCGGCTTCGGTTACGGCGGAGTCCTGCTCGGGAGAAAATTCAAGGAAACAAACGATAAAGGCAAAGCAATTCTTATTTTATCGGTTGCGGAAGCCGCGCTCGTTCTGCTGGAAGTCGTAAAACAGATATTTTACACGCTCGAAAGCGGCAGTTATCGCTGGGATATGTTCCCGATGCAGATCTGTTCGGTAATTATTTTCGTTCTGCCCGTAGCCATAATCGCGAAAAGCGGCATAATCAGAAATTCCGCGCTCGGATTTGTCGGGTTTTGCAGCTTAGCGGGCGCGATTTTTTACTTTTTCAATCCCACCGCGGCGTTCAACACTCCTTACGTTCTTATGTCGCTCCACAGTTTTTTATGGCATTGGATAATGATTGCGACGGGAACTTTTGTAATCGTTTCGTTCGATTTGCTTAAAAAGAGTACGGTCGGAATGCTTGTCGGCTCGTATGCGGTATGGTTCGTTTTCGCCGTGGTTGCGGCGGTTTCCAACAACGTCGCCAATTTTTACGCGCCTGAACTCAACGTCGATTATTACCATATAGGCTATGTAAAAGTCATTTATCCGCTTTTAAACCTTGTTTTCAAAAGACCCGAGCCGTATGTTCCGTTCTTTTTGTGTTTTCTGGTTTATTACGCGCTCGGAACGGTCGCGATATATTTCGCCGCGAAAGGCGTAACTAAATTCAACAACAAATTGTTTCCGAAACCGACGGAAAATTAAAACCAAAGCCGCCCGCCCCGAAATTTTCGGGGCGGGCGGCGTTTTAAAATCGAAAAAAGTTTTCAGAACACGTTTTCGAAACGTATGAGATATCCTTTGGGAATGCTTTTGCATAAATCGGCAACTACGGCGTATTTAGTGAACGCTTCGTCGAACTTTCCGTTTTTCGTGAACGCAACTCCTTCCGAAAGCCATAAATCAAGCTCTTTTATATCGTTATGCGACACAAACGCGTGCATTTTTTCCTTTTCTTTTATCCAGAAATTCTGAACGGCTTCGGCGTCGGACACGGTGGCGGTTCCGTCAAGCTCCTTTTCCTGCATGATTTCCACGCGTTCGGAAAGCCTCATAAAAGCGTCGGCGACGTAAATCTGTTCGTAAATCGCCCCGCCGATAAGAACGAGCAGAGAGACGATTACGGTTACGATCGATTTTACCATGACAATCCCCCCTTGATTTTAATGTTGAACGTCTTGTATTTTTCGTTTTCTTTCTGAAAATATATCTTTCCGTTGCCGTCCACGGTTAAAACGCCCACTTCCTTAATGTCTTTCGCGCCGTAACTTTTTATCGCTTCGCGAAGCGTGCTTAAATCCCAGCCGATAAGTTCGAGGTTGTTGTGAATGGCTTTGCCCTCGCAAACGAGAAGCACGGGAAGAGAAGAATTTTCGCCGACAGTTTCGGCTTTTTCCTTTGCGGAAAGCTTTCCGTTCGATTCGAAAATGGCGTAATCGAGATCGTCTAAGGAATAGTACCCCGCAGAACGCATCGATTCGATCAGATCCTCCACGTCCATATTGTTTTTTCTCAGTTCCTCGAAATCCACGCCGTTTTTATTGAGAACTATCGACGGTTTTCCGCTTATCGTCCTTTTTAAAAATCTTCCCGAACGGTCTAAGAGAGATAAAATCTGGTGAATGATGAACACGGCTAAAATCGCCGAAATCCCGTAGATAAGCGGCACGGATATGTCGGACATCGGTATGCATGCAAGCTCGGCGATAAGAAGGGTTATTACAAGTTCGAACGGCTGCATTTCGCCTATCTGCCTCTTGCCCATAAGTCGCATAACGGCAAGAAGTATTACAAACGTCAGCGCGGAGCGTATAAAAATAATTACCATATACGAAAAGTATACGGTAATCGTCTTTTTTTATGTAATATATTTCCTCGGCGGTTGCAAACTTATCGTCGGAATAAATTTATCCGATAATAAATCCGTGTACAAAAAATCCCCACGCATAGACTGCGTGGGTAAGTAAAATCATCGGTTGAGCGATTTTTACGCTTTAAGAGCGTTGATTCTCTTTCTGAGACCGGATTTCTTGTTAGCCGCGGTGTTTTTGTGGTAAACTCCCTTGGAAACGGAAGCGTCGATAATGGAAGCCGTTTCGGGATAAAGCTTCATTGCTTCGTCGTAATTTCCTGCTTCGATAACGGCGTTAAGCTTTTTGATAGCCGACTTAACCTCGGACTTGTTATCCTTATTTACGGCATTCTTCTTTGCGTTTACAAGAACACGCTTTTTAGCGGACTTAATGTTAGGCACTTTATTTTCTCCTTTGATACGTTTCAATTTTACAGTACTCCTATTCTATCACAAAAAAAACCGTTTGACAAGAATATTTCGACACATTTTGGAAATAATCTTTAAAAAAATCTCATTTCGGGGTAAAAAATGGTCGACAAAAAAAAGATAAGATGCGATCTTGCCGTGGATATGGCGGAATTCGAAGGGTTATCGGGCAGAATCGATACCGAAAACGTGAGCGGGAAGTACGGCGTGAAAAGGGAGTCGTTTGTGGTGCGGAGTAAAGCCGAAGAAGAAAAAACGGGCTTGAAATGCGGGAAATACGTTACTTTAACGAGAAAAAACGTCTATCCCGAGAGCGACGACGAGAAGATTTATTTCGAAAGATGTCTCGCGAAAGCCCTCTCGGACGCGATAGATTTTTCCGAAGTCGGCGGCGATTTTTCCGTTCTCGTTCTGGGTCTCGGAAACGGATATATGACGGCGGACGCGCTCGGAAAACGCGTGACGGAAGGCATTCTGACGACGAGAAAATCTCTTAAATGCGAAAAAATGAGAGAAGTCAGCGCGTATTCCGTCGGCGTTGCGGGCGTGACGGGGATAGACAGTTTCGAGGTCGCGAAAGGTCTCGTAAACGAAATTCGCCCCGACCTCGTAATTCCCGTGGACTCGCTTTGCGCTTTCAGAACAGACAGGATAGGCAGGTGTTATCAGGTCACGTCCTGCGGGATAAGAGCGGGGAGCGGAGCCGGCAAACCAAACGAAAACAGGCTGGACAAGGAGTCCCTCGGCGTTCCCGTCGTCGCGGTCGGCGTGCCGTTCGTCGTTTCGGCACGGCGGCTTATGTACGACGTTTCGGGCGGAAAAGGCGGATTCGACCCCGTCTCGCCCGAAGAAGATATGTTCGTCACCTATCGCGACGTTGACGCCGTTTTAAGCGAATGCGCTTCGGTCATATCCTCCGCGATAAACATCGCCCTGCATCCAAAGCTTGGCGCGGGAGATATTTTTAATTGATTTTTCGCCGATTTTTGCCGGAATAAACCGACAAAACGTTCGTTTTGTAAAAAAACGGTAAAAATTTTCAATTTCCTATTGAAATCGCGGAAAATGTGTTGTATAATATACGGGAGTTCCGAAAAGGAATCCTGTCGGAGCGTTTTCCGACGGCGGTAACACGTCGGTCGGAAGGCACATCGGACGGGCGATTCGGAATACATTAAAGATAAGGTAGGAAAAATTTTATGGAAGGAACAATCAGAAACGTGGCTGTCATCGGTCACAGCGGCGAGGGCAAAACGACCCTCGTCGAAGCAATACTTTTCAACGCGGGGGCGATCGACAGACAAGGCAGGGTCGACGACGGCAATACCGTCAGCGATTTCGACGCCGAGGAAATAGCCAGAAAAACATCGATAAGTTTATCTGTTTCGAGATGCGAATACACCGACAGAAAAAATCGGCACGTTGCGTTTAATTTAATAGACGTACCCGGGTTTTTCGATTACGAAGGCGAATTCAATCAGGCTCTTTCCGCTGTCGACAACGCGATTATCGTAACGGGCGCGGGCGGAACGCTCACGGTCGGAACGGAAAAGGCTATAGAGTATTGTCTCTTACATAGAATACCTTCCCTTTTGTTTATAAACGGTCTCGATAAAGACAACGCGAACTTCATTAAAACGGTTGCGGCGATAAAGGAAAAATACGGCAACAAAATCGCGCCGATGATTATCCCGAACATGGTCGACGAAAAAATGAAAGGTTTCGTCAAGGTTGCTTACGGTGTTCTTCGCGATTGGGAGCGCAACGAACATCCCATTCCTGAAAACTTAAAAGCGGCTTACGAAGAGGCTCGTCAGGACCTTTGCGAAGCGGCTGCCGAAAACGACGAGGAGCTTTTAGATAAATTCTTCGCCGAGGGCGATCTTTCGGGCGAAGAAATCGAAAGGGGCGTTAAGCTCGGCGTAAAAGCTTGCACGACGATAACGGTACTCGGCGGAAGCGCGCTTAAAAACCAGGGCATATTCAATCTTATGGATAAGATGGTTTCCACGTTCGTAAGCCCGCAGGACAGAACGCCCATAGTCGGCGAAGAAAACGGCAAACCCGTGGAACTTGTCGCCGACCCGAACGGCAAAACGCTTGTAAGAGTGTTCAAGACGATCGTCGATCCGTTTGTCGGAAAAATGAATATTTTCAGAGTTATAAGAGGCACGATAAAACCGGGCGACTCGCTCACCGATTCGAGAACGGGCGCAACCGAAAAAGTAAGCGCGATTTATCACGTTATGGGTAAAAAACAGCTTGCCGCGGACGAAATGCCGGCGGGCGATATCGGCGCGTTCGCAAAACTCAACGACGTTCAGACGGGCGACACCCTTTACGTCGGCGAAAAAATAACCCTCCCGCCTGTGGAAATGCCCGCGGCGGAATACGCGATGTGCGTAGGCGCGGCGAAGAAGGGCGACGAAGACAAGGTTTTCGCGGGGCTTCGCAGACTCCAAGAAGAAGATACGTCCTTTAAGGTTGAGAAAAACCCCGATACGGGCGAAATGCTCCTTATCGGCGTGGGTGATACGCATCTTGCGGTCATTTGCAAAAAATTAAAAACGAAATTCGGCGCGGACGCCGTTTTGTCCGAGCCTAAGGTAGCATACAGAGAAACGATAAGAAAATCCGCCGAAGGCGAAGGAAAACATAAAAAACAGTCGGGCGGAGCGGGACAGTACGGACATTGTAAAGTCCGTTTCGAACCCGGCGCGCAGGACGGCGAATACGAGTTTGTGGACGCGGTCGTAGGCGGCGTTGTCCCCAAACAATTCATTCCCGCCGTAGATAAGGGTTTAAGAGAAGCCGTCAAAGAGGGCGTTCTGGCGGGTTATCCCGTAGTTAATCTCAAATGCACGCTTTTCGACGGCAGTTCTCACCCCGTAGACAGTAAGGAAGTCGCGTTCGTTTCCGCGGCAAAGCTTGCGTATCAGGACGGAATGAAGAAGGCTTCGCCGTGCATACTCGAACCCGTTATGAGAATGGAAATAACCGTTCCCGATAACTATATGGGCGACATTATGGGCGATATGAACAAACGCAGAGGACGTATTCTCGGAACCGATTCCGTGGACGGCAAAGCCGTTATCGTGGCGGAGGCTCCGCAAGCCGAAATTCTTAAATACGCAACCGAGCTCAGAAGTATGACTCAGGGCAGAGGCAGTTACACGACCTCTTTCGAACGTTACGAAGAACTTCCTCCGAACATTCAGGAGAAAGTAATCGCCGAAAGGAAGAAAGAAGCTTAACCCTCGGCTAAACGTAAGAAATCAAAAAATCACAAAAACCTGAATCGTTCGCGGTTCAGGTTTTATGTGAGCCTAAATTTTGGTTCGGACGCGATTTAACGCGCCCGAAAACAGGAGTTTTTTAATGATATTATCGGTATGTCCCAACCCTTGCGTGGATTGCACGATCGAACTCGACACGCTTAAACTCGGCGGACTTAACAGAATAGAAAATAAAATAATTACATATTCGGGCAAAGCTTTAAACGTCGCGATAGGCGTTTCGAGGCTCGGCGGAGACAGTTTCGCGACGGGTTTTATGTTCGACGACAACGGGAAAATGTTCGTTCACACTCTCGACGACGAGGGCGTGAAAAACACTTTCGTGTGGAACAAAGGCTCGGCGAGAACCAATTATAAAATAGTAGACAAGAAGTCTATGATGACCGAAATCAACGATAAAGGCGAGAACGTTTCGCTTGAAAACCAGGCGGAACTCGTTTCGCTTGTCGGCGAACTTTCGAAATCCGCGAGCGTCGTGGTTATGAGCGGTTCGCTCCCGGGCGGAGTGGAGGACGATTATTATCTCAAACTTTCGTCCGCAATTCCCAAAACGACTAAAATAATCCTCGACACGGGCGGAAACAAAATGATCGCGGGCTTACGGAACGGCGCGTATCTCGTCAAGCCCAATCTCGAAGAACTTCGCGAAATGACGGGCGAGCATTACGATTCGCTGGACGAAATGGTTACGGGTTGCGAAAGGCTCGTCGAAGCGGGCGCGGAAAACGTTATGCTTTCGCTCGGCAGAAAAGGCGCGATTTTAACCGACGGCGACAAGGCGTATTTTTGCAAAAGCGCGACGGTTGCCGTAAACAGCACTGTCGGCGCGGGCGACGGAATGGTTGCCGCGGCGGCGGTAATGACAGAGCAGAACGCGCCTTACGAAGAAGTTTTAAGATGCGCGGTGGCGGCGGGAACGGCTTCGGTTATGACTCCCGGAACAAATCTTTTTTACAGAGACAAATTTATAGAGATTTACGACAAAATCCAAGTCGAAAGATTGCGGTAAAAATAATTCGGACGAGATGTTCGAAAAAGGATAATGCTTTGCTTTGTGTTAAAAACGGTGATAAATCGAATAAAAACTTTATTTTGCATATAATATAAATGAGAGACACTGATTGCCATAGAGAAATTATCTCAAATCTATTGACATTACGTCCGATATGGTATATAATATAGGCGAAAGACGTTTATTGATACGTTTTTTATTAAAGTTTGGGTGTTTCGCCACCCGTCTAAGGGCGAAAATAAGAAGCTTGGGTGTTTCGCTGCCCGTCTAAAAGGCGAAAGTAAGAAGCTTGGGTGTTTCGCTACCCACCTAAAAGGCGACATTTAATGAATGAGGAAGGGGTAGAAATTTCTACCTCTTTCATTTTTAAAAGGAATCTATGGCGACGGATGCCAGACAAGAATAATACGAACCTTGGTCTGACGGCGTATTTTTGACTAATACAGCGTTCCGCTCACGTGTTATACATTCAGTATGAACGCGTTCGCGCGCCTTGTCTTAGTCTAAAAATCCGCCGCCAGACTCGTTCGACCAAAACGCCGATATTTCCGATGATTTTTGGTAAAAGCTCGTGCAGACGTACTATACGTACTTCAAGCGAGAATTTGCCGAAAAGCGCGGAAATAGCGGCGTTTTGACAAGGTTTGTATTATTCTTGTCTGGCATACAAAAGAAGAATTGAATTTTTATAAAGTCGATAAAAAATATGTAGATTTTTTACGCAATGCAGAGATAGAGGAGAGGGGAGAGTCGTATATTCCGATGCTTAATTATTTGCCTCCGCAAAAGGAAAAATTTATGTGCGGTATAATTTTGCGCATCGGCAAAACGGAATATTTAGCCCCTGTAACGTCTTATACGGCTCAGCAGCCTAACAACGTGTTGCTCTATGATACAAACGGCAATGTAACAAGTTCCATAAGGCTCAATTATATGTTTCCGATTTGTAGTTCGTATTACACGATTTATGATTTTAATAAGGAAACCGATGAAAAATATCGCGGAGTGGTTCGGCGTGAGCGTGAATCGGCAAACGAACAAAGAGAATTGATCAGGAGGACGGCGATAAAAACGTATCAAACGGTAAAAGCTCTGAAATCTGCCGGAAAATTATTCAATTGGGCATGCGATTTTGAATTGCTTGAAAAAGCAGCGGAAAAATACAAACCGTAAAATCGATATCTTTACTTTTTGATAAATATGGTTAAAGTTAAAAATAAAGAACGGCGGGCTTCCCCGTCGTTTTTTTGTAAGCTCATCTTCTTAAAATTTCTCACAAAAATACAAGTCTTTTAGAAAATTTTTCTCATTATTTTTTGTTGAAGTGAGAAATTGTTTCACATTCTTATTTTCAAAAGTGAGAAAATATTTCTCATTTATTTTCGATCAAATGTGAAAACACGCAAAACACAAGGCGGGTTGAAATTCAATCAATCCGCCTTTAATCTGCATTTTTTTCGTGACTATAAGTTCTTCAATCGAAATTCCGTAGTAATCGGCGAGCAGAACGCATTGCCACACGTTCGGAATTCCTTTGTCAAGTTCTATCCAGCTTATCGTGTTTTACGGTAGCCCCGTGGCTTTGGAAACCTGCGTCTGAGAAGCTCCGAAAGCGAGTCTCGCGTTTCTTATTTCTTTTCCGTACATCTTATTACCTCGCTTGTTCACAACTTAATTTTAGCAAAATATTGCTTAAAATACTTGACTTAGCAATATCTTGATGATATAATTATGAAAAATTAGCAATATATTGATAATTACTATTTCTAAAATTTCTTAGAAGCTTCAAAAATAGGAAAGGCGAAAAGAAAATGGAATTTATAGATCTATTATTGCTGTATAGGGGTTGGTTTGGTATGTGAGTTGGTTGATTATGTAACAAGCTATTGTCAAGAACGTTACAGATAGTGGAGAATGGGTTTACTTCTATTTTGATATACAAAAGACGTATGACGAAAAGGGATCGCAACATAGTGGAGCGTGTTATATAGGTTGGAAATTGTATGATTCGAAAGGGTATGTTGTGGAAAGTGGTAATCTCACAACCGAAGCAATTGCGGAAGGAGAGAAAACTATTCGGAAACTTATTGTGTATGATCTCGATCCAAATGAGACATATACGTTAAAACTGCTTGATATAGGTTACTAAAAAATAATCGCGCGCAAGTTGTTCCGCAACCCGCGCGCGATTTCTTTTTTTAAAGATATTAAACACGTGTAACGAAAAGTTTTATAAACATTATTATAATGCGTAGGTGATAAGGTATAATTTGACGAAAAAAGAGATTTTTAGGCGGGATTTTTATATACATTATTATATATAATATAAAGCTTTCGGGCGGCGTTGAACGGGACTTAAAAATCTTTTTAAAAAATTTAAAAAAGTCGTGAAAAACGTTTGACAAAATGTTTTGCATGGTGTATGATATGTAGGCTGTGTTAAATATGGGTTGAGACAGAAAGTTACTTAATCCACGCTTTTTAACGGGAACCGGACCCGTTATATAGAAAGTAAGAAGATAATTTCTGTTGACAATTGTGAGGGTTTAACCCTTGCGACTAACTGCGCGAAGTATAACGCGATAGAGGTCACTTGCAAACACACAGCGGCGAGTGATTTTTTTATTGGTTAAAGCGCGACACACACGGCAAAGTTGACAGTATGTTAGTATAAAACGGAGGTAACAAAATGGCAGGTCAGAAAATCAGAATCAAATTGGCGGCTTACGATCACAAGATGGTAGATCAGGCAACCGAGAAGATTGTTGAGACAATGAAAAAAGCAGGAGCAAAGATAAGCGGTCCTATCCCCCTTCCCACAGAGAAGGAAATAGTAACTATTCTTCGTTCGCCCCACAAATATAAGGACAGCAGAGAACAGTTCGAGATCAGAACTCATAAGAGACTTATCGATATTTACTCGACCAACGCAAAGATTTTGGACAGTATCCATCTTCCCGCGGGCGTAGACGTAAAAATCAAGCTCTGATAAATTTCAGGTTAAAAGAATTTTTTAATATATTCGGAGGTGAACTTTATCTATGAATAAAGCAATCATTGGAAAGAAATTGGGTATGACTCAGATCTTTTCCGCAGACGGAAAAGTAATCCCGGTCACAGTCGTCGAAGCAGGTCCTTGCCCGGTCGTTCAGATCAAGACGAAGGGTAACGACGGCTACGAAGCGGTTAAAGTCGGCTTCGGAAACGTAGACGAGAAGAGAGTGAACAAGCCCGACGCGGGTCAGTTCAAGAAAGCAGGCGTTGCGCCCCTTAAAGTCTTGAAAGAATTCAGATTCGACGACGTAAGCGCGTATACCGTAGGACAGGTCATCACTGTTGATACCTTCGCCGCAGGCGATAAGGTCGACGTTGTGGGACTTACGAAAGGTCACGGTTTCTCGGGCGTTATCAAGAGATGGAATCAGCACAGACTTAAAATGACTCACGGCGTAGGACCCGTTCACAGAGAAGTAGGTTCTATGGGAGCAAACAGCTCGCCGTCGAGAGTATTCAAGAACAAGCACATGCCCGGACAGTACGGTAACGAAAGAGTAACCATTCAGAATCTTGAAGTAGTCAAGGTTGACACCGCTCGTAACGTACTTCTCATAAAGGGAGCTATCCCCGGACCGAAGGGCGGAATCATTACGGTTTCCAACACCGTAAAGTCGGGTAAATAAGGAGCGTGAAAAACTATGCCAAACGTTAAAGTTTATAATATGAAAGGACAGGAAGTAGGCACGAAAGAGCTTAGCAACTTGTTCGAAGCGGAATACAACGAGCCGCTCGTACATCAGGCGGTGGTAACGAGACTTGCCAATATGCGCCAGGGAACGAAAGGCACGCTTACGAGAACGGAAGTCCGCGGGGGCGGTAAAAAGCCTTGGAGACAGAAGGGAACGGGTAACGCGAGACAGGGATCTATCAGGGCTCCGCAGTGGATTAAGGGCGGCGTCGTCTTCGCTCCGAAGTCGAGAGATTTCAGCAAGAAGATGAACAAGTTCGCTCGTCGCGGCGCGCTTTTGTCCGCGCTCTCCAAGAGAGTTGCCGATAACGATTTCTACGTAATCGACAATATCGCCGTTAAGGACGGCAAGACCAAAGAAATGGTCGATTTTATGAAGGCGTTCAAATTCGAGAAGAGCGTACTTGTCGTAATGAGCGACAACGACGCTTTGGTTATCAGAGCCGCAAGAAACATCAAGGCTTTGCAGACCCTTCCCGTAAACGAACTCAACACTTACGATATCGTTAAAAACAGCGTACTCGTAATGTCTTCGGACGCGGTAGACTCCGTTCAGGAGCTTTACGGAGCGATGTTCGACAACAATTTCGCAAATCAGGAGGTCGACGAATAATTTATGGAAAGAGATATCATTATAAAACCTATTCTTTCCGAGAAGAGTTACGAGACCATAAAAGATAAGAAATACACTTTTATGGTAGCGAAAGACGCCAATAAAACGGAAATCAAACTCGAAGTCGAAAGAAAGTTCGACGTAAGCGTCGAAAAAGTAAACACTGTAAACTGCCACGGCAAACTTAAAAGAATGGGCAGAACTCAGGGTTACACGCCCGATTACAAAAAGGCGATAGTAACTCTTAAAAAAGACAGCAAGGGCATTAAGTTCTTTGAGTCGTTACAATAATACGGAGGATCTGAATTATGGGAATTAAGAGATATAAACCGACTTCCCCGGCTCGTCGTTTTATGACGGTTTCGACGTTTGAAGAAATCACCTGCACGAAGCCCGAAAGATCTTTGCTTGAAGATCAGAGACACACCGCAGGCAGAAATGCTCAGGGAAGAATTACCGTACGTCATCACGGCGGCGGAAACAAGAGAAAATATCGTATCATCGATTTCAAGAGAAATAAAGACGGAATCGAGGCGGTCGTAAAGACTATCGAGTACGATCCCAACAGAACGGCAAACATCGCCCTTCTCGTTTATAAGGACGGAGAAAAGAGATATATCCTTGCTCCTCTCGGCTTAAACGTAGGAGATAAGATCGTTTCGGGAGCGGACGCGGATATCAAGGTCGGCAACGCCCTTCCTATCGAGAACATCCCCGTAGGTACGATGATACACAACATCGAACTTCAACCCGGAAAGGGCGGTCAGATTGCGAGAAGCGCGGGTATGGCGGCTCAGCTCATGGCAAAAGAGGGCGGAATGGCTACTCTTAAAATGCCGAGCGGAGAAATGAGATACGTATCCGTCAAGTGCAAAGCGACTATCGGACAGGTAGGCAATCTCGACCACGAAATCATCAGAGTAGGTAAAGCAGGTAAGACGAGACATATGGGTATCAGACCTACCGTCAGAGGTTCCGTAATGAACCCGTGCGATCACCCGCACGGCGGCGGCGAAGGCAGAGCGCCCGTCGGACATGCAGGTCCGCTTACTCCGTGGGGTAAACCGGCTCTCGGCTACAAGACGAGAAAGAAGAAGAATAAGACTGACAAGTTTATTCTTAAGAGAGTTAACTGAGGAGGTTAGAACAGTATGAGCAGAAGTGTTAAGAAAGGACCTTTCGTTCAAGAGAAATTACTTAAAAGAGTAGAGGCTTTAAACGCCGAGAACAAGAAATCGGTATTAAAGACCTGGTCGAGAAGCTCGACGATATTCCCTCAGATGGTCGGTCATACGATTGCCGTATACGACGGAAGAAAGCATGTTCCCGTGTATATCACGGAAGATATGGTAGGCTGCAAGCTCGGCGAGTTCGCTCCGACCAGAACCTTCAAAGGACACGCAGGCGCGAAGACGACCGGCAAATAAGAAGGGAGGTAGAGAATAATGGCTACAAATGCAAGAGAAAGAAAAAAGAAGTATGTAGCGAACGCCAAGGCTGAAACCGGCGTTTCCGCAACGGCTAAATATATCAGAATATCTCCTTACAAGATCAGACCTGTTCTCGATCTTATAAGAGGCAAGAAGGTCACCGAAGCGGAAGCTATGCTTGACAATATTCCCAAGGCCGGTTCCGAACCTATCAAAAAGGTTCTTCTCTCGGCTGCCGCAAACGCGGAACACAACAAGGGATACGATAAAGCCGAGCTTTACGTAAAAGCGTGCTATGCCGATCAGGGGCCGACCCTTAAAAGGATGCAGCCCATGGCTCACGGAAGAGGATTCCGTATTCTTAAAAGAACGAGCCATATCACGGTCGTAGTCGACAACGCTAAGGCGGAATAACAGGAGGACGTTATGGGACAGAAAGTTAATCCACACGGTTTAAGAGTAGGAGTAATCAAAGGTTGGGATACTCAGTGGTATGCCGACAAGAAAGATTTCGGCGCATTCCTTAAAGAAGACTACGATATAAGAGACTTTATAAAGAACACCTATTATGCTTCGGCTATCTCCAAGATCGCTATCGAAAGAGCCGCAGGCAGAATCGCCATCACGATTTACACGGCGAGACCGGGCGTTCTTATCGGAAAAGCGGGCGCGGGAATCGAAGTTATCAAGAAACAGCTTGCAAAAGTTACGAAAGGCAAACAGGTTTCGGTAAATATTATAGAAGTCAGAAAACCCGACTGCGACGCGCAGCTCGTTGCGGAGTCCATCGCGGCTCAGCTCGAAAAGAGAGCTTCGTTCAGAAGATGCATGAAGCAGGCTATCGGTAAGTCCATGAGAATGGGCGTTAAGGGTATCAAGGTTATGGTAAGCGGACGTCTCGACGGCGCGGAAATCGCGAGATGCGAACAGTATCACGACGGTTCCATTCCTCTTCAAACCCTTCGTGCCGACATCGATTACGGCATTGCTACCGCACACACCACCTTCGGCGCGATCGGTATCAAAGTCTGGATTTACAACGGCGAAGTATTAGGCGAGGTTAAAAGACCCGAAGGAGGCAAAGCGTAATTATGTTGATGCCAAAAAGAGTTAAAAGAAGAGCGCAGCACCGCGGCAGAATGACCGGTAAGGTCACCAAGGGCAACAAGATCGCATACGGCGATTACGCTCTCGTAGCCGAAGGTTCGGCTTGGGTAACTTCGAATCAGATCGAAGCTGCCAGAATAGCGATGACCAGATTCGTTAAACGTGGCGGACAGGTCTGGATAGATATATTCCCTCACAAACCTATCAGTAAAAAACCCGCCGGAACGAGAATGGGTTCGGGAAAAGGCGGAGTCGAGTATTGGGCAGCGGTTGTTAAACCGGGCAGAGTACTCTTCGAAATGGCGGGTGTTGCAGAAGCCGACGCAAGAGAGGCTATGAGACTCGCAGGCTATAAGCTTCCCATCAAGACGAAGTTCGTAGTCAAAGAGAAAACGACAGAAGGAGTTGAAGGTTAATCATGAAAGCACAGGATATTCACGGAATGACCAACGATGAGTTGCAGGTAAAGCTTGCCGAACTCAAAGACGAACTTTTTAACCTTCGTTTCCGCCACGCAGTAAACGAACTCGAAAATCCTAACGTTATAAATTCCACCAAGAAAGATATCGCAAGGATCAAAACCGAAATACGCGCCAGAGAAATCAAGGCTAACGTTTAACGCGGAGGAGAGAAGATGGAAAGAAATTTAAGAAAAGAAAGAGTCGGATTAGTTGTGTCCGACAAAATGGATAAGACGGTCGTAGTAAGCGTCGAACTTAAAGCAACTCATCCGCTTTACAAAAAGACGATAACCACCACCAAGAAATACAAAGCGCACGACGAAGAAAACGTATGCGGCGTAGGCGATAAGGTCAGAATAGTCGAGACCAGAAAGCTTTCCAAAGATAAGAATTGGAGAGTTGCCGAAATTATCGAAAAGGCTAAATAATTAAAGGAGGAGCAAGAAATGATACAACCACAGACCAGATTAAAAGTTGCGGATAACTCGGGCGCGAAAGAAATCATGTGCATAAGAGTTCTCGGCGGATCGTTCAGAAAATGTGGCAACATCGGCGACGTTATCGTTGCCAGCGTCAAGACTGCGACTCCCGGCGGAGCCGTAAAGAAAGGCGACGTAGTTAAAGCCGTTATCGTCAGAAGCTCGAAAGGACTCAGACGTCCTGACGGAACGCATATCAGATTCGACGACAATGCGGCGGTTATAATCGACAATCAGAAGCAGCCGAGAGGAACCCGTATCTTCGGACCTGTCGCTCGTGAGCTTCGTGAGAAAGATTATATGAAGATAATATCGCTCGCACCGGAAGTGCTGTAAGGAGATCGGACTATGAAAATTAAAAAGAATGATACCGTATATGTAATTGCCGGTAAAGACAAGAAGACTTCGGGTAAGGTTATTTCCGTTGATCCCGAAGCTAACAAGATCAAAGTCGAAGGCGTATGCGTTCAGATGAAGCATCAGAAAGCGAGAAGAGCCAACGAGACGAGCGCAATCGTCAAAGTTACGGGTTCTATCGACGCTTCGAACGTTCTGGTCGTTTGCCCCGCATGCGGAGAACATACGAGAGTAGGTTACTCGCTCGTCGGCGACAAGAAGATCAGAGTTTGCAAGAAGTGCGGAAAAGCTCTCGACGTCAAAGCCGAAGTAAAGAAAGCTACCAAGAAAGCGGCGGCAAAGAAGACCGACGACGCGGCAGCTAAAAAGACGAAAAAAGCCGCAACCAAGAAAGCGGATAAAGCCGAATAAGGAGAAATAAAATGGCAGACAAAAAGACTCAGGTTGCTAAAGAAACTGCAACCGATTCGAAGTATGTTAGCAGAAAGAAGGAACTGTACGAGAAAGAAGTCGTTCCGTATCTCATGAAACATTTCGGATACAAGAACATCAATCAGTGCCCCAAGCTCGTTAAGATCACGATCAACAACGGTCTCGGCGACATTAAAGACAATGCGAAAAGCGTACAGCTCGCTCAGCAGGAGCTTGCCCTCATTTCGGGACAGAAAGCCGTTCTTACGAAAGCTAAGAAGTCGGTTGCGAACTTCAAGGTAAGAGAAGGAATGAACGTCGGCGTTAAAGTTACGCTCAGACAAGACAGAATGTATGATTTCTTCGACAAGCTCGTTTCCATCGCTCTTCCGAGAGTAAGAGACTTCAAGGGCGTTCCGTCCAAGAGTTTCGACGGCAGAGGAAACTATGCAATGGGCGTTAAGGAACAGCTTATATTCCCTGAAATCCAATACGACCAGGTTGAAAAGGTAAGAGGTTTCGATATTTGTATCGTAACCACCGCCAACACGGACGAAGAAGCGAGAGAACTTCTTAAGGCAATGGGAATGCCTTTCAAAGCTAATTAAGGAGAACACGAATCATGGCAAAAACAGCAATGATAAATAAACAGAAAAAGACACCGAAATTCTCTACCAGAGGATATACGAGATGTTCTATCTGCGGAAGACCGCACGCCGTTCTGAAAAAATACGGAGTATGCCGTATCTGTTTCAGAGAATTAGCTTACAAGGGACAGATTCCCGGCGTAAAAAAGGCAAGTTGGTAAGAGGAGGTTTAGATTAAAATGACAGATCCTATCGCAGATATGCTCACTCGTATCAGAAACGCGCTTACGGCTTCTCACGACACGGTCGAAATTCCCGCGTCGAACATGAAGAAATCCATCGCGCAGATACTTTTAGACGAAGGTTACATCACCAAGTACGACGTTGTTAAAGAAGAAGGCGACGTACAGGGCAAGATCGTAATCGAATTGAAATACGGACCCAAGGGCGAAAAAGTCATCAACGGACTTAAAAGAATATCCAAACCCGGACTCAGAATCTATGCGGGCTGCGAAGAGCTTCCCAAGGTTCTCGGCGGACTCGGAATCGCTATTATTTCCACTCCCAAGGGTGTAATGACAGACAAAGAGGCAAGAAAGTCCAACCACGGCGGCGAAGTTCTTGCTTACGTCTGGTAAGGAGGTCGAAACAATGTCAAGAATAGGAAGAGAGCCGGTCGAAATGCCGGCAGGAGTAACTTTAACGGCAGATAACGGCTTGCTTACGGTAAAAGGACCTCTCGGAACGCTTACTCAGGATTACGACGCAGAGCATATTTCTTTCAGCGTTGAAGGAAACGTAGCTCACGTCAAGAGAAATTCCGAAGAGGACGCAATCAAGGCTAAACACGGCTTGTACAGAGCCCTTCTTCACAACATGGTAGTCGGCGTAACCAAAGGCTACGAGAAGAACCTCGTGGTAAACGGCGTAGGTTGGAAAGTCGCTCAGACCGGCAAGGACATCACCCTTTCGGTCGGTTTCAGCCACAACGTAGTCGTCAATCCTATCGAAGGAATAACTCTTACCGCGGTATCTCCCACGGAGATCAGCGTTAAGGGTATCGACAAAGTTGCCGTCGGTCAGATAGCCGCAAATATCAGAGCCATCAGAAAGCCCGAACCTTACCACGGATACGGTATCGCTTACAAAGACGAAGTGATCGAACGTAAGGAAGGCAAGACAGCGGGTAAATAAGGAGTAAACTGATATGATATCGAAAATTGATAAAAATACCGACAGAAAGAGAAGACATAGCAGAGTCAGAGCTAAAATCTCCGGAACGGCGGCTTGCCCGAGACTTTGCGTTTACAGAAGTCTTAACAACATTTATGCACAGATCATCGACGACGTAAAGGGTAACACCCTCGTTGCATGCTCAACCAAAGAGAAAGCCGTTGCGGCTCTTCTCGGCGACAAGAACAAGTCGGAGCAGGCTAAGGTTGTCGGAATCGAACTTGCTAAGAAAGCTACGGCAAAGGGAATCGAAAACGTCGTATTCGACAGAGGCGGTTACCTTTACATCGGCAGAGTAAAGAGCTTAGCGGACGGCGCCAGAGAAGGCGGCTTGAAATTCTAAGAGGAGGAAGCGAAAAATGGCAAAAGAAAATAACAGACCTCAAAGAAAGCAAGATCGCGACGACGGTCTTTGCAAAAAACTTATAGCCGTCAACCGTATCACCAAAGTTGTAAAAGGCGGACGTAAAATGCGTTTCGCTGCTCTCGTGGTCGTTGGCGACGAGAACGGCAGAGTAGGATGCGGAAGCGGAAAGGCGAACGAAGTTCCCGAAGCAATCGAAAAGGCTACCGCTCAGGCTAAAAAGGCTATGCGCAAGGTTTCGCTTGTCGAAACCACCATTCCCCACACCGTTATCGGTAAATTCGGCAGAGGATCCGTTCTTATGATGCCCGCCGAAGAAGGTACCGGAGTTATCGCGGGCGGTCCCGTCCGTGCGGTAATGGAAGCCGTAGGCATTAAGAACATCAGAACCAAATCTCACGGAACGAGCAACCCCGTAAATATGGTTAAAGCAGTTATAGCAGGTCTTAACGAGCTTAAAACCGTAGAGGAAGTTGCGGCTCTCCGCGGCAAAACCGCCGAAGAGATTTTAGGTTAAGGAGGTACTTTGAGATGGAAAAACAGGTTAAAGTAACTCTTGTCAAAAGCACGATAGCATGCCTTCCCAAGCAGAAGGCTGTAATCGCGGCTTTGGGACTCAGAAAAATAAATCATTCGAAGATTTTTACCGATAACGCGACGCTTCAAGGTCAGTTGGCTCTCGTTTCGCACATGGTAAAGGTTGAGAACGTATAAGGAAGGTGTACAATGAGAATTGGTCAATTATCGCCTGCAGAAGGCGCAAGAACTTCCAAAAAGAGATTAGGTCGCGGTATCGGCTCCGGACTCGGCAAAACGAGCGGTAAAGGCCATAAAGGTCAGTGGGCGAGAAGCGGCGGCGGAGTAAGACCGGGATTCGAAGGCGGACAGATGCCTTTGACCCGTCGTGTTCCCAAACGCGGATTCAACAATCATTTCAGAGTTGTTTATACGGTTGTAAACATTGACAAACTTTCCGCATTCGAAGCCGGCGCGGTCGTCGATTACGACGCACTTGTCGTAAACGGACTCGTTAAAGTAGTTAAGAACGCCGCGGGACTTAAAGTTCTCGGAAACGGCA
The DNA here is from genome assembly GCA_934247225.1 of uncultured Clostridia bacterium. Classification (GTDB taxonomy): domain Bacteria; phylum Bacillota; class Clostridia; order Christensenellales; family Borkfalkiaceae; genus UBA10281. The sequence goes on from CAKQJE010000001.1 coordinate 213,256, forward strand.
AACTCGACGTGGCTTTAACGGTTAAAGCGTCCAAATTTTCCGAAGCAGCCAAGAAAGCTATCGAAGCTGCCGGCGGTACGGCAGAAGAAGTTTAATCTTCTTTTTAAAGCGGAGGTAGAAAATGTTTGAAACGATTAAAAACGCATTCAAAGTCAAGGAAATAAGGATTAAAATACTCTGGACTTTGCTTTTCTTACTTCTTTACAGAATCGGAAGCTACATTCCCGTCCCGGGTATCGGCGATCAGTTAATCGACAGCGAGACAGAGTTTTCTTATTTAAAGATAATGAACATGATGACAGGCGGTTCGCTTGCTAACGGAACATTGTTTGCAATGGGTATCGGACCGTACATCAACTCATCGATCATTATGCAACTTCTTGCAGTGGCAATTCCGCCTCTTGAAAGATTATCCAAACAGGGCGAAGAGGGAAGAAGAAAGATTTCGTCTTACACGAGATACTTAACTATTCTCCTCGCGATCGTCCAATCCATAGGTATTATCGTAAGCTACGGTAACGTCTCGTCCGAAGTTGCGGAACTCGGTTCCATAATCGCAGGTTCCAAGAACGGATCCACGGGCTTTACCAGAGCGCTCGGTTATATCATTATCGTATTGTTCTATACGGCAGGTTCGTGCATCACGATGTGGATAGGCGAAAGAATTACCGAACACGGTGTTTCCAACGGTATTTCGCTCCTCATCTATGCAGGTATCATCGCGTCGTTCGCGTCGTTCACGATTACCGAATTCAACACGATCTTCTTATCGTCCGACGGACTTAACAAAGAAGAACTTCTGAGATATATAGGTTATCTTCTTATCGTTGTCGTTCTTTTCGGAGCGATCGTATGGATTGAACTTGCGGAAAGAAAAATCAAGGTTCAATATGCTAAGCAGGTAAAGGGAAGAAAAATGTACGGCGGTCAGTCGTCCGAAATCCCGATCAAGGTAAATGCAAACGGCGTTATGCCCCTCATCTTTGCCTTCTCGATTCTTTCCTTCCCCGAACTTTTAGGAACGCTTTTCGGTTGGAAGAGCTTCCTTACCTGGTGGCAGGTATGGCTCGGAGCTTCGTCTCCCTATCCGTTCTATTCGATAGTTTTGTGCCTGCTCATTCTGTTCTTTGCGTTCTTCTATTCGCAGATACAGTTCCAGCCGGAAGACATTTCCAAAACGATACAGCAAAACGGCGGATTTATCCCCGGAATCAGACCGGGTAAGCCCACTGCGGATTATCTCAAAAAGACGTCCGACAGACTTACTCTTTTCGGAGCGATATTCCTTGCCATTCTTGCACTTATCCCCTCGCTCGTTCTTAAACTCGTTCTGCCGAGCTTGACGTCGGGTTCGTTCAGCGCAACGGGAATGCTCATCGTAGTATCCGTAGCACTCGAATTCAACACCGCGCTCGAATCGCAGATCATGGCTAAGCAGTACAAGGGATTCCTTAAATAAGATGAACATAATCTTATTGGGCGCGCCCGGCGCGGGAAAGGGTACGCAAGCCGTAAGGCTTGCCGAGAAATACGGCATACCCCACATTTCCACGGGCGATATATTCAGAAGTAACATAAAAGAAAAAACCCCCATCGGAATGGTTGCCAAATCGTATATCGATAAAGGGCAACTCGTTCCCGATGAGGTGACGATACAGATAGTCAAGGAACGTCTCGAAAAGGACGACTGCAAAAGCGGTTATCTTCTGGACGGTTTCCCGAGAACGGTTTTCCAGGCGGAAGCTCTGGACGGATTTTCGGAAATAGACGCGGTTGTCGATATCGACGTACCTCTTCACAAGCTTATGAGAAGACTCACGGGCAGAAGGGTGTGCGGCAAATGCGGAGAAAGCTATCATATAGATTATCTCGGCGGCAGCACAAAGTGCGGCAAATGCGACGGCGAACTTATTCAGCGAGCCGACGATAACGAAGAAACGGTCGGAAAAAGACTTGAAGTATACGAAAAACAGACTGCGCCGCTGATCGAACACTACAAAAACAAAGGCAAACTTATTTATGTAGACGGCGACGGCGATATAGACGCGGTATTCAATGCGATCACCGAAAGGTTAGGCTGAAAAATGATATATATAAAGAGCGATAAAGAAATTGAGTTAATGAGGAAACCGTGCGAGATAGTACGCGACGTGTTGTGTCTTTGCGAAGATAAAATCAGAGCGGGCATGACGACGAAGGAACTCGATAAAATCGCCTACGATTATATTACGTCGTGCGGAGCGAAACCGTCGTTTTTAGGATACGGCGGATTCCCCGCGGCAACGTGCATATCGATAGACGAGCAGGTCGTTCACGGATTCCCGTCCGACAGGGTAATCGAAGAAAACCAGATCGTAAGCGTGGACGTGGGAGCGTTCTTTAACGGCTTTCACGGCGACGCGGCGAGGAGCTTGTACGTAGGGCATATCAGCCCGGAAAAGAAAAAGCTCATCGACGTGACGAGGGAATGTTTCTTCGAGGGAATAAAAGGCATATGTATCGGCAGCGCGCTCGGAGATATCGGAGCGCAGGTGCAGGAACACGCCGAGAAAAACGGTTTCTCGGTCGTAAGAGATATGGTCGGTCACGGCGTGGGGAGAAATCTTCACGAAGACCCGTCCGTTCCGAATTACGGCAAGAGAGGCGTAGGCGTGAGGCTTAAAAGAAATATGACGATCGCGATCGAGCCTATGATAAACATGGGCGGCTACGAGGTCGACATAGACGGCTGGAAATGCGTAACGAGCGACGGAAAACCTTCCGCTCATTACGAAAACACCGTGCTTATCGGTGACAACGGAGTAGAAATACTGACGTTATAAGCAGTAAAACCGAAACAAACGTCGCTAAAATCTGATGGTAAAAAGTGTAAACTTTTTAACTTTAAAGGAAGACGCTGAAAGCGACGTTACAAAGAGGCGAAAGCCCAAAAATAAAATTGGAGGAACAAACTGTGTCGAAGGACGACGTTATAGAGGCGGAAGGCGTTATCGAAGAGGCGTTACCGAACGCCACGTTCAAGGTTAAATTATCCAACGGTTATGTGATAACAGCCTATATCTCCGGAAAGCTGCGTATGAACTATATAAAGATAATACCCGGCGATTCGGTAAAGATAGAAATGAGCCCTTATGATCTGACCAAAGGTCGGATAGTCTGGCGTAGCAAAAACTGACAATTTTGTTAATTTAAACTTAAAATCGGAGGATCAAAAAAATGAAAGTAAGACCATCAGTGAAACCTATGTGCGATAAGTGCAGAGTCATTAAAAGAGAAGGAAAGGTTATGGTTATTTGCTCCAAGAACAAGAGCCATAAACAGAGACAGGGTTAATTACTTTTCAATTCTCGGGAAACCGAAACACAAAAACAAATTTTTATAAAATTCGGAGGATATACAAAATGGCTCGTATTGCCGGCGTAGATTTACCAAGAGAAAAGCGCGTAGAAATCGGTATCACGTATATATACGGTATCGGCAGACCTACCGCAACCAAAATTTTAAAAGAGACGGGCGTCAATCCGGACACGAGGGTTAAAGACCTTACGGAAGACGACGTTGCAAAACTCAGAGAATACATCGAGCATCACCTTAAAGTAGAAGGTGAGCTTAAAAGCGAAGTATCCCTTTCCATCAAGAGACTTATGGAAATCGGTTGCTATCGCGGCGTAAGACACAGAAAGGGCTTGCCCGTAAGAGGACAGAGTTCCAAGAGAAACGCGAGAACGAGAAAAGGTCCTCGTCGTACGGTCGCCAAGAAGAAGACCGCAAGCAAGTAATAAAAGGAGGTAAACAGAAATGGCTGTTAAGAAAGTCGTAAAGAAACGTAAAGAATTAAAAAACGTAGACAAAGGTCAGGTTCATATCAAATCCTCCTTTAACAATACTATCGTTACCGTTACCGATACGAACGGAAACGACATCGCTCATTGCAGTTCGGGCGCTCTCGGATTCAAAGGTTCGAGAAAAAGCACTCCGTTCGCCGCGCAGCAGGCAGCAGAAACCGCAGCTAAGGCGGCAATGGAACACGGACTTCGTTCTGTCGAAGTTTATGTAAAAGGACCCGGACAGGGCAGAGAATCGGCTATCAGAGCATTAGGAAACGTAGGCTTGGAAGTTACGCTCATTCAGGACGTATCTCCCATTCCGCACAACGGATGCCGTCCGCCGAAACGTCGTAGAGTTTAATTGGGAGGTAAATAAGCGATGGCTAAATATACAGACGCAAAGTGCCGCTTGTGCAGACGCGAAGGCGGTAAGTTATTCTTAAAAGGCGACAAATGTTACAAAACCTCTTGTCCTTTCGAAAGAAGACCGGTAGCTCCCGGACAGCACGGAGCAGACAGAAAGAAGGTCTCCGAATACGGACTTCAGCTTCGTGAGAAACAGAAGGCAAAGAGAATTTACGGCATACTCGAATCTCAGTTCAGAGATTATTACGAGAAAGCCGATAAGATGAAGGGTATTACCGGTGAAAACATGCTTTCTTTGATCGAAAGAAGGCTTGATAACGTGGTATACAGAATGGGAATCGCGGTTTCGAGAAGTCAGGCGCGTCAGCTTGTAACTCACGCTCACTTCAACGTAAACGGCAGACCCGTTGACATAGCGTCCTTCCAGGTTAAGGTCGGCGACGTTATTTCCGTTAAAGAAGGAAAGAAATCGTCTCCTTATTTCGAAGCGTTGAAAGGCTCGGCAAAGAGCGCGAAGATGCCCAAATGGCTTGATTTCGACGTTGAAAAATTAGAAGGAAAAGTTCTTGCACTTCCGACGAGAGAGGATATTGATTCGCAGATTACCGAACAGATGATTGTCGAGTTGTATTCTAAGTAATATATACCATAACAAATAATCAGGAGGTATATTTTTCTATGATGGAAATAGAAACGCCCAAGATAGTGACTGTTGAAAGCGATGACAGAACGTATGCCAAGATAGTAGCGGAGCCGCTTGAAAAAGGCTTCGGATTAACGCTCGGCAATGCACTTCGACGCACGCTTTTATCGTCTCTTCCGGGAGCGGCGGCGCAAGGAATAAAGTTTGCCAACGGAATCGTTAAGCATGAATTTTCCACCGTGCCGGGAGTGAAAGAGGACGTTACCGAAATCATTTTGAACATTAAAGGTATAGCGTTCAAAACCACGACCACTGCCCCCGACTTCAAAAAAGTATTGAGACTTTACAAGACGGGTCCCGCAATAGTACTTGCAGGGGATATCGCGTCGGACATGGAAGTAGAGGTACTCAACAAGGACGCGTATATTTGTACGCTTGACAAAGGCGCTGTTCTCGATATGGAAATAACCATTGGAAGAGACAGAGGGTATAAAGGCGCAGAACACAACAAGACCGAAGAAATAGACTATATTCCTATCGATTCTATTTATACGCCTGTTAAAAAAGTCAGTTACAACGTGGAAAGCACGAGAGTCGGACAAAGCACCGATTACGATAAACTGACGCTCGAAGTGTGGACGAACGGAGCATTTTCGGGTAAAGAAATCATAAGTCTCGCCGCTAAAATTTTAGGCGAGCATATCCAGCTTTTCGCTCTCAGCACCGTTATGAGCGGACCTATCGTCGTTCCCGCAAAGCAGGACAACATAGAGACCATTTTAAACACGAGCATCGAAGAGATGGATTTATCCGTACGTTCTTACAATTGCTTGAAGAGAGCAAACATCCACACTGTAGGCGATTTAACCAAAAAGACGGAAGACGATATGCTTAAAGTCAGAAATTTGGGCAAGAAGTCTTTGGACGAAGTAATCTATAAATTAGGCACCTACGGTTTAGCATTAAAAGAAAAGGAGGACTAAGAAATGCCAAGAAAATTAGGTATGACAACCACGCAGAGAAAAGCGGTATTAAGAAATCAGGCGTCGAACCTTTTGTGGTATGGCAGAATCGAAACTACTCTCGGCAGAGCTAAAGAACTCAGACCGTATGTAGAAAAGATTATTACTCTTGCCATCAACAGTTATGACGACGTTGTAGAATCGACCGTTACTACCAAGGATAAAAAAGGCAAAGACGTTACCACCAAAGTCGTTAAAGACGGAGGAAAGAAGCTCGCTGCAAGAAGAAAGATCATGAGCCTTGTTTATGATATTCAGGAGCAGAGAGGTAAAAGCGTCGAGAAAAACGCGGACGGCGAAGTTAAAGTAAACAGAGAGTCTATGAAGGACTTCAAGGCAAGAACGGAAGGCGTTAAGCATCCGCTTGTCGAGAAACTCTTTAACACGATCGCTCCCGAGTATGCCGAGTCCGGAAGAAAGGGTGGTTATACGAGAATTTACCAGCTCGGCATGAGAAGAGGCGACGCGGCAGACGTTGCAATCATCGAGCTTGTATAATAATCGTTAAACGCGTAAATCGATAGCGTTTAAACATTTAATCGACGACCGCCGACGGTTGCTCGTAGATTAAAGTGTATGTTTTAGTATAGTTCAAGATTAAATCTTAACATAGGCAAAGGGCTTCGACCGAAGCCCTTTTTGTCGTACCGTAATAAGTCCTTTTTGTCGTACCGTAAATTGTATTTAAATTTAAAAACCGTCGCCGAGCAAAAAACTTCCCGAAAGAAATAAAAAAAAGCTGTAAGCGGCGAAGCGAGCAATCCGACATTAAACGACATTTTCGAAAAAAGTCGTAAAATTTGCGGCGCGGGAGTTATTTCGGAGGGTTGAAATTTCCAAAAAGTGCCGTTAATCGACTTATAGGCGGACTTATTGCCGATTTTCACTTTTCGGCTTTGGCGAAAGTCGCTTTATTTCGGGGCTAAGAACAAGCCGAAAACGAGCGAAACGCGACGCCCGACGCGAAAATACCCGAAAAAAATCAACCGAAAATAAAAAAAATCGTTAAAAATAATTGAAATAATTTACGATATATGTTATTATAATTATATAGCAGTAAAAGTATATCTGAATTGCCGAGGGCGCAAAGGTAAAATCCGTGCGCCGAGGCAATTTACGGGAGAAAGTTTATGGAAAATAAGCACGGGAAAAAGAGAATACCGCTCAGCCTGCTCGCGCTCTTTGCGGCGCTTATGCTGGCTCTTTTTGCGGTTTCCTGCGGCGGAGGCGGGACTTCCGGGTCTTCGTCGACCGACGGCGGATCTTCGGCTTCGGAAACGGAAAACAGAGCGGTGCGACCTGACGCGGAATTTCCGGAATATACCACGAATTCCGACCCCGATTTAGACGTCGATTCGTTACGGGCAAGAAGGGACGAGCTTATTGTCGGCATAAAGGGCGGCGGAATAGTAAAAGGCTACATCAAGCTTTTTGCGGAAGCGTCCGCGGCTACCGACGTTACGGACGACTCGATAATCGCGTTCGAACTTGATCCGAAAAACGTAAAATTCGACGAACTTGTCAGTAAAGTAAACAGCTACATAGGCGAAGCCAGACCGGGCGCGATAACGGAAGCGGATTGCGCGGCTGCGGCGAAACTTCTGTACGAGGATCACGATCTTAACGGACTTTACGGAGTATATCAGACGGCTTACAGGTTTTACGCGAATTACATTTATATGCGCAAGGATTTCTCCGTCACGGGAAACGGCGGGTATCTTTCGGAAGACCCCGACGATCTTGCGGGATATAAAGCGAAAGAAATAATTTCGAGAGCCAAAAAGCTTTTGAGAACTTCCTTTAAGTTCGACGGAAAAACGGGCGAAGGACACAGCGACTGTTCGACGGAATGCAACGCGACTTACGCGAAAGAGTACGTCGAGGCTTTTGAGACTGACGTCGTAAGCGAAATCGTCGCGACGAACATAAACAGCAGAGCGATAGTATCCGATAAGCAGAAAACGCTTGATTTTTATTACTATCTCATCTTTAAATCGGGCAAATACGCAGACGAAACGATAAATTACAATTGTCGCACGCCGTCGCAGATCGTTTACGGCGACCTTTCGACGGATATCGAAACGGCGGACGCGCTTGCAGAAAGAGATTACACCGTCATAAGAACGATGATGCTCGCCGATTACAAGTTAATCGCGAAAAGCGAGAGCGACCTCGAAAGCAGACTTCTTAACAGACTCGACGCTTACTTCAAAAAAGCGACCGTCGAAAAAGGACTCAGACGTTATATGGAAGTCGCCGCCGAACGCGTGAACGGGTTCGGAAAAACCGCGGCGATAGAAAGTTCGGACACGGACGAAGAACGCGACAGAAAAACGGACGAACGCAGAGAAGAACTCGCGCTTGTCGAAGAATATCTCCGCCACTTCGACGCGTTGGAGGAAAATTACGAATTAGAGTTATCCACCGGAACGGTTACGATAAACGTTAAAACCGTCGCGATAAATTCCGACGGTTCCGACGGCGAAACGGGCGAAACCGATAAAGGCGCCGAATATAAAGGCGCGGATTGGGATAACGTAAGAGACATTCTCAACAAATACGTCGGTCTTACGAAATCGGCTGTCGAAGCGATAAGGATATCCAAAGCCAACAAATACGGAATATCCGCCGACGCGACGGTAAGTTACAACGTCAATATCGCGAACAGACTTGCCGACACTCTTACTTCGAGATACGGCGAGAACAGACCGAGATATACAGGCCTTGAAATCGCGGACGGATTTATCAACAGCTATTCGAGAAACGGCGCGCTCGTCTGCGAGGACGAATCGACGAAAAAGGTCGAGTGGTTCAACACCCCGACGCTCGAATTCGTTCCGGGCGAAAACGAAAAGATTTTCACGTTAGACGTTCTCAACAACATTCTCCCGCCGTCGAATCCGATATCGGGTATCTTCAACAAGGTATTCCCTCAGGAAAAAATCCCGTCGGTCAAGGTGACAGCCGTCGATAAAGACGGAAACGAGATAAACTGTTTCGATCAGAACTCTAAACTCAAAGTCGTATTCGGCGGAATACCTGCCGTCGAAAGAAACATAAATCTTATTCTCAACAACGAGAAGAAGATGCAGATTGCGTCGAGCGAGCTGTCCGATACCGAAAAACTCGGACTTGCCGACGTTCACAGTCTCAGGTATTATTTGTCTTTCTCCGTTCTCGTTCCCGCAACGAGCGTGGACGCGGAAGGCAATGATCAAAACATAAGCTATATCGCGATGGACGAAAAAGAATTCGCGCGGATTAAATCTTTAAACGAAGGAATGCAGTTCAAAGTGGAACTCACCTTCGATAAGGAAAAGGTAGAGGACGCGAGCGAATTCGTCGCAATCGGTTACGACCACTCGAAAATCAAGTTCGTTTGCGATAACGAGCAGCAAAAAAATGACGGAGATGATGTAAAAATGACATTCTTCTTAGGAAACGTGAACACCGCGATGTCGGTAGGAATTTTAAGTCAGGATTCTTTCAAGAACATAGCCTTATTCGTTGCCATAGGCGTAATCGCGCTTATCATCGTCGCTTTGGTTATCTGGGCAATCGTCGCGCATGTAAGACGTAAGAGATTCAAAGTGAAATACAACGCTATGGGCGGCAGATTTTCCAACGGACAGAAAGTCAGACACAGCAAAAATCTCGGTTATCCCAACAACCCCACGAGAAGAGGCTACCAATTCATGGGGTGGTACACCAATAAGAAATGCACGAAGAAGTTCGACGTCGCCGCTCATAAGGGCGGATGCGTAACCGTTTACGCAAAATGGTTGCCGCAGTCGAAATACGATAAATTAAACGAGGCTCAGGAACTTATAACCAAGAGAGTGAACGCTTGCGGCGATTATCGCGGCAGGGCTAACGGAACGGCGGGAACGGGAATTCACCAGACCGCTATCGGTTACGACGAAGATCCGAGAATAACCAAACTCGAAATCGAAAAACTCAGTTATGAAGCCAAGAAAGCCGAGGAAGAGAGAAAAGCCGAGGAAGTAAGACTTCAAACGATAAGAGAAATTCAGGCGGCGAAAGATAACGACAACGCCAAAGAGAACGCGGAGAAAGAAGCCGAAAAGGCAAAACTCGCTCTTCAACAGGCACTTGCGGAAAGAGAAGCTCTCATAAGTCTTGCGAAAGCCGAAGAGAGAAATAAAGTTCTCGAAGAGTTAAGAGCCGCGGAAGCCGCTAAGGCAGCCGAGCCGTCTATGGACGAGGGCAAAGTCAACGAACTTATCGACAGCAAGCTCAAAGCTTACGAAGAGCAGAGAGCAAAAGAAATCGCGGCGGAAAAATCCCGTCTCGACGCGGAACTCGCCGCAAAACTTGCCGCCGAACAAGCCGCGCTTGCAATTCTCGCCGCGGCGAAGAAGGACGAGAAACCCGAAGAAAAGTTCGACGCGGGCAAAGCGTTCGACGAACTTAAAGCCGAGCTTTTAAGCTATAAATCGGCGGACGATCTCGATTTCGGTTTAAGCGAAGACGGAGTAGCCGTTTCGATTAAAGCAGTCGGCGACACGGTAGAAGTGGAAGCCGACGCGGAAGCGGACGAACTCGCTAAAAAAGGCATAACCGTAGAAGCGGGCGCAAAACTTCCCGTTAAAGCGGTCGTCGCCAAAGACGAAGATATCGCTTCGGCGAAAGAGCTTATCGAAGAAACGCTTTACGATAAAGGTTATATGAAAGCCGAAAAAGCGGCTTTAATCAAATGCACGGAAGCGGAAAGAAAGAGCGGCTACGAATTCAAACTTGCAAAAGGCAAGGTTGCGTCCACGCCCGAGGAATTCCTTAAACTTATAAGAGTTTACGCGAAATCGTTCGTTGCGGCGGACGAAGGCGCGACTCAGGAAAAGACTTTGATGAAAGCTTTCCTCGCAAACGGCAAGATATACATTTATCTCAGCGGAGCGGAGGAAGGACTCAACGCCGCGGACGAAGCTATGAAAGCGGAGGGTCTCGATTCGTTTATGGTCGTAAAGACGGCGGAAGATTGCAAGAAAGCTATCGGAGCCATCTCGCATATGATGCGCGCGAATAACCTTGTACGTTATCCTTCCGCGACCGACGTTAAAGAAGATTCGTCCGACAAGGGATTCACTTACACGCTTAAAGCGTAACAACGAAAGCCGAAAAACGAACTTAAAAACGTAATCTAAAAAGTCGGATCGCTTGCCTTCCCCGATAGCCGCTCACGGCTATCGGGGAAGGCAAGCACATTCATAAAAAGCGTGTTTAAGAAACTTTATACGTGTTTAGCAAATTTATACGTGTTTAAAGCAAATTTATAAAGCGGCGGAAAACGCCCGAAGCAGCCTCCAAAAAATAAACGAAAGAGGCAAAAGGAGCAACTTAAATGAGCGAAAAAGTTATACTTACAGAAGAAGGATACAAGCAACTCGAAAAGAGACTCGAAGAATTGAAATTCGTTAAACGTCCCGAAATAACCGAGAGAATCAAAGTCGCGAGAGACTTCGGCGACTTGTCCGAAAACGCGGAATACGACGCGGCGAAAAACGAGCAGGCGAGAATAGAAGGCGAGATAGTAGAAATCGAAGCTAAACTTAAGATCGCCGAAATCATCAAATCGGACGGCGGACACGACGTCGTAAACGTCGGAAACAAGGTTCTGGTTCTCGACGTGGACGAAAACGAGAAAACCGAATACGAGATAGTCGGAACGACCGAAGCGAATATCGCGGTCGGCAGAATTTCCAACGAATCTCCTTTGGGAAAAGCTCTTGTCGGCGCAAAACTCGGAGAAGTTGTCACCGTCAAAGCTCCGAAATGCTCCTATCAGGTAAAAATTCTCGAAATATTAGCCTGAAACGCCTGATTACAAAATATGGACGTAAAAATAACAAAGAAAAGGTTTTCTAACCTTATCGCGTATGATCTCGTTAAGATTATTATCGCAATCGGCGCGGCGATAGCGGTGTGGGTACTTCTTTTCACGACCTGCGCCACTCGCGCCACCGTCGGCGAGCAGTTCTATTTCGTGATATTCGACGGGGTTTATTCCAAGGAAAATTACCCTTACGAAATGATATCAAAACTTAAAGAAGAAAACAAGCTTTCTTACGACGTACTCGAAGCGAGCGTAAGCACGGTAACGGCGGCGGGGAACTATTCCGCGCTTTATATGTTATCGCTTAAAGCCGCCACGAAAGAGGGCGACGTTCTGATTTTCAACGGCAAACGCGAGGAAGTGAAAAATGAGGACGGAACGGTTAAAAAAGACGAAAACGGGGTTGCGGAGACGAAAGTCAACGACGACGCACAGTCGATAGTCAACAACAGTTACGTCGCTCAGTTTGACGAATACCTCGCTTCCGCGAAAAACTATCTCGACAAGTTCTTAACCGACGGCGAGGTGGACGAAAAAGCCGTGGAAGACTATTTTCTTTCCGTGAGAATTAAGCAGGCGGGCAATTACAGAAAAACTTACAGAACGGACGAGCAGAAAGCGCAGGGCGTTAAAAACGAAATCGAGAGGATAAAAACCCTTCAAAAAACCTATCTCACCGTTGTCGGCGCAATCGAAAAAGCCGCGGCGGAGGGCGTGGATTTGTATTGGTATTGCGATTTCGCCCCTACGGAAGAATATAAAAAAGAACACGTTCCTTACGGCATAGATTTATATAAACTCAATCAGAAAGCAATGGAAACCGAAAATTCCGAAAAGGAAAAACTTTCGGATATATGGTATTTCTGGGAGTATATCGAAAACGAAAACGGAGATAAAGACCCCGAAAGACGTTCGGACGGGCTTGTTTTGTCGGTGTTCAATTTCGGAAAAGATCAACCCGATCTCGATTTCGAGTCGCTTGCCGTAATCGAAAACGCGATTAAAACATTCAGCGATTATGCAGACTAACAATAACATATGCGGCAACGACGCAGGCGACGCACGCGGCAATATATGCGGTAACGCTTGCGGAAAAAACGATAAAAGTGACAAGAACGACATAAGCGATAAAAGCGGCAATATACGCGGCGCGTTTATTTCGCTCGAAGGCGGCGACGGCTCGGGAAAATCCACTCAGCTTAAACTTTTAACCGATTATCTTACCGAAAACGGGTATGACTGCGTTTTCACGCGCGAACCGGGCGGAACGAAAATTTCCGAGAAGATCCGCGAGATAATCTTAGACGCCGCAAACAAAGAAGAAACCGACGAAACGGAAGCGCTTTTATATGCCGCAGCTCGCGCGCAACTCGTAAAAGAAGTGATAATCCCGTCGGTTAAAAACGGAAAAATCGTCGTGTGCGACAGGTTTATCGATTCGTCGGTTGCGTATCAGGGCTATGCGAGAGGTCTCGGAAAGGATTTTATCGATAAAATAAATTCTTACCCGATAGAACATTGCATGCCCGACGTGACATTGTTTTTCGACATTACGCCCGAAAGAGCGTTTCTGAGAAAAGGCGGCGCGGATAAAAACGACAGAATAGAGCAAAGCGGCAGAGAATTCCACGAAAAGGTTTACGAGGGGTATAAAAAGCAACTCGAAGACTTTCCCGAAAGGATAGCGGCGATAAACGCCGAGCAAAGCGTGGAAAAGGTGTTCGAGGACGTTTTAAGCGTTTTAAGAAACAGAAAAATCATCAGATAATAAGAAACAAAAAATCATCGGATAAAGAGATAAAGGTGCTTCGATAAGTGAACGGGATTGCGGAAAAACTGATAAAAAATACCAACGCGTACAGGATTATCCGCGGCGATAAAAAACGCGGGGAACTCGGCCACGCGTATCTGATTGTTTGCCCGGACGGGATAATGCTCAGATCTTATATGAAGATTTTCGCTTCTCTTATTATGTGCGAAAACGGCGACGCTTGCGGAGATTGCCGCCCGTGCAGACTCATCGAAAAGGAAGCATATGCGGACTGCGATTTTTACCCGAAGGAGGGCGACAAAATCAAGACCGCGGACAGCGACGACCTCGTTTCGAAAACGATAGTTAAGCCGATTGAAAACGATTTGCGCCTTTTCGTTTTGTGCGGAGCGGAGAATATGACCGCCGAGGCGCAGAATAAAATACTCAAAACTTTGGAAGAACCGCCCGAAAACGTCTGCATTTTAATAGGCGCGGTGTCCGATTCGACAATTCTTCCCACGGTTAAATCCCGCGTGAAAAGGCTCGATATTCCGCCTTTTTCGGACAGCGAAGTGCGCGAAGCGTTAAGAGGCGAATATCCGGATTCGACGAAGCTCGACTCGGCAATCGCGCTCGGCGGCGGAAAAATCGGAAGCGTAATCAAGTCCTATCAGGACGGAGAAATCGAAAAACTGAGAATTTTCTGCGAAGAAGTGCTGTTTTCGATGCGTTCGTCCAAAGAAGTCGCGGCGTATTCGAGCAAAATAAACAAGGATAATTTAAAGGATTTCGTCACGATACTCAAAAGCGAAGTAGCGAAATTGCTTGTTAAAGATAAATTAAAGGCAAAGGAAAACGGTTACACGACAGGCGCGCTCATAGCGATAGCGGACATGCTTACCGAAAAGGAACGCGCGATATATTTCAACGCCAACACGACGATGGTGGCGGACGGAATTTTGTTGTCGATATTAGGAGAAAAATATAAATGGCAGAGGTTGTAGGCATAAAATTTAAACATTCCGGAAAGGTGTACTTTTTCAATCCGGTTAAAATGGTATTAAAAAGGGGCGACGGAGTGATTGTCGAAACGGCGAGAGGGGTGGAATACGGAAAAGTGCTTACGCCCCCCGGCGAAGTTTCGGACGATAAAATCGTTCAGCCGTTGAAACCGATAATGAGAAGAGCCACGCCCGAAGACGAGGCGAGGGTGAAAAAAAACGAAGCCAAGGTAAGCGACGCAATGAAGCTTGCCAACGAAAAAATTGCGGCGAGAGGGCTTAAAATGAAGCTTATCGACGCGGAATTCGCTTTCGAGGGCGGCAAAGTCGTGTTTTATTTCACCGCCGCGGGCAGAATAGATTTCAGAGAACTCGTCAAAGACCTTGCTTCGGCGTTCCATATAAGGATAGAACTTCGCCAGGTCGGCATAAGAGACGAAACGAGAATTTTAGGCGGAATCGCTCCGTGCGGCAGAGTATGTTGCTGTGCGAGCTGTATGCCCGATTTCAGAAAAGTAACGATAAAAATGGCAAAAACGCAGGGTCTTTCGCTCAATCCTACAAAGATAAGCGGACTTTGCGGCAGGCTTATGTGCTGTCTCGAATACGAGAACGAGCATTACAGCGAAGCGTTCAAGAAAATGCCTAAGGTCGGAAGCGAGGTTACTACGCCCGATGGCAAAGCCACCGTCGTTTCCAACAATATGCTTAAATTCATCGTAAAGGTAAAAACCACGAATTCGGACGGCAGTTTCGCTTATAAAGATTTTCCGCTTTCGGATATAAAATTCAAAAAGAATGCGGCTAAGGACGACGATCAGCCTTCTCAGGAAGAATTGAAAGAAATAAAAGATCTTTTAGACTAAATTGCAGGCTCAAACGACTAACCGAAAAAATTTAATAAAAAATATAAAAATTTTACCGAAAAACTATATACAAATTCTATCGTTTGTGCTATAATACAGTGGTAAAAACGCGCAGGCGGGCGGAGAACTTTGCCGAAAAGCGCGAGAATAAATTAAAAATAAATCGGAGGTAAAAAACTATGGCTTATAAAATTACCGACGCTTGCATTATGTGCGGTGCTTGCGCTGAAAATTGCCCCGTAGCTGCTATTTCGGAAGGCGATTCTCAGTATGTAATCGATGCGGATACCTGCATCAGCTGTGGCGCTTGCGCGGGTACTTGTCCCGTAGGAGCTCCCGTAGAAGAGTAAAAAAAACGGAGAAGCGGCTGTCGCTTAAAAGCGACAGCCGCTTTTTAAAAATTACGAAATGCAAATAAAAGAAAACGAAACGCTCGAAGATCTTCTGATCGACGGGCTTAAAATCATACAGGATAAAACGCTTTATCGTTTTTCGAGCGATTCCGTGCTGCTTTCCAAGTTCGCGTCATTTAAAAAGGGCGACGTGGTAGCGGATTTCTGTTCGGGGTCGGGGATTGTCGGCATACATTATTATGCGCTTCATAAAACCGTGAAAAAGGTTTACGAGTTCGAACTCCAAAAATGTCTCAGCGATTTAGCCGAAAAAACCGTCGAATATAACGGTTTGGAGGGCAAAATCGAGTGCGTGAACCTTTCGCTTCAAGAAATATCGAAAGAATATAACGATTTTTTCTCGTTGATTCTTTGTAACCCGCCGTATAAAAAATTGAACGGCGGAGAAAGAAATCCGAACGATCATATCGCCGTTTGCAGACACGAAATAACGATAACGCTCGAAGAAATAGTGGAAATCACCGCAAAAAAACTCAAAAACGGCGGCAGGCTCTGCATGTGTCAGAGAACGGAACGGCTCGCCGACGTGATTTACGAGATGAGAAAAAACAATCTCGAACCCGTCAAACTTCAATTCGTCACGAGCGGTCAGTCCGAAAAACCGTATTTATTCCTTATCGAAGGCAGAAAAGGGATAAAACCGCAGTTTTTCGTGGCGGAAAATATAAAAAATTAAGGAAAAACCATGCTATATTTTGTTTCGACGCCCGTCGGAAATTTAAAAGACATATCGCTACGCGCGCTCGAAGTTTTAAATTCGGTCGACATAATCGCCTGCGAGGACACGAGAACGTCCTTAAAACTTTTAAATCATTACGAAATAAAAAAGCCACTCGTCGCATATCATAAATTTAACGAAACCGTTGCCGCCGAAAAGCTTGTAGAGGAGCTTAAAAAAGGCAAAAACATCGCCGTTATAACGGACGCAGGCACGCCCGTCGTGTCCGATCCCGGCAACGTTCTGTCGACGATTTTAAGGGAAAACGGCTTGGAATATACGGCTATTCCCGGCGCGACGGCTTTCGTTCCCGCGCTTATTTTGTCGGGACTTCCCGCTTCGCGTTTTGCGTTCGTCGGCTTTCTGCCGGACAAGAAAAAGGACAGGGAAGAGCTGCTCGCAAAATATAAAAATCTCGATATGACGCTCATATTTTATTCCGCCCCGCACGATTTAAAAGACGACCTTGAAACGCTTTTTGCGGCGTTCGGCGCGAGAAAAGCCGCCGTGTGCAAGGAGATAACAAAAATCCACGAGGGCGCGGAACTTATCACGCTCGGCGATAAGTTAAGCGAAGAAACGCCGAAAGGCGAATACGTGATAATCGTCGAAGGCGGGAAAGAAGAAGAGAACGTTTTGACAAAACTTCCGATAAAAGAGCATATTTTATATTATATAAATAGCGGACTTGACAAAAAAGACGCCGTCAAAGCCGTGGCGAAGGACAGAAATCTGCCGAAGTCCGAAGTGTACAAACACTCGATAGACTTATGATTTTGCCCACGGATTTGTCTATAAATTTACGGTAAACGAAAAAATAAATAAAATAGCTTGTATTTTGTTTATTTTCGTGTTATAATTAAACATATAAAGTGTAAGAGGTACGATATGAAAAGACTTGTTTCGTTTCTTTTCTGTATAGCGTTCGCGCTTACGGGGCTATGCTCCTGTTTGTCTACGGGTTTACCTACGTCGGACGAGAAATATTTCAAATTCGAAAAAATCGTCGACGACGAGGGTAACGAATGTTATTCCGTTGCCGCAAACGAAGCCGAGACGGAATATCCGAAAACGTTGAAGCTCCCGACCGAGCATGACGGCAAAAAAGTTATCGCCGTGTCGAGTTCGGGTTTTAAAGCGTTTAAAGACCTTGAAAAACTTATAATTCCTTACGGTTACGAGAAAATCGGTACCGACGCTTTTAACGGACTTTTGAAGCTTTCTAACGTTACGCTCGCTCAGGCGGGAGATGACGACGAAGCCAATCTTACCGTAGGTCACAGTGCGTTTGCAGATTGCGCCGCGCTTACGGAAGTGTATTTCGGCAGAGGCGTTAAAGTTATCGAAGCTTATGCGTTCAAATCCACGAGAGTGCTTCGCGTCGAACTTTCGGCTGTCGTAACGCTCGGCGATTACGCGTTTATGGACTGCACAGCTTTAACCTATGTGTTTATCCCCGGAACGCTCACCGCAGGCGGCGTAGGCTTACACCCTCCGTTTTACGGTTGCAACAGCAAAACCGAATTCGTCATCGACGAAAACGCGCGTTTAAGCGGCGTTTCGGTCGAGCTTTTAACTCAAAATTTAACTTAAATAAAAACATAAAGTCAGAAATGCCGCCTAACGGCGGCATTTTTGTTCTTATCGGACAAGGAGAATTATGGATTACGATTTTTTCGCATATTTATCGAGAATGAAATACATAAAGCGTTGGGCGCTTATGCACTCCACAACGGAAGAAAACATAATGGAGCATAGCCTTCAAGTTGCGGAAATCGCCCACGCGATAGCGCTTATCAAAAATAAAATGTTCGGCGGAAACGTGGACGAATATAAGGTTATGTGCCTTGCCGTTTACCACGAGGCGAGCGAGGTTATAACGGGCGATCTGCCCACGCCTATCAAATACTTCAATTCGCAGATAAACACCGCTTATAAGGACTTGGAAACGCTTGCCTGCGAGAAACTTATAGACAAGCTTCCCGAAGAACTTAAACCGAATTACAGGGAGTTCATTCTCGACGATAAGGGTACGGAAGAGCATAAAATAATGAAAGCCGCCGACCGTATCGCCGCATACATAAAATGCGCCGAAGAGGTTAAAAGCGGCAACAAAGAATTTTTGAAAGCAAAAGAGAGTATCGGAAAAGACATCCGGGCGATAGACGATATCGCGGTGAAGTATTTTATAAAAAACATACTCCCGAGCTTCGAAAAAACTCTCGACGAACTCGAACTTTGATTTCGGGAATAGACGTCGATTACATTCTAAAAACATGGCTATAAGTCGATTAACAAGAGATTTTTATTATATAAGCCACGGCTCGGGCGGAAATTTCCGCCCGAGCCGTGGCATTTTCAACGGGCTATAAACCCTTTTAAATATTTTTATTTTTTCAGACCTAAAATCTCGTCTGCGGAAACGTCGAGAACTTCGCATAAATTGGCAAAGGTGTCGATCGCGGGGAATTTGTCGAGCCGCAGATATTTGCTTATGGTAGACGGGTTGACTCCGAGCTTTTCCGCAATTTCTTTTTGCGTTAAATTGCTCGATTTTATCTCTTCCCGCAGTCTTTTTTGAATGTCTTTCAATTCTATCATACAAAAATTATAGCACGTTGTGCCTTTTTTACTTGGCAAAGGCACAATGTGCCATTATAATTTAAAATGAGCAAACGAATGTGGACTGTTCTGTTGCTTTATTTTTAAATCTTAATGTCAAAACAATTCAAAAAGTATGCGAACAAGCTATAGATATGATTTTTTGTCTTTATGACAGAAAAAATACGTCATTTTGAAAAATAAAACAAGGAGAAAGGGAAATGAAAAAAATATTACTTATTATAGTCACGCTTTTAACCGCGATTATGGCAACGTTTGCACTTGCTTCGTGCGGCGGGAAAGGCGATTGCTTTGAAAGCGACAAAAACGGTTCGGGAACAAGCCTGAGCATATGCGTACACATTTGTGGGTGTGATTCATTCTTTTGAAAAAACCGACGGCACGTCTTCTTGTTCAGATGACGTTTATACTAAAAAATGCACGGTGTGCGGTTATGAAACGAATGAAGAAGATGAAGTCGATATTCCTTGAGCGGTGAGGCGTTTATGTCGGTTTTTTGTCGTTTTTCTTTTATAAAAAATATATAAAAATCAGGCTATAAGTCGATTAGCTTGATAAAAATCGTTTAATTACATTGATAAAAATTTAAGATATAACGAAAAAGCGTTGCTATGAAAGCAACGCTTTTTGTTTGTAATTTAAAGATTAAGCCGAGCGGATTATCTGCATTCGTCGGCTTTGCCTGCGCAGCCCAGAACGTCGACAAGTTTGTGTTCGACGATCTTCTGAACGTTGGCTCTTGCGTCGCCGAGGTACTGTCTCGGATCGAAATGATCGGGATGCTCTACCATATGCTGACGGATCGCCGCGGTGCATGCCATACGAAGGTCGGAATCGATATTGATTTTGCAGACAGCCATCGTAGCGGCTTTTCTGAGCATTTCTTCGGGAATACCGATTGCGTCGGGCATTTTGCCGCCGAATTCGTTGATAGTCTTAACGAATTCCTGCGGAACGGAGGACGCGCCGTGCAAAACGATGGGGAAACCGGGAAGGCGTTTGCCTACTTCTTCGAGAATGTCGAAACGAAGCTGAGGTTTCTGACCGGGTTTGAATTTATATGCGCCGTGAGAAGTTCCGATAGCGATAGCGAGCGAGTCGATACCCGTTTTGGTGGCGAATTCGTAAACTTCGTCGGGATCGGTGAACATAGCGTCGTCCGAATGAACTTTAACGTCGTCCTCGATACCTGCGAGTTTGCCGAGTTCTGCTTCTACGGTAACGTTTCTGTCGTGCGCGTAAGCGACAACTTCTTTGGTCATTTCGATATTCTTTGCGAATTCGTACTTGGAAGCGTCGATCATAACGGAAGTGAAGCCGTTATCGATACAGCTCTTGCAAAGGTCGAAACAATCGCCGTGGTCGAGGTGTAAAACGATCGGAAGACCCGAATCCTCTTCGGCGGCAAGAACGAGATGTTTAAGATACTTGGGGTTAGCATACTTTCTCGCGCCTGAAGAAACTTGAAGAATAAGGGGAGCGTTCTGAGCTTTGCCCGCGTTCACGATACCCTGAATGGTTTCCATGTTGTTTACGTTGAATGCGCCTATGGCGTAACCGCCCTTATAAGCAGCTTCAAACATTTTCTTAGAATTGACAAGTGGCATAATTGTCCTCCGTAAAAATTTTTTCGATTTCATTATACACTTTTTTTTCGTTATCTGCAATCGATTAAGGGGATAATGCGTGTATTTTTTATTATTTGCGGAAAGTTGCTTTATCTGAAAAGGAAATAGCGGTACAAAACGCGTTTATTTTTTGTTTTTCGTGAGGCTTTGCCCGAACGGAAAGACAAAAAAGTTTACAAAAGATAAAAAATCATATATAATATGTTTGTAAAATAATTGCGCCCGATTGTTTTTGCGGGCAAAAGCAGGCAAAAACAATCGGGCGGCTTACGGAGAAAAATATGAACGATAAAATATATAAATTATTTCCCGAGTGTAAGGATTACCTTTGGGGCGGAGAAAGACTGAAAACCGAATACGGCAAAAAAACCGACAAAACGCCTTGCGCGGAAAGCTGGGAACTTTCGTTCCATAAGGACGGACCGACAAAACTTGCCGACGGAAGAGCTTTGCAGGACGTCGTAACCAAATCGGAGCTTGGCAAAAACTGCGAAAATTTCGAGTTTTTCCCCGTGCTTATAAAGCTTATCGACGCGAAAAGCAATTTATCCGTCCAGGTTCACCCGTCGGACGAATACGCTTTGAAAAACGAAAATTCTTACGGTAAAACAGAAATGTGGTATATCGTGGACGCGACCGAAGGCGCGGGTATTTATTGCGGTTTCAAGCGCGACAGTTCCAAGGAAGAATTTCTCAAATACCTCGAAGAAGGGAAAGTGGAGGAGCTTTTAAATTTCATTCCCGTTAAAAAAGGCGAAAGTTACTTTATTTCGGCGGGAACGGTACACGCGATAGGCGCGGGGTGTCTTATTTGCGAAATTCAGCAAAACAGCAACTTAACTTACAGGGTTTACGATTATAACCGCCGCGGCGCGGACGGGAAACTCAGAGAGCTTCACGTCGATAAAGCCGTTAAGGTAATCGATTTCGGGAAATACGCCCCCGTTTCGTTCGGTTCGGGCGATAAAAAAGACGAAAAAACGCTTGCCGAATGTAAATATTTCCGCGTGAGAGAAGTAAAGCTTTCGGGCGAAAAAGATTTTTACAACGAAAACAGTTTCACGGCTTTAACCGTCGTTTCGGGTTCGGGAAAAATCTGCGGCGGCGGATATTCGGACGAATTTTCCAAAGGCGACAGCTTCTTTGTTGCCTGCAAAACGAAATTTAAAATCGACGGAGAAGCGACCGTTATCGTAACCGACGTACCCGACATATCCGTCGTACCCGACATATCCGACGACGTAACCGATTAAAAATCCGTTCGCGAGTCGAAATGAAAATTTTCTGTCGCAAGAAATTTCACTGTTTTTTGCGCTTAGCGACTTGTAATTTTTAATTTAGTAATATATAATGGTGCAAAAATTCATTCGGACAGGCAAAAGTCGTTTTAAAACCGCCGCCGAAAAGCAAACGGCGGGGAGCGGAAAATCCGCGACCGAAAACGGCAAAGGGGGCTTGTCCGGAAAAGGAGTGTAATATGGACGCTTATAAAGATCTCAGAGACAACGGTCTCGAAACTCCCGAAAATATAATAGTAAGTCCCGAAGTAAGGACGATTCCCATGGTTGCGCTCAGAGGCAAGGTTATTTTGCCGAGCGTGGCGACTTCGTTCGACGTCGGCAGAATTAAATCACTTGCGGCGATCAACGCCGCCGTCGATACGGACGAAGCACTCATTTTCGTTTCCGCCCAGCGCGACGCGAAGGTGGAAGAACCGACCGAACGGGATTTATGCACCGTCGGAACGGTTTGCAGGATAAGACATATAGCTCGTATGCCGGGCGACAACATAAGGGTTAATATCAACGCGCTTTACGCCGCGGAAATCATTTCTTACCACGAAAACGAGAATTATTTCCTCGTAACTGTCAAAGAACGTATCGCCGCCGACGCGGAAGAAGCCGAGACGGAAGCCTATTTCAGAGTAGTCAAAACCGAGCTTGCGAATTTTCTGAAATCGCCCGAAGTAAAGGTGAACAAGGACGTTTTCGCGACTATTCTCGCGCTCGACAAAGCCGAGGATTTCGTAAACGCCGCTTCTTACAATATGAATTTCAAAGAGGGCGACAAGCAGCAGATTCTCGAATACACGAGCGTTAAAGACAAGCTTTACGCGTTTTTCAATTTCCTCGTTCACGAAATCGAGATAATAAAGACCGAAAAGGAGATTTCCGACAAGGTCAAGGCGAGCGTGGAGAAGAGCCAGAGAGAATATTATTTAAGAGAACGGCTCAAAGCCATTCACAGCGAACTCGGCGACGACGAGGACGAAAGAGAAAAGTTAAAACAGCGCATAATCGATAAAAAACTCCCGAAAGCAGTCGAAGAAAAGGCTTTGAAAGAGTTTTCGAGAATGGATAAAATGAGTCCGTCTTCTCCCGATTACACGGTGCTTTCGGGTTATCTCGATTGGATTCTGGATTTGCCGTTCAACGAGGAGAGTAAGGACAGAGAAAGCCTTTCGGACGCTAAAAAAATACTCGAAGAAGACCATTACGGACTCGAAAAGGTCAAAGAAAGAATTATCGAATATCTTGCCGTTTTGAAGCTTACGGGCAAAATCGGCGGGTCGATACTTTGCTTATACGGTCCTCCGGGAGTCGGTAAAACCTCGATCGCGAAGTCGGTCGCGCGCGCTCTGGACAGAAAATTCGTGAGAATGAGTCTCGGCGGCGTTAAGGACGAGGCGGAAATAAGAGGTCACAGAAAAACATACGTCGGCGCGATGCCGGGCAGAATTATTTACGCGATGAAAGAGGCGGGAACGGTAAACCCCGTTATCCTTCTCGACGAAATAGACAAGCTTTCGAGCGACCTTCGCGGCGATCCCGCAAGCGCGCTTTTGGAGGTTTTAGACCCCGAGCAGAACGTCGCTTTCAGAGATCGTTATCTCGAAATACCTTACGACCTCTCCAAAGTTCTGTTTATAACGACGGCTAACTCGCTCGACACAATCCCCGCTCCGCTTCTTGACAGAATGGAAGTTCTGGAACTCAGCGGGTACACGAGAAACGAAAAATTCGAGATAGCAAAGCGTTATCTCGTACCCAAAGAAATAACTGAAAACGGACTCGATTCCGCTCGCCTTTCGTTTGAAGAAAATGCCGTTTATCGACTTATAGACGGGTTTACGCGTGAAGCGGGCGTGAGAAACCTCGAAAGAGAGATAGGCTCGGTATGCCGCAAGATAGCGGCGAAAACCGCGGACGACAAACGCAAAAAGAAGATTAAGGTAAGCGAAAAGACGATCGAAGAACTTCTCGGCGCGGACAGATATTCTTATACGGACGAACTGAGAAACGACGAAGTGGGCTGCGCGACGGGACTTGCCTGGACGCAGGTCGGCGGAACTACGCTTCCCGTGGAGGTCGCGCTGTATCCGGGGAAAGGAAATCTTAACTTAACGGGTAAACTCGGCGACGTCATGCAGGAAAGCGCGAAAATCGCCCTTACCTATGTTAAACTTCATGCAAAAGAGCTTGAAATCGACCCGAAGAAATTCGAGGAATACGACGTGCATATTCACGTTCCGGAGGGGGCGACTCCCAAAGACGGACCGAGCGCGGGCGTGACGCTGACAACGGCTATCGCTTCGGCGTTTACGGATAAAAAGGTGCGCGGAGATATCGCGATGACGGGAGAAGTTACCCTTCGCGGCAAAGTGCTTCCTATCGGCGGGCTTAAAGAAAAATCGCTTGCGGCGTTCCGTCTCGGTATCAAAAACGTAATTATACCCAGGCAAAACGTCAAGGATCTCGAAGAAATCCCCGCCAACATAAGAAACGAAATGAAGTTTATTCCCGTTTCGACGGTCACGGAAGTTCTGGACGAAGCGATCCGCGGGGTGAACATTTAATTTAAATCGTCAGTTCGCCTAAATCGTCTGTTCGCCGAAAAACGGCAAAACGCAAGGAAAAATTGAGGAAGATTATGGTAATAAAAAACGCAACGTTTATAACCTCGGCGGCTTCGCCGTCGCAGTTCATAAAGCCCGATAAGCCGATCATTGCAGTGGTCGGCAAATCGAACGTGGGGAAGAGTTCGTTCATAAATATGCTTGCGAACCAGAAGAAACTCGCGAAGACTTCGGACACCCCCGGGCGCACAAGGCTTGTGAACTATTTCGATTTCGGCGAGTTCGTGCTTGCGGATCTCCCCGGTTACGGCTACGCGAAAGTTTCCAAAGGCGAAAAGGAAAAGTGGGGCGTTACGATGCAGAAGTTTTTCGAGGATAAATCCAACGCGAACTATGTTTTTTCGCTCGTGGATATCCGCCACAAACCCACCGCGGACGACGTAACTATGGTCAACTTTTTGCATTCGTGCGCGTTTTCGTTCAGTTTCATCGCCACCAAAGCCGACAAACTTTCGAGAATGCAGGTAAAAAAGAACGTGGAAGACATCGCGAGATTTTTTGCCGTAACAAAGCAGAACGTAATCGCCGTTTCCTCGCAGACGAGGCAGGGCAAAGAAGAGGTTCTCGCCAAACTTGACGAAATTTTAAATAATATCGCCCTTTACGGGTCTTCGACCGACGAAGAAATCGACGAGGAAGCCGACGATAAAACAAACCTTGCGGAGGAAGAAAATGAAGAATAAAAGCGGCGCGGGTATGATTTTCCGCGTTTTGTCGATAGTTTTTTATGTTCTCGCAGCGATATTGTTCTTTATGCGAGACAGCGAAAACGGTTTCACGACGTATGCCGTAATTTCGCTTGCGGTCGGCGCGGTTTTCAGTTCGGTATCGGCGGCGATAGCCTTGAAGAACAAGTAAAAGGACGCCGAAAACAACGAAGACGACGCAAAGAAATAAAAAACGAAATATAAAAAGTCAAAACATCCGAAAACGATTTTCCGCTAAGTTCGATGTTTTGGCTTTTTGTTTTCTTCCGTTTTTTGTTCGCCGTCGTTCGCAACGCCTTCTGTAATGGACGAATGTAAGGGTAAACTACGAAATAAAAGCCTTTTCCGAGGGGAAAAGGCTTTTTCGAGCGTTTCATATATGTTTTTGAAAGATTTATATTTGAGTGATTATGCTGTTTCGTTGCCGTTTTTATCGAGCTTTCCGTCCGAGCAGTAAACAATGTAATCGTCCGTGTCGGTATCCCAATATAACCCTTTATCCATAGATTCCCATTCGAATTTTGTTCCCGTGAAATTTATTCGGGTTAATTTTTTGCAACCGCGAAGAAAATCGGCGTCGATGTACAGTAAATTGCGGGAAATCGTTATGCTCGTGAGATTGCTGCATCCCGAAAATGCTCCGACAGACATTGTCGTGACGTTGTTCGGGATAATAACGTTTGTCAGTCCCTTACAATCGGCGAACGTATGACCTCCTATGGCTGTGATGTTGTCGGGGATTTCGATATTTGTTAATTCGTTGCGACCTCTGAACACGTTGCCGCCGATTTCCGTCACGCTTCCGTCCGCGGGGATAACGAAGTTTTTAAAGACTGCGATAAGTGTTTTTTCGTATTTATCGATTAAACAATTATCTTTGACGTAATATTTTCGATTTTTATCCGAAACGGTTATATCTTCAAGATTTACGCAACCGGCAAACGCGGTGAAAGAAATGAATGTTATATTGCTCGGAATATAAACGTTTTTGAGTCCGAAGCAATTATAAAAAGCATTTACAATACTCGTAACGCTTCCGTCTTCCGGGATAACGCTGTTTTTACAACCTAAAATAAGTTTTTTTGTCTCTTTTTCGATTAAACAGTTGTCTTTGCCGATATAAATTTTGTTTTCCGTAGATACGATTATTTCCTCCAGCGAACCGCATCCTTCGAATGCGGCGTAATCGATACTTGTCACGTTTTCGGGAATATAAAGCTTTTTAAGTTTCGTGCAGTTCGAAAACGCGTTATATTCGATACTTGTTAAACTGTTCGGGAAAGAGATGTCCGCAAGCTTAACGCAATCGGAAAACATTTTTCCCGATATTTTCGACAAATTGTCGGGAAGCGTAACGCTTTCGAGGTTTTCGCACCCCGAAAACACGCATCCGCCGATGTTTTCCGCACTGTTTGGCAGTGTAATTTGTTTAAGGCTTTCGCAACCCGAAAACGCAAAATCGCCTATAATTTCGAGTTTATCGGAAAAATAGATGTTTTCAAGATCCGTGCAACCCGAAAATGCATAATCGTCGATTGCGGTTACGGTTTCGGGAATATAAATACCCGTTAATCCCGCACAATTATAGAATGCTTTTTTTCCGATACGCGTAACGCTTCCGTCTGTCGGAATAATGCTGTTTTTACAGCCGAGAATAAGCGTTTTGGTAGTTTTATCGACAAGGCAGTTGTTCGTGCCGTCGTAGTTTCTGTTTTTCTTCGATACTATTATTCTTTCTATGCCGCTGCAATTTGCAAAAGCGTTCGGTTCGATATTCGTTACATCGTCGGATATGATTATGCTTTTTAAATTGTAACAATTATAAAACGCGTTTTCTCCGATACTTGTTACTCTGTCGGAAATAGTTATGTCCGTTAAGGCGATACAGCCGTTGAACGCATCTGTCTCGATGACT
The DNA here is from genome assembly GCA_934247225.1 of uncultured Clostridia bacterium. Classification (GTDB taxonomy): domain Bacteria; phylum Bacillota; class Clostridia; order Christensenellales; family Borkfalkiaceae; genus UBA10281. Next base: position 240,507 of record CAKQJE010000001.1, read on the forward strand.
TTCACGGTATCGGGCATAGTTACGCTTGTTAAGTTTTTGCAACCGTAAAACGTTCCGTCTTCGATTGTTCTTACGCCGTACGGGATATCGACGCTTGTTAAACTTTCGCAGCCAGAAAAAGCGTTGTTATGAATAACCGTTACGTTGTTCGGGATAGTTATATTTTCCAGACTGCCGCAGCCGTAGAAAGCGTAATTGATTATTTCCCGCAAATTTTCAGGCAAACGGATATTTTTAAGACTGCCGCAATTTTGGAATGCGCCGTAACCTAAATTATTAAGACTGTCGGGAAGAGAGATATTCGTCAGATTGACGCAATCGCTGAACGCCAGATTGCCGATTTTCGTAACCCCTTCGGGAATGGCTATGCTTTTTAAGTCTGAGCAGCCGTCAAAAGCCTGATCTGCGATTTCAATTATGCTGTCTGCGGGAATAACGCTGTTTTTACAGCCGAGGACAAGTGTTTTGCCGTCTTTTTTGATCAGACAGTTGTTTATGCTTTTATAAATCTTGTTTCCGGACTCGACTTCTATCTTTTCCAAACCCGAACAACCGACGAAAGCATTGGAAGCGATTTCTCTTATGCTTGCGGGAATCGTAATGCTCGTCAGTCCGCTGCAATCCTTGAATGCGGCGTAATCGATTTTGATAACGCTTCCGTCATTCGGGATAACGCTGTTTTTGCAGCCCCAAACAAGTTTTTTTGTTCGTTTTTCTATCAGACAATTATTTATGCCGACATACTTTTCATTGTTTTCGGAAACCTTTATTTCTTTCATACTTTTACAGTTGCCGAATGTGAATGAGTCTATGTCAGATACTTTTGCGGGGATCGTAACGCTTGTAAGACTGCCGCAACCGCTGAACGCGCCGAAGCCGATTTTTGTCACGCTGTCGGGAATGTTTATGCTTGTAAGATATTTACAATTATGAAAAGCATAATCGCCGATAGACGTTATACCGTTCGGAATAACGATGTGCTTTATCAAAAGGTCTGCAAATGCTTTTTCTCCGATCTGCGTTACGGCTATGCCTTCGTAAGACTCGGGGATTACGATCGTTTGCGGCAGACGTGCGGTCGGATACGACGGATAGATCGGGCTAACGGCATATGTTCCGTCGCTTAAAAGCGTGTAAGTAAAGAAATCGAGACCGTTCGGTTCGACGGTATTGCAACGGGTGCAAATTCCGTCTACGAAGTTATGCTCGGGGGAGATTGTTGTCTGTCGGACAAGAATTTTATTACATCTCGAACAGTGTTTTCCTTCTGTCAATCCGGATGTTTCGCAGGTTGCGGGAACGGCTTCGTCAATTGCCTCTACGTGAGAGTAATCGCCGCCTTCAAAAGTCCGCTCGCTTCTTGCTCCGCACGAACAGGAAAGATAGTAAACTGCTTTTGTATAGCACGTTGCTTGCGTTTTCAAATATTTTTCGTCAATGTTTTTTTCGAACTCGTGACTGTGAGAACCGCTGTTTTCTCCGCCTTTCGAAAAAGCGGTCTGACCGAGTATCGGGATAAGGCATAGCGCTATCGCGAAAACGATTGACAGAATTGGTACGAGAAACTTTTTCATAGTAATTCTCCTTAGAAAAATTGACGTTGCATTTTGTATTGTCGATGAATTTGCGGTCGTGTTTGCATCGTCCCGAATTCATTCTATCATAACATTATATGATTGTCAATATGCAAATGAACGAAAGTTTAAATTTTTCGCAGACGTTCTTAGCCGATAAGAAAGAAAAATTTTAAAAAATATGCGTTAAAACGCTTGCGTTTTTTCGGATAAAGTATTAAAATGCTCGTATCGAGAGAACGGAGACGTTCTTTTTAATAAAAAATCAAAATTTGAGATAGAGGCGCAGGGCTTAAAAGTAGCTCTCGTTCAGACCTGTCGAAGGGGAACGAGAAGGAAAGGAAGTCTTGCCGAAACCGTTGCGTGTTCGCACCTCGCAACAGGTTGGGCGTCGGTAAAACATATCGACGACTGTCGCTTTTTTAAGCGGAGAGCTATCGTGATATTGGCGGATTTTTCCCGCGGGTATTGCTTTGTGGCTTTCCCGCGGGATTTTTTATCGAAATTTTTATTTATCGAGATTTTTTTCGGAGGTATACAAATGAAAAAAACGCGTAATCTGATTTTAATTCTGACGCTCGTTTTCCTTGTTTTTTCCTGCACGGGTTGCGGGGGCGGAAACAAGGCTGAACTCACTTACGTCGACCTTGTCAATAACGACACGGGTTTCACCGCGACCGACGCGGACGTAGCCATTTCCATAGGTCTTGCCAAAGGCAACGTCTATAAGGATAAAATGAATCAGTTCCTCGATAAACTCTCTGCCGAAGAGCAGGAAGAGATTATGGGCGGGATTATCGATATTTTAAACGACGAAACGGCGACGTTCACCCCGCGTTACGATTTTTCTTCCGCAGACGGCGGAGTTCTGAAAGTCGGTATGGAATGCGCTTACGAGCCTTACAATTGGACGCAGGACGACGATAGAAACGGCGCGCTTCCGATAGCCAATTTAAATGGCAAATACGCCAACGGTTACGACGTTCAGATAGCCGCTATGGTCGCCGCTTCGATGAATATGACTATCGAAATTTATCAATACGAATGGGAAAGTCTTATCCCCGCGGTAAACAGCTCCGCGCTCGACGCGATCGTTGCGGGAATGAGTCCTACGGAAGAGAGAAAAAAAGAGATAGATTTCACGACCCCTTATTATCGTTCGACGCTCGTCGTCGTAACGCGCGAGGGTTCGGTTATCGCGGACGCGAAATCCCTGGCGGAAATCGATAAAGAGGGCGTAAAGGTTGCGGGTCAACCCGGAACGTTCCACCTTACCGCGCTCAAAACTCAGACGAGCAATCTTACGGTTATCGACAGCCTTGCGACGTTCGTAGATATGCGAATGGCGTTGGAAGCGGGAACGATCGACGGATACGTCGCCGAAAGACCTACCGCGAACGCCGTTTGCAACGCAAAGCAGAACGACGACGAGGGATTTTTCGTTTCGGTCGGCAATATTTTGAAAACTTATTGGAAGGATTTCTTAAAAGGTATCGGTTACACGCTTTCGATCGCGCTTATCTCCACCGTCGCGGGGCTTCTTATCGGGCTTATAATAGGCGTCGTGAGAACCATTCCGCGTTCGAAAAAGAAGTGGGTCGCGGCTATTCAGAAAATCGTCGACGTAATTCTTTCGGTATATATCGAAGTGTTCAGAGGAACGCCGATGATGGTTCAGGCTATGGTCATTTATTGGGGATACGCGTTCGCGACTGGCGGAAACACTTTCAATCTGTTCTTGTCCGCGCTCATAATCGTTTCGATAAACACGGGCGCGTATATTGCGGAAATCGTCAGAGGCGGCATTATTTCCATAGACAAAGGTCAGTTCGAAGGCGCGAGGGCGCTCGGTATGGGACACGTCGCGACGATGGTTCACGTAATACTTCCGCAGGTTATAAGAAACATTCTTCCCGCCGTTTCGAACGAATTCGTGATCAATATCAAAGATACTTCGGTTCTGAACGTAATCGGCGTTACGGAGCTGTATTTCTTCACGAACGTAATCGTCAAGCAGACCTACAAAAACTTCCCGATTTACTTTATCTGCTGCGTGATTTATTTCATAATGACGTTCACGATAACAAGACTTTTAAGACTTGTCGAAAAGCTTCTTGCCGGCAAGGATAATTACACGATCTGCGGTTCGCAAAGCGACTCCGCGTCTATGATAAAAGTTACGAAGGAGGGAATTCCCAATGACTGAGAGTATTATTAAAATCATCAATCTGAGAAAATCGTTCGGCGATCACGAAGTTTTAAAAGGCGTCGATCTGGACGTGAAAAAGGGCGAAGTCGTTTCGGTTATCGGGGCTTCGGGTTCGGGCAAAAGCACGATGCTTCGTTGCATAAATCTTCTCGAAACGCCGAGCGGCGGCGAGATTTTATATAACGGAAACAGCATTCTTGCGCCCGATTTCGACCTCGCTTCTTACCGCGCGAAAGTCGGAATGGTGTTCCAGCAGTTCAATTTGTTCAACAATATGAACGTGTTGAAAAACTGCGTTATAGGGCAGGTGAAAGTTTTAAAGCGCACAAAAGAGGAAGCCGAAAAAATCGCGCTCGAATATCTCGGCAAAGTGGGAATGAGCGCGTTTATCAACGCTCGCCCCGCTCAGCTTTCGGGCGGACAGAAACAAAGGGTCGCGATAGCGAGGGCGCTTGCGATGAATCCCGACGTGCTTTTGTTCGACGAACCCACTTCCGCGCTCGATCCCGAAATGGTAGGCGAAGTTTTGTCGGTAATGAAAGAACTCGCGAAAACGGGACTCACGATGATCGTCGTAACGCACGAAATGCAGTTCGCGAAAGACGTTTCTTCGAGAGTAGTGTTTATGGACGGCGGCTACGTCGCCGAAGACAATTCGCCCGAAGTTATTTTCAACGAACCCGAAAACCAGAGAACGAAAGAATTTTTGTACAGGGTTTTAAACAAGGATATCTGATTATCTGTTTTTATAACGATTTTTTTATCGATAAAAAGCGGCGGCAGCGGGGAAAATTGCTAAAATTTTTCCCGCTGCCGCCTTTAAAATTTATCGGTTATTTATATCTTTTTTCGCAAAATTCCTCGGGCTGAATGATTATCCCCTTAAAAGCGAGATCGGGTTTCGGTCTCGTTCTTTTTTTGCGCTTCGGCTTGGGTTTTTGCGGCAATTCGGCGTTTCGTATATAGTAAATCTTCGGATCGCTCCTCGGCGGTTCGATCGGCTTTTCTTCGGCTTGTATTTTTCTTTTCGGGCGCGCGCTTTCGGGGCGTTTAGCTTTTTTCTTTATGCCGGATCTGATTTCTTCGAGATATTTCCCGAAAAATCGGATAATGCAGGCAAATCCGAACGCGGAAACGAAAATCGAAACAAAAAGCAAAGTGAATTGATAAAAATTCGGCATAACAATCTCCTCTTCGGTTCGACCGATTTTTCTTCATTATATAGTGATTGCGGCGTTTGCTTTTGGAAAACTTTGTCGAAATACGTCTTTTAAGGTCGAAGAGGGCGTTTAGCGGTATAAAACGGTAAATAAGAGTAAAGAATTAACACAAACTTAAAAGCGAGGTAAAAATATGGACGCAATAGAAAAAGTCGAAACATGTGAACAAACCGAAACCGTGAAAAACGCGGAAAACGCGGAAAACGATACGCTTGAAACATCGGAAGAAACCGTCGGAAACGCGGACGCCGTAAACGAAATTCCGGATACGGTCGAAAAAAGAGAAGAAAAGATTTTTCCCGTCGCGCGGAGCGTATACGGCTCGCCGAACGTTCCGTTATATCCTGTAAATATGCAGGCAAAATCGGCGTTTTCGGGTAATCAACCGCCTGAATTTATCGAAAAAAGAGAAATGTATACCGAAAAGACAAACGCATACGGCGAAAAGACAAACGCGGCGACCCTTCCGGGCGGAATAAGAACGGGAACGGCGGGCGCGGCGGAAAACTTTGCGAAATCCCCTGCGACGGACCCGGCGAAAGATAATCCTTTCGGAAAAGATACCGCCGATAAAGCTTCCGTGATCTTCGGGCAGAGCGAGGACGAAATGCGCAGGGAGTTCAAGGCGTTCAAAGCCGCGAAACTCTTCAAAAAATTCGATTGCGATTTAACCGACGTTTTCAGCCCGGAGCTGCTTGATCAGAAGCTTACCGAAGCCAAAAATTTCGGGTTCGGAGCAGTTGTAGTAACCCCGCAGAAAATAAAAATCGCAAAAATGAAGCTTAAAGGAACTGGCGTGGAAGTCGTCGCGGCGGTATGTTTTCCGCTCGGCGAGGAGTGTTTCGGCGTGAAAAAATACGCCGTGAAAAAAGCTGTCGAAAAGGGTGCGGACAGAATTTACGTCCCCGTCGGGATATCGGCGATAAAATTCGGCGCGACCGACCTTATAAAACGCGAGTTTAAAAAGATAATAAAAGTCGCGAAAAAGAAAAAGGTTTCCGCGGTTCTGGAAAACGGAATAATCAGCTCCGCCGAAACCGAAAAAGCCGTCAGAGCGCTTAACGGCGCGGGCGTTATGTCCTTTGTTACTTCGAGCGGAAAATTTTCGGGCGGCGAAGGCGTTTCTTCCGTTAAAAACATACGGTATTTTCTTCGCAGCGGAAGCGAGATCAGCGGGTTCACTTCGAGCAGAAAAAGCGAGGAAGCCGTGGGACTTATGTCCGTCGCGGATAGACTTTTCGTCAAAAACGCCGCCGAACTCGCCTCTGATATAAGAGCCAATCTTAAATATTAAAATAAAATGCTTGACACGAATCGAGTTTAGTTGTAGAATGTAACCGAAATCTTTGGGGCGGAGTGAAAATCTCCACCGGCAGTGAGTCGCCGCCGGGTAAACGTGATTTTTTGCGATTGCGTTTTATCCTTGTACGGCATAAGAGCGATAAAGTCTGCGAGAGCAAGCCGAATTATAGTGTTTTTCGGCAAAAAGCTTTGACGGGGCGAACTTCCCCGACCGACGGTAAACCGTTTTTTACGGCAAAGTCCGGATGAGAAAGGATTTTTAAACTGAGACAGAAGATGAAGTTTATTTTTAGCCCCGTCCGATTTCGGACGGGGCTTTTTCGGAGGTTTTATGGATAACGACGACAAAAAAGAGGTTTACGGGCAAATCGAAGAAGTAAACGGTTATAAAAACGCAGAAACGAACGCCGATAAAAACGCAGAAACGAACGCGGCGGCAACGGAAGAAAAATCCGAAAAACACGGCGTCGGTAACGAGTTTTCGGCAAGAAGGCTTGCTTTAATAGCGGTTTTCACGGCTTTGGCATACGGAATTTCCTTTCTCGAATTCCCGATATTTCCCGCCGTGTCCTTTTTGAAACTCGATTTTTCGTTCGCGATAATGCTTATCGCCTCGTATATGCTCGGCGCGCTTTCGGGCGAAGTGATCGTGATCGTGTTCACGCTTTTGAAACTTCCGCTTTCGCAAACGGGAATGGTAGGAGACCTTGCGAACTTCGTAATGGCGCAGTTTTTCGTCGTTATGCCGTCGCTTATTTATTATTACAGACGTAAATTTTCGGTCGTGATATTTTCGCTCGTCGTCGCGACGGCTATCGTATCCGCGCTTTCCCTCGTGACAAACCGTTATATGCTTCTTCCTATGTATATGGGCAGCGGCGCGGAAGAGTTTTTTATGCGGGTGTGGTATTACATAGTGTTGTTCAACGTGATAAAAGGCGTTTCCAACGGAATAATAACCGTTCTGCTTTACAAAAGATTGAAGAAATTACTTCACAAATTCCTTTAAAAGGTATATAATCGACGTATGGAAAAGATAACACATTCGCGCGAAGAAACGATAAAATTCGCCGAAGAATACGGAAAAACGCTCGGCGGCGGAGACGTCGTTTTGCTGGACGGCGAAATGGGCGCGGGCAAAACGGTTTTCACCAAGGGTATCGCCTTGTCTCTCGGCATAACGGACGAAATAACAAGCCCGACTTACGCTTATTTAAACGATTACGACGGAAAGTTGTATCATTACGATTGTTACAGGCTTTCCTCGGGCGAGGACGCGGAAGCTCTCGGTTTAACCGAATATTTTTACGGCAAAGGCATTTGCGTTATCGAGTGGAGCGAAAATATCGCCGACGTTCTTCCCGATAAGACGAAAAGAGTAAAAATAGAAAAAATCGACGAAAACACCAGAAAAATAACCTATTGAAGAGGACAAAATGAACTATCTTGCAATCGATACGAGCAGAGAAAGCCTTACCGTCGCGGCGGGGAGCGTTGCGGCGGAAAGTATTAAGGCGGGAAGCGTTGCGGCGGATAAAGCCGTAAACGGCGAAAACGGCACGGGAAAAGAGAGAAAAGCCGTGCGTTTTTTACCCGACTGCGCGCTCGCTCATTCCGTTGTTTTAATGGACGAAATCGAAAAGTGCCTTGCGGAAGCCGGGTTTGACAAAAAGGATATCGACGTTTTCGCATGCGCGATAGGTCCGGGATCGTTCACGGGCATAAGAATAGGCGTGGCAACAGTCAAAGCACTTGCTTATGCGCTCGGAAAAAAAGTTCTCGGCGTAACCTCTTTCGAATCTCTTGCGTATAATGTATCAGACGGGCGGAAAAAGCTCGCCGTAATAGACGCGCGCCACGCAAATTATTACGTTTGCGGCTACGACGCCGCGGGCAAAATCGAACTTTCGCCGAGGTTTGTTGCTGTCGGCGAGCTTAAAAAACTTTCCGAAGAATACGAAATCGTGTCCGATACCGAAACGGGTATAGCGGGAGCAATCGTCGCGGACGCCAAGGACGGGTTTATAAAAGCCGTAGAGGTCAGTCTCGGAAATTCTTCCCGTGACGTGGAAACGCTTGTTCCGCTTTACGTCAAAAAAAGTCAGGCGGAGGAAGAAGCGTGAGCGCGAACGATAGCGGAAACGTAAACGCAAACGAAAACGGACGTGAAAACGATATAACCGTCCGCAAATGGGAAGAAAAGGATTGTTTTGCCGTTTTAAAGATCGAAAAACTTTGTTTTTCCGACCCGTGGACGGAAGAAATGGTTCTCGGTTCTTTCTCGGACGATTATTTTCACGGTTATGTTGCCGAAGCGAACGGAAAAGTTATCGCTTACGTCGGTTTGTCGGTCGTTTTCGACACGGCGGACGTTCTTTTGGTAGCTGTAGTAAAAGAGTTCAGAAATCGGGGTATTGCTTCGCGGCTTATTTCTTCTGGACTTGACCTTGCGGTAAAGCTCGGCGCGGAAAGAGCGATGCTCGAAGTCGAGACGACTAACGACGCGGCGATAAAATGCTATAAAAAGCTCGGGTTTACGGTTATAGCCGAAAGAAAGAATTATTACGGCGAACTCAGAAACGCCTTTATAATGGAGAAAAGGCTATTAAACGACTTATAGGCGGACTTCCCGCTATTGTTGAAGGCAGAGGCGAAACGCTTCTGATGCTTCACGGCTATCTTTCGAGCAAAGAAAGCTTTTTAAAACAGATAGGTTTTTTCTCGAAATTCTTCCGCGTGGTCGCGCCCGATATGACGGGTTTCGGCGAAGCGAAAGGAATGGAAAAACCGTATTCCGTTGACGATTACAAAGAGGAAATAAAACGGGTAATAGACGAACTCGGCGTTGATAAATGTTGCGTTCTCGCTCACTCGTTCGGGGCGCGGGTCGCGATAAAACTCGCCGCCGAGGATAAAAGAATAAACAGAATAATTTTTACGGGCGCTGCCGGCATCAAGCCGAAAAGAGGTGTTAAATACTTCTTTAAAAGGGCGTCTTTTTTAATGCTTAAAAAGCTTGTCCCGAGAGAGAAACTCAAAATGTTTTATTCTCCCGATTATATCGGATTGTCGCCCGTGATGAAGGAGAGTTTCAAGCTTATCGTCGGGGAAAGGCTCGAACCGTTTGCGAAAAAAATTACGGCGAAAACGCTCGTTCTGAGCGGAAAAGGGGATAAAGAAACTCCGCCTTCGTCTCAGAAAAGACTTTGCGGGCTGGTCGGCGGGGCGAAGACAGAGTTTATCTCGGGCGGGCATTTTTGTTTTGTGGAAAACAGCGGCGAGTTTAACGCCAAAGCTTTGGCTTTTTTAATCGAGGGGTGATTATGGTTTTTCTTTGCGTATGCCTGTGTCTTCTTGCCGTTACGAATTACGTTTGTTTCGGGCGGAAGCTTTTTGCCGTTTTTCAGCAAAGCGGTTATATCCCGCGGAATTTTTTCTCCGCGCTTAAAAACGACTGCAAGAAAGAAATCGAGCGTTTATCGACTTATAGCCTTACGTTTTTGATTTATTCGCTGTTTGTTTCGCCCGTTTTTGCGTTAAATAAAACGCTTTACGCGGCTGTGCTTTTATCGGCGGCGTTGTCGTTCGATATCGTCGTTTTCATAAAAAACAAACCCGTGAAAGAGGTTAAGCTTACGCGGCGTTTTGCGAGAATGTCCGTCGTTTCGGTTTTGCTTGCGGCCGTTATCGCCGCGGCGGCGGGGTATTTCGGCTTTCTTCTGACCGCCGATACTTTGCCGGTTTGTCTCGTAGTTTCGCTCACGCTTTCGGTTTTGTGCGGGTTAACGCCGATTTTAATAATTTCGGGGTATTTCGTTATGTATCCGTATGACAGGGCGGTTTACAAAATTTCCGTCCGAAAATGTAAAAATCGGCTCGAAAAACAAGGCGATCTTATAAAAATAGGCATAACGGGAAGCTACGGAAAGACTTCGGTTAAAAACATTCTCGAAAAAATGCTTTCCGCAAAATATAATGTGCTGGCGACGCCTCTTTCTTACAACACGCCGCTCGGAATTTGTAAAACCGTTAAAAAACTTACTTATTCCACGGAAATTTTCATTGCGGAAATGGGCGCGAGGAGGATCGGCGATATAAAAGAATTATGCGAAATCGTCCGCCCTGACGTAGGCGTGATCACGGGGATATGCGGGCAGCATCTCGAAACTTTTAAAACGCTCGAAAACGTAAAACGCGCCAAAAACGAACTTATAGAGGCGCTTCCTCTGGACGGCGCGGCATTTTTCAACACCGACGGAAAAGAAGCGGCGGAGCTTTTTTCGAAATGCCCGATAACCAAATTTTCGGCGGGAACAAGCGGCGGCGACGCTTACGCGAAAACGATACGGGAAGAAAATAACGGAACTTACATAGAGATGGTTCTCGGCGGAAAAACGTACTCTTTTAAAACCGAACTTCGGGGCAGGCATAACGCCGCGAATATCTGTCTGGCGGCGGAAGTCGCGTTCAAGCTCGGCGTTCCGCCGGAAAGAATTATCGCGGAAGCCGTAAGGCTCAAACCCGTTCCGCACAGACTCGAAGTTAAAAAAACGGGCGGGATAACCGTTATCGACGACAGTTACAACGCGAATATCGAGGGGGTTAAAGCCGCAGCGGAAGTTCTCGGCTCGTTCGAGGGGAAAAAGTTCGTCGTAACGCCGGGAATGGTGGAATGCGGAAAAGATACGGAAAAACATAACGAAACGGTCGGGGAGATTTTGTCTTCGGTTGCGGACGTTATTTTTGCCGTCGGAAACAACGCCGGGCATATAGCGAACGGCGCGGCTTATAAATGCGAAGTGATAAAGGTCGAAAACCTGCAAGAGGCGACAGATAAACTGCGCGTGAAGCTTAAAGCGGGCGACGTCGTTTTATTTCTGAACGATTTGCCCGATAAATACGGGGTTTGAAACGCCTCGGAAATATCTGAATATGGAGGAGGATTTATGAAAAACGTACTTGTATTTTTCGGCGGGGTTTCCTGCGAACACGACGTGTCGATAATAACGGGAGTTATGACGGCGAATTGTCTTTCGGGCAAAGAAAACGTGTATCCCGTTTATATCGACGTGAACGGAAAGTGGCACACGGGCGAAAAGCTCAAAGATCTTTCCTGGTATAAAACGCGCGATTTTTCCTCGGTCACGCCCGTTACGGTCGTGGCGGGAGACAACAGGCTTTACGCCGTGAAAAAGAATAAGCTCAAAGAAATATGCGCCGTAGACGCGGCGATAAACTGCACGCACGGCTTGAACGGCGAGGACGGAACGCTCGCGGGGGTTATGCGGCTCAGTAAAATAGCGTTCGCCTCTCCCGGGCTTTTTTCGTCGAGCCTTTCTATGGATAAGTATTACACGAAAATCGCGTTGAAAGGGATAGGCGTGGACACGTTGCCATACGTCAAACTCGGCAGAGGAAATTATCTCAAAAAACGCGCTCTGGCGAGTAAATTCGTTGCGGGAAAGCTTAAATTTCCCGTGATCGTCAAACCTGCGAACCTCGGGAGCAGTATCGGAATCGGGGTCGCGAAATGCGAAGACGAACTTTATCGGGCTTTGGACGACGCGTTTCGTTACGACGATAAAGTGATCGTCGAAAAAGCTTTGACGGGTTTCAGGGAAATAAATTGCGCCTGCATAAAATTAGGCGAAAAATATCTCGTTTCGGAATGCGAGGAGCCGAAGCTTTGCGGCGATATTTTAAGTTTTGCCGATAAATACTCGGGCGACAAAAAGGCGGTTTTCCCCGCCGAGCTTGACAAAAAAATCTCCGACGAAATAAAAAACATAACCTCGTATATTTACCGTAAGCTCGAATTCCGCGGCGCGGTGCGCATAGATTTTCTGCTGGACGGCGAAAAAGTGTACGTGAACGAAATAAATTCCGTGCCGGGGTCGCTGGCGTATTATCTGTTTTCGGAATCGATAAGAGAATTCTGTTCTCTTCTTATCGAGTCTGTGGATCTTGCCGCGGAAGAGGAAAGAGACAGGGAAAACAACGTTTACGATTATTCCGCGAATATTTTAACCGCCGATTTAAGCGGAGGGAAGCTGAGAAAATAATAGTCCCGCAAAGAGGAAAAACAACAAGGCACAGCGTAACCGACGGTTCGGGTAAAGCGCGATGTAACCGAAAGTAGGCGTAAAAACATATGATATAACGGAACGCGTATGTAAAAACGAAAACGCGTTTCGGATATCACCAAGGAGAAAAGTTTATGGAAAACGTTCTCGTCACCGCGTTCGGTTTGCTTTTCATTTTTGTTATGACGACATGCGGCGCGCTCACGGCGTGCTTTATTCCCGAAAAGAAATTCGGCGCGTGGTTTCCTTTCCTCGGCGGGTTTTCCGCGGGGATAATGGTTGCCGCTTCGGTGTGGTCGCTTATCCTTCCCGCTCTCGAAACCGCGGGAAGCTATGCCGCGCTTAAAGTTGGCGCGGGGATAGCTTTTGGCGGAGCGTTTATATACGTCTTCGGGCTTTTGTTTCCCGAAGACGAAAGCGCGGGGTTTAATAAGCTTTTCGTCGCGATGACGGCTCACAATATCCCCGAGGGATTGGCGGTCGGATTTGCGCTCGGAGCGGGGATCGCGGGCGGCGGAGCTGTAATCGGGCTTCCCGTGGCGATAGGCATAGGCTTGCAGAATTTTCCCGAGGGCGCGGCGATAACCCTTCCCGCAAGGAAAATATACAGCAGAAAAAAGGCTTTTTTAAAGGGGGTTATAAGCGGGGCGGTCGAGCCGATAAGCGGAGCTTTGGGCGTGTTGACCGTAGGACTCGTTTCGTCGTTTATGCCGTATCTGACATCGTTTTCGGCGGGCGCGATGCTTTTCGTCGTGTTCTCGGAGTTCACCGCCAAAACAGACTCGGACGGAGCGAAAAACGCGATAGGCGCGCTCGTCGGGTTTATTCTTATGATGGCGGCGGACGTTTTGTTGTCGGCATAAATCGGCGGGTAGCAGACGGGATTTCGGAAAAAAAAGTATTTCGGCGTTGCTTTTTTTCGCGGTTTATGATAAACTGTAAACCGTATGACAAGAGAAAGCGTTAAATCCGAAATAAAAAAAGCCTCGACAAACGGCGTTAAAAATCCCGACGGCGAAATATTTATATATCTTTTTATCGGAGATATCGACGTTAGCGTAGAAGAAAGTATTCCGTCGGATTTTCCGAAAGAGAGAACGGCAGAAATTTTAAGTTTGAAAAGCGAAAAAGTCAGGCGGCAGAAAATCGCCGTGTGGAAACTTCTGCTTTTTGCCGCGAGAGAAATTTACGGGCTGGATGCGGACGAAATCCGCTTCGAAAAGACCCCGGAGGGGAAATGGCTTTGCGATAAATTTTGTTTTTCGCTCTCCCACACGGACGGAGCGGCGGCGGTCGTTATAGCCGAAAATCCTTGCGGAACAGACGTCGAATATGCGCCGAAGTTTTTTGAAAAGTGCGCCTATAAGCCGTTTATCGGGTCTTTTTTGAAGCAAATAGGCGAAAACGAAGGCTTGAATAAAGAGGACGCGTTAAAGCTATGGACGCAAAAGGAAAGCGTTTATAAGCGAGCGGGTCGCGGCGTTTTTTTGCCGAAGAAAATCGACGTGAAAAAAGAAAACGTCGTAACGGAAATCATAGGGGATTATGTATTGTCCGTCGCGACGAAGACTGAAACCGATAAAGAAAACATTAAAATAAGAGTTTTGAAAGAAATATAAAAACGCGTCCCCCGAGAAGCCCGGGAGGCGCGTTTTTATATAACAAGGGAGTGTGAGCGTGGTTATACGGTTTTTGCGAGTTCGAGCTTATAAGCTTCCATAACGGCGTTCGTAAGCTCCGCGCGCGCTTCGTTGTTTATGGGGTGAACGATATCTCTGTATTCGCCGCGCGCGGTTTTTTTCGAGGGCATCGAAACGAAGTACCCGTCCGTACCGTCAACGATTTTAATGTCGTGGATAGCGATTCCGTCGTCTATCGTGACGGAAGCCACGGCTTTTAACTTGGAGTCGTCTTTTTCCATAAGTCTTATTCTTACGTCTGTAATTCTCATTTTTTTACCGCCTTATCGCGTCGGGATCAACCGACTTTTTTTATATCATACTATAATTCGCGAAATTTTTCAACAGTAATTTAAAAAATTTCTCGTTTTTTTATAAATTTTGTCAAAACTCGTAAAAAAAAGAGAAAAACGGGCATATAATTCTAATATGAAAATAAAGAACAAAACGCTGAAAGTTCATTTTATAGGAATAGGCGGGGTGAGCATGAGTTCGCTTGCCCGTTATCTTAAAGAGGTTGGATTTATCGTATCGGGCAGCGATACTTCGCCGAGCGAAAATCTCGAAAATCTTTCGAAAGAGGGAATAACGGTTTCGATAGGGCAAAGAGCCGAAAACGTTCGGGGAAAGGACGTCGTTGTGTATACCGACGCGATAAAAAGCGATAATCCCGAGCTGAAAGAGGCGGTGGAAAACAAACAGTACGTTTTAAAACGCGCCGAGCTTTTAAAAATCGTCTCGGAAAATTTCCGCAAAAGACTCGGCGTTTGCGGTTGTCACGGAAAAACTACGGCAACCTGTATGCTTGTTCATGTGTTCAAAGCCGCAAACAAGCGTTTTACGGCGCATATAGGCGGTTTTGATTTGGAATACGGCAATTTTGCGGCAAATGGCAACGAATATTTCATAAGCGAGGTTTGCGAATATAAGCGAAATCTCGACCGTTTCGACGCGGACGTCGCGATTTGTCTTAATATCGAACCCGACCATATGGATTGTTATAAGGATGAAAACGAGCTTGACAACACTTATTTCAAATTTCTCGGTCGGGCGCGGAAAGCGGTGATATATGCGGGGGATAAAACCCTTGCTTTATATAAAAACGAAAACGCCGTAACTTACGGAACGAGCAAAAATTGCGATTTTTATGCCGACGATATTGTCTGCAAAAACGGCAGGTATTCTTTCGATCTGTATGTTTACGGGGCGAAAACCGAAAGGATAAGGCTTAAAGCTTTCGGCGGGCATAACGTGCTTAATGCCCTTGCCGTCGGCGCGTGCGCTTTCCTTTGCGGGATAGACGTAAAAACGATAAAAAGGGGACTTGAAAATTTCAAGGGCGTAAAAAGGAGATTCGAGCATATCGGAAATATCGGAAAAGCCGAGGTTTACGCCGACTACGCGCACCATCCGACGGAAATCGCCGAGGCGATTAAAACGATAAAGGAAGCCAAAAACGGCAAGGTTTATACCGTTTTTCAGCCGCATACTTATTCTCGGACTATTTTTTTGAAAGACGAATTCGTGAAAGTGCTTTCGGGTATCGAAAACCTTATTTTATATAAAACTTTCGCCGCGAGAGAGGAATATATCGCGGGCGGAAGCGCGAAAGATCTGGCAAAGCTTATTAAAAACGCGGAATATTTCGAAAACGTCGAAGCCCTGGCGGCTGTTTTAAGGTGCAAAGCCAAAAGCGGCGACTCGGTTTTAATTCTCGGCGCAGGCGATCTCGAACAGAAAATCCGCAAATATCTCGATTGAAAAATACAAAAAATTACGGCGACCTCGGAATTCCCGAGGTCGCCGTTTTATGACGGTAAAAATTTCAGTGCGAGTTTTTATTGTCTTTGAATATGGCGTTGGAAGTGAGCCTTATGCCCAGCTTGCGATAAAATTTCTCGTCGTTATGCGCGAGCATTACCGTCGTGTGAACTTCGCAGTCCCTGAGTTTCGGGAGCATCTCAATCGCCAAAGCGGCGTTTTTGTCGTGTTCCGCGGAAGAAGAAAGAGCTATCAGCATTTCGTCGACGTGCAGCCTCGGATTTCTGCTTCCGAGATATTTTATTTTGAGATCCTGAATGGGAATGATCGAGTTTTTCGATATTAAATCAATACTGTCGTCGATGCCCGCGATATGTTTGAGCGCGTTTAAAATCATACTCGAAGAACAGCCGAAAAGGTCGTTCGTTTTGCCCGTTATGATCGTTCCGTCTTTAAGTTCGATCGCGGCGACGGGGCAGTCGTAACGCTTGGAAAGTTCGTTTGCGGCAACGTAAACCTTTCTTTCGTCCACGCTTATGTTGTTGCCCTTCATAATGAGCGCGATTTTATCCGATTCCGACGGGTCGAGATCGTTTCTTCTTTCTCTTGCCAAAGCGTTAAGATAACGTCTGATTATTTCCTGCTTTGCCGCTTCCACGCAAACCGCGTCGTCGGAAATTGCGTAACCCGCCATATTAACGCCCATATCCGTCGGGGATTTGTAGGGGGATTTACCCATAATCTGCTCGAAAATGGCGTTTAAAACGGGGAAAATCTCAACGTCTCTGTTGTAGTTTACGGCTTGTTTTCCGTAAGCCGCGAGATGCCACGGGTCGATCATATTCACGTCGTTAAGATCCGCCGTCGCGGCTTCGTAAGCGAGGTTTACCATATGATTTAAGGGGAGGTTCCACACGGGGAAAGTTTCGTATTTCGCGTAGCCGACCTTATGTCCTCTTTTATGTTCCTGATAAAGCTGGGAAAGGCAGGTCGCCATTTTTCCCGATCCGGGACCTGGTGCGGTTATTATGACGAGGTCTCTCGAAGTTTCGATAAAATCGTTTTTTCCGTAACCTTCTTCGCTCACGATAAGCGGAATATTGTTGGGATAGCCTTTTATCGGGTAATGACGGTAAGTTTTTATTCCGAGCGAAGCGAGTTTCGTCTCGAAAGCTTTCGCCGGCTCGTTTTCTTCGGTGAACTGAGCGAGAACGACGCTTCCGACGAACAAACCGTAACTTTTGAAAACGTCGATCAGACGCAGAACGTCGAGATCGTAAGTGATCCCGAGATCGGCTCTTACTTTGTTTCTTTCGATATCGTGACTGTTGATTACGATGACGATTTCGGCTCTGTCTTTAAGTTTTCCGAGCATTTTGATTTTGTTGTCGGGGGCAAACCCGGGGAGTACTCTCGACGCGTGGAAATCGTCGAAAAGCTTTCCGCCGAATTCTATGTAGAGTTTTCCGCCGAATTCGTCTATTCTTTCAAGTATTTTTTCGGATTGTAAGGTTAAGTATTTCTCACTGTCGAAACCGATTTTATCCATAAGTAAAACATTCTCCCGCGGCTTGCCCGATGCGGCTCGCTTAATTTGCCCGATGCGGCTCGCTTAATATTGTTTATTATACCAAAACGGGAGGAGAAAATCAATTAAAAGAAAATATTTTTTGCGTTTTTTTTAAAATGCGGCAAAAACGATTTTCTTATGCGCTCGTTTGTGCTAAAATATATTGTACTGAAATATATACGTTCACACGGGAACGTTCACATAGGAGATATATTTATGGAAACGAAAAAAATCGATCTTTACGAATATTTTAAAATCCGAAAACCCGAGGGCGCGAGAGGCGTTCTCACAACTTATATAAGGGATTTAAGCCCCGAAATCAACCCGGACAGGAAAGCTCCCGCGATGCTCGTTATCCCCGGCGGCGGCTATTATATGGTGAGCGACAGAGAAGGCGAACCCGTCGCGATGAGATATCTCGCTCTCGGCTTTAACTCCTTCGTTCTTAATTACTCGGTCGCCGAGGACTCGCCACTGAAATATCCTTATCAGATAGCCGAAGCGGCGATGGCTATGGCTTACATAAGGCTCAATGCCGAAAGTCTTAATATCGACCCCGAAAAGGTCGCTGCGGTAGGGTTTTCCGCGGGCGGACACCTTTGCGCCATGCTCGGCAGTTTCCATAACTGTCCCGACGTCGACAAGATTTTTAAACCGAACGTATGCGTAAAACCGAACGCGATCGTTTTAGGCTACCCCGTTATTTCATCGGATATTACCTTTGCGCACATCGGAAGTTTTATAAATCTTTGCGGCGAAGAGAATAAAGAGCTTATGAAAAAGGTTGACGTACTTAACCTTATAGACGAAAATTCCGCGCCCGCTTTTATCTGGTCGACGTTCAACGATAATTGCGTACCCTGTCAGAACGCGATCGAGGCGGCTTTGCAATATAAAAAAGTCGGCGTTCCCGTTTCCGTTCACGTTTTCGGCAAAGGCGAACACGGGCTTTCCGTTGCGGATATGACGGTTTACAAAACGGACGAAGCGATCAAAGAAATGTCCGTTTCCGTTCCCGAATGGATAAGGCTTTCCGTCGAGTGGCTCGAAGAGCAGGGCGTTTGCGTGACGATCTGACAATATAACCGATAAAAAATAAAAGGCTCCCCGCCGATATACACACTGAAAGTAAGACGCTTTCGGAAGTGGTGCATATCATTGTTTGCGGGGAGTTTTTTTATCCGAAAAAGTTTTTTCGCAGGTGATTTTTATGTGGATAATTTTTTGCGGGATATGCGCGCGTTTCGGCGCGGATAGTAAGAAATCTAAAAAAGACGATATAATCGCCTCTATCTTTATTCCACAATATGTGGTATCGTAATTTTATAATGCGTTTGCTTTTTTTACGCAACGGCAATGTGAGGAGGAAATTATGAAAAAGAAAAGATTGTGGCTTATCGCGATTCTCGTTTTCGTTCAGGTGTTTTTCGCATCGTGTACGTTCGGCGGCTCGGGATCAAGCGGCGGAACGGGCGAAAATCCCGGTAATTCCGTAAGCGCGGAAAGCTCCGACGGGTCGGACGGTAACGGAAAATCGGACTCGGAAAGTAAGAATTCGGGATCCGAAAAACCTTCCGAAAGCTCGGAAAAACCCGCGAAAGACTATTCGGAAATATTGTCGGCGGAATTCGTTAAACTTTTAGGTCTCGGCTGGAATCTCGGTAACGCGTTCGAAAATAATTTAAGCGGATATCCCGATACCGAGTACGGAAATTCGATTGTCAAAGAACTCGGTTTCGAAAACAGAGAAATGTTCTGCGAAGTCAGAAATCAGCAGGATATTTACCGCGGCGCGGTAACGCCCTCGACGATAAAAGCGGTGTACGACAAAGGGTTCAGAAGCATTCGTATTCCCGCAAGCTGGTCTAATCATATGAGCGAAAACGGAATAATTCACAATGCCTGGCTTTCGAGAATCAAAGAAGTCGTAGATTATATTTTCGAGTACGACGATATGTTTGTAATTCTTAATATTATGGATACGCCGAATATAGGCGCGTATTATCTCGACGATATTCATTACGAAAAGACCAAAAGTCTCGTGATAAACGTCTGGGAACAGCTCGCCGAAACGTTTAAAGATTACGACGAGCGGCTTATTTTCGAAAATCTTAACGAACCGCTTCATTCCAAACTCGGGTGGAGTATGTCTCCGCAAACGAACGCGAGCGAATATAAGGAATGTATCGAAAATCTCAACGAGTTCAATCAATTGTACGTTGATATAGTCCGCGGGCAGGGTTCGGATTGCAACAAGAGAAGATTTTTGTCTGTCGGCGGTTACGGAAATACGGGTTATATGACTTACGACGGCACGATAAACGCGATCGCTAAGTTCGAAATGCCGGGCGACGAAGCGGAAGACAGACTTTTAATGAATATTCACGCTTATTCTCCGAGCGGATTTTCGTTCGGAAAAGAGTCCTCGTGGGACGATAGCGCCGACGAAAACAATCCGTCGGGAGTTAAAGCGATGTTTACGGCGATAGGCAACGCTTATACGAAAAAGGGAATAGGCGTTATCGTAAGCGAATGGGGCAGCGTTTATAAAAACGAACGCGGATATGAGTCTTACAGAAAGAAACACGCGAGGTATTTCGTGAAGAACGCCGCCGAAAACGGCGTGTGCGTCATGGTCTGGGACAACAATACGAGAAGCACCTCGTGGAGTACCGAATATTTCGGACTTTTGAACAGACACAAGGCAAGCGAGCTTTACGGCGATATGGAAAACCTTTCGGGCGTTAAATACGACAATAATTCGCTGTGGTTTTCGGAAGGCGTAATCGACGGAATGTTTGAAGGTTTATCCCTGACTCAAAACTAAGTGTAAAACGCACTGAAAATAATATTAATCAAACGATCTTTTTGCCTTCTCCCTTTAAAGAAAGTGTCGGCGAAGCCGACGGAAGAGGACAAAAACCCTTCTCCTGTTGGAGAAGGGTTTATTTCTTGTTATATCCGCTCGGGATTATCTTATGTCGGACGTACCGTTATCTTATGTCTGGCGTGCCGTTAAATTTCTGCATTCCGCACCATATTTTCATAACGAGCTTGTGCGGAAGAATTTTCGCGAAAAACTTCTGAACGTTGTTTTTTCCGCCGTAAACCGAAATATCTTTCCCTTTTAAGCAATCCTTATAGGCTTTTAAAACTACTTTTTTCGGGTCGTACATAACGCCGTAGTTTATGATAACCGTTTTTTCGTCCTTAACGACGGCGCGGTCGAAAAATTCGGTCTTCGTCCAATAGGGACAAACGGCTGTCGCGGTGATGTTTTTGTATTTAAGCTCGACATTCAGCGCTCTCGTGTAGCTTAAAACGAAGGCTTTCGTCGCCGCGTAAATATTTATATATGGTATGGGCTGGAACGCCGCGCAACTCGCGATGTTTATTATTTTTCCGCCCTTTCCGATATGGGGAAGAGTTGCGTCCGTCATCGCGACAACGGCTTTTACGTTAAGATCTATCATATTCTGATTGACTTCGTCGGAAATGTTTTCGTAATGATTGAATTTCCCGAATCCCGAGCAGTTTACGAGCATTTTAACGTTCGCGCCCTCGTCGTCAAGCATTTTTTTGTATTCTTTTATATTTTCAACGTTCGATAAATCTACCGAAATAGGCTTAACCGGGGTTGTCAGCACGTTTTTAAGTTCTTCGAGCCTGTCGAGCCGTCTTGCGAGAACCCATATTTCGTCGACCTTTTCTTTTTTGTCCAAAAGCTCGGCAAACTCTCTGCCTATTCCGCTGCTCGCGCCCGTTATAACGATTATATTTTTCATTTTATATCCTCGATTTTCCCGTCGGGAAGAATTTTTATTTTTCTGTCTTTTTTGCCGCTCCAACTGAAAATTTCGAGCGTAATTCCGTCGTTTTTGAAAAATCCGCGTAAGTTTTCGGCTGTTTTTTCATTTCCGCCCGTATACCAATCGAGCATTTCGTCGATTTTTTTAAAATCGGCTCTGTCGCTACTGCGAGATCCGCCGAATATGCTTTTGCCGCCGAGGAAAAATTCCGCCGCGACGAGCTTATCCGTCAGAAATTTTTCGGCGTGAAGAATAATTTCGTCTATGTCGCCTGCGGGAAATCTCGCCGACTGAAAGGTGAATTCCATAACGTTTTCCGTCTCGCCGAGGGTTATGACAAGATTGTTGTCCGAAAAGGGATTTTTTATTCCGATAAACTTCGTTCCGCGGTAATCGTAAACGTCCGCGCCGTATTTTTCGAGTTTGCTTTTTATATATTGTAAATTGTCATGTAAATTATCCATACCGAAATTTTACCATATTTCCCGAAAAAAGTAAACGACTAAGCATAGACAAAAAATATTTGTAAATAAAGTTATATAAAATGCTTGACAAATTACAGAGTAGGTGTTACAATGTCGGCGAAATAAGCAACAGACAAAGGAAAAGAAGAAATGGATAAATCGATGTACAGCGTAATTCTCAGAGACGACCTCGTAGAGGAGCTTGACAGGCTCGCTTTTAAAAACGGAGTGAGCCGTTCGGTTATGCTCAATAAAATTCTTTCCGAATATCTTCGCGTGGAAACGCCCGAGGACAGAATGGAAAAAATGTTCGAAAGAATGGAAAGTTTTTTGGCTGCGACGAGCGGACTGAGATTTACGAACAACGCTTCGCTTGCCTTAGCGCAGGTTAAAAGCGCGCTCAATTACAGATATAATCCTACGCTTCGTTATCAGGTGGAGCTTTTCCCCGCGGGGGATCTGGGGCAGCTTAAAATTTCGCTTCGTTCTCAAAGTAAGGAGTTGTTCCGCCTGATAGAAAATTTCTACGGATTGTTTATTTCTCTCGAAAAAAAATACGTCGGCGAAAGGACGTATTTTTATCAGGACGGTCGCTTTATAAGAGTTCTCGTTCGCCCCGAAGGCGCGAGCGCGGAAGAACTCGGCGAAGCGATAGGCGAGTTCGTAAGAGAATTCGACGAATATTTAAACGCGTATTTTTCTTCCGACCAATCGGTTGCGCCTGAGAAAGTCGAAAGATTATTCGTTAAAAATCTTAAAGCAAAGAAGGTGATTTTATGAACATGCAGAATTTAACTCAGAAGTCCGTTTCGGCTATCAACGAGGCGGTGAACATCGCGAGGGAATATGGCTCCGCGGAGGTTTCCGAGGAACATGTTCTTTCCGCGCTTTTAAGCGATAAAGAGGGACTTGTTCCCCAGCTTTTGAAGAGGATGAATGTTGACGTTGAGAGTATGAAAAACAGCGTTAACGAACTTATAGGCGGACTTAACAGGTCTTCTATGAACGCCGGGCAGAATATGTCCCGCGAACTTTCGGACTCGCTTAACGCTGCCGAGAGAAAAGCGAAAGAGATGCGCGACGAGTATGTTTCCGTCGAGCATATTCTTTACGGTATGATAGAAAAGCCTACGAGCGGACTTTCGAAACTGTTCAGAAATTTCGGAATAAATCAGAACGATTATTTCAAGGTTCTGGCGGAAGTCAGAGGCAGTTCGAGAGTCACGGACGACAATCCCGAAGACACTTACGACGTTTTAAACAAATACGGCACCGAGCTTGTCGAAAAGGCTCGGAGCGGAAAAATCGACCCCGTTATCGGCAGAGACGACGAGATAAGAAACGTTATCCGTATTCTTTCGAGAAAGACCAAAAACAACCCCGTTTTAATCGGTGAAGCGGGCGTAGGTAAAACGGCTATCGCCGAGGGATTGGCGATAAGAATAATGAAAGGCGACGTACCCGAAAATCTTAAAGACAGAAAGCTTTTCTCGCTCGATATAGGTTCTCTGGTTGCGGGCGCGAAATATCGCGGCGAATTCGAGGAAAGGCTTAAAGCCGTTTTAAACGAAGTGAGGAAGAGCGAAGGGAAGATCATTCTTTTCATCGACGAACTTCACACCATCGTCGGCGCGGGTAAAACCGACGGCGCGATGGACGCGGGCAACCTCTTAAAGCCTATGCTTGCAAGGGGCGAACTGCATTGTATCGGCGCGACTACCTTGGACGAATACAGAAAATATATCGAAAAAGACCCGGCGTTGGAGCGTAGGTTCCAGCCCGTTATGGTAAACGAGCCTACCGTCGAGGACACTATCGCCATTTTAAGAGGTTTAAAGGAAAGATACGAAGTCTTCCACGGCGTTAAAATCCAGGATAACGCGCTCGTTTCGGCGGCGGTGTTGTCCGACAGATATATCACCGACAGGTTTTTGCCCGATAAGGCTATCGACCTTGTGGACGAAGCCTGTGCAATGATAAAAACCGAAATGAACTCTATGCCTTCCGAAATGGAAGACGTTTCGAGAAAAATAGTAAAACTCGAAATAGAGGAGACTTCGCTTAAAAAGGAAACGGACGAACTTTCCAAAAAACGTTTGTCGGATATAAGAGAAGAGCTTGCGAGCTTACGGGAAAAATATTCGGCGATGAACGCAAAGCTTCTCAACGAAAAAGCGAACATAAACAAAGTTCAGAAACTGAGAGAAGAGATAGAGTCTTTGGGAACTGAAATCGAAAGAGCCGAACGCTCGTACGACCTTAACAAAGCCGCCGAACTTCGTTACGGCAAGCTTCCCGAACTTAAAAAGGAACTTGCCGAAGCCGAAGCTAAAACGCAGGGCGACGAGGACGGACTTTTGCACGACAAAGTCACCGAAGAAGACATCGCGAAAATTATCGGCAGATGGACGGGTATTCCCGTCGCCAAACTTATGGAAGGCGAAAGAGAGAAGCTTTTAAGGCTCGAAGACATTCTGCACGAAAACGTCGTCGGACAGGACGAAGCCGTTAAAAGCGTGGCAGAAGCCATTCTCCGTTCGAGGGCGGGCATTGCCGACGTCAACAGACCGATAGGTTCGTTCCTGTTCTTAGGTCCTACGGGCGTAGGTAAAACCGAGCTTGCGAAAACCCTTGCAAAAGCTTTGTTCGACGACGAAAAGAATATGGTTCGTATCGATATGAGCGAATATATGGAGAAATATTCGGTCTCCCGTCTTATCGGCGCTCCTCCGGGATACGTCGGATTCGAGGACGGCGGTCAGCTCACCGAAGCGGTAAGAAGAAAGCCTTATTCGGTAGTTTTGTTCGACGAAATCGAAAAAGCTCATCCCGACGTTTTCAATATTCTTCTTCAAGTGCTTGACGACGGCAGAATTACCGATTCGCAAGGACGCACCGTCGATTTCAAGAACACGATAATTATTCTTACTTCCAATCTCGGCTCGTCTGCGATACTCGAAGGTATCGGCGAAAACGGCGAGATAAAAGAGGAAGCGAAAGCCGAAGTGACCGCGCTTTTGAAGAAATCGTTCCGCCCCGAGTTTTTGAACAGACTTGACGAAATAGTATTTTATAAGCCGCTCACGAGAGAGGAAATCGGTAAAATAATCGATTTGTTCCTTAAAGGACTTTCCGACAGACTCAGAGAGAAAAATATTTCCCTTCTCGTCACCGAAGCCGCGAAAGACGTTATCGTCAAAAACGGTTACGATCCCGTTTATGGAGCGAGACCTCTTAAAAGGTATATTTCCCACACCGTCGAAACCCTTCTCGCGAAGAAAATCATCGCGGGGTATTTCGAACCCGGGGATACGGCTATCGTCGATTACGACGGAGACGATCTCGTAGTTTACAAACAAAAATAATACCGAAAATTTTCGAGGAACTTGCGCGGAGCGTCGGATTTAAAGTCCGACGCTCCGCGTTTTTTTTGGCGAAGTAGCAATTCGATTGCAAAAACAAGTGAAAAATGTTATAATGTGAGCGTTAAAGCATTTTGCGGGTTTCAGGGGATAAATTAAGGAAAAAAACAATAAAAACGGATCGGAAGAAAATGTACAAACGATTTTTTAAAAGATTTTTCGATATAATCGTATCGTTCACGGCGATAATAGTTCTTATTCCGCTGTGGATTATTTTGTCGTTGCTCGTTTTCGTCACCGACCCGGGCAGAGTTTTCTTCACGCAGGAACGCATAGGAAAAGACAAGAAACGCTTTAAAATCATAAAACTGAGAACGATGAAGTCTTCCGCACCTAAGGACGTGCCTACGCACCTTCTGAAAAATCCCGAACGTTATCTTACGCCGATAGGCAAAGCTTTAAGGGATAGCGGACTCGACGAGCTTCCGCAGCTTTTCAACGTTTTCGCGGGGCAGATGTCGCTTATAGGTCCCCGTCCCGCGCTTTGGAATCAGGACGATCTTGTTGCGGAGCGTGACAAATATAACGCGAACTCCGTTCGCCCGGGGCTTACGGGCTGGGCGCAGATAAACGGAAGAGACGATATTCCGATAGAGAAAAAAGCCGAGCTTGACGGCGAATATATCGAAAAACTCGGCTTCTTGTTCGACCTGAAATGTTTTTTCGGAACCGTAGCGTATTTTTTCAAAAAGAAATAATCCCTTTCGGGTAGTCGTCTGCGGTTTATCGCGCGGGACTTGTTTTTTTGAAAAATCAAATTGCAAATACGCGGCTATAAGTCGATTATCGCGTGTTTTTAAGAATAATAATATCAGGAAAAGAACCCCGAAAGGTTTTCGGAGATGTCGTCGGGTATGATCTCTTTAACGGGATTGAAATATTCCGCGTTTACCGCGGCTGCGGAAGAGTGATCTTCCGCAGCCGCTTTTTCTTCCGTTTTCTCTTTGTTTTCGGGCGAGAGTGCGGAAAACAAAAGCGGGAGCAAAGCTTTCGCACCCGAAAGATCGTTCTCGGCGATATTCGAAAGTGTTTCGGAAAATTTTTCCGAGGTTAAAAATTCCACGGTTTTCTCGTCCAAGCCGATGAGTTTAAAAAGCGGCGTAAACGAGGGGATATCGAGATTTAAAAGTATATCCCTGATCCCTGCGGGGTTGGTTTTAAAAAGATAAAGTAAAACTAAAACGAGAAGTAATATCTTCATTTTTCTTTCCTCTTAACATTTTTTGCGTCTTCCGTCATAAAATGATTTTGACGGAGGTTTTTTATGAAGGATTTCAACGACTTTAAAAACGAAAGCGTAAACGCGGGCGGTAAAAAGACCGAGGCGGATTATTCCGATATTCCGAAGCAGTTCGCCGCCCTTTCCGCGGCGTACGAAGGAAAAAGCGCGGACGAGATCATGAAAGCCATTTTAAAAGAAGCCGAAAAAGGCAGAAAAAACGGCACGCTTTCGGACGGCGATATAGATAACTTTTCCGATATGATTTCGCCGATGCTTAACGCGGAGCAGAGAAAAACTCTCGAAAAAGTCGTAAAACGCCTTAAAAACAAATAAGCTTCGGGGCGAGAATTCGGGATTTTTCCGCGTGCGGGGTAGTATTGGCAGGGTAAATCGGGCTGAAAGAATCAGACGGAATGCGAAAGCTCGCCGAGAGCCGAAAGAAAAGCGTTTATTTCCTTTTTGGTGTTCTGCGGGCTTAAACTTACCCGAACTATCCCGAGTTTTTCGGTGTTTAAAAATCTGTGCATAAGGGGCGCGCAGTGAAATCCGCCGCGCGTCGCTATGTCGTAGTTTTCCGAAAGCAGTTCGGAAAGAGTCTGCGATGAAAAGTCGTTATGAGTAAAGGCGACGATGCCGCTTCTGTTCGGAATCGAGTAAAGTTCTATGTACGGTCTTAAAGAAAGCTCGGAAATAAAATATTCCGTAAGATATTTAAGGCGGTTCGAAACGTAATCGATATTGTCCGAAAGATAATCCGCGCCCTCTTTCATCGAGAGAATAGCGGGGAGATTAAGCGTTCCCGCCTCCAAGGATTCGGGTTCGTCTTCGGGCATCGTTTCGGAAAAGGTGTCGAAACCCGTTCCGCCGAAAGCGAAAGGTCGGATTTTCCTTTTGCCGCTTAAAATAAGCGCGCCCGCACCGACGATACCCAAAAGTCCTTTATGCGAGGGAACGCAAAGCGCGTCTATGTTCTGACTTTCGACGTTCAACGGAATATGCCCCGCGGCTTGCGCCCCGTCGACGAGAAAAACGGCGTCGGTGTCTTTTAAAAGCTTACCTATCCCGTCGATATCGTTCTCCGCGCCCGTAACGTTGGAAACTCCGTTCACGCAGACGAGCGAGACGTCGTCGGATAAGTTTTTCTCGATATCCGCGGCGGTGATCATCGTCGTTTCGGGGGAGACGACAACGAGTTCGATTTCGCCTCTGCGTTCGAGTTCGAAAAGCGGTCTTAAAACGGAATTGTGTTCGGTAACCGTCGTTATGACTTTGGTTTTCGGCTTGTATAGTCCGAAAATCGCCGCGTTTAAAGCGTACGTGCAGGACGGCGTGAAAGCGACCTTTTCGGGCGAAGTCGCATGGAAAAACGCCGCGAGGGATTTTCTTGCGGAGAACAGCGCGGCGGAGGCGGCGACGGAAAGTCTGTGTCCGCTTCTGCCCGGGTTGGCGTTCAGATTTTTAAGGGCGTTAAATGCCGCCTCGTAGCATTTTGAAGGTTTGTAGCCGCCCGTGGCGGCGTTGTCGAAATAAATCATAAGTCTCCGTCGGCTCGGTTTGATTTCCCGTTCGGAGAAGCAGTTAAGCCCCGCCGATCAAGCGGAAATCAAACCGCTCGTTTTATTTAATATATATTAAATCAAAGAGAATATAATACCAACAAAGGAGAAAAACGAATGACCTTTTGTATTGCGGTTTTCCGTTCGAGAACTCAGGTTATGGAGTTTATCGAGTATATGCAATCGGGCGGAATAGATTGCGCCGCCGTGAACACTCCCGTCGAGGCGAGGATCGGTTGCGGAATTTCGGCAAGATTTCCCGCGGTGTATCTCGGTTATGCGAAAAACGTCGTGGAGAAATTAAGACTCAACACGTTCAGGGGCTTTTTTTCCGTAAATCGGGGGATAGGCGGAGTGAGCGTCAGAAGATTTTAGTAAAATCGGCGTTTAATCGATTGAAAAAAACGTCGTTTTATGTTATCATATATGCGGCAAGGTACCGGATTATCGGCTCGCCTTGCCGCTATTTGCGCTTATGAATAAAAAAACGGCGGCTTTGATTTCGGAAAAGCTCATCGAGGCTTACCCCAATCCGAACCCGGCATTAAAATTCAATAGTCCTTACGAGCTTTTAGTTGCGGTGATTTTGTCGGCGCAGTGTACCGACGAACGCGTGAACAAAGTCACGGCGGAACTTTTTAAAGTTGCGGATACTCCCGAAAAGATGGTAGAACTCGGCGCGGACAAGCTCGAAAAATATATTTATTCGTGCGGGCTTTATCGCTCCAAAGCCGCGAATATAATTTCGGCTTCGAAAGATATAGTCGAAAAATTCGGCGGAAAAGTTCCCGAGGATATGGACGATCTGCGATCTCTCGACGGCGTGGGGCGAAAAACCGCGAACGTCGTGGGGAGCGTCGCGTTCGGTAAAGCGGCGATAGCCGTGGACACGCACGTTTTCAGGGTTTCGAACAGGATAGGGCTTGCGAAAGGCAAAACTCCGCTCGAAGTCGAGAAGGGCTTAATGAAAATTTTTCCCGAAAACTTATGGGGAAGAATGCACCACGCGCTTATTTATCACGGCAGAAAGGCTTGCAAAGCGAGAAATCCCGAATGCGAAGTCTGCCCGATAAAAGAGCTTTGCGAAGAGAATAAATCAAAGGCGAAAAGGATAAAAAATAAGGAATAAAAATGTTTGTAGATAAAGAGAGTTTGTTTTTAAAATCGGGCGACGGCGGCGACGGAATGACCTCGTTTTTAAGGTATAAAGGGGTTTCCAACGGCGGACCGGACGGCGGCGACGGCGGAAAGGGCGGGAGCATATATTTCATCGGCGATCGCCACAAAAGCAGCCTTATCGATTTTATGTATAAGAGAAAATTCGTCGCGGAAAACGGCGGAAAAGGCGAGCCTAACAACTGCCACGGCAAAAACGGAGAGGACGTGTATATCGCGGTTCCGCTCGGCACGGTCGTAAAGGACAGGGAGACAGGCAAAATTATCTGCGATATTTATTACGACGGGCAGAAGCACCTCGTTTTGGAGGGCGGTAACGGCGGCAAAGGCAACGTTCATTTCTGCACGAGTCGTCGCCGCGCCCCGCATTTTTCTCAGACGGGCGAAAAAACCGAGCTGAGAAAGGTCATTCTCGAACTTAAAACGATTGCGGACGTAGGTCTTATCGGTTTCCCGAACGTCGGAAAATCAACGATTTTATCGAAGATTTCGGCTGCGAGACCGAAAATCGCCAATTACCATTTCACAACGCTCACCCCGAATCTCGGCGTAGTTAAGTACTACGACGACAATTTCGTCTGCGCCGATATCCCCGGGCTTATCGAGGGCGCGTCCGAGGGGACGGGTCTCGGCACGGAATTTTTAAGACATATCGAAAGGACGAGAGTTCTCGTTCACGTCGTGGATATTTCGGGCAGCGAGGGCAGAGATCCTTACGAGGATTACAAAAAGATCAACGCGGAACTGAGAAAATACAGCAAAGAACTCGCAAAACGCCCGCAGATCGTCGTTTTGAACAAATGCGACGTTTACGGCGCGGAAGAGAATATAAAAATCTTCAAAAAGAAGCTTAATTACAGAAGAGAAGTTTTCCCCGTGACCGCGGTCAGCGGCGACGGACTTAAAGACGTGGTGAAAAGAATAGTCGAAATTCTCGCGACTCTTCCCGCGCCCAAACCTCTCGAATTCGAAGAATTTTCTTACGAAAAGGAAGATCCGAGAGAATATACCGTCACTTACGACGAAGCCGACAACGTTTACGCCGTGGAAGGACCTATCGTTAAACTTCTGGAAAGAAACGTCGTTTTGGACGATATGGACTCTATCGCGTATATGCAGAAAACCCTTCGCCGTTACGGCGTTATCGACGCTTTAAGGAAGAAAGGCGCGAAGGACGGCGACACGGTTCTTATCGGCGATATCGCGTTCGATTATATCGATTAACGGCGCATTTTTGACTTGGCAACCTACGAAAATTACAGGAGAAATAATATGTTTACGACAAAACAGAGAAGCAAGCTCCGCTCGCTCGCTCAAAGCGAAGAACCCATAGGGCAGATAGGCAAGGGCGGCGTAAGCGAAAATATGATAAGCGGTCTTTCGGACGCGCTCGAAAAAAGAGAACTTATAAAAGTCACCGTTTTAAACAACGCCGAGGACGATATTTCGGATATCGCTTCCGAACTCGCGGAAAAACTCAAAGCCGAAATCGTCTGCATTATCGGGCATAAAGTGGTGCTTTACAGATACAGTCAAAAAGAAAACGCAAAGCATATCGAGTTTTAAGTTTAAATCCGATTTCGCGGTCAAATTATTAAATCCGTTTCAGATTTTTTCCGGCTCGGGTCTCGGCGCGAAGAATTTCGTTATGACGGCGTAAATTAAAAAGAGACATCCGACGATGGTGTAATAAACGGGATAAAAGGAAAAGCGACCGAGAATTAAGGTTAAAATTCCGTAAAAGGCAAACGATCTTGCCTTTTTTTTATCGAACGCGGCGGTAAACAACGCTAAAATTTTAATTCTTTTTTTCGGGGAAACGATTTTCTCGTTCTCGCCGAGAGGAGGAAGACATTCGTTTTCTTTCAAAAGGAAATAAAGCTTCGGGAAATCTACGAGCTTCATTCTTATTCCTAAGTTTTTGGAAAACGAAAAAGCAAAATCGTCGAACGACACGGCGAAGAAAATAACCGAGCATTTCGCGGGCGTGGATTTATAAGCCCGTATCAGTTCGTCCGCGCCGACGGGGCGGGAGGAAAATTTGTAAAAAGCGCGCTCGTTATCGGGCAGAATAAAACAATCTTTTTGCTTTCTCGCCTGCTTTTTAATCTTTTTTAAAAGCGCGAGCATTGTTTTATCGACAAAATCGTCGTCGGAAAACAAAAAAGCGTTTTTAGTCCGTTCGTATTCTTCCTCTTCGTTTTTCTTGACGGCAAGCCTGCCGAACTTCTTTCTCGAAACGAAAATAAAAATCGTAAGGGGGATAACGGCGGCGAAAAACGCCGCGACGACGGCGAGGATTTTCTTCCTGACGAAAAACGAAACGGGCGCGAAGAAAATCATAAACGAAAAGAAGAAAACGAATATACAATCGGAAATATAAGAAATCTTAAACTTACTCATAATGTTATTGTTGACTGAAAATAAGCGTTATAAACTTGTAAAATTTTCGGTTTCGTGATAAAATACAGAAAAACCATGAAAGAAAAAATCATTTTTTTCGGCGGAACGTTCGATCCGCCGCACATAGAGCATATCGCCGAACTTAAAGCCGCGCTTGACGAAACGGGCGCGGTCAAAGCCGTGGTTATGCCCACTTCCGCGCCGCCGCACAAGGACACGTTTTTCAAAGCTTCCGATAGTGACAGACTCGAAATGTGCCGCCTTTCGTTCGGGGATCTGAACGCGGAGATTTCCGATTACGAAATCGGAAAGGGCGGCAAGAGTTATTCTTTTGAAACGCTCGGATATTTAAAGGGCGTTTATCCCGATAAGGAAATACTTTTTCTTATGGGAACGGATATGCTCGCGTCGTTTAAAACCTGGAAAAATCCCGAACGCATTTTAGAATGCGCCACGCCGCTTCTTTGCGAAAGAACGGGCGACGACGAAAAAAAAGAAGTCACGTTGAAGCGTTTCGAGCGGGAATTCGGGAGAAAAGCTTATGCGCTGAATTACGTCGGAAAGGAGCTTTCAAGCACCGAAATCAAGCTTAAAATTTTGCTCGGACTTTCGGTCGATGGTATGGTAAAAAGTGCCGTTAACGAATATATAGGCGGACATTTCGTGTATAAACCCGACAAGTTTTTCGCGTTCGTAAGAGAAAACGAAAAGCCGAAAAGGATCGAGCATACGCTCGGCGTTATGCTTATGGCGAAGGAGCTTGCAAAGAAAGAAGGCGCGCCGCAAAACAAAGCTCTTCTCGCCGCGCTTTTACACGATTCGGGCAAATATTTAAACGCCGAAAACTTCCCCGAATGCGAGATTCCGCCCGGCACGCCGGAACCTGTCGTTCATCAGTATCTCGGCGCGTATATCGCCGAAAAAATCCTTGAAGTTAACGACGAAGAGGTTGTCGACGCGATCCGTTATCACACGACGGGCAAAGAAAATATGACCCTTTTGGGTAAGATTATTTTCACCGCGGACATGCTGGAACGGGGCAGGGATTACGAAGGCGTGGAAAAATTAAGACAAATAACGAAAGAAAATTTCGAAAACGGCTTTAAGGCTGCGCTATGTCGCTCGCTCGATTTCGTTAAGGAGTCGGGGAGACCGATCTGCGATCTGACCCAAAAAGCTTACGACTATTATTTCAAACAGGAGACAACAAATGGAAGCAATTGAAAAAGCAAAGATAATATGCGACGTTTTGTCGGCAAAAAAGGCTTACGATATCGTTAAACTCGACGTCAAAGAGAAAACCGTCCTCGCGGATTATTTCATAATTTGCAGCGGAAAATCTTCCACGCAGGTTCGCGCGCTCGCGGACTATGCTATCGACGAAGTCGAGAAAAACGGCGGGGAAGTACGCAGAAAAGAGGGAATGGACGAAGGCAGATGGGTCGTCGTCGATTTCGGCGACGTGATTCTGCACGTTTTCAACGACGATATGCGCCTTTTCTATCATCTCGAAAGACTTTGGTCGGACGGAAACAACGAGGAAAAAATCGACTGATTAAAAATCGTGCGGGTTGCCCGAAAAAAAATTCGGGCAACCCGCAATCTTCGAAAAAATTTTTTCGGGTAACCCGCAAAAAACGATTGACATTGCCGCCGCAAGGCGATATAATCACGAAGTAAAAAATAAATAAAGCAGAGTAGTACGGAAAGCGTCAAGTAGCATATAACGGGATGTTGAATATGCGCGAAAAGGCGGGTTTTCCATTGCGGTTAAACGATAAAACGAACGGTTATGCCGCGGGGAAGAACTTCGTCTTGCGATTTTCCGACGCATCCAATGCAAAATCACGGTCGTTTGCCGCTTTATCGGTTTTTTAAAACGAATTTTATCGGTTTTTAAGGCGAATTTCGGCAAGCACCCCTTTTTCTTGGAACTCCACTTTAAAAAGGAGTTTTTTTTATGCAAAAATTATCGGCAACCTTTAACAAACTTATGTTTTCCGAGCGGTTCAGAAACACGTCGCGCGCGAAAAAAATCGCGGCGATAGCCGTTTTCACGGCGCTGTCCGTCGTAACGAATATGTTTCTCGAATTCAAATTGTTCGACATTCAGTATTCGCTCACGATTTTCGTTTCCGCCGTAACGGGCGTGTTTTTAGGACCTCTCGCAGGCTTTTTGTCCTGTGTTTTCGGCGATTTCGTCGGCTACGTTTTCAATAGCTGGGGTCAGCTTTATATGCCGTGGGTAGGCGTTTCGACAGGTCTTTTCGCGCTTATCGCGGGGTTTGTTTTCGCTTCCGATTTCGAGCGCGGAGCGATCTCTTCTTACGGAAAATTGTACTTTAAAATCGCTTTGTACGTCGTTATCACGTTCGTTTTATGCACGGCGACGATAAATTCCGTCGGTTTTTACCTTTACAATAAATACGTCACGGGTTTTATGAAGGCTTTTTCGGAGTATTCCGCGAAGAATTTCGGCGGAAACACGGGCTTTTTCATATACCTTTTATACAGACTGTTCTTTAAAGGGCAGATATGGAACAGCGTTGCGAATTACGCGCTTTTGTTTATCTTTTTGCCGGTACTAAAACGCGTCGTCCGCCCGAAAGCCGATTTTTCCGATTGATTTGTTTTCTTTTTGTCCGTCGGCGGGCAGAACACGAAGAACAACGTGAGCGAAAACGCAAGCGAAATCGCGGAAGAAATGCAGACTGCCGAAAATTCGTTTAAGAGAGCCGAAAGCATATTGAACGAAAAATACCCCGCGAGATAGCTCGGCAAAGCGATGCACGCTCCGCCGATTATATAGCCGATAAGCTTCGGTTTTTCGGGGCAGACTCTGCCTATTTCGATAAGATTAAGCACAGCCGTTATCGCGTAGCTCGATATCATTCCGAAAATGAGCGAGTCCACGCCGAGATATTTCGGCAGGAACGTTATCGACAAAACGAGTACCGCCGCGCCCGCGAGATAATAAATAAGAGTTTGTTTTTCCTTGTTCAAAGAGTTTAAAATGCTCGTCGTGATAATCGTTATGCTCATCGGAAGCATAGCCATCGCGCCTTTTTTGACATACGCGCCCGCGATGGCGTCGGCGTAAATTATATCGCCCAGAGCCTCGCCTGCGAAAAGGAAAATCGGAATAATCACCGACGCCGTGAAGACAGAAAACTTTACGGCTTTTTCCACGTTGTTTTTCAGCGTTTTGTAGTTTTTGGAATAGTAGTTGGACGAAAGCTCGGGAACGAGAACGAGCGCGAGCGAGCCTATAAACGTGGACGGCATAAAAATAAGCGGAAAAGCCATTCCGAAAACCTTTCCGAATTCCGAAACGGCGTTCGCTTCGTTCATGCCGTAGCGGATAAGCCTTGCGGGCAGAAGCACGGCTACGAGCGTGTTGATAAGAGACGTCGCCGTTTTC
This sequence comes from uncultured Clostridia bacterium, assembly GCA_934247225.1. GTDB lineage: Bacteria > Bacillota > Clostridia > Christensenellales > Borkfalkiaceae > UBA10281. Next base: position 275,378 of record CAKQJE010000001.1, read on the forward strand.
ATAAACGTTATCGGCGCGGACGAAGAAAAGAGCGGTTTAAGTTCGCGCTTCGGCGAAGAGAGCCTTCCGCCTTTCGCGAAATAAGCGATAATCGAAGCCGCAAACGAAAACGCGTAGGACAAAAGCACCGCGAGCATCGCATACTTTGCGCCGACAAACAAATCGGTGGCGTTTTTGACGAGAATTACGCCGACGATAACCATAACGGCTTCTTCGCTCAGCTCGATTATGCTGTACGTCATAAACCTTTCGTTGCCCCAGAACGTTCCTCTTATAACGGCGTAAACGGAAGTTATGATAAGCCCCGGGATAACTATTCTTAAAAGCTCCTCGGAGCGGCTGTCGGAAAAAAGCAGATTTACCCCTGGGAAAGAAAACAAAACCGCGAGGGTTATCGGCACGGAAATAAAAAGCGTAAACAAAATCCCCGAAAAGACAACGCCGCCGTTTCTTTCGGCTTTGCCCTCTTCGCGGTACTTTATCATCGTTCTCGAAACGGTGATCGGTATTCCCGAGGACGTTATCGTCATAAAAAGCCCGAGAACGGAAAGGGCGATCTGGTAAAGTCCGAGGCCTTCCGAGCCGAGCGTTCGGGATAAAAACACCCTGTACAAAAAGCCGAGAAATCTTTCGGCGCACGACATCACGGTGACAAGCATCGCCGTTTTAAATACTTTTTTTATAATCTCACCTCTGAAAAGCCTGCGGCTGCGTTTTATAAAATGTGCGGCTGCGTTCTATAAAATGTTTATTATAAATATAATGAAAGTATGAGTGAGAAATTGAAAAGCGCAGGCGAGTTTACGGACGAATTTATATGTCGGGCGGAAAAAGACGAAGACCTTAACGCGATTGCCGAAAAGTACGGGACAACGAAGCAGATAATCGTTTCCGACAATATGCTTACGGAAGAACCTTCCGAGGGCGACCTTCTTATCGTCTGCAAACCGAAAGGGAAACCGTATATCGTAAAACCTTACGATACGCTCGAAAGCTTATCTTTCGGCGACAAAAAAAGAGAACTCGAAATTTTAACGAACAACAAAACGGACGTTATTTACGTCGGGCAGAAAATTTATTTGTGAATTTTTTTTCGGCTCGTTTTTTTTCGGCTCACGATTTGACAGCGGGCGTTTTTTCTGTTATTATAATGATACGGAGTATCGTTAAAATGAAATCGAGAAGAAATACGTCGCAAAGAGCGATTGTCTTAAACGTAGCGAAAAAAATGTATCATCCGAGCGCGGAAGAGGTTTACGCCGAGGTTAAAAAGACCGAAAGCGGAGTAGGTCGCGCCACGGTTTTCCGCAATCTCAATCTTCTGGCGGATGACGGCGAATTTATGAAAGTGTGTTTTCAGGGCGAGCCTACGCGGTTCGATACTAACGCGAAAAGTCACGATCATTTCGTTTGCAAACGCTGCGGAAAAATAATCGATTTGCCGAGAGAAGAGACGGATAGGGTCGACGCGGAAGAAGAAAAACTTTCGAAAGAAGGGCTTTTTGTCGAAAATAAATCGGTTACGTATTACGGGCTTTGCAAGGATTGCCGCGCGGACAAGCTTTAATACTTATAAAAAATTATGTTTATGAGCCGAAAAACGCTTGCAAAAAAAAATACTATGTGGTATACTCATAACGATTGAATACAAATAAACGGAGAAAATAAATAATGTTACTTGCTAACTTACTTGCCGGAGGGTTGGACTCCTGGACGTTAAAACTGATCATCTGCATTCCCAGCCTGATCATTTCTGTAATCTGCGCTGTCTTCATTATCATCGTGATAATGCTTCAACCCAGCAATTCCGAAGGAATAAGCGCGCTTAACGGTCAGCAGGAAACTTTCTTTGCCGACAAAAAGAACAAGAGCAAAACTTTGGAGAGTAAGCTCAGAAGACTTACGGTTATTTCCATTGCGGTTATGGCTGTTTGCATGATTGCTTTCTGCATTGCGCAGTTCTACATCGGATAATCTGAATAAAACCGAAGGCGGCCTGTCAGGTCGCCTTATTTTTTTTGTCTTATTTTAACATTATTTTTCTGTGCGGGAACGGAAAAAATAACAAACGATAAAAGATTATGAACAGTATTTACGAACAATTCAAAGAAAATTTCAAAAGCGGAAAATGGTCGGGTTATACGAGAAAGATGATTTTTTCCGAGCTTGGTATAACCGATAAAGCCGAAATGAGTTCGATAGGCAGAATTTTAGCCGAATTGGAACTTCGCGGCGAGGTGTTTTCGGTAAACGGAAAATATCTCACGCCTTCCGAGGCCGGGTTCGTTACGGGTACGCTTCGCGGAAACGAACGCGGTTTTGCCTTTTTCGTCGCCGAGGACGGAAAAACTCCCGATTTGTTTATCCCCAACAAAAGCCTTCACGGCGCGCTCCATAAGGATAAAGTCCTTGCGAGAAAAGTCGTTTCGGACAGAGGCTCGTCGGACGAGGGAGAAGTCGTTAAAATTCTCGAAAGAGGAGTTACCTCGCTTTGCGGAACGTATTTCAAAGAACGCGATTTCGGGTTTGTCCGCCCCGACGATAAAAATTATTTCGTCGATATCTATGTGCCGTTCAAGCGGGCGGCGGGCGCGAAAAATTACGACAAAGTGCTTGTCGATATCTATAAATTTCCCGAAAACGGCAGCCCCGAGGGTCAGGTCAAAGAGATTCTCGGCAAGCGTTTCGACTTAAAAACCGAGGAAATTTCGATTATAAAAGGCTACGGCTATAAAACCGAATTTCCGAAACCCGTCAGAAAAGAAGTAAGCGAAATCGAAACCGAGGTTAAAGCGGAAAAAATTATCGGCAGAGAAGATTTTCGGGGCAGAACGATAATCACTATCGACGGCGAAGATTCGAGAGATTTCGACGACGCCGTGGAGGTTTGGAAAAACGACAACGGAAATTATATGCTCGGCGTTCATATCGCCGACGTTTCGGAGTATGTAAAGCCCGGCAGCGCGCTCGATAAAGAAGCTCTCGCGCGTTCGACGAGCGTGTATTTCCCCGATACGGTTATCCCCATGCTCCCGAAAGAACTTTCGAACGGCATTTGTTCGTTAAACGAGGGCGCGGACAGGCTCACGCTTTCGTGCATAGCGGAAATCGATCAGAGCGGCGAAGTCGTCGATAAACGGATATGCAAGTCGGTCATAAAATCGAAAAAGAGAATGACGTACACCGAAGTGCAGGGGATAATAGACGGCGACGAGCGGTATATAAGCGTAAATAAAGAACTTGTCGATATGATTTTCCTTATGCGCGAACTTCAACTTATCCTTTCGGCAAAAAGAGACAGGCGCGGAAGCGTGGATTTAGACGTAAGAGAGTCGCACATAACGATTTCGGACGGCGAGATAATCGTCGAACCCCGAAAAAGCGCGGACGCTTATAAGGTAATCGAAGAATTTATGGTCGTCGCCAACGAATGCGTCGCGGAATACGCCTTTTATCTCGACGTTCCTTTCGTTTACAGAATTCACGGCAAACCGCTTCCCGAAAAGGCGAGGGCTTTCGCCGCGTTCGCCGCGCTTATCGGCTTGAACGTAAAATGGAAAGCCGAAGAAGTCCGCCCGAGCGATTTTTCGGCGATACTTAATAAACTGAAAGACAAACCCGTTTATCCCGTCGTCAATAAAATAATGCTCAGAAGTATGCAGAAGGCAAAGTATTCCACCGAAAACGAGGGGCATTTCGGGCTTTCGAGCAAGTGCTATTGTCATTTCACTTCGCCGATAAGAAGGTATCCCGACCTTGTCGTCCACAGGGTTTTAAAAATGGTTATTGACGGCAGAATTGGCGAGTTAATCGACTTATACGGGGACTTAGCTCAAAAAGCCGCGACGATTTCGTCCGAAAACGAGAGAAAAGCGGACGAGGTAGAAAGAACGGTGGACGACCTTTACAAGGCGTATTATATGCTCGATAAAGTCGGCGAGGAGTACGAGGGCGTTATAAGCGGCGTTACTCCGAGCGGAGTTTATACCGAGCTTGACAATACCGTCGAGGGGTTCACGAGTCTCGGGGATCTTCCGAGGGGAAACTATGTTTACGACGAAAGAAATTATTCGCTCAAAAGCGGAAAATACTCGTTCGCGCTCGGCGATTCGGTCGTGGTCGGGGTCGTCGGGGTGAACAGAGCCGCGAAAAAGGTTGAACTCTGTATTCTCGAAAACTTGTCCGACGAGAAACGAAACGACAAAACGAAGGGCGGAGAAAAAGCTCGCGGAAAAGCCAAAGGCGGGAAACGCAAAGGCGGAAAAACGTCGCAAAATTATGAAAAACAGCCGAAAAAAGGCGGTTAACGCATTTGTTAATATATTTATATATTAAAACTCTTGCAATTCGGGGAAAGATGTGGTAAGATTAAACCCGTATGAAAACAATTTGCGAAAACAGAGAAGCGAGATTCGAATATTTCATAGAGGATTCGTTCGAGGCGGGTATAAAGCTGGACGGGGGAGAGGTCAAATCCATAAAATCGGGCAACGTGAGCCTCAAAGACGCATATTGCTCCGTGGAAAAAGCGGAGGTTTTCGTCAAGGGAATGCACGTGGCGGTATACGATCGCGGCGGCGCGTTCAACAGCAAGGACAGCAGACGGGAGAGGAGACTGCTTCTCCATAAAAGCGAAATAAGGCGGCTTATAGGCAAGGTAAACGAAAAGGGTTACACCCTCGTGCCTTTGAAAATTTACCTTAAACAGTCGCTTATAAAGCTCGAAATCGGGCTTTGCAAAGGCAAGCACACTTACGATAAAAAGCAGACGATCAAGGAAAGAGACCTTGACAGATCTGCCGAAAGAGACATAAAAAACGCGAAACTGTAAGGCGGTAAAAATGGAAAAAGAACAGAAAAAGAACAACTTCATAACCGCCGACAGGCTCAAAAGGCTTGTTCCCGCGGTTTTATCTTCGCTTGCGCTCGCGCTTGCGGTTTTCGTCGTCGCGCCCCTCGATATTTACGGCAGTAATTACGAGCAGCTCGATTTCACGTTTGCAAACTTTATGCCGTTCCTCGCGCTCGGCGCGTTTTTAACGGTTTTATTGCTCTCGGCGCTTATGTTTCTTTTGCCGAAAAAGGCATACAGATTTGTGTTTGCATTTGTTCTGTCGACCGCCGCGCTTTTTATAATTCAGCAAAACTTTTTGAATTTCGGAATGAATTCCCTTCCCGGAGACAGGCTTCCCGGTGAACTTCCTTCGGTCGGACTTGTGATTTTGGATCTCGCGATATGGCTCGTCGTTTACGGCGGAGCGTTTTATCTTGCGGCGAGGGTGAATATCAAAGGCGACAACGGCGAAATCATTAAAACGATATCGCTCGTTGTGGCGTTCACGCTCCTCGTAACGCAGACAGTGAGTCCTATTTTCATAATCGTAAACAGCAATTCCAGATACGGCTCGAACATTTTATCAGGATCGGGAAAGACGGAGAGATCGACGATAACGACCGAAAGAGGGTTTTGCGAACTGGCTTCGGCAAAAAACGTGTATTATTTCTGCATTGACCGTTTCGACGAAGATTACGCCGAAAAAGCCTACAATGCGGGTAAAGCTGTTTTTTCCGAGCTCGACGGTTTCACCTGGTATCGGGATAACGTTTCGATATACGGGCACACCTTCCCCGCGGTGGCGAATATGCTCACCGGCGCAAAATTCGATATATACAGCAAGAGAGCGGAGTATCTCGACAACGCCTACAAGGGCGAGAATATCCCTTTGAATACGCTTGACGAAAACGGGTATGCGGTTAATATTTACACTATGAAATATTACTCGTTTACAAGCGCGAAACACCTTCCCGAGTACATCGGAAACCTTTCTAAAGCAACCGACGAGACGGACGAAGAACCTTCTTTCGCTCTTTCGGCGAATATGGCCGCGTTTTCGCTTTACCGTGCCGCGCCCATAATTTTAAAGCAGATTTTTGATTCGGGCAGCACATCCGACGTGAACGGATACGTTACCAAAAAAGGCGAGGACGGCTATGGCGAGTGGATAGGAACGAACAAACAAGCCGAACGTCTTGCAAAAAAGGAAATAACCGTCGGCGGAAACGAAAGACAATTTTCGTTTATTCATTTCGACGGTATGCACGACGTGTTACAGCTTTCAAACCCGTATATCACGTCGATTTTAAACCGCAATATGAGCGTCGTGAACGCGTTTTTGAAATCGCTTAAAGAAAACGGACTTTACAAGGACGCAACGATAATCATAACGGGCGACCATTCGAGACCGTTCAACGACCTTACGGGCGTGGGCGAATCGAGACGTACCGCGCTTTTCGTTAAACCCGCGGGAGAGGACGAAGGCTTTAAAATCTCTTCGGCGGAGACTTCGCACGCGGATATCTGGGCGACGATTTTCGCTTCGGAAGGGATAGAATATAACGGTGAGGGAAAACCCGTTTTCGAAATCGCCGAGGACGAAACAAGAGAAAGAACGTTTATATGGCACACTTATCTGACGGCTTCTCTGGACGAGTATACTTACAAAATCAACGGTAAAGCCGCGAGTTTCAAGAGTTGGAAAGAAATCGGACATCGACATGCCGATAAATTCCTGATGAGCTGAGGAGGGTTAAAAAGTGTCGACTGTTCTTCATTACATAAGCATTCCGTTCGGATATCTGATGAAATGGTGCTGGCAACTTACGGGGAATTACGGAGTTGCGATTATTCTTTTCACTTTGGCGACGAAGATTATTTTAATGCCGCTTTCCGTATGGATACAGAAGAATTCCATAAAAATGGTTAAAATACAGCCCGAAATCAACTTTCTGAAGGCAAAAATGCAGGGCAATTTCGACGCTATCGCGGACGGACAAGCCGAGCTTTACAAAAGGGAGCATTATCATCCGCTGATAACGATAATTCCCCTTATTCTGCAAATCGTTCTTCTTCTCGCGGTCGTGGAGATAATTTATCACCCGTTCATTTACCTTTTCGGTTATTCCGCCGAAACGATAAACGCTTTAGCAAAAGTTGCGGGACTCGACGCTTCGTCTTCCTCGTGTCAGCTGAAAATCGTCGAAATGATGCAGACGGGCGCATTCCGGTCGCTCGAGGGCGCGGAGACGATTTCGGGTTTGTCGGATATCATAACCGACGCGAACTCCCTCGGTCTTAAATTTCTCGGTTTTAATCTCGCGTATATTCCGACGGAGGTATGGGGCGTTTATATTCTCGTACCGATTCTTGCGGGCGCTTCGTCCTTCGTTATGTGCTTAACGCAGAATATTTCCAACGTTTTGCAGCACGAGCAGGGCAAGCTCAACAAGTACGGCATAATGATTTTAAGTATCGCGTTGTCGCTTTATCTCGGGCTTTTCGTTCCCGCAGGCACCGCGCTTTACTGGATTGCGAGCAACTTAATGTCGATAGGCGTTATGTATCTTTTGAACGCGCTTATAAACCCGAAGAAGTACGTCGATTACGAGGCGTTGGAGGAAAGCCGCAAAGCCTTAGCGGAAGCTAAAGCGTACGGCGCGGTCGATAAAAAAGACCCGATGTACCGCGCGAACAGAAAACGCGAAAGGGAAGATTATAAAAAATTCAAGCATATCGCCAACAAGCACGTTGTGTTTTATTCGGAAAGAAGCGGATTTTACAGATACTACAAAGATATAATAACCGAACTTCTGAAAAGGTCGAATATCATTATACATTACGTAACAAACGACCCGAACGATATTATTTTCGATATCGCGAAAACAGAACCGAGGATAAAACCCTATTATATCGGGCTTAAAAAACTCATAACGCTTATGATGTTCGTGGAAACGGATATGTTTATTATGACGACGCCCGATTTGAACACTTACTACCTCAAGCGTTCGTTTATAAAGAAAGATATCGAGTATATTTACGTACCGCACGACACTATGAGCACGTTTTACGGATTCAAGGAAGGCGCGTTCGATAATTTCGACACGATTTTCTGCTCGGGCGAACACGTAAAGGAAGAAATCAGAAAGACCGAAGAGGTTTACGGATTAAAACCGAAAAAGCTTGTGGAATTCGGTTTTCCGCTTTCCGATTACCTCGAGAAAATGGGCGACGAAGCCAACGAAAAGCGTAAAAAATCGCCGAAACCGTATAAACAGATACTTATCGCGCCGTCCTGGCAGGAGGACAATCTTCTCGATTCCTGCGTGGACGAGCTTATCGGAAATCTTTACGGCGACGGAATTAAACTTATCGTCCGCCCGCATCCCGAATACGTCAAGCGTTACGGCGCAAGGCTTAACGCGCTGATAGAAAAATATAAGGACAGAGACGAAAACAAGCTTTCGTTCGAGACCGATTTTTCGGTAAACGAGTCCGTTTATTCATCGGATATAATCATTACCGACTGGTCGGGTGTAGGACCGGAATTCTGTTTTGCGACCAAACGCCCCGCGATTTTCATTAACACCAAGCCCAAGTGCGAAAACCCGAACTGGGAAAAAGTAGGTATAACGCCCGTCGAAATTTCTTTAAGAGACGTTATCGGCGTAAGCGTCGATAAGGAAAACGTTCCGGATATAAAAACGGTAGTCGATAATCTTCTCGCAAACGAGGAAAAATACGAAAAAACGATAAAGGAAGTTTACGCAGACTTTATTTATAACCACGGAAAAGCGGGCGAGTACGGAGCGAAATATATCTTAACGACGCTTGCCGCAAAAGCAAGACAAAACAAACAAGCAGAAGGAGCAGAAAATGTTAAATAATTTACTTTACCTTGATCCGGCGGCAACCACCGCCATTGTAACCTCGATTTCCGCAATCGCCGCGGCTGTCGGAGCCACGTTTATCATCAGATGGCGTAAAATCAAAAAGGGCGTTACGAAAACATTGAAGATAGACGAAAACGCTCATAAGGAAGTAGAGGACGAACTCGTTATCACCGACGCCGATTTCGCGGGCGAAGCCAACGGCGAAACCGCAAAAGAAGAGAAAGAAGATAAAGAAATCGCGGCGACGGACTCGACCGAAAACAAAGCATGAAAATATTCGGATTCCGCATCGGAAAAATTATCCGGAAATAATCGACACGAAGTCTGAGCGATAATACGAAAAACCATCGGAGCGAAAACGACCGATAAAACAAATAAAATATATTTTAAAGCGAGGGTATTATGGAGCAAAAAACCGCTATAATCATCGGCGCGGGTCCTGCGGGACTTACAGCTGCGTATGAACTTTTAACGAAATCGGAAGGAATAACCCCGATAATTCTCGAAGCGGAAGATTTTGTCGGCGGAATATCGAGAACGGCAACCTATCACGGGAACAGAATGGACATAGGCGGACACAGATTTTTCTCCAAGGACGACAGGGTATTCGATCTGTGGACGAAATTCTTGCCCGTTCAGGGCGCGCCGTCACTGGACGATAAAATTCTCGGCAGAGAAAAACCGCTTGTCGAGGGCGGACCCGATCCCGAAAAAACCGACGACGTAATGCTCGTCAGAGACAGGCTTTCGAGAATTATCTTCCTTAGAAAATTCTTTGATTATCCAATTTCGTTAAAAGCTCGCACGTTCATAAATATGGGTTTTTTCAGAACGATGCAGGCGGGCTTCGGATATATAGGTAGCTGTATATATAAAAGGAAAGAGGACAACCTCGAAAACTTTTATATAAACAGATTCGGCAAGCCGCTTTACGAAATGTTCTTTATGGATTACACCGAAAAACTCTGGGGCGTTCACCCGCGCGATATTTCCGCGGACTGGGGTGCGCAGAGAGTTAAGGGGTTGTCCATAAGAAAGGCTATCGCAAACGCCCTTTCCAAACCTTTCCGCAAAAAAACGGACAAGGTGGAAACGAGCCTTATAGAGCAGTATTATTACCCGAAAAAGGGTCCCGGGCAGCTTTATGAGGAAATGGCGGAAGAAATCGAAAGGCTCGGCGGGAAGATTGTCAGAAATTCTACGGTTAAAAAAGTTATCGTTTCGGACGGCAAAATCGAGTCTTTGATAGCCGACGAAAACGGCGAAAACAAGGAATACAAAGGCGATTATTATATATCGTCTATGCCGATAAAGGATCTTATCGAAGCTATCGGAAAAGAGAACAGCGGAAATGATGTTTACCGCGTCGCGACTCAGCTCCCTTACCGCGATTTCATAACGGTAGGACTTTTGCTCGATAAGCTTAAGGTAAAAAACAAAACCAAAATCAAAACGCTAAACGATATCGTTCCCGACTGCTGGATTTACGTTCAGGACAGAGACGTAAGGCTCGGGCGTATTCAGATTTTCAATAACTGGTCGCCTTATATGGTCGAGGACTGTGAGCATAAAGTGTGGATCGGTCTCGAATATTTCTGCTCCGAGGGCGATAAAATGTGGACCGCTCCGGACGAAGAGTTTATGAAATTCGCCGCCGAAGAACTCGTTAAAATCGGCGTTATAGAGTCTTCCGAAAACGTACTCGATTCCACGATAATTCACGTCAAGAAAGCTTATCCCGCTTATTTCGGCACTTACGCGGAATTTGACAAGGTAAAAGATTATCTCAACGGATTTTCAAATCTCTGGTGCGTAGGCAGAAACGGTCAGCACAGATATAACAATATGGATCACTCCATGGTTACCTCTATGGTCGCGTGCGACGAGATAATAACCGGCAAAACCGATAAAACGGAACTCTGGAACGTGAACACCGAAAAGGAATATCACGAAATCAAATCGGAAGACGAAAAGTCGGAAGAGAAAAACGAAAAAGCGGAATAAACCGCGGAGGTGAACATGTCGGAAACGGTTGTAAACGAGACTTTTTCGGATAACGGCCACATAGACGTTAAAGAGTACTTTTTCAAAATTCTGAAATATATAGGACTTTTCGCCGCATTGACCGTTGTAACGGGCTTGTTCTTTTATCTTCTGAAACCTTATTATGAATTCTGGAACAGAAAAGGCGCAGTTGCGCAGAGTTTGTGCGTTGCCGTCTTTCTCGTTCTTATCGTAACGGCGATTTATTGCAAAAAAACGGACAAAATGAACCCCGATCTGCTTTTGAAATTCATTCTCGTCGGCGGGTTCGTTTTAAGACTTTCTTATATGCTTTACACGCCTGTGTCCGTCCGTCAGCATGACACTTATAACAGAGCTTTGACGGGTCACGAGGCTTACGCCTGGATAATTTTCACCACGGGCAAGCTCCCGACGACTAACGATTATCAGTTTTATCACCCGCCGCTCAATGCGTTTATTCAGGCTTCGTTCATGCACGTTATGAACGGGCTTACGGAGATTTTGCAAAATGCGTTCGGCTTGGGCGACGTCATTCCGTCGAAATATCTCGCAGGTATGCCTAGCGTTACCTCTAAGGCTTACGTCGGCTTGACGGAATACAGATATTATCTTTATTCCACAACGCAGATCCTCGCCGTTTTATGGTCCGCGATAACTATGATCGCACTTGTGAAAATTCTTAAACTTTTCGGGTTGAAAGGTTATTCGCTCGCCGCCGTTTCGGCGTTCGTGGTGTTTTTCCCGAGGCATATTCAGTTTTCAGGGCAGGTTAATAACGACGCTCTGGCGTATATGCTGCAAATTCTTTCGGTCTACTATTGTTTAAGATGGTGGAAAAAGGGTCGGAAGCTATATGATCTGCTCATCTGTGCGCTCTGCATAGGGCTTGGAATGATGTCAAAAATATCGGCGGCGGTTATCTGCCTTCCGATAGGCTGTGTGTTCGCTTACGAATTCTTCTGCGAAATCCGGAAAGCCGTTTCCGCAAAGAAAAAAGGCGAAAAAAAGGCTTGGAAAAACGTTGTTTATATGACGGCGTGTTACGTTTTGTTTTTGTGCGTATGTGCACCCATAGGGCTTTGGTTTCAGGTTTATGCAAACAAAACGTTCGGGCAGAAGTTCGGTTTCGTGTTCTCGAATCTTAATGAGGCGCTTTCAACCGACCACCATAATCTGTTTGAGAGATTGTTTATAACTTTCGACCCGAACGAAATTTTCGGCACACTTTATTGTCAGCCGTTTTACTCGACGAAAGACGGCGTGATTACGAATTATAATAACTACAATTTGCCTTTGTATCTTCTTCGGTCGTCGCTTTTCGGCGAATTCAGCAATTATAAGGGCGGGGAGTGTTTTGCTTCTACGGCGTTCGCTGTGGGGCTTATCGCTCTTATAGCGTTTATCGTAATGCTTGTCTATTGCGCCGTATTGTTCTTTAAAAACGGCAAAAAACTGTTTTACGGTGAAGGCGAATGTATGGATATTTTTTTCCTCGTGATCTTATCTGCGGCTTTTCTGATTTCGGAAATCAGTTTTTACGTTCAGATGCCGTACGCTTGCACGATGGATTTCAGATATGTTATGCCGCTTATTTTCGCTTTGGCGATGATATTTTATTACGCCCGAAAACGTATCAAATCTGCGAATACGGAGTTTGGAAACACGGTCGTTTTCGTTTCCACGGTTTCGGCGGTGGCAACGGTTGTTTTAACGACGTTGTTCTATCTTGTTTGTAGTATTTAAATACGTATCTAAAAACAAAACGCTTCGGTGCGACTTTTTCGGGTATGGTTTGCCCGGATTGCCCGACTAACAGAGGTGAATTATGGAAGAAGTAACTGAGAAAAACGAAGAACATATAAAACAAACGAAAAAACAGTTGTTCTGGGAGATTTTTAGATTTCTGATCGTCGGCGGAACGGCGACTATCGTTGACTACGCCGTTTCGTATCTGTTTTACACATGGCTTTTGCCGCCGTCGTTAATAGGAAAAACCTTTTCTATAATAATTTCCACCGCGCTCGGTTTCGGCGTCGGGCTTGCCGTGAACTGGGTTTTGTCCATAACGTTCGTCTATAAGCAGGTTTCGGACGAAAAGAAAGCCCGTTCGACAAAATCGTTTTTCGTGTTTACGGCGATAGGACTTATCGGTCTTGCGATAACGGAAGTCGGAATGTATCTCGGCGTAACGTTTTTGCCGTCCGTAACCATTTTCGGGTCTACGAAATTCCTCGGCGAGGAGTGGATTTGGTGGATAAGCAAGGTTGTTATGACGTGTATAGTTCTCGTCTGGAACTACGTCGGCAGAAAACTGTTGATTTTTAAGTGAAATAAGTATATAATAATGATATAGAAGCATTTAACCCGTTTGCGGGGAAAAAAGCGTCCCGTTTTTTCGGGTCGGTTTTCGGGGATGTTCCGAATTCGACTGGATGAAAAAGGGAGAGTATAAGCATACCGTAGGACTCGGCTACGTAAAAACGATAAACCAAATTTAAATGCGAATAATAACACATTTGCATTCGCTGCTTAATTAACGCGGCGATGTCGCCCTGCGGAATTCCCGTCGGCTGCAAGGCGGCATCATTTAAGACGGGGAACGGCTTTTTTGTTTTGATTGCGGCAAAATCGCGGCACTTAGTAATATACGGCGGAAATAGTCGGTATACAGACGGTTTCCGCAAGAGATTAAGAGTATACTAAGTATGTAGAAGGCTCTTTGGTTTTTACCCAAGACAGGGGTTTGACTCCCCTCATCTCCACCATAGCAAAAAAGCACGCTAAATAGCGTGCTTTTTTGCTTGTTTTGCAATTAAAATTTCCTAATTGCGCAAATTTCCGATATATTTTTACTGCTGTGTACCCTTGTGTATTCCGTTTTGTTACTAAAATTTGTTACTAATTTTTCTTTAAAAATGATATTGTTTTTTTTAAAAAAAGAGACGAGAAATAAATTCTGTCTCTCAATCTATTTGTTTGTTATTTAATACTATTTATGATGAGTTTTTTATCTTCTTCATAAGCACACGTCTTATCG
>CAKQJE010000002.1 GCA_934247225.1 uncultured Clostridia bacterium
AGTCTGAGTCAATATCGTATTTATACCCAATCACAATCTACTTGATTCTTGTCCAAAATTTTGGGTGCATATCATCACCCTTGCCTTCTCCCTTTGGAGAAGGTGTCGGCGCAGCCGACGGAAGAGGACAATAAACTTAAAATCGCCGCTCCACTTCCCAAAATCGAAAATTTTTCATTTTTGGGAAATAGAAATTCGTCGAAAGACGATAAAAACCGAAAAAGTATAAAAATAAAGCGGGAGCGAACGGCATTAAACCGAACGTTTCCGCTTTTAATTTCTAAGTCTTAAATTTTGCAATCCGCCGAAAACTTTGCCGAACGGAACTTCTCCGATCAAAACTTTTCCCGACGAAAAAGCAAATTACTTCTTGTCGCGAAGGTCGAATTTATCCTGTTCGTCGATAAGTTTAAGCGGACTTTCCTCTAAGTCGCTTATCTGAGACGTACTCGTCGCGTTTCTTATGATCGAGCCGTCGTCATAATAATAATCTACTTTTGAAAGAGATACGCTGAGTTTTTTTCCGTCTTCGCCGATAAACACGATTTCGTTGAAATCGAATCTTCCCTTAACGGTAAGCATAACGTATCTGGTGTTCTTGACTTCTTTTTCTTTCCAACTGCTGTTGAAATCGAGTTTTATCCAGCTGTTAAGATTCTTTTTCGCGTCGGTTACGTCGTCCTTGTAAATTTTGCGGGTGAACGTGGGATAAACGGGCGAAGTTCTGCGAACGAGTTTATCGCTCGAAGAAGAATAAACGTCGAAAGTAAGTTCGACGCTGTCGTCCTTAGTCTTAGGAATATTTACCCAGATTTCGGAAATGACTTTCGTTCCGTCGCCGACGTTGAAGCCGAGTTTATGAAGATATTCTTCGCCGCTGACGACGCTGTCGTCCGAATTGTCGGACTCGATAACGTATCTCTGAACGCTCCAGCCCGTTTCGGGCGCGTTTTCGTTTTTACACGAAGCAAGCGAGCAAACCGCGGTTACGGTAAGCATAAATGCAAGCAATGCAGTGATGATTTTTCTCATTTTTAATTCCTCTTTTTCTCTTTAATTCAAGCGAATTCCGACGTTAATTCAAGCGAATTCCGACGCCGAATTCAGGCGTTTTCCTCGCCGTCCGAATCGGTTTCGGATTCTTTTCCGTCTTTATTGTCCTTTTGAAGCTTTTTAAGCTCCTTCATAAACGTGGAAATATCCTTGAACTGCCGATAAACCGACGCAAATCTGACGTATGCGACTTCGTCGATCTGTTTCAATCCGTCCATAACCATTTCGCCGAGAGCTTTTGTCGTTATCTCCTGTTCGAGCGAATTATAAACGGTTTTCTGAATATCCTCGACGAGTTTATCTATTTTCCACATCGGAACGGGGCGTTTCTCGCACGCCCTTATGATACCGTTTTTAAGTTTGTTCGGGTCGAACGATTGCCTGTTTCCGTTATTCTTGATGACGAGAACGGGGGTTGTTTCGATAGTTTCGTAAGTGGTGAAACGCTTGCCGCAGTTCATACATTCCCTTCTGCGACGAATGGCGGTTCCGTCCTCCGTTTGTCTGGAATCCACAACCTTACTGTCAAGATGACCGCAATACATACATCTCATACGGTTTCCTCCATAAAAAGCCGAACCGCGGGAACTCCCCGAATATCGGACAAGGATATTTTAACATATTTTTTTGATTTTGCAAAGGGTTTAGCCGTTTTTTTAACCGAATCGGTTATTTTTTTTGAATTTATTTGTTTTTTTCAGGCATACTTTTTATATGCTTGTACTTATACAGATTCTCGTCGCGGTGTATTATATAGCGATAAACGTATATTCTTTTCTGCTGCTTCGGGCGCAGAAAAACTCCGAAGAGGACGGCGAATGCTCCAAAGTACGCGACGGAAGCATTTTCATCGCGGCTATCTTAGGCGGCGCGGCGGGGATTTACCTTGCCATGTTTATTTTAAAATACCGTTTAAGAAGCCTTATGCTGATGGTTTTTATGCCCGTTCTTATCGTTTTGAATATTTATCTTATCGTCGTGGGGTTCGTAAACAACTTCTGGGTTATAACAAACGTAACGTAAACTATGCAAACAACTTCCGGGTTATAACATCCGGGTTATAACAAACATAACGTAAAAATCGTTAAACCGCTCTGCATTACGCATCAAAAAACAGCCGTTTATCGACTTATAGCCCGACTTTCGCGTTGCGCTGCCCCGATTAAAGCATAAGACTATTTAAGCTCGACCCTGGCTTTCGCGTTTAACGTCAGATCCGCGAACTCGCCGTTTAAATATCTCAGATACCCTTCCGCGCCGATCATTGCGGCGTTATCCGTGCAGAGAATTTTTTCGGGCAGAACGAGTTTAAGATTGTTCTTCTCGCACGCTTTTTTAAGCCCCTCTCTTAAATACCCGTTCGCGGCGACTCCGCCGCCGACCGTTACGGTGTCGAGCGAGTATTCCTTAGCCGCCTGAACAGCTTTTTCTATAAGAATATCGAGCGCGGCGGATTGGAACGAACAGGCGATATCCGCCCTCGGAATTTCCTCGCCGAGCTGCTCTTTATTGTGCGCGTAATTTATAACCGCGGTTTTAAGTCCGCTGTAAGAAAAATTATACCCGCCCTCGCCTTTAAGCATTTTGGGAAATTTAATGCAGTTTTTGCCTTCTTTCGCAAGCCTTTCCACATTCGGTCCGCCGGGATAATTCAAGCCTATTACCCTCGCGACCTTATCGAAAGCTTCGCCGACCGCGTCGTCTAAGGTAGATCCTAAAATCTTGAAATCGTTATACGAATTTACAACGATGACCGCCGTATGCCCGCCGCTTGCGAGCAACGAAACGAAAGGCGGTTCGAGCGTTTTGTCCGAAAGATACGCCGCTGCGAGATGTCCTCTTATGTGGCTTACCGCGATAAGCGGCTTGTCCAGAGCGTACGCAAGCGATTTCGCGTAAGAAACGCCGACGAGCAGCGCGCCTAAAAGCCCCGCGCCGTAAGTTACGGCAATCGCGTCGAGATCGTTAAGCCCGATACCCGCCGCCTCTACGGCTTCTTTAACGACAAGCGAAACGGCGGAAGTGTGCGCTCTCGAAGCGATTTCGGGAACGACCCCGCCGAAACGAACGTGTTCGGTTGCCGAACTCATAATTTTCGAGGACAGGATTTCCCTGCCCCCTTTGATAACAGCCGCCGCCGTCTCGTCGCACGAAGATTCTATCGCGAGAATGATCGCGTCCTTTTTGACGGAAAACGTCTTTTTAATATCGGCGTACATTTTAACTCTTTTTAAGATAATCTATAATGAATTGGTCTATATCGCCGTCCATAACCGCCTGAACGTTACCCGTTTCCGAGCCTGTTCTGTGGTCTTTGACGAGGGTGTACGGACAGAAAATGTAACTTCTTATCTGACTGCCCCATTCGATTTTCTTTACCTCGCCTTTGATCGCGCTTGCTTCCTGCATTCTCTCTTCCTCGCGTTTTTCGAGGAGCTTGTTCATGAGCATACGCATTGCCTGTTCCTTGTTCTGAACCTGGCTTCGTTCGTTCTGACAAGCGACGATGATACCCGTGGGAATATGCGTTATTCTTACGGCGGACTCGGTTTTGTTGACGTGCTGACCGCCCGCGCCCGACGAACGATAGGTGTCGACCTTGATTTCGTCCGGACGGATTTCTATATCGCCTTCGTCCTGAATATCGGGCATAACGTCCACGGACGAGAACGAAGTCTGTCTTCTCGCGTTGGCGTCGAACGGGGAAATACGCACGAGTCTGTGAATACCCTTTTCGGCTTTAAGATAACCGTAAGCGTTTTCGCCCTCGACCTTGAAACATACCGATTTAAGCCCCGCGCCGTCGCCGTCCAGGCGATCATACTCGGTGATCTTATAACCGTGCTTTTCGGCATAGCAGATATACATTCTGTAAAGCATTTCCGTCCAATCGCACGCTTCCGTGCCGCCCGCGCCCGCGTGAAGGGTCAAAATGGCGTCGCAGTTGTCGTACTTACCCCTTAAAAGGGTTCTGAGACGTATATCTTCTATTTCCTTTTCGGCTTCGCTCAGATCCCTGTCGACCTCTTCGAGAACGCTTTCGTCGTCCTCTTCTTCGGCAAGGGAAATCATTATTTCGGCGTCCGAAACGGCTTTTTTTGCTTTATCGAAAACGTCGAGCTTGTTTCTTATGCTCTGCGCTTCTCTCGAAATATGTTTGGACTTTTCTATATCCGACCACACCTCGGGTTTTTCAAGCTCGGCTTCGAGTTCTTTTAATTTTATTCTGAGATTGTCGACGTCAAAGAGAGTATCCTGCCTCTTCCAAAGTCTTGTAAAGCCCTCTCACTTTTTCTTCGTATACGTCGTATCTGACCATAATTAACTCCTTTTTTCGGGACGATTTCTTTATTTTTCAGGCAATTTATCCTTTTTAGTTTTTTCGACCCGTCTGTTATTATTGTATATTTAATATATATTATACCCGCGAATTTGTCAAGCATAATGCCTTAATGTATCTTTTTTATTGCGGACGGCGTTTGTCCGATTTTAACAAAAACGCGCGATAATCGACTTATAGCCCGCTTTCCGACGTTTATTCGACGGTTTTCAGGCTCGCATTCATATCCGTTGAAACTATGCGTTTTCTGAGCATAAGCGTAACGAAAAACGTGAAAAGAAGAACGAGCGCGGGAGATAAAAGCCACACGTACCACGAAACTCCCCAAAGCGAACCGAAGCTCATAACGGAGAAAATCACGCTCATTAAAATCGCGCCCGCGCCGTAACCGAAAATAAGACCAACCGCGGCGTCGATATAGATTTCGCGATAAATATACCCCGCGACTTCGCTATCGTAATACCCCAAAACCATAAGCGTTGCGATCTCTCGGTTTCTTTCGCTCACGGAAATATCCGTTATCGTGTAAATCGCGGTAAACGTCAAAAGCGCGGCGAAAACAACGATGACGACGGCAAGCCAGGCAATCGACGCATTTCCGAAATCCTGAAACAGGCACATATCCAGCAGCGCAAGCCCCGCCATTACGAGACCCATAGACCCCGCGACCGCCGCGACCGTCATTATAAATCTGTTGCGATAACGCAGAACGTTTCTCGCCGTAGACTTATATTTAAAGGACAATTTGTTCCATATAAACGGAATTTTCTCGAGAAAAACCTTTCTCCCCGGGACGGGCGATTTAGGCTTTAAAAGTTCCGCCGGCATTTCGTTCGCGTTTTTTATCCCTGCGCGAAGTGTTGCGAGGATCGCCGAAACGACAATAAAGACAAACGTTATCACGTAAAACGTAATGCCGAAAACCGAAGATTCGGGCGGCATAGCGTAGCTGTAACCGAACGTGAGATAAATAAAAGAGCAAAGCCCCGTTCCGATGAAATACGCCGCCGCGCCGCCTATCGCCGTTGCCGTGAACGCAAAAAGAAGATATTTTCCGATGATTTTCCCGAACGAATAACCGAGCGTGGAAAGGCAAGCCGACTGCGCCCGCTCCTCGTCCATAAGTCTCGTCATGTTCGACAAAACGACGAGCGCCGTTATGAACATAAACGCCGCCATTAAAACAATCGCGAGCGCGGTTATCTTTTTCGCGTAAGAGGAAACCGATTTGAAACTATAATTATCTTCGAGAGTTATAAACGCCGTATTTTCCGTTACGACCGAGATATCCTCGTCCGAAGCGTAAGATAGAATATCGAGAATGTTTTTCTTCTCGTTTTCCACGAACGAAGCATATTCCGACGTGTAAAATTTCAGTTTGGTTTTATCCGCAAACGATATATAAATATCGCTCGCGGCGGAGGACATAGGTATCGCTTCGGACGGAAGATACAAAACGTCCTCCAGAGAGATAAGTCCGCCGGAATTCATCGCGTCGGGAATTTCCTTGTCGCCGTTGAGATAGCTCGGCTCGCCGTCTCTCGCGAACAACAGCGGACTTTCCACGATTTTAGTAACTGCTCCCGTAACGGGGAGGAGCGCGTCGAACATTCTCTTCTGAAAATCGCTCAATTCTCTCCCCTCCTGTTCGGCGAGTTGGGTAAAAACATCTTTGAAATCGAACGTGATAACGTCGCCAACGTTATACCCTTTTATAACGTTGTCCGCTTTTTCGGCATAAACGACGTACGCCCCCTCGGGAATAACCGCGCCGCTGTCGATACCGTCATTGTCATATGAAAATTTATTGACGGTAAACGCGCCGAAATTATCCAGAAAAACAAGTCTCGTAAGCCGCCTTTCACCGTTACGATCGATATACACGTCGAAAGAAGAACCCGTCGCTACGTTCTCTTCGCCGTACTCCTGCCTGATTGCGGAAATCTGCGATTTATCGAATCCCGTCTGCGATTTGCTTTTTATCGTAACGTCGCTCACGTTCTGCGCGCGTTTGAAATTTTCCACGGAATTGTTTATCTTTCCCGAGGAAGACCCCACGCCCGAAGTGAGACTTATGCTTATCGCCACGATGAAAATTATCGAAATGAATCGCGAAAAGTTCTTTTTGAACATTCGCCCGACCGATTTGTAATATACTTTCATAGGCTCACCACTCTATCTCGTCCACCGTCTTTTTAACTTCGTTGACAACGGTTTTTTCGATTATTCCGTTTTTGATATAGAAAACCTTATCGGCGATATCCTTTATCGCCTGATTGTGCGTTACGACGACAACCGTTTTGCCGTTGTTTTTTGAAACGTCATAAAGACATTTGAGAATTTTCTTGCCCGTTACGTAATCGAGCGCGCCCGTCGGCTCGTCGCAAAGAAGAAGCTTGGGATTTTTGGCTATCGCCCTTGCGATCGAAACTCTCTGCTGTTCCCCGCCGGAAAGTTGCGAGGGGAAATTCATAAGTCTGTTTTCAAGCCCGACCTGACGAAGAACGTCCTCGGGTTTAAGGTGATTTTTACAGATTTCCACGGCGATTTCCACATTTTCGAGCGCGGTTAAATTCGGCATGAGATTGTAAAACTGAAAGACGAATCCCACGTCGTTTCTGCGGTAATCGCACAAGCCCTTTTTATCGAGCGACGTAACCGTTTTCCCGCCGAGAATTATACTTCCGCTCGTTGCGGAGTCCATTCCGCCGAGAAGATTTAAAAGCGTGGTTTTACCCGCGCCGGAACTGCCTAAAATAACGGCGAAATCGCCCTCGTCGAGAGCAAGCGAAACGCCGCCGAGCGCGGGAACTTCAACTTCTCCGCTTTTATAAATTTTCGTTACGTTTTCAAGTGTTAAAAAGCTCATAACGCGCCTCCTCGGATATCGATCGGTTTTTCGGTAAATCGCTTCGGCAATCGGTCTGCCGATTTCCCGATTTATGATTTTATATTTCCCGATTTATGATTTATATTTCCCGATTTATGATTTTATATTTTTATTCTATATCGGTTTTGTGAACAACACGCTTTCTTTTGTTAAAAAAACGATAAATCTTTCTTTTTGCATTTCAACGCAATTACGTATAACGTTTCCGCATAAAAATGTGTATAAGAAAAACCGAAGCCAAACAGCTTCGGTAAAAATTTATTTTTAATTTAATCTCTTCTGCGGTTTCTCAACATCGCGATAATGGCGATAAATCTGAGAAGATACAAAAAGGAAGTGATGAGCGAGGCGATGTACGTCATAGCCGCCGCCGAAAGGACTTTTTTCGTCTTCTTAAGTTCGCCGTCCGTCATAACGCCCGATTCGCCGAGCATTTTCAAAGCTCGTCTCGACGCGTCGATTTCGACGGGAACGGTTACGAGCGCGAAAAGCGTGGACAGAGAGTACAAAGCGATACCGATAGCGATGATAATATCGCCCGTTTGCGACTTGCTCGCCCAGAACGTTAAAAAAACGCCGATTATCGCAACGGGAACGGCAAGTCGCGAACCGATATTCGTTACGGGGACGAGAACAGATCTCAGCGTCAGCAAAAACGAACCGCTGTGTTTCTGAACGGCGTGTCCGCATTCGTGCGCGGCGACTCCCAAAGAAGCGATATCCGTTCCGTCGTAAACCTTTTCGGACAGACTTAAAACGTCGTTCGATGGGTTGTAGTTATCGGTAAGCGAACCCCTTATTCTTCGGATTTCGACCGATCTTATCCCCTGTCTTTCCAGGAGCATATCGCTCATTTCGTGAGCGTTCCAGCCGGACTCAGACTGTACTTTGGAATATTTGTTGAAACGGATTGTTATCATAAGCTGACATATGAGCGAAATGATAATTCCCGGCACAACGATTATGAAACTTGCATAATAAATAAAATACAACATAATTTACCTTGAAAACATTATATCATAACTTTACCGAAAACATTATAAAAATTGTGTAAAATTTTTAAAAACCCGCCTATAAGCCGATTAACGCGCGATTTTTTAACAACCAGGCTGTAAACGATTGACATTTCGGTTAAAATAATGTATCATTTACCGCGAAGTAAAACATTTGTTATAGAAAGAGGTGCGCTGAAAAAATGAAAAATAAATCGAGATTTGCCGTCGCGAGAAACTTTCTTATTTTCTGGACGCTTTTCATAGGTATCGGAGCGGTCGCGGGAGCCGTCGGAATGTTTGTCGATCCGAGCGGCAAAGCGATGGGAATGGACGGAATGCTTCCGTATTTCCAAAAACTTCCGTTCGCGGACGTACTTTTTCGGGATTTGCTGTTTTCGGGCATTATGCTTCTGATCGTGAACGGACTTACAAACCTTACCGCCGCGACCCTTCTGTTTATGAAGAAAAAGGCGGGAGTTATATCGGGCGGCATTTTCGGCGTTACGTTAATGCTGTGGATATGCATTCAGTTTTATATGTTCCCGTTAAACTTTATGTCGACTATTTATTTTATCTTCGGATTTTTGCAGGCGGTAACGGGTTACGCGGCGTGGGTTTTCAAAAAGCAGGAAGATTTCGGGGTCGATATAAACGATTACCCGAACATAGGAACCAATTCGAAACTTCTCGTCGTTTATTTTTCGAGGCTCGGTTACGTTAAGAAAAAGGCGTTCGAAGAAGCGAACAGAACGGGCGCGCTCGTTTACGAGGTTAAATCGACCGAAAAAACGGACGGAACGGCGGGGTTCTGGTGGTGCGGCAGATACGGTATGCATAGGTGGGGAATGCCGATCGAACCGATAAGCGTAGATCTGACGAAATTCGAAAAAGTTACGATATGTTCGCCGATCTGGGTTTTCGCGCTCTCCGCCCCGATAAGGGAATTTTGCAAAAAGGCTTCGGGAAAAATCAATAGCGCCGATTACATTCTCGTTCACCACACGAACGGAACTTATGAAAACGCTGCGAACGAAATGGACGAACTTTTAAAAATCCGCCGCTCTTCTTTCCGCACGATAACCTGCCGAAAGGGAAAATACATAAAAGAAAAAACTTTTTAAAAACAACTTTAAACTCTTAAAGCAATAAAACAGCCCGCGCGAAATCTGCCGAACAGAGCCGATTTCGCGCGGGCGAATTTTATTATTTAAGATTTTTAATTACTCTTCCGTCATACCGTTGTTTTCGCCGCCGTTTGATTTCGGGCAATCCGCGCAATCCGCGTAATTGCTTTCGGCTATGTTTTTATCGGCGATTTCTTTAACGTCCGCGCCGTAGCGGCAGATGACCCAGCACAAGATGAACATTATGCCCGTTCCGAAGCCGCCGTAATTGCTTCCGTCGTCATAGGGGACGTCGAAACAAGCGTACACAATGGCGGCAAGTATAACCGAAACGACGGAAAGCGACAAATACAAAATGCCGACTTTGAGCATTTTTTTACATATCGTTTTGTCGAAAGGCGTACCCGCGGCAAGTTCGTCGGCGAAAAAGTTTTTCATAAAACCGCTCATAACCGCAGAGATCGCGCAGGTCACGACCGCGCTCACGCAGCTGCATCTCAAAAGGTTAAGGTTTAAAGACTCGTCGGAAATATATTCAGCCGCGCTTTGCCACAAAGCCGACTCTTCGTTTATACAGAAAAGAATTATCGCTCCGATAAGGCTCGTCGCCGCGCCGACTATGCAGCAAACAAAAGCGATCGTAGCCAGAATTTTCAAAACTTTACATATAGTTTGTATTACATTCAATGATTTCATCCGTAATTCCTCTTTTACTTATGTTTTTTGGCAAGAATTCTGCTTACCATAACGTACGCGCCCACGCAAACGACAACGGCAAGCGCAAGAACAAGATACATAACCCAAATACCGACGTTATGCCCGAAAAAGTAAATATTGCAGTCTATCCCGTCTTTCATTCCCTTGATCACGATTTCCCTTTGCGCTTCGGGAAGAATACTCGCCATTTCGTTAAGAGAACCGGAAAGCGAATGATTTCTGATAAGCGCAGTTCCGTAAGTTCCCGGCAGAAACATTAAAATGCCTTTGAGGTAATCGGGAAAAGAATCGATCGGCATATACGCGCCGCATAAAAATCCGTAACCCGCCGAAACGATCGTACCAACCGCCGAAGCCTGCCCGTTCGTCGATAAAAACACGTTTACGATCGACGAAAGCGCCGTTCCGAAAAGCGTGAGCAAAATCACGTCGACCAGAAGAAGCAACACGTCGGTAAATGTTAAAAACCAACCCTGAACGGCTATATAAACAAATCCGACGGCAAGAGCTATCAGGTTTACGATAATCGTGGAGAAAAACGCAGCCGCGAAATATGACAGCGGTACGGTGCGGGGGTTGACCGGAGAAACGAGCAGATCTTTTCTTGCGCCCGATACTTTATCCTGCACCATAAGAAGATTGGAACAGAACGCGACGGTTATGCACGTAACCGCAAGCAGCGACGAAACGAGTTGCCCCGCGACTATTCCGTTGATAATCTTCTCGGGAACGACGAAATCTCCCGCGCTCTGAACGAACGCATCTCGGTATACTTTCGCCAAAAACGTCGCGTATAAAACCAAAAGGATAATCGGCGTTATGAGCGACGAGAAAAACATTCCTTTATCTTTGAAAAACAACTTTACGTTTCTTTTTGTAAGCGCCGAAAACGTTTTCATTTCAATTCTCCCCCGAAAGTTTTTTACCCGTAACGGCAAGGAAAACGTCGTCCATCTTGCCTTTCGTTATCTCGAAATCGGAAAATAAATCGGGATTTTTTATTATGAGATCCCTTGCCTCCGCGGTATCCTTAATCGAAATTCTGCAAGCGTCTCTGATAACTTCATATTTAAACCCGAGCGCGTCGATTCTCTTTTCGTCGGCGTTATAAACCGTGATATAATCGCCCGTATACTTGTTTTTCAGCTCGAGAGGCGTGCCTTCCGCAGAAATTTTACCCGCGTCGAGGATAACGACATAATCGGCGTCCGCAACTTCTTCCATATAGTGCGTCGTGAGGAAAACGGTCATTTTATCCCTTTTTCTGAGCGTGTCGATAACTTCCCAGAGAGTTTTTCTCGTCTGCGGGTCGAGACCGGTGGTCGGTTCGTCTAAAATAAGCAGTTCGGGCTTATGCAAAATCGCGCGGGCAACGTCTATTTTTCGTCTCTGCCCGCCCGAAAGCTTGCCGACGTCTCTCGAAAGAAGATTTTTAAAATCGAGCATTTCCGCAAGCTCGTTTATGCGGTTTATCGCCTCTTTACCGTAAATCCCGTAAAGGCTCGCGCGCGAAATCAGGTTATCCTTAACCGAAAGCACGCCGTCGAGCGCGGAACTCTGAAACACCACGCCTATTCTGCCCGAAATTTCCTCGATATCCGTCTCCGCGTTTTTACCGCAGATTTCGACGTTTCCGCCGTCCTGTTTCGTAAGCCCGCACATTATGGATATAGTCGTGGATTTTCCCGCGCCGTTCACGCCCAAAAACGCGAAAAATTCGCCCCTTTTAACCTTAAAGGACAAATCGTTTACGGCTTTGACTTCCCCGAAGCTTTTTTTAAGCCCCGTTATACTTATTATGTTTTCCATGGTTCTCCCCGTAAATCGTTCTATAACAAGTGTTTTAATTATAATACATTACAGGTCGTTTGTCAACGATATGGGGCGGCTGTAAGCACATATTTTTGCCGTTTTTGCCCATTCTTTTTTTATGACAACGAACAAAAAGCGGTTAAATTGCGCCGCGTT
Organism: uncultured Clostridia bacterium; assembly: GCA_934247225.1. Classification (GTDB taxonomy): domain Bacteria; phylum Bacillota; class Clostridia; order Christensenellales; family Borkfalkiaceae; genus UBA10281. Next base: position 12,088 of record CAKQJE010000002.1, read on the forward strand.
GATTTTTATATTGTCTTTATGCGCGTATGCGGCGGTCTTTTCGCCCGTTTCGCTTCGGCGCGGCGGTTTTTCCGCGCGCGCGGAGATTTTAAGGAAAAACGATATAAATCTCACGATCGAGGTAAACGGAAAAACTTTTAATTATTACTACCCCGAAATCGATATTTCGGGCGGAAGATATTATCTGAAAAAAGCCGAAGAGGTCGCGGAGGACATCTATTTTTCGTCGCTCGATTTTCCTTTGAACGCGTCCTATGTTTTACATCCCGAAAGGGAACAACCGTTTGAGTTTCAAAAGGAAAAAGTCGGTCTCGGAGTCGATAAACAGGCACTTTTAGAGTCAATCGACAAAGTTTTAAACAGCGGCGGAGGGGTGATAAAAGTCGACAAATTCGTAACGGTGCAGCCCGAAATCACGCTTTCGGAACTCAAAAAAAATCTATGCAAAAGAGGAGAATTTTCAACGGGTTATTCCGCTTCCGCCGAGGCGAGAAAAAGCAATATCGCCCTTGCCTGTAAGCTTTTAAACGGTACGGAAATCGGCATCGGCGAAGAGTTTTCGTTTAACGAAATCGTCGGCGAAAGGACGGAGGAAAGAGGGTTTTCGTCGGCAAAAGTAATCGAAAACGGAAAATTTACCGAAGGGGTCGGCGGCGGCGTGTGTCAGGTGTCTTCCACCGTTTATAACTGCGCGCTCCTCTCCGGAATGACCGTTTCCGAAAGGCACCGCCACAGCTTAGCCGTTTCTTACGTGGAACCTTCTTTCGACGCCATGGTAAGCTTTTCTTATGCGGATTTGCGATTTTTTAACGACAGCAAAGCGCCCGTCCTGCTCGTCGCCGACGCAAACGGAGAACGCCTGAGAGTTCGCATTTACGGCGAAGAAAATTGCTACCGATACAAGCGAATTTCGGTCGTTAACGAACTTATAGACCCGCTTCCCGAAGAAATAGTCTACACGAGCGAGCTTTCCTCGGGCGAAACGAAACAAATGGTTTACCCTAAAAAAGGAATAAAAAGCGCGGGCGTTATCGAAAAATATTTCGGCGAAAAGCTTGTCGAAAGAAAACTGCTCGTGACCGACGAATACTCCCCGCTCCGCGGAATAACGCTCGTCGGGAAGAACGCGTAAAAAAACTTCGCGCTTTTTGATTGACTTTTTAATCCTTGTCGTTTATAATTATAACACTTGTTATAGAAAGGCTATCGATGGGGTAACATATGGGATTTATAAGAATAACAAAAGACAATATCGACAAGGAGCATATTTGTTGCGCTATGTCGGGAAAACAAGGTCTTGCCAAAAAAGAATGGCTTAAAGAACGTTTCGACGAAGGGCTTGTTTTTTACAGAAGCGAAGAAAGGGGCAAATGTTTTATAGAATATATCCCCGCCGAAAACGCCTGGGCGGCGATCGATGCGGACGGATATCTTTATATCGACTGTATGTGGATTGCCGGGACTTTAAAAGGTCACGGCTACGCGAACGAACTGCTCGCCGAATGTATTAAGGACGCAAAAGAACAGAATAAAAAGGGAATTTGCATTATTTCCTCTTTAAAGAAAAAGGAATTTCTCTCCGACCCGAAATTTCTCGCGTATAAAGGCTTTAAAATCGCCGACGAATCGGCAAACGGCATAACTTTGATGTATCTTCCGCTTTCGCCCGACGCCGAACCGCCGAAATTCAAGCCCTGCGCTAAAGACCCGAAAATTTCGGAAAGCGGTTTCGTTTTATATTACGCCGATCAATGCCCTTTCACGTATTACTGGGTTGCAAGGCTCGAAGAAGTGGCGAAAGAAAACGGAATACCCTTAAAAACGATACATATAACGGACAAAATTTCTGCTCAAAACGTTCCCGCGCCGTGGTCGACATACGCGCTTTTCAAAGACGGCGTATTTTTAACCCACGCCGTTCAATCCGACAAAAAATTTCTCGTTCTGGCGGGAATTAAACAATAAATTCCGCTTAGCCGGACAAAAATAATCCGCAGGCGACCGGGAGATAAAAATGTTTTATAAAAGTACATACGATTCGCCGATAGGCAAAATCACGCTTGCAAGCAACGGAGACAAACTCACGGGTCTTTGGCTCGACGGGCAAAAATATTACGCCGACACGCAGCCCGAAACCTGCGAGGAAAAGGACTTGCCGATATTTACCGAGACGAAAAAGTGGCTCGACATATATTTTTCGGGTAAAAATCCCGATTTCCTTCCCCCTCTTTCTATGGAGGGGATTTCCCCGTTCCGCAAAAGGGTATGGGAAATCATGCTGGAAATTCCTTTCGGGAAAACCTCGACTTACGGCAAAATCGCCGCGCAGATAGCCGCGGAGACAGGCAAAAAAGCCTCGGCGCAAGCCGTCGGCGGCGCAGTCGGGCATAACTCGATATCCATCATAATCCCCTGCCACAGAGTTATCGGTTCAGACGGCAGTCTCACGGGTTATGCGGGCGGGCTTGACAAAAAAATCGCGCTTTTAAAAAACGAAAACGCAGCTATTTAAGGATTTTGCCAAAGAACGGCAACAAAATTCCGTTGCCGTTTAAAACGCCGACCGAACTCGCCTCGAAGCCGTCGGAAAGCCAAGATAGTCAAGCCTTAAAGTCGTTTTTGCTTTACGACAAATCTTCGCCGTTGGTTTCGATTACCTTTTTGTACCAATACGCGCTCTTCTTCGGCGTTCTTTCCTGCGTTTCGTAGTCCACATAGACAAGCCCGAATCGCTTCGAATATCCTGCCGCCCACTCGAAGTTATCCATAAAAGACCAATAGAAATAGCCGATAACGGGATATTTTACGGAAACTTTTTTCACTTCTTCAAGGTGCCGCCTGATATAATCGATACGCATATCGTCGGGGATTTCCCCCTCAGAAGTTTTCCACTCGGTGATTGCCACTCCGTTTTCGGCAAAAAGTATCGGCAAACCGTACCTTTCGTAATAGTATTTGACCAGATACCCTATTCCTTCGGAAGTTACCGTCCAATTCATCGCGGTAATTTTATCGTTTGCCGCTAACGGCATTTTTTTCACGCCGTCGCTCGTTTTTTCCACATAAAATCCGCGATAAAAGTTCACGCCGAAAAAGTCGAAATCGCTTTTTATAATTCGCATATCTTCTTTTGAAGGCTCATACCCGTACTCGGCGAACCACTTTTTATATTCTTCGGTAAACTCGCCTTTTATAAGGGCGTCGGTAAAAAAACAGCCGTCGTAAAACTCCCCGTTCGGGGTGAAATTATATTTTAAGGCGAGTTCCGCGTCCTCTTCCTTTTTCGGCATCATCGGCGTGAAGCAAGGCGAAATGCCGAGATTTAGTTTATGCTTCGCCGCCTTTCTCATAGCTTTTTCCGCTTTTCCGATACATAAAAGAACGTTATGCGCAACCTTAAACACATCGCTTCTCGAAAGCCGCAGAAACGGAGCGTGCGCGCCCGTGAAATGCCCGTCTTCGACAACGACCTGCGGTTCGTTAAAAATAAAATAGTTTTTTACTTTATCGCCGAAAATCCCGACTACCGTTTTAGCGTAATCCGCAAACCAATCGCTTATTTTCCTGTTTAAAAAGCCGCCTTTTTCAAACAACGCGCGCGGCAAATCCCAATGAAAAATCGTAACCCACGGCGTAATATCTGCGGCTATAAGTCGATTAACGAGGTCTTTATAGAACTCAACGCCGAGTAAATTCACCTCGCCCGTACCGCTCGGAAAAATGCGACTCCAACTTACGGAAAAGCGGTAATTTTTAATCCCGAGCTTTTTTAAAAGTTCGACGTCCTCTTTATATCTGTGATAATGATCGCAGGCTGTTTCGCCGTTCATATCGCCTAAGATTCTGCCTTTCGTAAACTTACCGTCCCAGATACTTTCGCCTCTGCCGCCTTCGTTTTCGGCGCCCTCTATCTGATACGCCGCCGTAGCGACGCCCAATATAAAATCTTTATTCATAATCGTTTTCGTCGGTTTTTTATTTATTCGAAAGGCGGGAAAATCATCTCCCGCCTTGCTTTTAATCGTTTTTCCGCGTTATTTAGTTACGGAAATATCATAGGTCGCACCGCTTACGTTTGTAGCAACATTTTCTATCGAAACTGCGCCGCCTTTATAATTATTCTTATCAAGCCCCAATGCGTTGCCGTTGGCATTCGTAATAACAATATCGCCGCTCGCCACATCTATCGTTACCGTAAGCCAATCCGTTCCGTTTGTCGATAATCCTCCGCTGATACCAACGTAGTTTCCGTTGTCCAAAAGAACGTTTACACCCGTCCAACCTGTTGCTGCAATCCTTATTTTAAACGTAATTTTCCCCTCGTCGTCTACGCTTGCATATTTGTTAGTTGCAAGAAGCTTCACATCCGAGCCAACCGTGCTTTGATTTCTCATATACTCGACTTTTGCCGCGTACACCTTGTTGTCGCTTCCATTAAGAGGCAACCAATTATCTATACTCTTTATATAGCCCTCGTCGTCCTCTTCGGACAAATAAGTGTATGAATTACCTTTTACGACCAATTCGGTCTTTAATAAAGTCGCTTTATCCGCATCGTAAAATTCCATTTTAACAACGTTCACATTTACAGCCGCAAGGTCGAAATTTCCGTCGTTCAGTTTAACCTTAATATCGTTAAGCGTCGTCTTAACGGGGTTATAATACGTTGTATCAAGCCCTTTTACCGCACCGTTTTCTTCGGTTACGACAATCTCACCGGTTAAGGTATCTATCGTTACGATATACCAGGCGGGGCTTGCCCATACGCCGCCCGAAATACCGATATAGCCGCCTGTCGCGATAACATTGAACGCCGACCACGACGTATCGTTAATACGTACTTTAAACGTAACTTTTCCGTCTTTACCAAGGGCTACGAACTTGTTAATTTCCGTAAGTTTCGTGTCCCCCGAGGTGACGACTGCGTTTTTGATAACGTAAATATCATAGCCGAGTTTTACCGTAATATTGCTGCTTACGTTGTTCAAATCGGCTTCGTTGCCGTCATCGTCAAGCCATTTATTGTAATATCTCTTCGTATATCCGTCGCCGATATCTTCGTCGGGTTTAACGTAATCGTAATCGTAAACGGAAGCAGTGCCTTTAACGACCTTTTCTCTGTAAAGCTCCTCTCCGCTTTCGCTGAGATAAGTTACCGTACAAAGTTCGGGTACGGTCGGATTAATCGCCGCAACGGCAGCGTCTGCGTGTATCGCGAGAGAAATCGTATCCGCCGCGTATGCCTCGAACGCCTTTTCTGCCGCAACCGAGCCGTCGGGCTTATAAACAGTCACTTTTTTATCCGCGGCGGTTGCCTTCACGGTGAACCACTTATTGAGTTCGCTTTCCGAAACCGATACGCCGAGTTCGTTTGCCGCGTTCCATGTCGCCGTGCCGTAAATTACGAAAGAAGTTTTGCCTTCCTGTTCCGCCTGTCCGTCCGTCGCAAGCGATTTGATAAGAACTCTGAATACGACGTTTCCGTCTTTATCGCCCGCAACGTAAGCGTTCATAGAGGAAACCGTATGATAACCGCTTGTCGGATCGTAATATGCAACTTCACTACGAACAATAACGTCGTCTTTGAAATAAACCTCCATATCTTCGGTTACATTATCGAGAGAAGCGACGATCATTCCGTTTTCTTCGGTTACCCACTTTTCGTCGTGAGAATATACATAGCCGTCGAAAACTTCCTTAGTTTCGGTGTTCGGCGTTATCCCGGCGTTAACCGCGTTTTCGCCGTACTTAACCGTTTCGGTCGTAGTCGTTCCGTTTTTGTGATAAGTTATAGTGTAAACGTTCACTTCTATGCCCGAGACCGTTACGACGATATTGCCGATCGCTTCTTCTGCGGGAACGGTGAACCCGTAATTTTCGTCAAGCTCGGCGGTCTTGACTTCGCCGTCGCCGACTTTGTAGGTTACGGCGATTTTAGCATAAGACTGAGTGTATTTTTCTGCCAAAGCAATGTTAAGGGTCTGCGCTTCGCCGTGCTTATATGTGAAACCTTCGCTTGCTACCGCGCCGTCTATATTGCCCGTATAAGTTACGCTGTAAGTCGGCAACACGAGCTTGATAACAAGCGTGTACACAGCCGTAGCGCCGTTTTCTGCCGTAACCGTTATATCGAATTCGTTTTCGCCTTCTTGCAAAACTCCGACAGCGGGGTCGATTGCGTAAGACGAAACCTCGCTCGTGAGAGTTACGGTCAACGTTACGGTTTTGTCGTTTACCGTTACGAGATATGCGTTTTCGCTATCGTCATAATTTACGACGTTGCCGTTTACCTTTATTTCGGAAATAGTATTTACCGCGCTCTTTTCGCGCACGATTATAACCGTGTAAGTTTTGCTTTCTTCTCCCACGGAAACTTCAACCCGGAATGTATTGTCGCCCGTAACGAGATTTTGCTTGACTCCGTCGCCTTCTACCGTCGCGTTTTCGTTGTTCGCCATAGCGGAAATCGTTATTTCGGTCACATTATTTGCAACGGTATACTTATAAACGCCGTCCGCGCCTGCCGTGAGAACGTCATCGCCGATTTTAACTTCTTTAAGGCTGAGATCGACTGCCGCGCGAACCACTTTCACGGTATAAGATTTCGTCGAATCGCCAGCTTTTACGGTAATCGTAAACGTATTTTCGCCGACGGCAAGAGTTTTTTCGCCCGCGCCTTCTACGACAGCGTAGTTTTTGGTCGCCGCAGCGGCAATATTTACAGACGACACAGCGTTAGCGACTTCGTATTTATAAACGCCGTCCGCGCCCGCCGTGAGAACGTCATCGCCGATTTTAATCTCTTTAAGACTGAGATCCGCCGCCGCGCGCGTGATTTCCACGGTGTAATCCGCGCTCTTTCCGCTCGCGCTTACCGTAACGGTAAATTCGTTTTTACCGACGTTAAGGGTTTTTTCGCCCGTTCCTTCGACGGTAGCCGCCGAAGCGTTCGCCGTTGCCGAAATCGTGATTTTTTCGACCTCGTAATCGACCGAGCCGACGTATGTGCCGTCGGTTTCGACAAGCGTTACGTCTCCCGCTTTGAGTTCCGCAAGTTTAAGATCGACCGTCGCGGTTGTGCCGCACGCCGCTAAAAGCGTTGCGACAAGCGCGAAAATCATCAACACAAGCAGACTTTTTGCTTTTAATTTTTTCATTTTTTCCTCCTATTATATCCGTTTTAACGGTTTTTTAGCGTTATTTGAGTTTCGGAAGCTCGCCGGGAACAACCGACCATACCGTGGAATCGAAAACGGTACGCGCTTTGTAGCACGCTTCCATTTTATTTCCGCAAACGAACGTCGTATCTTTGCTTACGTCTTGCGATCCGACCGTAACCGTCCAATCGGGATTCACTTCGCCGTCCTCGGCAAGCACTATAAGGTTATTGAAATAGTTGTTGTTCTGCCAGACGTAGAATATATTCGTCACCGCGTAATCCGAGGCTTTATTGAATTTGCCGCCGTTTGCCATACGCATATTGAGAAATACGTTTTCGAGTCCGCCGCCGTAATACGAGCCGCATATTCCGCGAATTCCGTTGTTTTCATAAACGAAATCGAGCGAAACGTTTTTAATGGTGTTATACGCCGCTTCGGTTGCCCCGGGAACCTCGTTCCCGTTCTCGTCGACAACGTCGTAATGCTGCATCATTCTCACCGCAAGACCGCAAGCCCCGGACGTAAACCGAACGTTTTCGAAAGCGATATTTTCAAGGTTTAACCCTATAATCGTTCCGAAAAGCGACTGCTCGGAAAGAGACGTCGGCATCGTTATGTTTTTAACGGAATGTCCGCCGCCGTTTAAGCTTCCCGCAAAACTCTGAGAAAGAAAAGCCTTGCCCGTGTTATAGCTTTTCGAGCTATATTCTTTGCCCGTAAAGTCGATATCGGCTGTAACCAGATAGCGTGCGTTCAAATCTCCCGGCAGCGCAAGCATCGCGTTCCAATCGTCGGCGTCGGCTACAAACATCGTGTAAACTTCCACCGAAAAGGTTTTCGTCTTTTTGCCGACGGTTACGGACAAAAGCGCGCTGCCCGCCTTAAAGGGCGTTATCGTTCCGTCCGCGGAAACGGCAGCTATGCTCTTATCGTCGATTGCGTATTTCGCGTCGGCTTCGCTAAGGTCGGTTTTAACGCCGTTAACGTTTGCTTTTCCGTTGATTTTTTCCGCGCCTTTCGCAACGGAAAGGTTTAAAATCGGGTTTTCGAGTTCTATAACCGCGCCGCCCGTGCTTTTAATTACTTTGACTTTGCACTCCCCGACGGCGTCGCCCGCCCTGGCGGAAACTACGGCTTCTCCGACCGATTTCGCGATAACCCGCCCTTGCGCCGACACGGAAACGATTTCTCCGTTGCTTGTCGACCATTTTATGTTTTCGCCGGAATCCGTAACCGCTTCGAGCTTATAAACTTCGTCTTCTTCGAGTTCGATTTCGGTTTCGCTCATCGTTAAAGATACTTTCGCTCCCGATCCCGACTCCGAGTCCGACGAAGGTTGTTTTTTTCCGCAAGCCGACAACGTTATCGCAGCCATAACCGAAATAACGATTAAGAGGCAACATAAAGCGTTTTTCTTTTTATTCGTCATATCAACCTCCGATTTGCTTTTCCCACGTTTCGATAAGCGTGTCTATATCGCGGGCGGACTCTTTGCTTTCGAGTATTTCGTATTTTTTGGTATAATACTTCATATCCGCAAGATATTCCGCCTGTTGTTCTTTGGTGAGTTCGTTCATATGAAGAGTGAACATTAGGTATATCGGAGTAAGTCTTTCTCTTCTTATTCTGTCGTTAAGAACCTGCCAGCGGTCGGGGTTCTGCGCCTTTAACGGCTCGATATCGCTTAAACATTTATCGAGATAACTTATAAGGTTTTCCACGACTTCCGTCGGCCAATATTCCTCTTTTCCCATTTCCTGCCAGATGCTGCCCGTTATGTTCTGCGTTTCGGCAAGATATTTGTAATAAGCGCGGAAAAAGTCGAAATATTCCTTAAACGTCTCCCTCGCCTCGCCGTAATAATGATCGATAAAATCGTACGCGAGATCGTTATAATTAAGGGACGTGTTGTACATCAGTTTCGACTGAATGTAAATCTGCATCGCTTCGAAACACGGAACGCCCGACGAGCTGTACGCCTGATCGTCTATATAATGAACTCCGCATTCTTCATAGAATCTGTAATGATCGCTGTAAGTGCCGAAGTTGTTGAGCGGAATAAAGTAATTATACACCGCTAAGCTGTATCCCCAGACGATGATATTGTCGTGAAGACCCTGTTTCGAGAACAGATCGCTCCAACCTTTAAGCTGCGAATACTGCGTGCCGTTTTCCGTTTCGGAAAATCCTTTGCTGAAATCGGAATCGATGGGGCAGTACATAACCATTACGTTTTTGCGGATTTTCAAGTTTTCGTATTTCGGAACATACTTTCCGTTTTCGTCTTTAACCGCGACTTCCTTGCCGTTTACCGTCTCCTTTTTTACAGGCGGTTCCTGCGAAGTCTGATAAGCGAAAAACACATAGAATATTTGCCTGTCGGGGTAATTATCGGCAAGCCATGCGTCGACTTCCTGCGCCACGAGGTTGGTAAAATTAAGCTCCTGTCCGCCATACCCTCCGTATAAATCTCTTTCCGCTTTGCAATCATCGCATTCGCACATATTGAAGTTATCTTCGTGACCGATCATGAGATATTTGCCGTCGGGATTTTTTAATATACGAAGTTTGATTTGCTCCACCATTTCGGCGCGCATTTCGGCATTGCTGTAACAAACCTGAGTGTGAGATAAGTCGTACCAATCCTTATGCGCTTCCCCGTAAACGCTGTACGGCAAAAGCCCGTACAGGTCGTTTCCGTTCGCTACTGCCGAGCTTGCGCCCGTAACCGTATGCGCGAACGTTATCCAATGTCCGAGTCCCGCGCCCGAATAAAGACGCATACGCTGACGATACTGCGAGTTTAAAGAACGCATCATGACGTCCCTCATATCCACGCTCGGAACGAATTCCATATCGAAATCGAACAGATACATATCGGCAGACTTGTTCAGCGTATATTCGTCGTAACTGTAAAATTCCAGGCCGAGAGAATAGCCGAGCATATCGTAAACCGCGCTTATAACGCCGTTATCGTCCTTCGCGTTGATTAAAAGAGCGTTGCCTCTGCGCTTCAAAACGTAGCCCGTTTCGCCGAGTTTATCCGTCAGTTTCAGCCCGCTGCTTTCGAAAAACGCAGTTTTGCCGAGCGAAATTACTTTGACGTCTTCCGAGAAACTTTCGCCGTCCGTTTCGACTTTAAGCTCCGCGCCCGTCGCTTCCTTTACGAAATTGACGAGTTCCGAAGCCGCCGTGTTGATGTGCGCGCTTGCGTTTAACGGAACGATTACCTTATAATCGGTTTTTCCGCCGTCGACGATCTTTACGTCGGTTTTTTCGATAACTTCCGTCGGTTCGTCGACGCTCGTTTTTCCGCTTTCATCGCTTTCGCCCCGCTTTCCACATCCCGTACAAAGCATTGCGAAAAGAGAAAGACAAACCGCAAGTATTATACATATAAACTTTTTCATCTCTTTCCTCCCGTCACACCGCTTTAACGGCAAATCTGTAAGTAACGAAATTGTTATTGGGATCCGCCGCCATATAAATTATCGTATACGTGCCTTTTTTGCCGAAAGTATATTCGCCGCCGACGACGTTTTCTCTTGTTCCGTCGGGCGTGATAACGTAAATCCGAACGACGACCTCGTCTTTCTGATTATCCGTAACGGTGTAATTCGGCAATTTCAACGTCTTACCGGCTTTGACCTCGCTTTCAGGCGTTTTATCGAAGCTGAGCGAGGGTTTAATCGGGTCATACACCGAGAATTCCGCATAATCCGTTGCGGAGTTTCCGTTTTTATCGGCGACTTTAAATGTAATTTTGTATTTACCGCATTCGTTCACGGTGAACGTTTCGCCCTCTTTAAGCGTTTTCTCCGCAATGAAAACCGATTCTCCGCGTTTAACGCTTACTTTAACCTCTCCGAGAGAACTCAATACGTCGTAAACCGTGACCGCGCCGAATTTTATTTCTTTTCCTACGGACACTCTTCCTTCGTATACGTCGTCCGCCTTTATATACGGCTTCTGCATATCCCTCTTAACGCTGTTTATCGTCTGATTGTTTATCGTGCGGAGTCCCGCTTCCGTCGTTGCGGTTATTCCTTTCACGTCGCAATCGAGATATGCGTATCCGCTCGTAAATCCTGCAAAATCCGTTCCCGCCGCGGTTTTATCCGCAACGCCTATAACCGAACCGCTCGCGTCCGTAAATATTCTCGTTTTGTCGTTGTAGTCGATTTGAAGATATCCGTCGGAATCGGCAAACGTCAATACCTTTTCGCCTCCGTTCAAAGAACAATACCACAAATTTCCCGCTTTGTTATACGTCAACACAACCTTTTGAAGGGCGTTTCGCTTATCAGAAAGAGTCACGTTGAACGATTCGGCGTTGAATTTGTTTACGTCCGCGATGAAACGGAACGTCATCTCTTTCGCGAATACGGGGCGGGCAAACGAAAAGCTCATCTCTTCTTTGCCGTTTTCCGAAACAAACGTCACGCCGTTGCTGCTCATCGAAACGGACGCGCCGTTCGTAACGAAATAGCCCGCTATATACCCGTCGCCGTTTTTCGCCGTTTTAACAGGTATGTCGCGCGTGATTTCTTTGCTAAGTCCGCCGCGTTTAAACGAAAGCGTAACGGTTGCATAATCTCTTTGCGCCGTAGCGGTCGGGGAATAAACTCCGTCTTTTCCTATTTTCGTTTCGCCGTTGCCGTCGATCACGGTAATCTCGGCAGGAACAAGAATTTCGTTAAGGTTTTCATCGTAATAAAGAGCGCTGTAATTATCGAAAACAAACGTATCGCCGTGCATGAACGCTTTCGGGAGACCGATATCTTCCTCGTTTATGCCGAGTTCTTCCGCCCGCGCGACGTTTATTCTCTTCTTCACCTTTTTGCTCTGCCCGATATAATCGGTTATCGTATACGTGACCGTGTAAACGCCGACCGCGCCTTTGCACTCGAATTCTCCGTTAATGATCGGGATATCTTCCGAGCCGCATTTTACGTCGACGTCAACGCTTACCATACCCGCGCCGACGTTCGTTATCTCGTAGCCCGCAATCGTTATCCTTTCGCCGTATTTCGCCTGCGAGGGCATTTCGGACAAAACGGAAAGTTCAGGCTCGTCTACGTTTCTTTTCGCGATTATCTTTATGCTTTTTTCCGTGCGATATCCGAAAGAATCCACGGCGTAATATTTAATCGTGTAAGCGCCTTCGAGCGGAGTGAAAGTACCGTCCGCGCTTATTTCGGCAGCCTTGCCCGAAGCGTCGTTGGTTACGATCACGCCTTTGTCGGTAATTGCCGAATCGGCGTCCGTCGCGGCGTAATCGAATATTTTATACGGGGTTCCGACTTTCGCCACGGGAACCGCGCTTTCGTCTGCGTCTACGGTTATGACGGGCGCTTCGGTATCGTCGAACAACGGATCGGATAAATCTTCTCCGTCGACGGTGAGCATGAACACGTCCGCTCCGCTGCTCGCGCCTTTGGCGTATACGCTTAAAACAGCCTCGCCCGTGGTAAATCCTTTCCAGGGTTTATTGCCCGCGCTTAAATCGGAATCCGTACTGTCGAAGTCGTAAACAAGCCAGGGAACGAGCGCCGAGTTATATTCGGGATGCCCGTTAAGATCGTCGTGTCCCGTGAGCCACAACGGCTGAGAATACAAACATTTCGTTTCGTAATCGAAGAAAAGCTTCATCGACATAAAGTCGAAATCGTAAGTATCTATCGAATGAGTGAAGCTTCCCGAGCTGACAAATCCGCCTTCTTCGTGAATGGTCGCGGCGTCCGTTCTTCTTGCCGTCGAAAAGAAATCATAGTAATATCCGACCCATGCCGTCTGCCCCGACGCTCTCGCTCTCATAAACGAAGCCATAGGCGTATACGCGAGATATTTAAGTCTTACGGATATATAATTGCTCGCGTCGTATTTATCGGTTAAAACGACAAAGAAAGAATCCAGATCGGAAGAGCCGATGTTTTTCGGGTCGAAACTCACTTCGAGAAGGGTTTTGCCCTTGTTGGTTTGATCGTTGAACGAATACTTCGACAAGTCTATCGTCTTGCCGTAAGTTACCGTTTTATTGTCGGTCAACGTCAATTTAACGCCCGTGGTTTCGTTGTTGGATTTCATTGCGGAATAGCTTGCTTCCGTATCGAAACCGTCGGCGTATTTGCGGTTGACGAGGAACTCTTTTTTATATTCGCGGTTTTCTCCGCCCAAAGCCGCCGTATACAAAGCCGTATATCTGCCCGCTTCCGAAAATGAAACTCTGCCGTTTTTCTCTTCGCCGCGCGGCGTGGTTATCTTTGCCGAAACGACGACTTTTTCATCGCCTAAACAGAATTCCGCCCGAGGGAATTCATAACTCGCTCCCACGGCGAATACTTCGGGAATTTCGTCGATATTCACGGCAAGAATACCGTCGTCGACGATAACGCGTTTAACCTCTTTGTTGTATTCGGACGACTTTTCTCCCGAATATTCGATTTCGTAAACGCCCGCTTCCGCAAGTGTAACGGTAAACCCGCCCTCCTGTCTTTCAATGCCGTCCACCGTTTTGCCGTCCTTTTTCACGGTGATAAGGCAAGCCTCCTCGCCGCTTCTCACAACGTTCGTGACGACGCGCGCTTTCGGAACGACTATTTTTGCGTTCGTTCCGACCGTTTCGGGCAGATCGCCTTCATAAACGAACTTTTTCGTGATTTCGCTCTGCTCCATCACTTCGGCTTTATACCATGCGTCGGAAGTTATGCCGTTTTCGGAATACTCGTAATATAAATACAGCGTTCCTTTTTTCGTCGGCGTATAGTTTTTTACGTTTTTTGCGAGAAGCTTTCCGTTTTCGTCGTACAAAGATACGCCGATTTTATCGGAAACGTCTTCTCCGTTTTCGCCCGTCGCCTTTGCCTCGGGGAAAACATAATTTTTATCGACCACGGGCTTTATTCCCGAAGAAAGAATAATCGCGGGGCGGTATTCCACGTCGCTTTCCGCAAGCGAATAACTGCCGAAAGAACAGAGAAGCAAATCTCCGCGACTGTTGGCGGGTATTTCGTCGAACACGACCGAAACCGTATATTCTTCGAAGCTGCCGAGGTCGTTTGCAAGCAGTTTTCCGTCGTTATATTGTTTTTTGAAATCCCATACAAGGCGATAATCTCCGCTGTCGGCTTTTATCTTAACCTGCATGCTTTCGGGATCGAACGTCAGGGAACAAACGTCCGCGGTAAACTTGGTGTAGACGTTTTGTTCGTTATACCCCGCCGTAACCCCGTAAGTCGAACCGTTCTCGTAATACACGATTCCGCCTTTCTCTCCGTTATAAACGACGGCAGCGTCGTTATAATCGGTATATGCCGAAATCTGAACGGAAAAGCTTTTTCCGCTCTTTTCGTCTTTGAACTTCAACGAGTATTTTTTGAGATCTTTTGTTCCGTTTGACGAAGCGATTTTTATTTCGGAATGGAAAACGTCCGTCTGCACGCCTTTGAAAGTCGCCGTCGCTCCGCTGTCGTAAGCATACAATCTGAGACCTCTGTCGCCGCCGTCGACGTCGCCCGCCACCGTTTTGATTTTTCCGTCATACTCGAAAACGTCGGCGGCAAAAGCCGTTCCGCCACGGTTAAACGCAGTGAGAAACATCAGCGAAACGCTTAAAACAAGCAGAATCGCCAGAAAGTAAACAGTTACTCGCCTTTTCTTTGTCATCCTTTAATTCCTCCCTCCGAAAGATTTCCCATAATTTTGTTTTTGAAAATCAAAAACAGTATAAATATCGGCAGAAAAACCATAAACGCAGCCGCAAGCTGCGCGGTTATTTCGACAGGACTCGGTCCTGCCCACGTTCCTCCTCCGCCGATTATCGACATATATAACATAACCGCAGCCGTAGTATGGTTAGGCAAAAACATATACGGCGTTTCGAAATCGTTCCAATACTGAATAAAATTGAGAAGAAAAATCGTCATTATAACGGGAACGGCAAGAGGTAACATTATGCGGAAAAACACCGTGTAATGATTTCCTCCGTCCAAAAAAGCCGATTCCGCGTATTCCCACGAAATCTTTTTGAAGAATGCGTAGAAAATCATATAGTATATGTTGTTAAACCCGAATTTCATTATCCAGGAACCGACTATGCTGTCATAAAGCTTCAATTGCTTGGTGACGGTGAGCATAGACGCAAGGTTTCCGACGATAGGAAGCGCAAGCGTTATTATAACGACGTAATGTATTATCTTGCTGCAAAGATTATCGTATTTAGCCGTACAATACGCAACCGCCGCCGTGCAGATCGTCTGCAACAGCGCGCCGCCGCCCGCATAAAGCAAAGAGTTGAAAAACATTCCCTCGAAATATACGGGAGGATCGAATCCCGTTTCGTTTGCTTTAAGGGTTTTAAAATCGTTGAAAACGCTTGCGTAATTGGAAAAATTGAGATCGGCGAAAACCTTCCACGGGTTTTGCATTATCGACGCGTAAGTTCTGAACGACGCCGAAAAACCCCACAGTATCAACGCGAGAACGGCTATCGAATAAAAGATAAGCACGCACGCCACTATAATTTCGTATAACCCGAATTTCTTGCGGGAAAGCGTCTTTTTATAACTGATCATATCTCTCGTCCTCCCCCGCTCAGTTTTCGTTCGGTCCGTATTTAAGCATAAGATTTCTCACAAGAATGGTAACGGGCGCGACTATCGCCGTGAACATAAGCCCCAGAGCCGACGCTTTGCGATACATCTGCTCCAAAGACGTGCCTGTGAACCTTCCGTCCTGAACCATATTGAAAAGATAGTAGCCTATCGTCTGATATTCCCTGTTGGCGTTAAACCCGTAAAACGTGAACAGATACGCCTGATTGGTCGCAAACCAGGCAAGGAATATGACTATTATCGAAACTATCGTTCCCCAGATCTGAGGAACGATGACGTGAATAAACGTTCCGATTTCGCTTGCCCCGTCGATTTTCGAAGCCTCAACCACCGAATCCGGCGTCTGAGACATCGCGTTTATATAAAGAAGAATATTAGCCGAAAAAGTCATCAACAGATAAAATACAAGAAGCACCGTCTGTTGCTTCGGATTGTAAACGGGACCGATAACCGCTCCGCCAAACATAGAAGAAAGCCCTTCGTTGACGAAATATTTATAAAAAATAACCATCGCCGTGGAACACACTATGCTCGGCAAAAATAAAATCACTTTAAAAAATTCCGAGAACAGGAATTTTTTATAAACATAATAACTGAACAGCAACGAAACAGGAACGCAGATTACTATATTAAGGGCAAGGTATAATAACGAGTTTCTTATACACAGCCACAAATCGGAAATGACCGTTTTATCGAAAAAATACGCAAAGTTATCCCAGGTGAAGCCGATTACGGCTTTACCCGTCGAATTGTCGTAGCTTTGAAAAGCCATGAGAAAACTGTTGAAGTTCACCACGACGTAAAACACGATAAATTGCAATAAAGGCAGCGCGACTATACTTGCGTAAAACACATTGCCGCCGCTTAACGCCTTCCTTCTTTTCGGTATGAAACCTCGCGGAGAAAGTTCTCCGCAAGGTTTTTCTCTCTGCTTCGTTTTTAATCTATCCATAGACCGTTCCTGAGCTTTTGTCTTTTATTTACGATATTTCCAGATCGCCTCGAAATAATCTTCAACGCTTGCGCCGCTGTGATCCTTAAAGTAAATCAAGGGGTTGTTTTCCTGCGAGTTGACGCTGAAACCATAGGTACGATAGCTGAGAAGGCTTGCGTTTTTACGCGCCGTCGCAGAAATAGGCATCCAGGGCAAAACGACCGTTCCTTCGCTGTTTCTCGTTTCGTAAACGCTCTTGCCGTAACTGCTCATTTTTTTGAGGGCGTCTTCGGTAAGGTTGTAATCCATTGCGCGGAAAGTGTTGGTGTATTCCGTATAAGTTCTGAGCGCGTAATCGCTTTGAAGGAAACTTACGAACGCTTTCGCCACGGGGATAAGCTCGCTTTTCGTTTCGCTGCTTATAAAGATAAGAGACGAACGGTCGCTCACTTTGGTGTTGGCAGTTCCGATCTTGCGCGCGTCCGTTTTCGGCAGGGGCAGAATTCCGATGTTCCTGTCCGTCACTTTCGCTTCGTTATACCACCAACCGCCGTCTACAAGGAATCCTATCGGGCTGTCGCCGATACCGTTTCCGTCGGGATCGAGGAAATATTTCTGAGCGATCGTATTGCTGAATCCGCTGTCGAAAGATTTGCCGAAGTAGTTTCTGCTGTTATCGTTGCCCGTGCCGTCGTCTAAAAGTAGTTTCGCGAATTCGAGAGCGTCAAGTTTGCCTTTCTGTTTTTGCAAAAGGTTGAAGTTGTCCGCGTCGATAGTCGTTGCGGGCTTTAAAGTAACCGTTCCGTCGTCGGCAATCGAATCGACGATAGTCGTTGCGGTTCCTTCGAACGTGAAGTTGAGCTTCATCTGCTCCGCGCCCTCGTTGTTCGCCCACATATCGTTGACAAGACCCGTAAGATAGCCCGTTTCGTCGCCGTTCCACACAAAAGGCGTAACTCCCACGATTTTCATCTGAATGGTGAGCGCGCGGAAATCTTTATACGTTGCGGGAAGTCCGTCGTCCGCCGTATTTTCATTTCCGTCGGGACCGAAAGACTTGTCGTCCGAAGCGTCGCTTACGAACAATTCGCTTATTTTGTTTTCGTCCTTAAAGTCGTCTTCCGTGAAGTTTTCGGCGGTTTTGCCCGCAGCGAAATACAAGCATTTCTGTTTGAACAAATCGATATCGTAGTTGAGATTTATCGACGTTTCGAACAAAGGAAGCGCGTAATATTTATTGTTTACGTTCAAAAATTCGTCGTAGGCGGAGAAAATTTTCCCGGCTATGGTTTTTTCGGTTTCTTTTTTACCGAGTCCCGTAACGGCATAATCGTTCACCACGTCCGTTATATCGAGAAAACTGCCTTCGGAAACATAGGAATAGTAATCTATGTTTTCAAGAAGATACACGTTGTTTCTGTTTCCTTTCATGGAGCTTGGACCCGTGAGCTGTCCGCGGGTGTATTCGGGCATGATCTGAACGCCGACTTTTCCTCCGCCGAAATCATACCCTTCGTACATCGCCTCGAACTCCGAACCGAGCTTTTTAAGCCATTCGTCGCCGAAACCGCCGTTATAATATTTGACGTATAACTGCATTTTTCCACTGTCTGCGGACTGCCCCGAAGGATCCTCTCTTCCGCCGCAAGCGGTAAAAGAGCAAATCGTCGCAAGGCTTAAAACAGCCGCCGCTATCTTTGTTAATTTCTTCATTTTATTTTCTCCTTATTCTTAAAATTTGTATTTTTAAAATTTATTTTCGGGAAGTTTCAAAAATTTCAGAACGTCTTCCGTTTTCGCCGTTACCAAAGAGACGTATTTATCCGCGCAGCCGTAATATACATACAACGTTCCGTCTTTCACCACCGCGCCCGTCGGGAATACGCATCCCTGATACAATCCGCTTTTTTCGTATTCCGCAGCGGGTTCAAGCACAAACTTTCTCGTCCGCGCAAGTATTTTTTTCGGGTCGTTTTTGTCAAGCAGCATAAGCCCTACGCGGTAACAGCTGTCGGTTTTGCTGACTCCGTGATAGATAAGAAGCCATCCGTCTTCCGTCTCTATCGGCGGACACCCCGCGCCGATTCTTCCGCTTTCCCATTCCTCTATACCGGAATACAGTTTTTCGCGCGTCGGCCATTCCATAAGATCGTCGCTCGAAGATATCCACATAGAACGATCTTCGTTTATAACGGGGCGGGAAATCATATAGAATTTTCCGTTTATTTTTCTCGGGAATATAACTACGTCCCTGTCGTCCTCTCTGGCGTCGGTTATCCTGCCGAGACGTTTATATCCGATAAAATCTTTGGTAGCCGCAAGATATGTAATCGTTTCGTTCGTTCTTAAAAACCACGGTTCGCTGTCCGCATGCGGACGTCTCCACGCCTTTGCCTCTTCGGTTCTCTGCTCGTAAGGAAGCCAATATCTGCCCGGAGCGTATGCGCGGGAAGCGTAAGTCATATAGTATATCCCGTCTATGTTTACTATTCTCGGATCTTCCACACAACCGCCGTCCGCGTCGTTTTCGTCGATGTCGAATATCGGTTTATCGCCGTGTCTTACGAAACGATATCCGTCGTCGCTCGTCGCAAGCCCTAATCTTATGTTATGTTTGATTTCGTCGCCGCCCGCTCTGTAAACCATAACGAACTTGTTCGTTTTTTCGTCGAATACCACCGCAGGGTTTAAAACGCAGAGGTTTTCCCATTGGTTATCCGGATTCGGTCTGAGAATCGGGTTGCCTTCATATCTTATAAATTTAAAATCCACAAAAATCTCCTTTACGCAAAATAAAACGTTTCGTTTATTCTCCCCGAAATTTTAACATATTTTCGAAACCTTTATCTATATCGATTTGGCACATAAACAAATAAAAAATTAACAATTTGTAACATAAGTCACCTTTTTAACGAAAAACAAACCGCGAAAACCATCACTTTGAGTTGACAAACGCCTTTTTCGGATGTATAATTCCGATATGAAAAAGTTCGGATTCAGAAACGACAACGCGACAAGTAAACGCGTGGAAAAGTTTATAGACAAAATATCTTTTTCCTATCATATCAACACGTTCGATTTCCCGATTATGCACGGGCATGCCGATTATTGGGAATTCACCATTTTAACCGACGGAAAACTCATCAACGTTTTAAACGGAACAAAAAATCGCATATCCGCGGGGCAAATATTCTTTTCCACAACCGACGACGTGCATTGTCTCAAAAAATCCGGCAACGAAAAGCTCAGATATATGAACATCATCGCGCGGGAACAAGCCATAGAAAAAATGACGTCGCTGTTCGAACCGAATTTTTTCGATGCTCTCAAAAAAATGGACAGAACGCATAGTTTTCCGCAGGAACTGACCAGACAAATCAACGAAATCATCCATCAGGTGCTGCTTCTTCCCGACGACGCGAGCGACAAATATAACGGGCTTTTATGCGGAGCGGTAATGCTCATAATGCAGTTTCTGTACAGAAAAAGCGCCGATTACATCGATTTCGACAAGCAGACCGAATGGGTAAACAAGCTGAACAAAGCTATGAAAACCCCCGAATTTCTATCTTACAACGTAGCCGATTTATGCAATCTTCTGCACTATTCGAGAATGCAGCTTTCGAGGATTTTCAAAAACAAATTCGGAACCACCCCGCATCAATTTCTGATCGACCATAAACTGAGATACGCTCAGAACCTTCTGATAACCACGGATATGAAGGTGATAGACATCGCGGAATTCGTCGGCTTCACCAACCTTTCGAGCTTCAACACTTATTTTAAAAATACTTACGGAATAACGCCCGGGCGTTACAGAAAAAAAAACTGAAAACAGAAAATTCGGGATAAAAAGGAAAAAACAAATGCAAAATACAAACAATCAGATATCGACGATTTATAGAAGCTGGCTTGACGCCGTTAAAAACGACAAATTATCGTTCGACGAGCTTAAAAGCATAGAAAACGACGAAAAAGAAATAACCGACAGGTTTTATTGCGACTTAAAATTCGGCACGGGCGGACTTCGGGGCAAACTCGGGGCAGGCACGAACCGGATGAACGTTTACACCGTCGGGCGAGCCACGCGCGGACTTGCGGCGTATATCAACAAAACCGCAGACAAAAATAAGAGCGTCGTCATCGCTTACGACAGCAGAAATATGTCCCGCGAATTCGCTTTTCTCGCGGCGGATATTTTAAGCGGAGCGGGCGTCGGAGCTTATGTTTTTAACACCCTTATACCGACCCCCGTTCTGTCTTTTGCCGTGAGATATCTTAAAACTTCGGCGGGGGTCGTCATAACGGCAAGCCACAACCCCAAAGAATACAACGGTTACAAAGTGTATAACGAAAAGGGTTGTCAGATAACCGACGAAGCGGCGAAGGCAATTTTAGCCGAGATAGAAAATTGCGGATATTTTGACGAAATACGCCCCTATAAGTCGATTATCGAGGTTTTGGACGACGCAATACCGAGAGAATTCTTAAAGGAAATTCGAAAGTATTCGCTGTTTTCTTTAAGCGGCGTGAACACCCCGAAAATAGTTTACACTCCGCTTTGCGGCACGGGAAACGTTCTCGTGAGAGAGATTTTAAAGGATATCGGAATAAAAGACGTTACGGTTGTTCCCGAGCAGGAAAAGCCCGACGGAAACTTCCCGACGTGTCCTTATCCGAACCCAGAGGAAAAATCCGCTCTTAAACTCGCCGTCGGACTTGCCGAAAAGAAAAACGCCGATCTTGTGCTTGCAACCGACCCCGACGCAGACAGAGTCGGAATTGCCGTAAAAACGAAAGACGGCGGATACAGACTGCTCAACGGCAACGAAACGGGCGTTTTAATGGAAGATTACATCTTTTCGTTACGCAAAAAAACGGACAAAATTCCCGTTGTCGTAAAAACGATAGTTACTTCGGATATGAGCGAAGATATAGCGAAAGCTTACGGCGCGGAAATCAAAGAGGTTCTTACGGGCTTTAAATATATCGGCGAAACGATAGACGATTTGTCTTCCGACGAAGAATTCGTTTTCGGCATGGAAGAAAGCTACGGCTATCTCGTCGGAACTCACGCCCGCGATAAGGACGCGGTTTCGGCGGCTATGATCATCGCCGAGATGACGACTTATTACGCTTTGCAAAACAAATCGCTTGCAGATAAACTTGCCGAGCTGTACGATAAATACGGTTATTACAAAACCGCGCTTACCTCCGTCGCGTTCCCGGGTAAGGACGGCAAAGCCGAAATGGACGAAATCGTTGCCGAACTTCGCAAAAATCCGTGGCAAACTCTTTGCGATGAAAAAGTTACGGTAAAAGATTATTTAAACGGATTAAACGGGCTTCCGAAAAGCAACGTTCTTGCTTTTGCGGGCGAAAGCATGAAAATAACCGTCCGCCCGAGCGGCACAGAGCCTAAACTTAAAATTTATTATCAGGTTAAAGCCGACAACGAGCAAAACGCCGAGCTTCTTTTGCAAAATCTGAAAGCGCAAGCGGAAAGCTTCATCAAAAAATAAACGCGAATAAAATTCCCGCGATTAGCCGAGAGTGAACTCGAAAAACAACAAAACAAAAGGACAAAATTTTTAAAACACCTTTAAACGCAAGCGCTTGCGTTTGGGTGTATTCAAACGCAATTAACAAAAGCCCCTGACGACGATCGGGGCTTTTCTTTTGCGTTAAAAAAGGTAGGAATAACTTACGACGTTCCGCGACGAAAAACACCCGTTTCATTGTACTTCGATTTCTCTTTACAAATTTAGGATGTTTAGATACAAAAATATCGGAAAATAAAAAGAAACCTGAAACAAAAGCACTAAATAGTGTCCCGTTTTAGGTTTCTTTTGGGGGCAGGAATTATCCTCAAACGAGATTCCTCGGCTCAATTTTTCCTGCCTCTGCCCCGTTTGATAAAATTTAAATTTCGCTCACGGAAATCAGCTGACGATAAATGTTAAAATATAACGTCGGTTTTTCTCTGTACGGGAGTATTTCTTTTTCAAGCTCTTCTATACGGTCGATTTTTCCGTTTATGTAATCTTCGAGCCGTTCTTTGCAGGAAGTAAGCCGCATTTTAAGTCCGCCGAGACGGGCTTCCTGAACCTCGAACCCGAACGGCTTGTTTTCGTGATTCCACAACGCGCGGAAGTTTTTATAAAACTCCCCGACCCTTGCGATCGTTATATCCAATTCGCCGCAAATTTGCCCGATAATCGACTTATTGCCCGACTTATACGCTTTTCTCAAACGCACGCCCATATCGTATTTGAACACCAAAGCGTTGCAAAGCGAAGACAATGCGTCGAAAAGATATTTATATTTTCCCGTTCTCTCGCCCGCTTTCGCCAACTTTAAGGCATATGCCGCGTAAGGAATTTCTCCCTCTTTCTCGACTAAATCGTCCAAAATCCCTAAAAACGGGTCGCAATACAGCAAAGCTTTGCACGGCGTTTCGAGTTCCTCGTGCTTCACGGGAAGCAAATTCGGGATATCAAGAAGCATAAAATCATTAAAATCTATTCCGAAACAGCTTTTAAACCCGATAGCGATAGCATTTTCGTCGAAATTGCCGAGCGAATATTGTTTTATCGCATATAAGGACGGCAACAGCGAGAAAAAGGAACATTCTTTTCCGTCGTCGCCCCACATCGTTACGAGTATATTTTTAACATCGTACTTATCCGCAGCACGAATCGCCGCCTTCATAGCCTTCATCGTGTAGCCGTTAAAGGGTGCGAAACCGCCCCAGCACCAAGCCCCGCCCGCAAACCAAAAAGCCTTGTTAATCGACTTATGGGCGGACATCATCGTTTCATAGTCCTCGGATTTTATGTGATAATAGTCCCAATAAACAAGCTCGACGTTGTGCGGGATTCTCTTCGATAAATCTTTTGAAACGCACAAATCGTTGCCGTAATATTTCCCCTTGTTGCCGATACGGAAAAACATATCGCTCCACATATGAATGGTAAACCCGTACTTATCCGCTATCGCCGCAACCCTTTCGAGGTGCTTAAAAAGAAGCTCGTAGCGATCGGCAAAACCTTTTAAATCGAGATATTTGCCGAGACCTATAAGGTGCGCTTCGTCCATACCGATATTTACAAGCCGCGACGAAAACGTTTCGCCGAGCGTTTTAAACATTTTTTCGATAAGCGCGTAAGTTTTTTCGTTTTCGACAAGCAGAATGTCGTTTATGTCGATAATATCCTCGTAATGCGGCAATTTCGCGAGATTGTTGAAATGCGCAAGGGTCTGGATAGCAGGAATCAGTTCCACGCCTTTTTCGCGGGCGTAAGCGTCGACGTCTTTCAGTTCCGCCGCGCTATACCCGCCCCTTAAATATCCGAAATACGGTTCGCCCTCGATTTCATATGTATCTTCCATATAAAGTTCTAAGGTATTGTAGCCGATTTTTGCGAGTATGTCGATAAATTCTTTAATTTTTTCGGGTTTCATAACGGCGTTTCTCGAACAATCGAGCATTACGCCGAGCCTTTCAAACTCTTTCATAAATCACATAAAATTGCGGGCGGCGGCAGGACTGCCGCCGCCCGCAAACAACTTTAAACTTTAATTTTTAGTCTTTTTTCTTGGTTTTTACAATAACCGCGCCTGCAAGAAGCAAAATCGAAACAAACGGAAGACTTGTTGCGACCGAACCAAAACAACCTTTGCCGGATTCGCCCGAAGTTTCGCCTCCACTACTTTCGGTCTGTTTCTTAACCGAATCGAATTTCGCCGTGAGCGTAACGTTTCCGGTTACGGTATCCGTTTCGAAGTTCCATTCGGTTTCGCCGTTATACCAACCTTTAAAGGTGTAAGAATATTCGTCGTCCTCTTCCTTTACGGGGTCGGTTGCGGGTTTGGTGAGCTTCGCGCCGTATTCGACCTGCGCAGAATCGCCGTCGCCGATTTTAACGGTGTACTTTTTAACCGTTCTCTTCTCTTCGTAAGTCCTGCCGTTTTCGAGAGGAAGTTCTTCGGGAAGAGTGTTTGTATAACTATACTGCGCGTCGTCCGTATGAAGCATAGCCTTCAATTCGGCAAGTTTCTCCGCTCTCGTAAGCGTGGTGTAGCTGACGGTCGTTTCCGTGCCGTCTACGGATTTAAAGGTCAACGTGTAAGTTATCGCCGTTTTATCGAATTTCGCTGTAAGCGTAACGTTTTCGGTCACGGTGTCGGTTTCAAAATTCCATTCGGTTTCCCCGTTATACCAACCTGCGAAAGTATAGGTATATTCCGCGTCCGCCGCCTTTTCGGGGTCGGTTGCGGGTTTGATGATTTTCGTTCCGTAATTGTATTTAACGGCTTCGGCGTCGCCGATTTTAACGTCGAACGTCTTTATCGTTTTTGTTAAAGTAACTGTGATGTTTTCGGCTTTTATTTCGTTGCCCGTCCAGGCGTAATCGTAAGCAGGGTCGGCTTCGTAAGTCGGATAAGTCAATGCTGCGTCCGCAGTCGTAAACGTGCTTTTGCCGAGTTCATTTCCATCTTCGTCGACAAACGTAGCCGTGTAAACTTTATACCAGCCGCCGCCTACTTTTCCGAAAGTAACGTCTTCGGTCGTTCTGTAAACCATATTTGCGCCTATGCTCCAACGAATGTAAGACGGGAACTCGCAGCCCGCTTCGATTGTAATTTCGGTTGCTGTTTTGAACGTGTCACACTTAAACGCGAACGAGCCTTCCGAGTAAAGATTGATATACGGATCTCTCGTTCCGTCCCATGCGCCGCCGACTGCCGTTCCGTCGACTTTTATCTTCGAAAAAGTATTAAGCCCGTTTATGTTCGTATAATCACCTATGTTGTTTTTTGCGTTGTTATAATTGCCCCGTCCTTTGTAATCGTTATCGGTCAAGCCGAACCAAAGGAATGTATTTTCTTCCCAACCGGATACAACTTTAATCGAAGTAACATTTGTATCTCTATAACTTGAAGAAAGTTGTTTAACCCATACGCCGTCCACTTTTTTAAACGTTGCGGTCTCCGCCATTCTGTAAACAAGCGTGCCGTTGCCGCTCCAAAGCGCATAAGACGGGAATTCACAACCTTCTTCGATAATCAATTCGTTCGCTTTCGGGAAGTCTTCATACTTAAACGCAAATCTGTCTACGGAATTATCATACATATTAAGGTGCGGGTCGGTGATTGTTCCGTCATAAATCGCGTTTACCGCAATGCCGTCAATTTTGATTTTCGTAAACGTATTAAGTCCATACAAGGTGTCGTATTTTTTTTCATTATTAAAACTGCCACCGCTTTTCTTATAGTCCGTGTATATAAGTTCTATTCTCGGATATGTTACCAATTTGGCATTAGCGGAAACGCTTGCGGCATAGGTATCGGCGTAAGTATAGTTTATCTTCTTTACCCACACCCCATTGTTTTTAACAAAAGTTACGTCCTCTGTGGTTCTGTAAACGACGTTACCCGTTCCGCTCCAGAGCGTGTAAGACGGAAATTCGCAGCCCGCTTCGATCGTAATTTCGGTCGCGCTCGGGAAGTTTTCATACTTAAAAGCAAATCTATCTACGGAATTATCGTACATATTGAGGTAAGGATCCATTGCACTTCCGTCAAAATCAGTTCCCACCGCTTCTCCGCCGATTTTTATTTTAGTAAACGTATTAAGCCCGGACAAAGCCGAATAATCTCCTGTTTTGTTGTAAGTTCCCGAGCTGTTTTTATAATCAACGCCCGTAAGCTCCAATCTCGGATATTTCATAATACCTGCATTTGCAGTATTCACAGATACACTTACTACCGAAGTTTCGACATATTCGTAAGTCGAAGTTCCTTCGTCGGCTTTTGCCGTAAACGAATTTACCGCGCCGAGCGTGACGATTGTCGTTACCGCGCACAAAAGCACGATAAGCATAACTTTAAATTTTCTCATCTTTCTCCTTTTTTGAATTTTAAGTCTTCCGACTGTTATTTTATCGGCTCTCAGCCGATTTTTTAACGAATTTTATCCTTTTATTCCGCCGACCGAAGTGTTGTCCATTATCTTTCTGCTGAAAATCGCAAAGAAGATAAGCGCGGGAATAATGACTATCGTCGACCCCGCGAAAATTTTCGGCCAATCGTTCGAATTTTTATATTTCGATATTATCTGAAAAAGTCCGACGGCTATCGTAGGCTTCGAGCGCAAAAACAGATACTGCGAAAAATAATCGTTCCATGCGCTTATAAACGAGATAAGGAAAAACGCCAGAACTCCGCCGAGAACCTGCGGAAGCATTATCTGAAAGAACACCCTCGCATGCCCTGCGCCGTCTATAAAAGCCGACTCCGCATAAGTCCAGGAAACAGACTTGAAATAGGCGTACAGATACAGAAACACGCCGCCGAAACCGCCTTGCATAAGGAAATTGCCTATAAACTTATTTAAAAGTTTGGTTTTATAAAGCAAATTATACGTGGCGGAAAGCGAACCCGTCGTCGGGATCATCATACAAACGACGACCATAGAATAAACTATTTTGCTTCCCTTAAACGGATATTTCGCGATGACATAGGACGTCATACACGACAGTAAAACGCTTATCCCTACGCCCACCGTCGTTAGTATTACGCTGTTTAAAAACATTCCGAAAATTCCCGTTTTCTGCCACCTGAAAGCGAATATCGTTTTGTAATTTTCAAGCGTGGGATTTGTCGGCAAGCCCCAGATATCGTTGAAGAAGTCCCTGGACAGCTTAAAGCTGTTATAGATCATCATAACGAACGGATAAATAAGGGTTAAAGCGTACAGAACGAAAACGACGAATACTATCGCAAGCGTTATCCGCTCATTCTTCGGTCTTTTCATTTTTGCCTCCGAATTTTTTCAGCGCGACCGCCGCCGCGAACAAAAATCCCGCGCCCGCAATCGACAAAGCGGAAACAGACGAGTTACATCCGCCCGCCGCAGAGCTATCGTTGCCGTTCGGCTCGTTGTTTTCGTTTTTCGGCTCGTTTTTCACCTCTATCGTAACTTTGAGTTCTTCGCCGAACTGATTTCTTATATAGAAATTTCTCGTTCCCTCGGGGAATTTCGACAAGAATTCTTTCTTTATCGTAACCGTGTTGGCGGCTGCGTTTATAACGTAATCGTTTTCGGAAATTTTCGAACCCAGAAGCTCGAACTCGTATCTGCCGATATTTACGTCGAAAGTTATATCCTCGGGGGAAGCCGCGTTGAATTTTTTACGGTCTTCGCCGGAGATCGCAAGCTCGGGATAATTGCTCTGGTCGTAATATTTATCGAGGTTTTTAACGGAAACGTTATCCACGGTGAAATTCGTCCAATTTGTCGAGCTGAACGACATATATCCCTCGGTGTTCACGTCTCCGAACGAAACGACGTTTTTCCAATCGTCATCCGTTTCTTTCTGCAATTTATATTTCACCGTAATCGTCCGATTTTCGGCTGTTATTTTTATCGAAAGCGGCTCGTCTACGGGCGCGTTTACGGGGATTACTACCGTACCGTCGTAAGAAGGAATCTGCCAGCCGAAAAGAGTGAGTTCGGACTTGTTTTCGTCCTCCGTTTCTCTTCTCGTCATCATAAGGCTATAAACGGAAGAAGCCGCGAAAGTGCTTTTAACCGAGCCTTTATGGAAGGAAAATCCGAACCACTGAGAAGCGGGAGTCCAGAGTTGTTCGTCTCCCTCGCCCGTGCTTGTAGCTTTGTACTGATACTGCAAAAGGTCGAATTTAAACTCCCAATCGCCGTAAGAACGTCTCGGTCCGAACATAGCCGTGTCGCCCGTTCTGTCGAAATGCATAGCGCCGTTTTCGAATTTAACGCCCGCGTCGAGAGTGTCTCTCACGTTTTTATCGCGATCGGGAACTATATCGTTGGGAAGTTCAACCGAACCGCTCGTCTGATAATACCAATCGTTTCCCGGAGCGCCGTTTTCGAAGTCCGCGGTTAAATCTTTGCCCGCATATTCGGTGTAAACGTATCTTTTCACGTCTAAATTGTCGATATAAAACCCGGCGGGAGTTTCCGCAAAGTTTCCAAGCGCGATATAGCCCTCGACGAGCGAACGCTTAACCGTTATTTCCGTCCGGTTTTCTCCGACAAAGAGAACGACTTTAACCGTTTCGTCTTTGTCGTTTATTACTTCGAAACCGACCGTTTCATACTCGTCGTTTGTCCACGCGAAACTTTCGGTTCCGGCTATTTTTTCGCCCGATAAGTAAAACGCCGCGACGGCGTTTGCGCCCGAAATTTCAACGCCCGCCGTTAAGCATTCTTCCGAATACCCGCTTTCGGTTTTCAATCCCAAAGCTGCGCCGACGAACGCGTTTTCCGTTCCGTCTGCCGTGCTTATGTCGAACGAACCGCTTAAAGCCGTGTCGACTTTTTCGTCGAGCGAAATCTTAAATTTCGAATATAACAAATCGTTTTTGTCGGTATTATCGAATTTAAGGTCGGAATAATCGATATACGTAAGGCATTTTTCGGTATTTAAGCCGTACATCGTAAGTTCCGCAGGCAATTTCTTGCTCTCGAAATCCCAGCTCGCGATAACCGATTTTATATCCGTTCCCGTGGCGGAAATTTTCGAGAATTTAACGTTGTCGAGAATAACTCCGTCGCCGGCGTTCAAGCCTACGTCCTCTACGTTAATTCCCACGTAGCCGTCGCCTATTTCGAAATTCTGAAAACCGTTGGCGTTGGCTCCCGCAACCTGCGCTGCCGTAACCCTGTAATGCTTAACGTTTTCCCCTTCCCAATCGTAAGTTCCGTTTTCCGATAAGGGCGCGACGAAAATTTCTATCGCCGCTTCGTTATCCATTGCCGCGCTGCGGTAAATCTGCCGTATTCTGTAAGAACCGTTTTTAAGGTCGAGATTGCCTTTCTGCGCTCTCACCCACCCGCCGTTTTCGTAAATTTCGGGGAATTTATAATCCGCCGACGCGCTTTCGAACGTGAAAGACGTCGAGTCTGCGCCTGCATAATATCCGAAAGTGTTTACATATCCGAAGTTATACGTGGCGGTAACTTCGCCGCTCGTTCTTCCCTGCATAACGCCGAAATGCACCGTGGAAGAGGTTACGCCGAGTACGTCGTACTCCGCCATAAGATCTTCGTCGGCGGCAAATGTAACGGATTCTTTCGTCGCGAACGCGTTTACGTTGCAACCCGCCGTTTCATATCCGCCGAGCTTAGCCGTAACGTTCTCCGACTTTCTGTGAGATATTTTGCTGTTCTCTTTCGTCTGCCAATCTCCGCCGACGAGAGTGTTTGCCGTGATTTCGTCTTTAACGACGGTAACCCTGTCCGTTGCGGCGCTCGCCGTAAAAACGCACGGAGCGAGAACGGTTGCCGCCGCCAGAATCGCAAATATGGATTTTATTCTTTTTTTAGCTTTCTTCATCATTTTTCACTCCTTAAAATTCGACGTCGGGAACTAACTTATCTATCGCGAATTTGCCGAGAAGCACAAGAGGCGTTCCCACAATCGCCGCGCACCAGCCTATCGCCGCCGCTTCGTTAAGATTTCCGCTCGACACGCGGTTTGTGATAAGATATCCTATCGTATATCCCTCGCCCGAAGGTCCGCCGTTCGTCAGAAGCTGAGACGGCAAAAAGTAAGTAAACGAAACGGCAATACCCATCATAAACATAGTGGAAACGGTGGGCATAATGAGCGGAACGACGATTTGCGTAAACTCTCTCGTCATATTTATTCCGTCGATCTTGCCCGCTTCGAAAATTTCGGGCGGTATTCTCGCGATCGACCCCGCCACCATTATTACGTTATATCCGATACCCGACCACAGCGAGAACAGAAGAACCATCGGAAAAACCGTGTTCGAGCTTCCGAACCAGCCGTTTTTGGGGATAATTCCGCCTAAGCCTATGGCTTTTAAAATTCTGTTCACGGGTCCGTAGTTCGTGCTGAACATAAACGAAAAAAGCATGCACAGCGCGACGGGCATTATTATCGACGGCAGATAAAACACTATTTTAAAGAACTTTTCGCCCCACACCTTTTTATAAAAATAATAGGCGCAAAGAAGAGAAATCGGCAAAATAACGAAAGTGTTCCATAAGAATACGTACAAGGAATTTCTTATGCCGTATCTGTACTGCGGGTGCGCGTCCGCCGAAAAGAATGATTTCAGAACGTTCGCAAAGTTATCAAGCCCCACGAAAACATAATCGCCCTTGGTGTAGCTGTAAGTCTGAAACGCGAGCTTTATCGAGTCGATATTTACAAAAAGGAAAAACACGAGCCAATTTAAAACGGGATAAGCGAGAAAGAGAACGATGAACGCCGTTCTCTTCCGTTTTCCGCTCCGAAAATCAAACCTTTTCGATTTTCCGTTCAGTCCTCCGCTTAAAACTTCGGAAGAACCGATGTTTTTATCTATCATAATTTTATCCTTATTTTATCGTTTAACGGGGATCGCGAAAATCGCGTCGCCCGCTTCGAGTTCGCAGGAATATTCGCCGTTTTCAAGTTCTACGGTCTTTCCTTCGCCGCGATAGTAAATTATCGCCTTGTCCGCGTCGTTGAACTTAACCGTGATTTTGTTTTTCAGATCGGAATACCCCGGGTTATTGTAGTTTAACATATAGAACCCGTCGTAACCCGCTTCGTCTTTGAAAACGCCCACGGCAAGGTCTCTTTCGCTTTTAAGCGAAGAAATTCTCTTATGGTTTTCGAGAGGATGTCTGAGCTGTTTGAACGAAGCGCTGAGTTTTCCGTCCGAAAGCTCGCCCGGATTTACCATTATTCCCTGCCAATCGAACGACATCAGAACGTGATCGAAGTTTTTGATTTCGTAATTCACGGTTTTGCAGTCGTAATAAAGGTCGGTAACCGTTCCGTCGCGCAAAATCATAGCGTGGGTCGAGTCGCTTTCGATAACCGAGTCATAAGGCTGCCAATAGCAGAAATGGTTAAACCCGTCCGCGCCGAACATAAGCGCGGCGTTGACCATAAACCTTAAATCGTAAATGCTCGGCTGACGAATTGCCGAGGTGAAGCCCATCGTTCCGATAAACGCGTAAAACGGAATATCGTAAAGTTTCGCGTTTTCGGCATAAAGTTCGTAATCGCTTAAAAGTCCCGTATACAAAACGGGTTTAAGCGCGCTGCCTTTAAGCGGATAATAATCCACGGAAAGCAAATCGGGAGCCACTCTGTCGATAAAATACTGAAAATAGTAATCGTAACCCGAACTCGTTCCGAGACTTCTCGCCGAAGAATACGACGGGAAGAGATTTACATAAAAATATTTGTCGGGAAAAGCCTTTTCGTAGACTTTTTTCATCGCCCCGATATTGTCGAAAACGTCAACGCCCGGTTCGTCGTAGGCGTGATGTCCCAAAAACGCGGGATGTTCGTTATACGTCGCGGTTTTTCTTAAAAGATCTTCCGCCGTAATGTTCGCGTCGAAATTCTCGGGACGGACGTCGTAATCCATAACGAGAAGCTTGATTCCCGCTTCTTCCGCAAGATCCAACGCTTTATAAAACTCGTCCGGGTGTCCCGTTTTTTCTTCGTAAACGCAGATTCCCACGTTGAGTCCCGCGTCCGCCATCTGCTTATAGCGTTCCGAAGTCTGGAAATCGTACGACGCGTCGTCGATCGCCGTGGTATGCTTCGGCGGCGGAGGATTCCAGCCGCCTATCCACATTTCTTTTGTCGTTTCGTATGCCGAATAATCGGGCATCCCCACGGGGACGTTACTGCTTTCTTTTTCGCTTTCGGATCCGCTTCCGCTCGTGGTTCCGCACCCGACCAAAGCCGTCATACACGCCGCCATAGCCAGCGCGATAATTTTCTTCTTCATTGATTTTCTCCGTTAAATCTTTTGCTGCCAGCCCGACCAATCGTTAACAACGTGATCGTAATCGTACTTAACGATCTCTTTCGCGGTCTGCCCTTCCGTAACCATTTGCGTTACCATTTTATACTGCCAGAAATTCGCAAGTCCCATATACATAAGCGGGGAACTGCTTTCGGAATAGAAAATATTGTTCGAAGAACGAAGCGAAAGAACGCTTTCCCCGAACTCGGTGAGAGATTTCGCAGACACTTTACTGTAATCGACCGTGAAAACGCTCGTCGTATCGGTCGTTTCGAAGAAGTCGATAAGTCCTTTCTCGCTGAAAATAAACGAGACGAACTTCTTTGCGGCTTCTTTGTTTTCCGCAGCCGCGGGGATAACGAGCCATTCGTCGACGTGTCCGTAAAGGTTATGTTCTCCCGAACCGCCATCTATCGTCGGAGGAGCGATAAGAACCATCTCGAAACCTTCGGACAAATTCGTAGTCATTTCTATTTCGAACCAGGAAGCGTTGGGCATCATAAGAGCCTTACCCGAAGTGAACAGAAGCTGCGCTTCGAGGTTCTCCATACCGACAACGCCCTCCGCGCAGTTTTTCGGCTCGCCTTTTCCGCCGATAAGCGTTAAAAGCGCGTCGACGGCTTTCTCTCTCGCGGTCGTCTGATATACGGCGGGACTTTCCATTTTCTTGAACGTTTTGATTTCGTCTATGCCGCCGTAGTTTGCCCACCATGTGTTCATTACGTAGTTCCAATAGTACTGAGATTCCACGCCCGACCAAGCAAACGGAGCTATATCGTTTTCGGTATCTTTATCGTTATTTTCGGGAAGCTCGGAAATTTTATCGATTATATCGAGCATATCCGCCATCGTCACGGGAAGTTCCCAGCCGTGTTCGTCGAAAAATCCTTTATTTACGGCGATACCCGTTATATATTCGGAATACGGCATAGCGTAATATTGACCGTTGAATTTAAGATTATCCTTGATTTCGTCGTTGAGCGCGCCTTCTATCGTCTTGCCGCCGCCGAAATCGGCGGAATAAACCTCGCCGAGCGGTTCGAGCCAGCCTCTGGAAGCGTGCTTCCTCCACGTCATAGGCGCAACCATTATATCGGGACCTTCTCCCGTCGAAAGAAGATTTTCGACAGCCGAGCCGTACGCGGGATCGCCTTCGAGTTCGAGTTCGATCTTTGCGTTCGGATGAGTTTCGTTATAAAGCTTTTCCCAGGACTTCCAATTTATATCGTGATACGCGCCCTCGAAATAACCTACGGAAATCTTTTCGACCGTACCCGAGCCGGAGTTTCCGCCCGCGGAGTTTCCGCTCGTCTGCGAGCCGCCGCAAGCCGTAAGCCCCGTCAAGGCGAGAACCGCCGCAGCCAAAGCCGCTGCCGTCATCTTTTTACCCTTTAAGAAATTTTTCATAATTAACCTCCTGTTAATATCTGCATTTTTACCGATTTTATCGGCATTTTTAAAAATTAACTTAGTTAGTTTATTTGCTAAAAATAAAGGCGCAATATAAACTAACAAAGTTATTATATCATGTCTTTCCGATTTGTCAATACCTTTTCAAAAATTTTCACAATAAAATTTTGCGCAGCAAAAGTTTTGAGCCTTCCGTAAGTTTTTACGCTGTTTTTCGAGTTTATTCCGCCGTTTTCTCGAAAGCATTAAGCCCTTCCGCAATCGCGCCCGAATAAATCTCGTTCGTTTCGGTAACGAATTTCACGTCTATTTTCGAATATGTAGGACTTTTTGAAAACATCTCGTCAAGTTTTTTCCCCACAAGCCCGTTAAGACGGACTATTTCCCCGCCGAAAATTATATGCGAGATATCGAGAAGCTCGGTTAAACTCCACAAAAATCTGCCGAGAACGGCAACGGAATTATCGAGAACTTCCGCCGCGGTTTTATCCCCGCTTAAACACGCGGCGATAAACTTCTCTTTTTCTTCCGCGTACGTCGTGTATTTCAAACCGAGCGTTTCGCAATATTTTTCCGTTATGCTCTTCAAAGACAAAACCGTGGAAAAGATTTTACTCTTTTCGTTCGGGAAAAAGTCGGTCGCGTCGATCGGGTTCATTCCGAAAAAGCCGAACTCTCCCGCCATTCCGCGTTCGCCCGAAAAAATCTTTCCGCTGTGCGCGATACCTCCGCCGATACCTTCGTCGATATATAAATACATAAAGCTGTCGGGCGTGGCAGGTTTTAAAAGCTCCGCGGAGATAGCCGCCGTCATATCGTTTACCATAATCACGGGCGCGCCGAGACGCGCGCTCAGATATCCTGCAAAGTTTTCGCCGTAATATTCGGAAAATTTCCCCGCATAAACGAATTTATCGATTTTGCAATCGTATTTGCCCGCAAACACGAAAACGGCGTGGTGAATTTTTTTCTTGAATTTTTTAATGTCCGCTACGGCGGATTCTATAACGCCGCGCTTAACGACGTACCCCGTTTCGCGTTCGCTTTTATAAAGTTCTTCGCCGAGAAAATTGTTCACGGTCACGGTTAAAACGTCGCTGTGAGCCTGAATAACCGCAAAATACCCGTAAGAAGGGTTCGGCGTTATTATTTCCGCCCTTCTTCCCGCCGTGGACGACGGAAGCTGAGTTCTTACGACCATTCCCGATTCGGTCATAGAGGAAACTATTTTAAAAATGGCGGCGTTGGAAAGCCCCATAATCTCTTCGAGTTCCGCAAACGTTTTTCCGCCGCTTCTTATAGCTTTCATAACGGATTTTATGTTTGATGAACGAATATATTCTTGTCTTCTCCCGAGTTGCGGCATAGTTTTCCCTGACCTCGGCGACTCGGACTTATCCGCCGCCGATAAAAAAGTCGGCGAAACGGTTAAGCCGCTCGCGTAAATGAATTTATTAAGTATTTTAACTTAATCAGTAAAAAAAGTCAAGAATTCCGCAAAAATCATTTCCGAATTTTCTCAATCCGACTTACGCGTAATTGTAAAACGAATAGCCGCTTTCGCTCTGATATCAAAATCAGGGACAAATGTCAAGACAAAATGTCCCTTATTATGTCCCCTTTGTAATATTTATTAAAATAATTGTCGGATATGAATTGAATACACAAAAACTGCATATGTAAATGCCAAAAAAACCAAGCACAATTCATTGTTTTAACTTACGACGTTCCGCGACGAAAAACACCCGTTTCATTGTACTTCGATATCTCTTTACGGATTTAGGATAATCAAGCACAAAAATATCGAGAAATTAAAAGAAACCCAAAACAAAAGCACTAAAAAGTGTCTCGTTTTAGGTTTCTTTTGGGTTTCCAATACGAAATAGCTACACATCTATTTCCGTAAAAACCTATCAACTACAGTTGATTCGATGTGTTAGCCCAACTGTTTTTATTTAGTAATTTCCTTATTTTCATTTAAAATAATTATTACCTGAACAAAATCAGGCTTGAAGGCACTCGAGATAGCATAATAAAATCTGATATCGCTAAGAGTCGTCCTTATTTCGTCTTTGGTTATCATCGTTTCTCCTCGTATTTTATTTAACGATGATACAAGTTATCTCACTGTTTTCGCCCCGTAAGTCACAAAATAACTTTGCTTATAAAAAAGGAAAAACAATTTTGCTTTTCCTTTTTCGATTGCTTATTGAATTGTTATGCCGTGAAATCAGTCGGCGTAAGGGATAACGAAAATTCCTTCTCCTATGCCGAGAGTATGCTCTAATTTGCCGTTATCGAGCGTTACGACCGTCTTTTCTCCGCCGACGTATACAACCGCTTTGTTATATTTTAAAGCGTCGAACGTAAGCGTTATTTTATCTGTAAGTTCTTTGGTCGTTTCGTTATAATTAACAGCCATTATTCCGTCGTTACCGTCCTCGTCGTTAAAATATCCGAAGAGGGTGTCTTGAGAAGTCGTAACTTCTTTTAAGGACGGAACGCTGTCGAGAGATAATCTCGTCAGCATCTGAAACGAAGTGTTCGAAGTCCTGCTTTTGCCCGTCGTTGTTTGTCCCGCGTCGTTCGTGAACGTTCCGATATAGTCGAATTGAAGCAGAACGTGGTCGAAAGCGAGAAGTTCGAGGTTGGCTTTTTTCACGGACTCGTAAATTTCCGTCTTTTTACCCTCTCTGTCTATCATCGCCACCTGACTTGCGGCGAATTCCCCGCCGACCGTCGGCGTGCCGTAGCAGAAAAGAGAAATTCCGTCGTAGCCGAACGCCATCAAAGCGTATTCCTGCATTCTCACGTCCTCATACGTGGGAACTCTGTCTCTCGAACCATACTGCCCCGCCGTGGGATTGCCGTCCTCGTCGATACCGTAAGGCATAGTCTGAATAAAGAAATTTGTTTTTACGCCTTCGTATCCGTCCGCAACCTTTTTGAGCGTCTGAATATTGAAAAGCCAGTTGTCGTCGAGAATTTTTTCGCCGTTATCGTTATAGGTAAGCGGATATCTGTCTGCCGAAAGCCATTTTTCGCCGACCGTGAGTTTTGAAAGGACGTTATCGCAATAATATTTGAGATAATCGGAATAAACGCCGTCAAACTCTTTCTGCACGACCTGCGAAAACGACGGGAACAAGTTGGAATAAAAATTCGTATTTCCGCCGTTTTTGTTATAATAATCGACCGCAGCCGCCATAGAATTTATTTCGGCTTTATTCGGCTCGTCGAGACTCATTCCGAGTACCGCTTTATTCTCCTTGAACTTCGCGATTTTATTGAACGAACTGCCCTCTCTCGACATCGTGTTGACGTAAACGCCTATTCCGTTATCGCCTAACATATCGAGCGTTTCTTTTGCCTTGTCGTCGTAATCGTTAAAGAAAATCGTGGCGTTATCGCCCGCGGCAACGGCGTGCATAACGTTTATACCCGCCTCTTTTATCCATTTGACGTTTTCAGCGTTAAGACCCGTCGGGATAAGCCAACCTCCGATTTTAAGTTCGTATTCGTCTTTTTTCAAGTCGTAATCGGGTAAAATAATTTTAGTCATTCCGTTTTCGCTTCCTTTGTTGCTGTTTCCGTTGCTTTCGTTACCGCTTCCGCTTACGCCGCCGTCGCACGCCGCAACGGCAAAAATCATTCCGACCGCAAGCGCGGCGGATAATATTTTATTATGTCTCACCCTTCATTCCTCTTTGTCAAAATTTTTCTTATAGACGATATTTCTTTGTCCGTGACAGAACAAACTTCTTTAAGATACTTTTCCACTCCCTGCCCGAGAGTCTCTCCGTTTGTACAATAAACGGCTTTGATTCGTTCTATAAAATATCCGAACGCCACGAAATTGTTCGAATCGTCCTGCATAACTCCGCCTGCAAATCTACCGTTTTCAATTTTGCCGCGATATCTCGCCCCGTAAGATGAAAACGTAGTAAGTTCGAAATCTCTTGTTATGTCTGCCTCGCTTACGCCCAAAAGAACCTCTATTAAAATGGCAAGAGTTCCCGTTCTGTCCGCGCCCGCATTGCAGTGGAAATAAACGGGGTAATTATTTTCATCCGCTAACGCCGTAAAAATTCGTTTTATCGAATCTGCGGAAGCTGCGTAGTAACTTCTGTCGTTTACGCCGTAATGACTGAATTCAGGAAGAATATAGTTATACCCGTGATACCCCGCTTTAACGTAATTGACATCGTCGCCAAGCACGCTCGTCTTTTGTCCGCCGTCATCGATGTCGGAAAATCTCAAATCTATTTCCGTTTTTATTCCGAGAGTTTCTCTCATCGTTTTCAGTCCGCTGTCGGTAAGCGCGCATTTCGTACCGTCGTTAATCTTACCGCCGCGATAAATAAGCCCGTAAGGAATACTTCCTCCGTCCGTTTTCCACCCGCCGAGATCGCGCGCGTTATCCGTGCC
Source organism: uncultured Clostridia bacterium (assembly GCA_934247225.1). Taxonomy (GTDB): domain Bacteria; phylum Bacillota; class Clostridia; order Christensenellales; family Borkfalkiaceae; genus UBA10281. Next base: position 50,457 of record CAKQJE010000002.1, read on the forward strand.
GTCAACGGTTATCGGTCTTACCGTTCCGCCGACTTTAAAACTGTCGATTTTCGATTCTTTCGCTTCGCCTATAACCTGATAATAGTAAGTTTTTCCGGGGATAAGCGTACCGCCGAGATTGCATATCGTTCTGTTCGTCGCAATAACGTTCGCTTCCGTCATCTCTTCGTTGTCGGCAAGACGCACAGCGTACTGCGAACTTCCGTCGTTTTCCCATTTAATAAGAAAATTCTGAGTAATTGCCGTTTTTTCGTAATCCTCCAGAATTTTTATCGCCTCTTCTTCCGTTTCAGCCGAAAGATATTGCAGGAAAGGTTCGGATATCACGTTCACTTCTTTGCCGTTGTATTCCATATTTAATTTAATATATTCTTCCGTCTTTTCGGATACGGAAGTCTTATCGCTTTCGTTGCTCGTGTTTCCTTCGGAGTCGCACGCCGCAACGGCAAAAAGCATTCCGACCGCAAGCGCGGCGGATAATATTTTATTCGCTTTCATTTTATCCTTTAAGTCCTCCCGCGGAGAAATTGCTCATTATGAGTTTGTTGAAAATCGTGAACACGATAAGAGATACCGTAGCAAGAACGGTCATACCCGCAAACGCGACGGGAAGAAGCAATCTTCCTTCCATTTTCGTGTATAACTGGCTTACGCCGAGAGATATCGTCGGTCTGTTGGGCATAAACACATACGCCGTGTTGTAATCGTTCCAGCAGCCTATAAAAGCCGTTATCGCTATAGCCGTTAAAATAGGCACGGCTTGCGGGTACATAATTTTAATGAATACACCCATATCGGTCGCGCCGTCCAAAAACGCGCTTTCCGCGTACTCCCACGGGATCGCCGCGAAGAAGTTTTTGAAAAGCAGAAATCCGAGGCCGAAACCGCCCGCCGCCATAAGGAATATTCCGAGATAAGTGTTTAAAAGATGTAATTTCATCATAAGCCTGTAAGTCGTCGCGATCGAACCGACCGTCGGAACGATAAACGAAACTATCGAAACGTTATAAAGGAATTTTTTCAACTTAAACTCGTATTTCGCGATTATATACGCCGTTAAAGCGGGAATCGTTATGGCAAGGGCAACCTGTCCTACGACAAGAATAACGGTGTTCGCTATAGTGTCGTGAAGATAAACGGGGTTTCTCGAAGAACCGGCTATCTGCACGGTAAAAAGCGTTTTATAGTTATCGCCGGTAAAGTTTCCGAAATCGAACAGTTTAAACGAATCGATAATAAAATTTCCCGACGTTCTGAACGAATTCATTAAAAGCCACACGTACATATAGACGTAAGAAAGCGATAAAAGAGTCATCACTATAACGCCTATAACCCTGAAAACCACGTCTATACCCGTTCTTTTCGTCGCGCTTTTTCTGTGAAGGCGAAAAGTAACCGTTTTATTCATCAGTATTCCACCTCCGAGAACGCTTTTTCCATAAGAGCTTTGAACCCGAGGACGAGCGCGCCGCCTAAGATCGCTACAACCACGCCCAGAGCGGCGGGATAACCGACCGTGTTCCCGCCCGTAACGTTGCTTATTATCATCCAGGCGACCGTTCCCGTACCCGTCGTACCCGCCATAGACTCGCCGACCATTAAAAGCGAAGGCGTGTACCAGCCGAGCGCGCCGCTTATAAGCGTTATGCTCATAGTCGTTATAACAGGCCATATCATAGGTATAACTATGGATATAAATTGTCGCATTTCGGAAGCCCCGTCAAGCTCCGCGCTCTCTAAAACGCTGTCCGGAAGCCTTGCCATAGAGGACGTGAAATAAATTATGTTTCCGTTCACGCCCGCCCACACGCTGAAAATAAGAATAGCTTTCCAGGCAGTTCTTTTATCGGCGAATGCGCCGTTTTCAATGACGAAGCGATCGCCGTAGCCGAGTTTTTCGAGTATGGTAAAAAGACTTTTATACGTCTGCGTACCCGACATCGATATCTTGTAGAAAAGACACAGAATAACGGTGGACAAAACGCACGGAACATACATTCCGACCCTTAAAACCGCGTGTCCCGCGACCTTTTTGTATATGAGATACGAAAAGAAGAGCGTTAAAGGCAGGTTAATAAAGAGAGCAAGCGCCATAAGCGAGAGCGTGTTGAGCCACGACCTCGGGGAAAGCATTCCCGCTTCTTTTATTCCGAACATAAAGCGGAACACGTCGAGATACTGCTCGAAGCCCGCAAACTGAAGTTCGCCGTTTATCGTTTCCGTAAAAAACGAATTGTATACCATGCCCACGTTCATTAAAAACCAGAATACGGTAAAATGAATTATCGGCCAGGCAAGCCCGCCGTAAATAAACAGCGTTTTGCCTATATTCCGTTTTTTACGTGGTTTTATCGCTGATTTGTTCATTATTTAAATGCTCTTCATCCATTTCGACCAAAGCCCTTGATGATGTACGGCTTCGGTTTGTAAAACGTCGTGTTCGATGTTCGCTTTCGTGATTTTATTTCTCGCCATCGAGATAAACGGACTCGTTCCCGCAACGAACAATTCGAGCGCGCCCGTTCTGAACACGTCTGTTTTCGCAAAGCGATAAACAAGGTTGGATTTTGCGGCGAGATTCATTATTTCCGTTCCGAAAGAGTTGAATTCAACTTCTTCGTTCGTCGAATAAACCATCGGGAACTGCAAAGCCTTTTCCGACACGGCTACTCCTTTTTCGGATAGAACGAACGCAAGGAAATCCTTCGCGCCCGAAACGTTTACCGCGTCCGTCGGAATAAAGAAAGTTTCGCCGGGGAGATTCATCATAAGCGCGGTTTTGTCGCCCGCATTATATACGGGATATGCGCCGAAATGATAATCGGTCATTCCTACTTCCCCGAGAATTTGTTTCATTTCCGTTCCGAACCAGCTTCCGCTGAACGTGAACACGCAGTCGCCGTTTACGAACGATTGCTGAGATTCAGTGTGATTCTGCGCCGAAGAAACAAGGTTGCTCTCTGTTTCGGAAGTGGCTCCGATAAGGTCGTAAATCGTTTCAAGCGCCTGTAAAGCCGCGGGAGTATCGAGTTTATTCGTCGGATATCCGCCGTTTACGTCGTTATATTCGTAATAAGCCGCATATCCTTCGGGGTCGAGTTCATACCAAAGCCCGTGGAAAAGCCAGTCCATATAGTCAACCATAAGTCCGCAAGAAAACGGCGAAACCGTTCTGCCGGTTCTGTTATTCTTGAGGTTTGCGGCTTTAACGGCTTTGCAAAGGTCGATAAGTCCCTGAACGGTTTCGGGCCACTCGCCTTTCTTATATTCGCCGAAATTGTCGATTTTATCGAGGTACGCCTGATTGTAAATAAGACCCCAACTCGAATAAACGTAGCTCGTAAGATAGGATTTACCGTTGTACTGTCCCATTTCGACTATATTGTTATCGACCGCTCTCGACGCCGCCGATGTTCCGTATTTTTCGGAAGAGAGAACGTCGTCGATAGACTCGATCGCCCCGTTTCTTATCCATTTGACGAAATTGTTCATGGTGTGACCCAAAAAGTAAAGGTCTTCCTTTTCGGAACCCGGGTTATTCATAAGTGTGAGCATATTCGCCACAAGATCGGGATCGGCGGAAACGTGGACTCTCACCCCCGTTTCTTCGTAATATGCCGAGGCGATATTTTCAAGCCATTCCGAGCCTAAACCCTTGTCGACTATCTTGACGTATACGTCGTCGCCGACGGGAGTTGTGTTACCCGAAGAACCGCCCGTCGAGGTTTTGTCCGAGTTATTGCCCGTGCCGCCGCAACCGACGAACGTCAGGCAGAGAACAGCGCATAAAAGCGCGCTCAAAAACTTCTTCATATTTTATTTCTCCTGTTAAATTTAAATTCGGCAAGCCGCCATGAAAACGGCTTGCCGCTGTTTGTTTTTAATCGTTTTTCTTCTTTTTCGCAACCACGACCGCCGCCGCAAAGACGAATACCACGCTTACGGAAACGCCCGTCAGCGAACCGAAACATCCGCCGGATGTCGAAGAATCGGTGCTTTCCGCAGGTTTCTCGCCCGTAGAATAAGTGAGCGTGAGTTCGTTGGATCTGAATTCGCCGAACGCGTTCGTTACGGTGTAATACACTTTAACCGTTCCTTCCTTGGTGAACGTGAGGAACTTCGTATCCTTATCGAACGTCGCGTCACCTTCTATAACGAGGTCTCCGACCTTTTCGCCCGCAACTTCGAAATACGAAAGAGTAAGCCCCGCTCTCGGAGTTTTGAACTCGGTTTTTCCGCTTGTCGTCGCAATTTTTACGTTCATTATGTCCGCCGCGGAAACAGGATTTTCCTTCGTCGAGGAAAGTTTCACCGAAGCGGCGTTGCCGACGTCCTGTATGCAGACGTTCGTGTAAACGCCTGTGGTGACGAAAGCGTTTTCAAGGTAAATTTCCACAACCGCCTTTTCGCTTCCGTCAATATATACGGCGCAGTAATACCCTTCCTGAACTCCTTCGATATAATAAGGTATCGCCGCGACGGAAATTTTCGTTGCTTTTCCGCTTGCGAACGTTCCTTCGGGAAGATCGGTCAACGGAATTTCTTCGCTGTTCGTCGAACCTGCGGAAGTTGCGCCGACCGAGACGCTGTAATCGGTGAACCAGAAGAATATTCCGCCGTTTTCGTGGGTGTCGCCGGCTGCCGACGCTCTCATAAGAACGTAAGCCGAGAATTTTCCGACGTAATTCGGAGTAAGGGCGAAATTAAGTTTGTCGTAAGAAGCCGTTTTGCAGGAAGCCGCCACGGAAACGTCGTTCAGTTTCTCTTCATCGGAAGCGAGGCTGAATTCTTTTCCCGCACCCACGGGCATGATTTCGGAAATATCTTTTTCGATGACTACGCCGGACACTTCCGGTTCCGGTTCGCTGTCCACGAGACAGAATTCGATATAATCCAAGCCGATAGAAGAATCCTTATTTTCCGCCGAATGTGTCTTTTTAAGGACTATTTCGCTTATATATCCGTCCTTGTCCGCCAGAAGCGAAGCTCTGAGTTTAAGCGTTTTGGCACTGACCAGATAACCGAAGTTTACCGCGCCGACTCTCTTTGTAAATTCGGTATCGTTTGCCGCGTAAGCCGAAACGGTAAGCGTATAGCCTCCCCCGTTGCTTCCGCCGACCCTTATTTTAACATAGTCGAAGAATTCCGCCTTGTATTTTCTGCCGAGTTTGACGGTGTATACGCCCTCGGATTCCCATTCCGTATAGGTCTGTTTGGTACTTCCGTCCGCTCCGTCTTTTATAAAGAACGGAGAACCGGGATCGTTATCGTCAGCAATTTTATCCTGTCTGCCGTCTATCCATGCGCCCTGTCCGTCGAAGTCCACGATCACGTTTTCTTCGGGAGCGGCGGTCGGAACGGGAATAAGCGTTACGTCGTCGGCAAAAATCTGACCTTGCTTAGTGTCGTCCGTCTGAGTTTTCACGAGTCTGAATCCGCCGATATACCCCTCGGCGGCAACGTCTTTCGCGTCGAAAATAACGTTTCCTATTATATTGCCATGAGTTTCGCTGCCTGCGGCGGAGAACGACGCAAGCGGGCGGGAGTTATTCGTATCGGTCAAAGCATAAACGGTAATCGTGACTTTATTCCCCTCGACCCAGTTGCCTACGGCGAGTTTCATCGCGATCTGCAAATAGTTTTCCGCTTTGTATTTCTTTCCGAATCTCACCGTGACCTCGGCATTCGAGCCTAAGTCTTCCGTCCAGGTGATCTGAGATGATCCTTTGCCGTCGAAAATATTAAGTTTGGAATTATTATCGACCGTGTTGTTTTCTATTTTTTCGTAATCGTATTCGAGCCAGGCTTCGGACAGATCCATATCGAGTTTAACGTCCGCCGTCGGAACCTCGTCGTCCTTGGGCTGATCCGGAACCTTATCGGTTATCAAAACCACGTTGTCGAAGAAAAGTTGACCGACCTGCTCTGCGTTTGTCTGAGTTTTTACGAGTCTGAATCCGCCGATATAACCGTTTTCGGCAAGGACGGAAGTTTCAAGCCGCATAACGCTGTTTATGTTTCCACTGTTGCTTACCGCAACGCTGCCTGCGGGATGTTCGAGCGATTCGTCGCCGAGAGCATACGCCGTAAGGGTTATCGTGTTTTCCGTTCCCTCGGCGAAATTGTTACCGATAACAAGGTTCAACGCGCCTTTAACAAAAGCGTCTGCCTTGTATTTTTTGCCGAACCTGACGTCTATCGCCGCTTCGCCGAGTCCTTCGGTGAACGAGATCATCGTCGAACCGTTGCCGCCGAACAAACCTGCGAACGTATCGTCCGTCGTCTTACCTTTGAAGCCTTTGACTTCAACCCACGCCGAAACTTTATCCATATCGAGATTGACGTCGCCGTCGATTTCATCCACCGCGATTTGCGCCGCTCTCAATTCGATTCCGTCGGTGAAGTATTGTCCGTCGCCTTCGCCTGCGGTTCTTCTGAAATTAAATCCGCGGATATATCCGTCATCGTCCGCAAGAACGGCGGAATCGAGAAGAAGCACGACCGCTTCGTTGCCGCCTACGGAAACCACCTTGCCCGCAGAACGAGCGAACTCCGTATCGCTAAGCGCATAACCTTCGAGCGTGAACGCGCTGCCGACGGCAAGCCTTATGCCCACGTAACCTAAGCCTTCCGCTTTCACGGGTACGCCAAATCTGACGGTTATGGTTTTGCCCGCCATCTCGCCTTCCGTCCACGTTGCCTGATCGTCATTACGATCCAATATGCCTCCGCCCGGTACGCTTGTCGCCGCGCGCTTCGTTATAGCCGTGCCGTCGACCTCGAACCACATTCCGTTATATGCGCCGACGGAGCCGTCCGAAAGCGGCGCGGTCACATTTATACGCTCGTTATCGGAATTCTTCGTGAATTTCAGATAGTCGACGAAGAATTGTCCGTTTCCGCTGTCGAGTCCGGTTCTTTTGAATTTGAAGCCGCGAATATATCCGTCTTTGTCCGCGATTTTCTTCGCGCTGACGGTGAAATATTTTATAACATTGCCGTAAATATGAGTATAACCCGCGGGATACGCGCATTCGGTATCGGAAAGGGCGTAAGCCGTAAGGATTCTATTTTGAGCAACGCCGGGATTTTGACTGATGACGATTTTCATTTCAACCGTATCGTAATCCGCCGCTTTCACGGGATTTGCGAGTTTTACGGAAATTTCGCTGTCGGCGTGAGAACTTTCCGTCCACATAAAGTCTGTCGTACCGTCTCCGTTAAATACGTTAAGAGCGGAATTATTGTCGTAAGTATGGCTGTGGAGTTCCTCATCGCCGATTTGGAGCCATGCACTGCTGCCGTCCGCGTCGACCGTATAATCGAGATAAAGATTCACGCCGTCCAGGAAGAGGTTGTTGTTCCCGCTGTCTCTGTGAATTTTAAAGCCTTTTATATATCCGTCCTTGTCTGCAAGAACGTCGGCGTTCATCGCGAGAGTGGCGTAAATGTTTTCTCCGTTCACGCTCACCGTGCCTGCGGGATTTGCAAGATTTTCGTCGTCCAACGCGTATGCGGTTATTCCGCCGGTCATTATAAGTCTTAATCCGACACCGCCGTAATTCGAGGCTTTATAAGCGTTTTTGAACGTTACGGTAGCGACGCTTCCTTCGGGAATTTCACCGAACTGAACGCCGGTGGCCGTTTCATCGGTTGCATAAGGGAAGAACTTGTCCGCCCCAAGTGCGGCTTTTAATCCTGCGTCGGTTTTCGTGTTTATCGTCACGCCTGCCGCTTCGAGTTTCGCGTCCGTTCCGTTTACGTCGATAAGGATGTCCGCAGCGGGAACTTCATCGATCGTATCCGCCGCCGCGCCCGTAATGCTTATCGCGAAAAGCGACAAACTAAGGCACAAAACAGCCGCGAGAATCGCGATAAATCCTGTTTTGCCAAAAAGTTTTCTTTGTTTCATTTTTACCCTCCTCATTTTCTCGGGTTAAAAACCCTCTGAGATTTTTCCCTAAGACTATTTCGTTTGCGAAGCAAACGAAAGCGGATATCCGCTCAAAAACCCGACGGAAAAATTCCGACTTTTTCGGTTTTCGACTACATTATACCTGTCTTAAACCTCGATTTCAATATTGTATTTTGTATAATTTCTACACTACGTTGACATTATCGGTTGACAAACCTGCGTCAAAAGAATTATTATAATATTATGTATAATCTCGACAATAATATTTTTCCCGACCTCAATAAAGAAAACGCGATAGTGCAACTCACCAACAGCGGAGACAGATATTATCATTCGCACGACTTTTATGAGATTTTCTATATTACGAGCGGTTCCGTGCGCCACAGCCTTAACAACCTCTCGGAAACGCTTTCCATAGGCGACGTGAGATTTCTTCGCCCCGGCGACATTCACTGCTTTTTAAGAGAACCGGGCGATGTCTGCACGCACAGAGACATAGCGATAACCGTTCCGTTGTATGAGAAAATCGCAAAGTTTTTCTGTTTTACGCCGGCGACCGTCGGGCTGGGAAATCCGTTAAAGACTAAACTCGACCTGAAACTCGTGAACGAACTCGAAACTTCACTGCAAAAAATGAACGACCGCAAGCCAAGCGAAAGCCCGGCGTTCTATTTTGCCGTAGCCGAAATTTTCAAAGCGTTTTATGCCGAAGAAAACACTCATACGAAAAACAAAAACGCGCCCGAATGGATAATAAATCTCATATCCAGACTCGAGCGCCCCGAAGATTTTTGCAGAGACGTAAATGAAATTTTCAGCGATTATAATTATTCCAAGGAATATATTTGTCGCACATTCAAAAAAACCACGGGCATAACTCTTACCGAATACTTGAATCAGAAGAAACTTTCGCTCGCGTCCATTCTTATCCAGAACACAAACGAATCAATCGAATCTATCTGCTATAAATGCGGATACAACAACGTGTCGTATTTTTACCGCGCCTTCAAAACCACGTTTAACAAAACCCCGCACGAATTCCGCAAAATCAATCCGACCGACTGACCGGCTAAATTTTACTCGTCTGCTTTTTGCAGATAATCGTATGTTTTCCGCCTGTAAATATCTTTTTCCCGTTCGGCGCTTCGCCGTCGATTTCCGCTATTATATAATTTGTCGGCGGAATAAACTCCGCGCTGCCGAGATAAGGAACGGTCAGTCCGAAGCGAATTTCGCCAATTCCGATTTCGTATCCGCAGGCGTAAAGCCCGCTTGCGGAATTATACTCCCCGTAAACCTTTTTAAGCCTTTCGTCTATCTTCGGCTCAAACGAAACGCGCCCGAACCCTTCGCCGTTTACCCCTATATTTATGCCGATAATCGACTTATAGACCCACGAAACAACCGCGCCGTAAGCATAATGATTAAGGCTGTTCATACCGGTGTCGCTTATTTTTCCGTCGGGCAAAACGGAGTTCCAACGCTCCCAGACGGTCGTTGCTCCCATATTTACCTCGTAAAGCCAACCGGGACATTCTTCGTTTAAAATAAGGGTAAACGCGTCCTTTTCATAGCCCGCTTTGGTAAGAGAATCGAGCAGAAACGCCGTTCCCACGAACCCCGTGTTAAGTTTCATATCGTTTTCGACAAGTTTTTCGTGTAATCTCTTCCCCGCAACTTCGAGCGGCATAAGATCGAACGCTATCGCCAAAGCATAAGCCGTCTGAGTATCGGTCGTAAGCCTGTCGCCTTTAATATATTTATCCACAATCGCCGCTTTTATCTCTTCGGCGATTTTTTTATACCGTTTTTCGTCCTCTTTTTCGCCGAGAACGGCAGCCGCTTTTTCTGCCGCCGTCACCGAATACAGATAGTACGCCGAAGCGATAAAACTCTCGTCGGTAAGCCCTCTCGGGCTGTTTTTATCGGGATTATCAAGGGCGAGCCAATCGCCGAACTGAAAACCGAGATCAAAAATTCTTCTCCCTTTTCCTTTCGTTTTGTCGCCGAAAATCAGATATTCCGCCCAAAGTTTTATGTTGCGATAATTTTTTTCGAGCAACGTTTTATCGCCCGAAAAACGATATAAATTCCACGGAATAACGCTCGCCGCGTCTCCCCAGGCGTTTGAACAACGCCTGCTCATCACCTCAAACTTTTCAAGAGGTTTGCGCCCCTCCTTTTTCTCTTCGCAGGCATAAAAAGCGTCGGGAACAACGAACGGACAAGCCCCGCCGTAGCGGCGCTGCTCCTCGTACATATTTTCGAGATATTTCGCAAAAAAAGCCACGCAATCGGCGTTATAAAGCGCGGTTTCCGAAAAAATCTGCGCGTCGCCCGTCCAGCCGAAACGCTCGTCTCTTTGCGGGCAGTCGGTCGGAATATCTAAAAAATTATCCTTTTGGCTTTGAAATACGTTTTCTATAAATTTATTGAGTTTTTCGCTCGACGTCTCGATTTTGCCAAGCGCAGGAATGTCCGAGTATATCGAAACACCGACAAAGTTTTTGACTGTTTCCCGTGAAATTTCAACGCCCTCGATCTTGACATATCTGAACCCGAAATAGGTAAAATGCGGGCGTATAAGTCGATTAACGCCGTTTGAAAGATAGCAATAACTCGCTTTCGCGGTGCGTAAGTTATCGCGATAAAAGTTGCCGTTCTGCAAAACCTCGCCGTAGGAAAGGGTAATTTTTTCGCCCGCTTTCGCATTGCAATAAAATTCTACCCAGCCCGTGATTTCGCGCCCGAAATCGAGTACGGTTTCTCCTTTCGGAGTTGTTATAAAAGTCGGAACGTACCTCTCTTTTGCCGTAACGCGCGGACTTATTCTCGGAATAACTTTTCCGCCCGGCGCGGCGGCAATTTTGACGGGTGAAGCCGAACTTAAAACTTCGGCGCGGATTTTGCCGAAGTCATCGAAAATCTCTTTTTCGCCGTCATAAATCTCGCCGTCGTAAATTTCGGAAAACAATATCGGCGATTTTATTTCTCGCCAATTTTCGTCGGTTTGCAGAATTTGTCCACCGCCCGACGCAAGCTCGCAGGAAAGGAAGAAACCGTCGCCGAACATTCCGTCGCCGTTGCCGCCTTTCGGGTGCCTGCCGCCGTACCAGCCGTTGCCCGTCAGAACAACGATTTCGTTCATGCCGTTTTTTAAAAGGTCTGTCACGTCGTAAGTCTGATATTGAATAAGATATCTGTAATCGTCGCAAAAAGGCGTGAAAAACTCGTCGCCGACCTTTTTGCCGTTTATATACGCCTCGTAAAGCCCCAAAGCCGTTATGTATAGCCGCGCGCCGTCGGTTTTATCCGCATAGAAATTACGGCAAAACGCCGCGGAATTTCTGTTGTCGCCCACCGTGGTTATCCAAGGCAGATTCCATTCCTTTTCGGCTCTTCCGCCCTCGAAATATGATTCCCCGTTTGCTTTTTCACCCTTTTCGTTCGTAACGACAACACTCCAGAAATACCGTTTTCCACCATACAAATTTACGTCCGGCGTAAAGCTTAAAGGCGAAATATCTTCGCGTTCGCCGCTATCATAAACAACGTTTAAAAATCCTTTGTCCTCAGCGATCTGTATTCTTGTCTTTATTATTTTCCCGCAACCTACGCCGCTTACGCAAAAAGAAAACGTCGGTCGCGAAACATCTATCCCGACGGGCGTTTCAAAATGATTGACTTTAAGTTTCTCTATTCTCATTTTTCCGAAACTTCTCCGTATAATACTTATAAGAATGCTATTATTATAGCGAACATTTTATATCATATCCATACACTACAAAGAACAAACAAAACACTCCATTGACCATACACAAAACTTTTTGCCGGCAATATGAAAACAATTTCGATTTTTAATCATTTAATTAAAATACAAACCGCATTTCAATTTGTGCTTCGCTTGCGCATTACGTCGGCATAGACGAAAAGGTTATCCAAAAACAACTCGGGCACAAAACTTTGTCTATGACGCAGGACACCTATACAAATCTTCTTCCGGACGGAAATTCCGTCATTAAAGAATATTTTTTAAGATTAGAACAGATGATTATGAATCCGAGACGTACATAGATTCATACATATATTTCAGAGCCGAAAAATACATATTGTTTAAAAACATACTACTTTTTGTCGTTTATCGCATAAAAAAATAGCCGCTTCCGCTCTGGAAACGACTATTTTGGTGGGCAGGAAATAAATGATATTATTTTCTTGACGACGTGCAACGCGTATTCCTTTGCCGTTTCGCATATAACTTCCACACGCATTATCTATCCCATTTAAATATACGGGGGCGATTTCAAAAACTATATGCTCTCATATAAATTGTAATTGAATTACGGCCTTCTTTCGCAAAATTTTACCAATTCACAAAAATCAAATAACTCTTGTTTGTTCGGTATATGTTGCAACTTAAACTGCCAGTTCCCCTCGCTTGTAGACGGCATATTCATTCGCGCGCGGCTTCCAAGCAGTAAAATATCCTGTATCGGTATTATGGCAAGATACGCCAAACTGCGCATTGTAAGCAACATTACCGCTTTTGCCATTTCTATTTTATTTTCAAGAAAACATTGAACATCTCCCTCTTTTAGTGTTCCCTCTAAACTCTCCTTGAAAATATTATATTCGCCGTCTTTTAACTTACTAATATAACCTAATAACGTATCGTTATCGTGCGTACCCGTATAGCAGACGGAATTTTCCTTGATATTTTTCGGTAAATACGGATTTTTCTTATTACCGTCAAACGCAAATTCCATAACTTTCATACCCGGATAGCCGGTTTCGTCCATAAGACGGTAAACACCTTTATCGAGAGAACCGAGATCTTCCGCTATGATATTCAGCTTTCCTAAAATACTTTCCGCTGTGCGGAATAATTCATACTTCGGGCCGTGTTTCCATTTCCCCTTGACGGCTGTCGTTTCCCCCGCATCGATTTCATAATACCTGTCAAACCCGCGGAAGTGATCGACTCGCACTACGTCGTATAATTCAAACGCCTGACGGAATCGTTCCACCCACCATAAATAGCCTTCTTTTTTATGAACCGACCAATTATAAACGGGATTCCCCCATAGCTGCCCCGTTGCGGAAAAATAGTCGGGCGGAACTCCCGCTACCTTTTTCAAACTACGGTCCGTATTTAATTTGAACAGCTTTGGATTCAACCATACGTCCGCGCTGTCGTAAGCGACATACAGCGGTATATCGCCGATGATTGAAACGCCTTTCTTGTTTGCGTACCGTTTCAGCGTATTCCATTGTTTGGAAAACTCATATTGCAAAAACTGCCAAAACAGATATTCTTTTTGATTTTCGGCCTTGAACTTCCGCAAGCTCCGTTTTTTTGCGAATTTATATTCGTCCGGCCATCGGTCAAAGGATACCCCGCCGAACTTCTCCTTGATTGCCATAAATAAAGCGTAGCCGTCAAATCTTCCATTTTCGACAAAGGATACAAAGTCGGCGTTTTGTATATCAAATCGCTCGTAAGCCTTCCGAAGAACGGCATATTTGTTTTGATATAAAAACGCATAGTCAATTTTCGATTTTGTATTACGGCAGACCGATAACTCTGATTTTTTCAGCAAACCTTCTTTTACCAAAATGTCAAAATCAATAAAATACGGATTGCACGATCCGCTGTATGCGGACTGATACGGAGAATCCCCGTAGCTTGTCTGAACGAGCGGAAGAACCTGCCAATAACTTATTTTGCAATCAGCCAACAAATCAATCCACTCGTAAGCTGATTTTCCCAGCGTTCCGATTCCGTACTTGTTCGGCAACGAAGATATGTGCAATAAGATACCCGCCGAGCGATTTTTATATTTTATCATCATTCCTCCTAAACAAAAAGACACAAAGCGAAACGGCTTTGCGTCTTTTTACGTTAATAAGATAAACTCCAGATTTTCTTCGCATACTCACGAATAGAACGATCGGAAGAAAAATAAAATGAGTTCGCCGTATTGTTGAACTGTTTTTTCGCAAAACCTATCCTATTTTTATAATCATGATTTACCTGTAATATGGCTTGATAATACTCCTCCAAATCTCTGAATATAAAGTAGTGATCGGGTTTATGCCAGCTTGCTCCCGCCGTCAACGAGCGATATAATTCCTCAAAATATCCCTTACCGTCGTCTGAAAACGTTCCGTCCGTCAACGTATGCACGACTTTATTCCAATCCGCATGCTCTTTCAGATAGGTGTTCGGATTATAACCGCCCTCGCGGAGTTTTTCTATCTCGTTCACGCGCGCACCGAATATATAATTATTCTCCTCGCCCGCTTTTTCGACGATTTCGATATTTGCTCCGTCCATCGTGCCAAGCGTGACCGCGCCGTTCATCATAAACTTCATATTGCCCGTACCGCTTGCCTCTAATCCCGCCGTCGACACCTGCAACGAAACGTCGGCTGCCGCTACGATTTTCTCCGCGTACGAAACGTTATATTCAGTCACGAATACGCCCATAAGCAGACTGTTCGTTTCGGAATCGGCATTTATCATCTTTATGATTTCGTTTATGTATTTGATAATACCCTTGGCTCGAAAATAGGATGGTGCGCTCTTTGCTCCGAACAGAAATACCGAAGGCGTAAAATCCTTGATTTTTCCGTTTTTTAAATCATAATACAATCGTAACAACGCAAACGCCGTCATAAGTTGCCGTTTATATTCGTGTAAACGCTTGACCTGCGCGAACAATATTCGATTTCCGCCGATTTTTACGCCTTCCGTTTGCTCAATATATCGGAAAAGCTGCGCTTTTTTCTCTTCCTTAACCCGAATAAACTCCGAAAGCGTTTCCGCGTCGATATGGTCGTTCAGATTACCCAATTCTTCAAACCGTTTCCGCCAATCCTGCCCGATTTTTCTGTCAAGCAAAGACGACAGTTCGGGATTTGCAAGTTCCAGCCACCGCCTTTGCGCCACGCCGTTTGTAACGTTCGTAAACTTTTCCGGATGATGCGCGTATTCCGCTGCGAACAAATCCCTTTTTATAATTTCCGAGTGAATTTCGGCAACTCCGTTTATCTTGTTCGCGACGAATACCGCCGTATTCGCCATAGAAACAGCGCGGCGGGAATGTACATAAATCGATGTGGCGGCGCTCTCCTGCGACGTGTAGCCTTCTTTTCTGTGACGATAGCGGGCGGAAGCATTGACGGACAGCAATATTCCCGTTATTTCCGGCAATATTTTTTTCAACAACCGAACGTCCCAATGCTCCAATGCTTCGGGCAATATCGTATGATTAGTATAATTGAATACCTGTTGCGCAATCTTCAACGCCGCCCGATACGTCAATCCTTTCTCTTGCAATACGCGAATCAGTTCGGGAATGGCGAACACCGGATGCGTATCGTTGAGTTGTATGCTGTTTTCCAATGCAAACTGCCGGTAATCGTTTCCATGTCGTTTTTCGTATTCTCGGATTATGTCGCCAACGGCTGCCGCCGAAAGAAAATATTCCTGTCGAATCCGTAACAACTTTCCTTCTTCCGTATCGTCGGGCGGATACAAAACACCGCTTATTTTTTCAGCGTTCTCGTTTCCTTCCGCCTGATACAAACGCAAGACATTGACTCGTTTTCCGATAATCGGCATATCGTAAGGAACCGCATCTACTTCCATATCCGCAAAACGAATTGTCTGTTTTTCCTGTTCTTTCCGTATGCTCCACGGATCCCCGAATCTCTGCCACTCGTCCGGAATTTCCTTCTGATACCCATTCTCGAACTTCTGACGGAACAAACCGTATCTGTAACGGATTCCGTACCCGTACAGCGGAATACCGACCGCGGCGCCCGAATCCATATAGCAAGCGGCAAGTCTGCCCAAACCGCCGTTACCGAGCGCGGCGTCCTCAATCTCTTCAAAAACGGTAATATCTATCCCTTTTTCTTTGAGAATACCCGCCGTTTCTTTCAAAACGCCGAGTTCCAGCAGATTGTTATAAAATACCCTGCCGATTAAAAACTCAATCGAGAGATATCGCGCGCACCGTTTCGGTTTTTCGTCCGCCCGGATATTGCTCGTTGCGAGCATAGAGATTTCATTGTATAGTTGTGAAACGCTTTTTTCGCCTGTTTCCAAACTTTTGAGCGCGTCTATAAAATTTTGTTTCTCCATTGTTACTCCTTTACTGCGCCTGCCGCCCCGCCTTGAATCAGATATCCGGAGAGCGCGATATACAATGCAACGATCGGGACTGCGATAAATACGGAACCGGCGGCAAATATCGAAAATTTACTCTCATCCAACCAATTCAAACCTATTGCAACAGTCCATTGTGATTTATCCGGCAGCAACAGTTTCGGCAACATAAAGTCACTCCACGGCCAGACAAAAGCCGTCAATGCCGTATATACGATCATTGGTTTCGATAAAGGTAATGCAATCGAAATAAATATTCGTAAATCACTTGCTCCGTCTAACGTTGCGGCGTCGTATATTGTACTCGGAATAGTGTCGAAAAAACCTTTTTGAACCAAAAATCCCATTGTCGCGCCGCTGCTATACAACAATATCAGCCCCCAAAGATTATTGATTAAATCGAATTGAGTCATAATGACGAATAAAGCCGTCATATTCATAAAGTTCGGGAAAATATTTAACAGCAACGTAGCCTTCATCATCTGCTTACGACTCCTGAACCGATAGCGCGACATCGTATAAGAAACCGCAAGTACAAGAGCCGTAGAGATTACGCAACTTATCCCCGCGACAAAAAGAGTATTCCCGAACCACGTCATATAGTCGTGTTCTGTTTTTTCGGTAAATAAAGTCTTAAAAGTGTTTAAACTATATGCTTCCGGAAAAAACCCGTCTAATGTCAACAACGAGCCGTTCGCATTAAATGACGACAGAATAAGCCAGATGCAAGGAAAGGCAAATATAAAACTGATAAGCAAGACTATTGTATATATAACAACGGCCTTTATAGTCATTGTCGGCCTTATATTAAATCTTTTAGTTGTTACGCTTTTCATTATTTATATGTATCCTCCTTCTTATATGCAGGCGAACTTACATACACAATCAGCGAGAAGATTGCCATAAACGCAAACAGAATTAAACTGAGCGCCGAGCCGAGAGAATATAACTTCTTATCGACCGTTAAATTAAACATCCAGTTAATCAATAAGTCTGTATTGTTTGCGTTAAAATAGTTTGCAGTATCATAAGTGATTTCAGGCCGTAAAAAATAGAAGATACTGAAGTTATTGAAGTTACTGATAAATGAATTCAACAATACCGGCGTGGTTGCGAATAGTACAAACGGCAACGTCAGATACAGAAACTGTTTCCAGCCGTTTGCTCCGTCCAATGTCGCAGCT
This sequence comes from uncultured Clostridia bacterium, assembly GCA_934247225.1. Taxonomy (GTDB): domain Bacteria; phylum Bacillota; class Clostridia; order Christensenellales; family Borkfalkiaceae; genus UBA10281. The sequence goes on from CAKQJE010000002.1 coordinate 67,732, forward strand.
TCATACATATCTTGATTGACATTTGATAAAATGCCTGTTGCCAAAAACATTATCGACGGAATACTGATCCATGCGCAAGAGAAGAAACCGAGAAGTCTTAAAGACCATTTAGAGTCAAAACCTATAAACGTAAAACTTTCCGATACCCAGCCCCAATCGCGCAATAAAGCTAAAATCGGACCGCTGTCACTAAACAGAAACCGGAATCCCGTCAACGTAATAAACCCGGGAATCGCATAAGCGAGCATCGGAAATATTCTCCAAAACCGTTTCCATTTCAAGCATTTGGAATTATATAAGATTGCAAGACCTAACCCGCCGAAATAATTTATAAAGGTCGATCCGATCGCCCATATAAAGTTCCAACCGAGTATTTTTAAAATTGTCATGGCATATTCGCTTACAGTAAAAATCATCCTGAAGTTTGAAAAGCCTATCCAATCTACCAATTTAGGGGGTACTATTTCACCGCCGTAATTCGTAAAAGCCACCAATCCCGTAAAGAAAATAGGCATTATATTAAAAATACAAACGAATATCAACGGAATTGTCAGTGTAAGAAAATAAAATTTCTCGTTAATTAAAGCAGAACAACTCTCTACAAAGTTCTTTACGGGATGCCCCTTTTTAATTTCTTGCGTCGTAAATATAACGTCTTTAATATTTGCATAGTAAGCAAATCCGAAAAGAACGCACAAAAACAGAGTGGTAATTCCCCAAGCAAGCATTTTTACGGAATTGTCGCCTTGTATTCCCATGATAGGAACGCCCTCGTTGGTGCCGAGCGTAAATATTCCTATTATATTGTCTACCCCCGAAAAGACTAAAAACAATATAAAAGCAATTTCTAAAAGAATTAACAGTATTCCTTTTGTAAATTGCTTACAGAATAATTGCCCTACTCCCATAAAAATACAGCTCAACTTAACTTGATAAGGTGAAAATTTCCCTTCGTTCTTTGGATTTAGATTGTTGTTGGCGATAATTTTATTTTCTTCCACAATCATATCCCCCCTTTTTTTAGCTCTTACCAATGTTCATTGCGGATTTTATATCTTTTACCAATTTGTCTAAAGCCTTCTTTAATTCATCCGTCGTTGTATAAACCGGACTTTCACGAGTCGTGTTGTCCGTTGCAACGTCGTTAAACATAGATGAAAGCGGAGACCAAATATATTGAGTATCGCGAGTGGACGGCATCATATAAACCTTTCCGCTTGTAACTCTGTTGCCCAGAATTTCGGAAACTCCCCCCATTTCTTCGGTCAGATCCGTACGAGCGGGAACGGCGCCTAACGCTTCGCTTCTCCATTTTTCATTTTCATAACTGCTGACAAATTTGACAAACGCCAAACATGCTTTAGGATACTTGGTGTAAGAGCTGATTCCGAACGCATTTACCCCGCCCATAGTCGTAGGTTCAAACGTTTCGGTATCCGTATTCTTGATTTCTTTTTTGATATTGCCGTCTTTCGGCAATCTCGGAGGAGCCACGACTACAAGATTTTCTTTTGCTTTCTGAGCAGCCGCTTCCGCGCTGTCACCCTGCGCTTTATAGGTGGCAGTCAAATTCTCCTGAAACGTGGTCAACCAATCGGGCGTACCTATCGTACAGAAAACGGTACCGTCCTTGCTCGTCAAATAGGTGGCTACCTGTGTCGTCGCGTCCTGAGAGATACAGCGAGATCCCAACACCCCTGCTAAATCACGAAACAAATTCAATCCGATTTCGGAGCCGGCGGCATTAAGTCCTATATCGTCATGCGTTTCGCCGAATACATACGCTCCGAACGACAATAAATAACCGCTGTTAAAATATTGATCGACAAGCGACATATACAGTCCGTATTTGCTGCCGTCAGACTCTTCTTTGACTTGTTTGCTGTACGCATACAAATCGTTCATATTCTCTACCATATCGGGAATATCGTTCTTGTTGTCGTCCCATTTCGTTTTCCAATCGGCGGGCAACAAATCTTTTCTGTATGTAAGAACCGTCGATTGTTGCGCAACGGGCATACCATAATACAAATCGAGATTGTATGTTTTAAGTTTATATGCGTCCATTACGTTTTCAGGGATTTGTTCGATATCCAGTTTCTCCGTAGGCAAGGGCAAAACATGCCCGCCTTCCGCATATCGCATCAACATATCGTTCGCCTGATAAAGAACGTCGGGACCATAGCCGTCCGGGCCGTTTTGTTCCAAGTCGACATATTGATCCATATTCGCGTCCACGGCATTTACGTTGTATGCTTTATATTCTTTATTAAAGGCAGCCAAAACCTCCCTTAAATGCCCCGTTTCAATGGCCATTTGATTATCAAGGATACGAATAGTTGCGTTTTGTTCTATTTCACCGTTGTATTTAGCCATTATTTGTTCGTAAGTAAACGTCTGCTCTCCGCCGGGCCGTTCACCGCATGCGGCAAAACACGTTCCGGCCAATACCAACGCAAGACTTAAACAAAGTGTTCTGGTTGATTTCATTCCCTTACCTCTCATATATATTTTACCCTTACCGCTCTATAATTTTATAGGAATACGGCTCTAAAGTTATTTTACCATATTTTAGCGTATCTTTTGTATTGTTTACGGCTAAAAAAATCTTTTCTCTTTCGATTACAAAAATTTCCCCTTCCGTAAACATACGAAGTTTGCCTTTGATTTTCTCTTTCCTAAGTTGTATCAGTTCCTTGATCGTTTGGAACAAATCCTTATCCCAATGATTTTCATTCCAGTCAAACGTCCGTCTGGAATCGGGATCATATCCACCGCTCATACCGATTTCCGTTCCGTAATAGATACACGGCATTCCGACAAAGAAAAACATAACCGCAAGGGCGCATTTCAATTTTGATTTGTTTCCGCCCGCGTTGGTTAAGAATCTTTCCGTATCATGACTGTCTAAAAGATTCAGCATCATCTCGTTTACCTGATCCGTATTTCTCATCAGGATTTCCGATAACCTGTCGCAGAATTGTTTTGCCGAATATTTGCCGAATGCAAAATAATCAAGACAGGCTTTCGTAAACGAGTAATTCATTATAGAATCAAACTGGTCGCCTTGCAGCCACGGAAAAGCGTTGTGCCAGTTTTCGCCGATTATCATCGCATCGGGCTTTTCGTTCTTAACCGCTTTACGGAAGTTCCGCCAAAAATCGTGCGATACTTCGTCTGCCACGTCCAACCGCCAACCGTCTATACCATACTCTCTTATCCATTTTACCGCTATATGAAGTAAAAAGTTTTGCACTTCATTATTATTTGTATTCCATTTAGGCATATAATTGCAAGCCGCAAAACATTCATAGTTCATATCGTCCAAGTCGGGTCTGTCGCCATGAATGATGAACCAATCATAATACCCTGACTGTTTGCCTTTCAGCAGAACATCCTGAAACTGCTTGCATAAATAACTGCAATGATTAAAAACGGCGTCCAATAAAATTTTAATTCCTCTTCGGTGCGCGTTTTCAACCAATTCCTTTAAGTCGCTGTTCGTTCCGAACATTTCATCTATCGTTTCATAATCGATTGTATCGTATTTATGATTGCTCGGCGATTGAAAAATCGGAGTTAAATAAATCGCATTGATTCCCAGATCGTTTAAGTAATCCAATTTTTCGGTAATGCCTTTTAAATCGCCGCCGAAAAACCCTTTCGGTTCGGGAAGTTCCCCCCATTTTTTATCTATATAATCCGTATTCTTTTTCGTTTCTCCGATGCGGAACCGATCTACGAATATCTGATAAAAAACGCTTTTATCGCACCATGTAACTTTACGGTGCAAATCTATTTTATTGATATAAGGATATTGAAAAAAGTTATAATAACTTTTTTCGTGGTTATAATCAGTCGTCAAACCTTCTTCCGAATAATAATACTTTTCGTTCCCGCTTTGCAATAAAAATATATACCCTATCCGCGAGTCGGGCACATCAAGCGAAACCGTATAGTAATCATAGAACGCGTCCGAATAACTATTTTGCATTACTTTCGTCTTTCTGTCTTTTAACCAGTCGTATTTTACTGCATAAATAATTTCGACTTTATCAAGTTCAGACTTTGCGGCCCTTAAGCGAATACGGAGTTCTTCCTTGCCGTAAGCAAAAGAATATTGACTTTTCGGAATGTGTAATATAGCCGCCTTATTCATTAACTTCTCCTTCTTTGGTTATATTGGGACGGCAAATTGCTTTACCGCCCCAATAACAATCCGACTTTACTTTGTTGTCGCCGTTACGGAAAGCGAAAGAGTGCCGCTCGCAGATACCGACACCTTAAATGTATATCTGCCGGCTTTCGCGCAAAGGAAATTGCCTCCCCATCCCCAAGTATCCGTTATACCTTCAGGCAAATCAGCTGCTTTTGCCAATTTAGAAGTATATCCCGGAGTGTAGTATGTATCGGAACGATACGGTGCATGGACGGCAACCGGAATACAGAGATAGAAGTAATCCCCTTCAACGAGATCCAACGTAATCGTATATTCCTGAGCCATTCCTTCGGCAGGCGTAGTTACTTTTTCCAAATTTTGAACCGTTGAACCTGCGCCGAAGTTGTTATCTTTAAAGACCGACGTTTTGCCGTTATATTCCGATTCTTCTATTTTGAGATTACCGACCGTATCTTTTGTCGCATCCGCATACGACAAACGTCCGCCCAAAACTTTCCATGTCTGATTCGAAACAAGAATATCGGAAGTTTTATCTACTTCAATAGCTCCTTTCAAAGTATTGGTCGCAGCGTCCAAAGTAACCTTTAAAGTAAAAGTATAAGTTCCGCCCTTTACCACAACGATGTTACTGCCCATACCGTCCGATTTTTTGAAGCACGCATTGTCGCCGTTGAATTCGGTAATATTCGTATAGTAGAACATCGTTCCGTCTTCTGCTTTAATGCCGCCTTCCTCTTTCAGCGTGCAATAAGCCAACAGGAACTCATCGCCTTCTGCCAACGTCCACGTTTGCATCCACGTTCCCGTTCCGTCTGCTTCGTTATCGGAAATCTTGAACATCTCGTAGGGAGAATACTGCAACCTATCTACTTTTGCTCCCCAATTCGTACCCGACAATACAGATTCTGTTGTTGTCGCAGCTTTGGAATTACCATAGATATACCAAGTATAATCCGATCTGTCAATCGTAACAGCCGGAGCGTCTCCGTTGCGAACAACCGTAATAGCGCCGACATTCTTATCATCCGCATCCGTCGTCAAAGTAAGAGTATAATTGCCGCTCACGTTTACCGTAATATTTACCTGACCGTCGCCAAGACCGGTACCGGGCGCTGCCATATACTCGTTTTCTTTCAAATACTGACCGCCGCGAGCGCCGCCGCCGTCAGCGTCGTTGGTATTCCAGTTGCCATTTGCATCCTGAATACAGAATTGGAACTGATCCCCTTTGTACAGGTTCAAAGTGATTTTGAACTCGTTTTTCCCTTCTGTTTTCGTAAGAATATTTTTCCCCTCAATCGGGCCGCCGTTCCAATCGATCTCCGCCAAAGGGCCGCCGGCTGAAGAACTGCCCGCAATCGTCCATTGACGGGTATCTTGTCTACTTGACTGCCATTGCGAATACACATTGGTGTCTTTCGTTATGACTGTATCAAAACTCCATTCATGCGTAAAATCCGAGGTGGCAAACCAACCGTTAAAGGCGTACCCTTCCTTGCTATACCCCTTATCCGCAGGGATAAAGTTCTCGATTTTCTTTCCCTCATTTACTGTTTCCGTTGTAATCACGGTAGTACCGTCATAAAAGGTCACCTTATAAGATGTAACGGAATCCGATGGATTCTCACCGCATGCGGCGACCAACCCCAAAGTTAAAGTCATGAGCATTATAATTGTCAGTATGACCGTAACTTTCCTTAGTTTTGATTTCGACATAGAAATCTGTCCTCCTTTAAAAAAAATTAATTTAATCCGATTTATCTAATCGGTTAAGTAAATTATAACACAGATTTTGTATTTGTCAATACCCTTTTTAAAAAAAATGGTAAATTTCTGAAATTTTTTTATTTAACCGATTAAATTAGAATTATATTGACAATCCGGACCTTTTAGGGTATGATATAGCCATGAAAAACGATAAAGATTTTATTGCAGACGGTACTATTACCATTGCCACAATCGCCAGATTGGCGAATGTTTCTACCGCAACTGTTTCTTATGTAATCAATCAACGCACCGATAAGAAAGTGGCCGAAGAAACAAAACAAAAGATTTTGGAGTTATGCCGGAAATACAACTATCAAAAGGGCGCAACCCGCAAACGCGTAAAGGATAAAAAAACCGTTACTATAGGCGATATTGCAAAAGAAGCGGGCGTCTCCAAAGCAACCGTTTCCTATATTATCAACAATAGGCAAGACGTTAAAATCAGCGACGAAACCCGAAAAAAGGTTTTACAGATATGCAATCTGCGCCAATACACCCCTTCTCCGATTGCAAGAGCGTTGATATCCGCCGACAGCAGTACCGATAACGTCATCGGCATATATTTTAACCAACGGGCTTACACCTTTTATCGCAACGCGGAAACGCTCGACTTAATCTGCAAACTTCAGAACTGTTTATTCGAACACAATTACCGCACGCAAATTCTATCTCCTATTGAATCCGAATCAATCCATGTACAGGAGAATATCGACGGTATACTCTGTATCGATTTGACAGAAGAACAATTTTACACCTTAAAAGAAAGTTATTATGTTCCGATTGTTGCCATTGATATGACGATAAAGGATTCGTTGTTTTATAAATCGAACAATGATTTTAACGCAATTATTCAATACGCAAAAGAGAAACTGCAAACTTCTCACATCATATTTATAACAAGCAAATACCAGAATCAGCCGTATATGAACAAGTTGAAACGAGCATTGGCAAACGATACTCTTTACGTTGTTCAGACGTACACGGATTTAATTAAGTTCTTGTTGCAACACCCTGACGAATCTATTGTTTTCAGCGACGTTTCTCTCTCTGCGTTCTGCTTGTCGTATATCAACCCCGACAAAACAGCCGTATTGTGTTATGATAAAGATATTTTGTTACCTTCGGAGCGATTAACCCCCGTTTACCTTCCTTCCGACCTGAAAGTGCATAATGCTGTTAAAATGCTGCAATACGCAATACAGCGTAAAGAAACAGAACCTCATACATTCAGGTTAACCCCTCAACCGTTAGCCGAGAGAGATTCGAACCCCATCAAGCCTTAAAGCCGTCTTTTTTGCCTGTTGCGGCAAATCTTTGCTTGAAGTACGTACAGTACGTCTGCGCAAATCTTCGTCACAACCGCCTAAAAAATACGGCTTTAAGGTGTTTTGCATTTTAACGGCGATAAATTTAGGAAAATCAAGGCAAACGAACGCGATAATACTTGTCGTATTATAAGCGAGTTTAACGCCGATTTTGCAAATTTTGCGCCGTTAAAACTTATGTGGTTCGAATCTCTCTCGGCTACCCGATAAATAAGCGAAGAGAGAATCCGTTCGGATTCTCTCTTTTGTTTTTTACTGCCAGTTAACCGTTATTTCGCCGGTATTGCTTGCGGGCGTTGTGTAAGCGTGATTCATGCCGCCTTCCCAAATGACGTTACCCGCTCCGTCGATTTTGATAAATTTATACTCTATCTGCGTATTCGCGGGCACGCTGATATCGTAGAACCATGTAGGATATACGCCTATCGTCGGAGTATCGTTAAACAGCGGTCCTATTGCTTTTGTCGAATCCCAACTTCCGAGTTCGGGTACGCTGCCGACGATATAGACATTCGTCCCATAATCTGTATTCGCGTTATTCACCTTAAAACGAACCGATACTTGAGCGCCCGACAAAATATCGAATCCGGCAAAAGCCTCACTCGATACACCGCCGGCATTCGTAACAACAACCGCGACTTCCCCGGACACTCCGCCGGGAACAACGGCTTTTATCATGCTGTCCGACCAAGATACAATCTGCGCATTCGCCGTACCGAAAGTCACGCTTCCCGTTGAATTGCCGAATCCTCGGCCCGTAATTGTAACGGTATTTCCGGGCTTGCTCATCTTCGGATTGATGTTGCCGATAATCGGAGATACTTCATTTGCCGTATATTGCCATACAGCGCATTGACCGGCGCCGAGATAATACTCAGATACGCTGCCGTTTGTTACTGTAATATTGCCACCGCCGAGCAGATTTTCCAAAACATCATAATAAGTACCGTTCGGAAGACCTGACGTCAGGTTTTCAAGTTGATAACCGCTGCTCTGATTCCTGTTGATTGCCGTCATAACAACGCTGTCACCAAACACTCTTTCAAAAACATAGACATCGTTATTTAACCATCTCTGCTGTGTAGAACCATAGGCGAGCGCCGGATTGGTTTTGCGCAAAGGAGCCAATTTGGATATAACCTGAAAAGCCCTTCCGGTCTGACTGAATCCGGTCATATCGGCGCGATTATAAGGATCGCTCTTACCGCCGGCCGCATCCGCCATATACTGCTCCGTACCGTAATAAATGCAAGGAATGCCGCGAGACGTCATTTGCAGCGTGAAAGCAATATCCAAAGTTAATTCGTTGTAACCGGCTTCCGTCATAAAGCGGGATTGGTCATGGTTGTCCAGGAAAGTAACCTGATCGTTGATAAAGTCATAATCCTGTTCCATCGCCGTCATCGTGTTATGGAAATCAACCATTGTATATCCGCTCGTCATTGCATTGGACAAAGCGTTGCGAATGGCTGTATTATATCTGAAATCCAACAGGCTCATTCCGCTCTCGTTTGCAAAATTTTCCATATTTGGTTCGGATGTCGTTGCACTGTGCGACCATTCGCCGAAAATAAATACCGGTTTGTAATCGTATATGTTGTTCACCCAATTCTTCTGCCAACCTGAAGACATATGTTTGACCGCATCGACGCGAATCCCGTCAACGCCTGCATCCAGCCAGACTCTGATAGAATCTTTCAGGTATTGATCGGTCGTCGCATTCTGCTGGTTCAGATCTGCCAGCCCGAACAACGGAGCATAAACCGTATGTTCCCACGTATCAAATTCAGCCCATTGATCAGAAACATGATTGAATATATTGTTCGTGTCGTTGCTGTAACTGCTTACATACGTGCCGTTTCTGTAAAGAACACCGTCATTCGGTTGGATTACGCCGTCATATACCGCAAAAGAAGTATGGTTCGGAGCAAAGTCGATTATAACTTTTATGCCTTTAGAATGGGCGGTATCGACAAGTTCTTCAAACTCTTCCATCGTACCAAAGTATTGATTCGGAGTAAAGAAATCTCGCCCCCAATAACCATGATAAGGCGCGCAGCCGTTTGACGGATCGATATAATCGCTGTTCCGTACGGGTGACGAAATCCATAACGCCGTGACACCTAAATTCGTAAAGTAGTTCTCATTTAATTTTTGCGTAATTCCTTCCCAATCGCCGCCATGATATTTACGTAAATTATTTTTATCGTAAATCTCACCGGTTGGATTGTTGGTCGGATCTCCGTCCACGAAACGATCTGTAACTATTTGATAAATTACATCCGTTGACATGGAAGAGTAATTTCCCACGCCTGCGTCCGATCCCGTAGTTGCTTGCGCAAACGATGTTTTCGGCAGCAGGTCAAACAAAGAAATCAGTCCGAACAGTAACGAGATAATTATAACCATTACCGAGTTCAGAACATATCTCTGTTTAATTTTGCTCATAGTTTCCCTCCTTAAAGATTTATTTTTCATACAAACGCTTGACTTCTTGTACAAATTGTACAAAAACGCCGGCTGAAATCAAGTCGTCCGCATTGAACAGATTTTCGTAATCATGAAATTCCGAAGGAATAACCATTTTATATTTCCTTTGTCGTCTTCCGTTTTTACAAACTCTTTTGTCTGAACTTTTACCAAAAATAAATCGGTTGAACAATAAAATTTCTCACAGATAAAGTCTTTAATAAACCGCGTACACACAGTTTCATTATGCTTATTTCAAAAAACAGCCGACTGCCCACCATAGCTTGACTTTATCTCATCGCTTTTTACATATTGGCTTCCACCTATCTCTATCATAATCATATCCAAACATAAATTTATTTAATCGGTTAAATTACGATTGAATTTTAACACCGAATATTTGACTTGTCAATACCTTTTGGAAAATTTTTTTTGAAAAAAATTTATTTTAAAACCAAAAAAAGAGACTATTTATAAATAGTCTCTTTTTTCCATTGAAAAATTTTTTATAGTCCTAATACATTGCCATAAACAGCTCTGTTCAACTATATAATCAGTAAAATTCTCTTAAAATATTATACTATAATATTTTTATCATATGTTTTATATAATTAAATTTAATCAATAACCGAATTGCAAATCCGAAAATTTTATAATGACGCTCTTTCAAAAAATTCAAAGATGATGGTAGATTTATTGATAAAAGTAATAATTCTTTATGACGATAAAATAGAAATGTTTTTCAAAACACCTTTAACAAGAGGCTCCGACGACGATCGGGGCTTTTCTTTTGCGCTAAAAAAGATAGGAATAACTTACGACGTTCCGCAACGAAAAACCCCTGTTTCACTGCACTTCGATATCTCTTTACGGATTTAGGATAATCAAGCACAAAAATATTGAAAAATTAAAAGAAACCCAAAACAAAAGCACTAAAAAGTGTCTCGTTTTAGGTTTCTTTTGGGTTTCTAATACGAAATAGCTACACATCTATTTCCGTAAAAACCTATCAACTACAGTTGATTCGATGTGTTAGCCCAACTGTTTTTATTTAGTAATTTCCTTATTTTCATTTAAAATAATTATTACCTGAACAAAATCAGGTTTGAAGGCACTCGAGATAGCATAATAAAATCTGATATCGCTGAGAGTTGTTCTTATTTCGTCTTTGGTAATCATCGTTTCTCCTCGTATTTTATTTAACGATGATACAAGTTATCTCACTGTTCTTGCCGATGTGAATCGATACAGTATTTTATCGCTGCACTCTGCCGGAGGCGTTGCCGTTCGCAAGGGCTTCCACTTCGGAAACCGAAACCATATTGTAATCGCCCTCGATCGAATGTTTTAAGCAACTCGCCGCGACAGCGAATTCAATTGCTTTCTGCGCGTCATAGCCGTTTACAAGCGAATAAATCAATCCGCCTCCGAAACTGTCGCCACCGCCGACGCGGTCAACGATATGCATCGCATACTTCTTTGAAAAATACGCTTCGCCGTTCGTGTAAAGCATACCAGACCAATTGTTGTCGTTTGCCGAAAGGCTCTCGCGAAGAGTAATCGCCACGCCTTTGAACCCGAATTTTTCGGTCAACTTTTTGGCGACGGATATGTAACCGTTCCTGTCGAGTTTGCCCGTGTTTATGTCCGTATTGTCCGCTTCGATTCCGAAAACGTCTTTCGCGTCTTCTTCGTTTGCAATGCAATAATCGACATATAGGCAGACTTTTGACATTATTTCGTCCGCTTTTTCCTTGCTCCAAAGTTTCTTACGGAAGTTGAGATCGCATGAAACGGTTATGCCTTTTTCTTTTGCTTTTTTGCATGCTTCAAGAGTTATCGCGGCGCACGCATCCGAAAGCGCGGGTGTTATACCCGTAAAGTGAAACCAAGTAACGCCGTCAAAAATTTTATCCCAATCGAAGTCGTTTATGCTCGCCGTTGCAATTGCCGAACCTGCTCTGTCGTAAATGACCTTGCTGGGGCGTTGACTTGCGCCTTTTTCGCAATAATAAATACCCACGCGATTGCCGCCGCGGACGATTTTGCTCGTATCCACGCCGAATTTTCTTAAACTGTTGACTGCCGCCTGACCTATTTCGTGCGCGGGAAGTTTACTCACAAACGCGCAATCAACGCCGTAGTTTGCCAAACTTACGGCAACGTTTGCTTCCGCGCCGCCGAACGTGGCTTCGTACTTTTCACTCTGCACAAATCTTAAATAGTTTTCGGGCGCAAGCCTTAACATAAGTTCGCCGAACGTCACAACTTTCATAATTCCACCTCTTTTATTATCTCGCACGCTTTTTTGCAGTTCTCGGTTACGTCGCCTTTCATCATGAACGAGCCGCCTACCGCGAATATCTTGTCAAACTCTAAAAACTCTTTCAAGTTGGTCAAATCCACGCCGCCCGTAGGAATGAACTTGATCTGCGGGAACGGTCCGGACAATGCTTTAAGCGCTTTCAGCCCGCCGTAAACGTTCGCGGGAAAGAACTTAACCGTCGTTATTCCGAGTTCCAGAGCCTGCATGATTTCCGTCGGCGTTACGCAACCGGGATAGTACGGAATACCTTGTTTACGAACATATAGCGCGACTTTTTCGGAAAAACCGGGACTTATTACGAACTTCGCTCCGGCATTTACGGCGCGGATCGCCTGTTCTTCGTTTATGACCGTTCCCGCGCCTATATTCATATCCGGAAACAATTTCACTACGAGCCTTAGCCTCTTCCGCGCAATCCGTTCTGAACGTGATTTCCGCGCAATTCACGCCTCCAGCCTTTATGCCGACATCGTTTTTTCGGTTTCGCTGACGTCTTTTATCACCACCACGGGTATCAATTTATCCATTTTATTTCATCTCAAAATACGCTATCGCGTTGCGATAACAAATATCTTTTATAACTTCTCCGACGAGCGTTTCGTCGGTCGTCATTTCGCCGTTTTCCATAAGTTTGCCGAAGTAATTGCACAGAATTCTGCGGAAATAATGATGCCGCGGATAAGACAAAAAGGAACGGCTGTCGGTCAACATTCCGATAAACGCGCCTATATGCCCCGTCGCAGTCAGGTCGTCGAGATGTTTATTCATTCCTACCTTGTTATCCAAGAACCACCATGCGGGACCGTACTGCAATTTTCCGCGCGCTTCGCTTGACTGAAAGCACCCTATAAGCGTCATGATTTCACTGTTCATTTTCGGGTTTAAATTGAAGATAATCGACTTCGGCAGGGACTTTTCGCTGTTTAACTTATCAAACAGCAGCGACATGTTTTTAATTCCGTCCTCTTCGGAAATACTGTCGTATCCCGTATCGAGTCCGAGTTTATTCAGCATTTCCGAGTTGTTGTTTCTCATCGCGCCGACGTGAAGTTCGGTTGCGATGTTGTGCTTCGAATACAACTTCATAAGGAAATAAGTGAGGTAACCCTTGAACGCTTTTTCTTCCTGTTCGGTCACGCTTTTGCCCGCTCTGCGTTTTTCGAAAACCTTTTCTGCTTCGGCTTTTCCCGTCACGGGATACACGCTTTCGAGCGCGATATCGCTCGCCCTGCACCCGACTTTTTTGAACGCGACAAGCCTTTCTTCGAGCGCGGTTTCGAGTTCGTCGAGCGTGGCGATTTTATGCGTTTCCGCCTCTAAAAGCGACACAAATTCGTTGTATTTTTCCGCCGCGATATTCATTATTTTATCCGCGCGGAAAGCGGGCATAACTTTGAACGAATACCCCTTCGCCGCGATTTTTTCAAAAGTCGAGAGGTCGTCGAACACCTCGTTCGTGGTAAAAAGATATTTCACGTTCGATTTTTCGATCAGACTGACCGGCGTTATGTCGTTTTTCTCGATATATTCGTTACATTCCGTCCAGATTTTTTCGGCGTTTTTCTCGTTGATCTCAAGTTCGCAACCGAAAAATTCTTTTAATTCGACCTGCGACCAGTGATAAAGCGGATTTCCGAAAGCCGTGCCGAGCGTTTTGCAATAAGCAACGAACTTATCGTGATTGCTCGCGCCGCCCGTTATCAGTTCCTCCGGAACGCCGTAATTACGCATCAGCCGCCATTTGTAATGATCGCCGCCGAGCCACACTTCCGCGATATCTTTAAACCGTTTGTTTTCTAAAATCTGCTTTTCCGAAAGGTGACAATGATAGTCGAAAATAGGCATATCTTTTGCATAAGTTTCATACAGCCTTACCGCCGTTTTGTTTTCAAGAAGAAAATTATCCTTTATATAACTCATAACGTAACTCCTTTTTTATAAAACGCAATTTCTCTTATATCCTCGCTTTTACACTTCGTTTCGCCGTTAATTGCCGCGATAATCGACTTATAGAGGGCTTTTTCGTCCATTTTATACGCATTGAAGTCTATCCAGTTGTTCTTTTTCTCCGCTAAAAAATCGTTGCTTGCGATTTTGAAAGTCGGCACGAAAGTGGAAAACGGCGTTCCTCTGCCCGTGGTGAAAAGAACTATCTGACACCCGCTTGCCGCGAGAGCCGTTGCCGCTATAAGGTCGTTTCCCGGGGCGTTCAACGTTGATACGCCCTGTTTTTTGACCTGTTCGCCGTAAGACAAAACGTCCACAATTTTCGTCGAACCCGCTTTTTCAACGCAGCCGAGCGATTTTTCTTCCAGTGTGGTTATTCCGCCTTTTTTGTTACCCGGGCTGGGGTTTTCATACACGGGAAAGCCGTTATCCGTGTAAAACTTTTTAAAGTTTACTATCATTTCGCGGTATTTTTCGTATACTTCGCGGCTTTCGCATTTGTTCATCAAAAGTTGTTCCGCGCCGAACATTTCGGGCACTTCGGTAAGTATCGCCGAGCCGCCCTCTTCTATTATTCTGTCCGTAATTTTGCCCACGAGCGGATTAGCGGTAAGCCCCGAAAAACCGTCGCTTCCGCCGCATTTAAGCCCTATACAAAGCTCGCTTACGGGTATGTCCTCACGTTTAAGTTTGCTCGCTTTTTCGCAAAAATCTTTGAGTATTTCAAGCCCGTATTCTATCTCGTCGTCAACGTCCTGACAATTGAAATACGCTATATTGTCTCTGCCGTACGGTTTCAGAAATTCCTTTATTCCGTCAAGTCCGTTGTTCTCGCAGCCTAAGCCCACAAACAGCACAAAACTCGCGTTCGGGTTGAGTGCGATCGAACATAACAGCCGTTTTATATTCTCGTTGTCTTCGCCGAGTTGCGAACAGCCGAATTGATGATTAAGCGCGAAAAGTCCGTCTATAACACCTTTAACAAAGGGTTGCGCAAGTTTTTCGAGCCGACGGCACACGTCGTTTACGCAACCTACCGTAGGGATAATATATATCTCGTTTCTTATTCCCGCTCTGCCGTTTTTGCGTTTGAACCCTTTGAACGTCGCGCCCTCTTTTATCTTCGTTTCGGGATAATCCGGGTTGTATTCATAGTCAACGTTTTCGTCTAAGTGAGACTTCACGTTATGCGTATGAGCCCATTCGCCTTGCTTTATATCCTCGGTTGCCCTGCCGATTATTTCGCCGTATTTTATAACGTATTCGCCCGCGGCAATGTCGCGCAACGCGAACTTATGCCCCGCGGGAATTTTATCCGTTGCGGTAAGTCTTACGCCTACGTTGTCCTTTTCGTTTATTACGATAAAGTCTTTCATAAAATTTCCGTATCGCCGCTTCTGAGCTTTTTCACTATGGTTTTAACCGCCGAGGCAAAGCCCTCGTATTTCGTCAGATCTTCGCCCCAGACGGTCTCGTCCTTCATAAATTCGATCACGCAACCGCCGTTTGCGAAGTATCCGAGATACTTTTCGTCGTCTTTCATTTCAGTTGTGCGGCTCGGAAGTTTTGCGTAATATTTTCCGTCGTCGCCTTTCGCCGTGATTTTATACAACGCCATAAGGCACGCGAAACCTTTGGTTAAATGCTCGGGGATCTTGCCGTACTTTTCGTAATAATCTTTAAACGACGGCAGATCTCTCGCTTTCCACTTGGATATGGAATTTAAAGCGATGCTCGTAAGTTGGTGGTTTAAGTACGGATTGAAAAATCTCTCTTTCACGCTATCCGCAAAAGCCGTAGTAGCCGCCGTATCGTCGGAAACGAACGGTATTATTTCGTTCGTTAAAGCGTCGTTAACGAACTTATAGACCGACTTATCCGTCATGCAGTCGTAAACGGTGACCTTTCCGAGCCATAAACCCAAAGGCACTAAATTCGTGTGGCTGCCGTTTAAAACGCGCACTTTTCTTTTTTTGTAATACTTAATATTGTTCGTCAGAACGACCTCGATGTTATGCTTGCCGTCCTTTATATACTTGCCTATTTCGCCCTTGTTTTCCACCGCCCAAAGCCCGAACGGCTCGCCGACGGAAACGAGTTCGTCCTTTTCGCCGATGAGTTTATATAAGTGTTCTTTCGTCTCTTCGTCTTTCGGATAGCCCGAAACGATTCTGTCAACGAGCGTATTGCAATAATAATTTTCGCCGTCGTTCCACTTTTTGAAAGCCTCGGGCAGTTTCCATAATTTAATATACTTATCCACGCAAGCGTACAATTCGTCGGCGTTGTTGTCGATAAGTTCCACGGGCATGAGATACACCCCGCCAAGACCTGCATTGAAACGCTCGAACAAAAATTTAGTAAGTTTCGCGGGGTAAGTTATATGCTCGAAACCGTCGAATTTATCTTCGGCGTTGAAACAAATTCCCGCTTCGGTTGTGTTTGAAACAATTATCTTCAAATCCTTGTCTTTTGCGAGCGAAATATATTTCTCATAATTCTCAAAAGGCGAAATGACGGAGTTTAAAACGTCGATTTTATATACGTTTTCTACCTCTTTTCCGTCCTTAACCCCGCGAAGAACGATATGATATTTATTATTCTGTTGTTCAAACTTTTCGAGCGAGCCGAACGGAATCGGTTTTACTATATCCACCTCGTATTCGCCCGCGCCTTCTTTACTAAGCGTATCGAAATACGCGTCGACGAACGTCCTTAAAAAATTCCCTTCGCCGTATTGCAACACTTTAATCATATTATGCCTCCACCAAATATTCGACGGAATAATATCCGTCCTTTAAATCAACCGCGAACGGTTCGAGATCGAAAGTGAACGCCGTTGCTTTCACCGCAAACCCTCTTTCGCAAACAACCTCGCCCGATTGATTTTTTATTTCTATTTTAACGTTGTAGGTTTTTCCTTTTTCCGTACCCGTTAATACAGGCTCGCAAACGTACTTGCCGTTATACGCGACTTCTGCTTTTTTATCGAAACAAATCGTTTCGGCAAAGCCCTCTTTGAGCGCGTAAAACGCCTGCTTTTTGTAACCGTAAAAATCTATCGGCGGTTTTATATAACTCGCATCGTTTGCTCCGCCGTTCAGACTACACCACATAAGCCCGTCCGCGCCGAGATAGCGCATATATTTAACGGTGTTATACGCGCAAAGAGCCTGATACGCCTGACTTAACCGGAAATCAACCTTATCGTAAGCCTCGCCGAACGCGCGTTTTTCGTCCGCAAGTTCGTATGAATCGTCCTTATGATAAATTTTCGCTTCTTTCGCGCGGTTATCCTGCCTTCCGACGATTGCGAATTCCGAAATTATATACGCGTGGTCTTTGCTTTTGAACAGCGCGGGCTGAGATTTCCAGGCTTGTTCTCTGAAAATATCCCACCTGTTGCCGTAACCGAGCAGAATTTCGTAATTATGCGAACTTCTTACAACCTTTTCATCCTTCCAGCCGAACGAACTTTCGCAAGGCTCGAAATCCTGGTCGGACAAGCCGTCGTCCTGATAATAAAAACCCTTGTTGCCGTAAAGTCCTCCGCCGTAATAAAGATGAGAACACGGGCAAATAAGCCTCGTATCGTCCGCCGCTTTTACGGTTTTTACGAATTCGTCGTACATTTTATCGAGTACGGCGCGGGACGAATGAAACTCGTTGCTGCCCTCCCACATTATTATGCTCGGGCGGTTTATAACCTCTTTCATCTGTTCCGCGTAATATTTCCCCGCCCGCCAGCCGTTTTTAACGTCGATAGTTTCGGCGGAGTCGATAAGCCGCGTCGTCCAGATATTTATTAAGCCAAGACGATCGCAAACTTCGGCAAATCTCGGATCGTTGTTGCCGTAACCTAACATATGAAAGCGGGCGACGTTTCCGTTTAAAGCCTTGGTCATCGCCGCCTGCCAGACTATTTCCTTTGTCATGGGACATATATGCGACAAAACTATATTTTCATAAGGCGGCAAAAACTGCATCCACAACGCGCCGTTCAGCAAAATCTTCTTGCCGTTTAGTAAAATATCTCCGTTTTTCTGCTCGATAATTCTGAAACCCGTTTCGCATATTTCGTCGTCAACGGGGTTGCCGTTTTCGATAAGTTCCGCCCGAACGGTATACAAAGCAGGATTTTCGCACGTCCACAAATCCGCGCCAAACTCGGTTTCCGCTTCAAAATTTTCCGCCGAGTCGCCCTCGAAAACGACTTTTTCTTCTCCGCAAGGCGATTTCGCGAGGTATATTTTCGTTTTCAAGCCCTTTTTAAAATTAACGGTTTTGAACGATATTTTCGCTTTTACTTTGTTGCCCGAAATACCGACCGTTTTCACAACCAAATCGCGGACATAAACCTCGGGCAGAATATCTATATAAACATCTCTTGCAAGCCATGCGATATACGGATCTTTATTTCTGTGCCACGAATAATTTATTTCGGGCGCGCGGGGATAAACAAGAAGTTTCAATTCGTTTTCGCCCGTTTTCAAAAACTCCGTTATAGCCTTTTCGCTTTTTAAAAACCCGTCCGTTTCAAACGCGAATTTCCCGTTTATATAAACCTTTCCGCAAGGATCGAGCGAACCTATATTCAAAGCGGCTTTTCCGCCGTCGTAAGTAAACTTGTTTGTAAGTTCGATGATTTTATCTTTATTCTTTTCACTGCCGATTTTGAAAGGAAGCTCAACCCTTCCGAGATTTTGTTTTCCTTCTTCTTTCGGTTCGGCGACTTTAAAGAAATCCGTCGTCGTTTTTCCGTCCGCGGTAAGGCTTTCGGGTTTAAAACTCCACTTACAAACGGGGTGCATTCCGCCCGAAATGAAAAGCGTATCGGGCGCGACTTTGTTTGTAAGTTCAAATCTTCCCGCAGGCGTTCCGTTAACCTTCACATCGTAAAAGTCCTCGTATAAGTCGATTAACACACTGTTTCGCTCGTTAACCTTAAAATCTCCGAGTTTATAATTTCTATGGTGATAAGGATCGGGAATGCCTACCCTCGCGTGAATTTCGCCGTTGCGATAAATCTGCAATTTCAGTATTTCCGTCACTCCGCGCCTTAATTCTATTATTCGCCCCGTATCCGTCGTCAGCGGAACGACTTGTCCGTTTTTCTTTTCTTCGTCGATATATTCCTCGGGCAAAATAAACGAAAATGCGAAAGACGTTATCTTTTCGCATTTAAATTCATATTTGGCGCAAGGCACGGGCGGAATTATTCCGTCCGAAAAAGTAAGTTCGCCGTTATCTTCCGAAACGCCCTGATAAAACTGCCAACCCGCATAATTTTCGGGTTTATCAAACGTTTCCGCCGTCATTTCGTCGAAGCGGATTCTTTTCCTTATTTTATGCGCGATTTTATAATCGACGGACGCCGAAAGCCTTTCCGTTTCTTCGTCCGAAACGGCCTTTTCGGGCATACCATACCCGTTTTTCTTTTCCAAAAAATCCAAATAGGCTTTGAGAAACTCTATTCTTTCTTCGGGCGTGAGACATTCGCCGTTTGCCGCCGAAAAATCTCCGTTTTTATATTTGTAGTTTTTATCGATTTTTATAAAATCGTAAAATTTATTCTTCATTTTCAAAAATTACAATATTATTTCAGCTATTTCACGCCTGTAATTTTCCGTCGTGTCGTAAGAAATACGTTTTCCGTCGTCGGAAAAACGCGCGTGCAGGTCGCATCGTATATCTATATCCTTTACGGGAGCAGAAAAAACTTTAATTAGTTCCCTCGATTGTTTTTTCTCAAAGTCATAATAATAAATAGACCTCATATCGTTATACGGATAGCCGTCGCCTATAAAACTCTTTCTGTCGGGAGAATAATTGCAATGAATATCATTGTGGTCGCATAACGGGTCGTTCAAACGATATTTCTCTCCCGTTACAACGTTAAAAAAGTAAACTCCCCATTCGGGCAACCCCGAATAAATCATAAGGTTTTCATCGTCTTTCCAGGAATAATGGGAATTAACGCTGAACTTCGTCAATTGCTTTATTTCGCCTTTCAAATCGATAACGGCAAGAACCGTAGCCCACATTCCGCCGCCTTCCGGAAAATTGCGCAACAAAAACACGCATTTCGTCCCGGAAGGATTAAACGTTATGTGGTTTACCACAAGTTTCTTATCCGTAAACGGTTTCTCCTCGAAAACTCTTCTCATTTTCTCATAAGATGCAAGTAAAGTTTTTTCTTTCGTTTTTAAATCCACCAGAAAAATACCGTCGTCTTCGGGAGCATTTTTATCCGCAAAGGGGTCGGGAATATTGCAATAGCCGTATCCTTTACGGAAATCGTAAATCCGACTAAAATTAACGGAAACGGCTTTCCCGGCGTTCAAACTTAACGTCGCGAACGGACAATCAAACCGCTCCGTCTCTTTTCCGTTGATATCTATAACCCTCGAAACATACTTGTTTCCGTCGAAATCGTTAGCAATAACAGATTTTCCGGGGACAAACCAGCGAAGCATAGCGCCTTGCTGAAAATTCCATGCAAGCGTTTCTGCTACTTTATAAAATTTCTTGTTTTCCACAAATCCGAGTTCACAAACGTCTCCCGCAACGGGAAGCCTATCGCAAAACCGAACTCTGTGCGTCAGATGCCGTTTGCAGGACGAATCGTAAGGCTGCAAATCATAGTATCCGAAAAAATATTGAAAATCATCTTCAGGCGTTAATAAATGTTTTTCCATGATTTTTTTCTCCGTTATTTTTTATAATTTCTATTCCTTCAGGCACTCGCACGTCAACCCCGTGCGTATCGGTTTTTATTTCGATTACGCCATACGGCGTAGGGATTTTTGCAGAGATATATTTCAGACCTCCCGGTTTCGGTCTGACGGCAATCTTTTTAAATCCCGGCTCCAAAATTTTCAAACCGACGATTTCTTCTATAAAAAACGGAACAACCCCGCTCGACCACCCGTGGCAAAGGCTGTGCCTCAATCCTTTATAGCAAAATTGCCCGTAATCGGCGTGCAAATCTTTTTTGTCGGGCGCAGGGATTTCGTCTATTCGTCCGCTGCCGTCAAGCCACGAAACGTCGAAATCCTCCCAGAAAGCAGTCGCTCCCCTGCCAAGCATTCCTCCGTAATATTCTTTTATAAATTCAACCGTACGATCGCTTCCGGAAGCGGCAAGAGCCTTTAATATAAAATACGACATAAAGGTTGAAAACCCGCTCGCACCGTCCTTTTCGAGCAAACGTTTAAGTCCGTCGGACGGCTGTCCGCAGAGAACCTGAAACGCCGCGATTTGTTTTTTGAAAGTTTCTTCTGAAATATAACGTTGCAATTTACGGTTAATCGAACAAATAGCCTCGTCGCAAGCCGCATCTTTTGCGGTTTCTCTGAAAATCCGCGCAGCATACAATATAAGAAGCGCGGTACCCGTAACGGCGTCCTTTGTTCCGTCCGTCGGCCAGTCGAGGAAGAACTCGTGCAAACCGAGTTTTCTCCCCGTTTTCCCGAAATCCATCGTTCCGTCCTCGTCTATACAGGCGTCGAGTTCTTTCATCGCCGCATTCATATTATTCAGGTTTTTCGTAAGATAAGTCGAATCTCCCGAATAACTATAATATTCGCAAACGTTAATAACCCACCACGCGTCGTATGAAGGAATATTATTCATCCAGAACCCGTCGGGAGTGGTTGCCTTAACGAAGTCCAGGGATCGTTTCGTATGAGGAGTGTTCCCAAAAGAGCATAACGCTGTTTTTATTTCCGAATACATATCACCCGACCAGACAAGGCGATCTCTTTTTATCCCGTCCAGAAAATATCCGTCCTGCATATTTAAAGTGCAGGTATAAACCGCCGTTTCCAAAATTTCATTCAACAATTCGTCGTCTGTTTCGATTTTCCCGACAAGCTTTTCCTCCGGCAGGGAACACAACCCGATAACGCTTTTAAAAGCGACTTCCGCATCATCTTCTTCAAGTTCTATTTTGACGAACCTGAAACCCGTCCGCCCGAATTCGAGCGCGGACATATTTGAAATCATCGCGCTGAAATCTCTCGGAGAATGATGGTTGGTCGCGCCTTTTTCCCCTATCGACGACATTGCTTCCGAAACGGATTCGCCGAAAACGAGCCGAATTTTCGTCGTTAAACCTTTCACTATCGCCGTAACGATCCTGACCCCGCCGCAGATTTCTTTTCCGAAATCCAGAATAACATATGACCTGATTCCGTTTTCGTTCCTCATACGAATGAGGTTGTCGTTCCCGAAAGAGGCTATTTCGTCCCGATTTATAAGAAAATTTTCGCCGCCGGAAATAATTCCGTCGGCTTTGATTATTCTTACGGGATAAACAAATTCGATGTTTCTGTTCATTATAAATTTACCCGTTTTAAGATTTTAATTCCGCAATATTTACGAATTTATTCTCTTTTCTCGATTTTTCCGCCGCAAACACGCAAAGATGTCCGTTTACGGAATCGGCAAGAGAGGTAATCGAAATAGAACTTCTGTCACCGTTAAGATAAGCGAGGAGATCGTGCATAATGAGGAAATCCCCGCCGTTATGTCCGCCGAATTCGGCTTTGTTGACAACCTTTGAGTTGACGTCTATCTCTTCGCTCACCCCGTAAAAGTTTGCGGGGGACGGATCGTATTTTCTCACGATCATTTTGCCTTCTTCGAGTTTGCCTTCTATTTCGCCACGCTGACCGACGATATGAATGTATCTGTCCGGTTTAGTCGCGCCGCCGACAAGGGTAAACGTCGCCTGAGACCCGTTTTCGAATTTTACTATAACGTTTTGTCTGTCCACGATGTTTCCGCCTGCTATATACGCGCATCTGCCGTAATTATCGTGCTTTAAAAACTCGATTTTTTCCTCTTCCGTTATTTCGTTTAACGGCTTATTAAGCCTGTCCCACACAAGGAAAGGCATAACGTGCAAATCGAGATATTCGTGCATAGCGGAATAAATACACGTTTCGTTATATTTGCATTCATAACAAAACTCGGAAGCGTCTTCCGGCATATTTTCTTTGACGAATTCGCATCTTCCGCCCATGCTCGCAACCGTTTCCGGCGCGGACACGTTGTTGAGCCAGCACATAATATCCATATCGTGGCAACACTTGGCAAGCAGGAAACCCGAGCCGCAGCCGTCTTCGCTGTTCCATTTTCCGCGGTCGTAAGACGCGAGATAATGCTGACGGCAAACATGCTCGTTCATTTCCATCGTCATTATTTTTCCGATAACGCCGCTGTTTAAAATCTCTTTGATTTTCGTGTAGAACGGAGAATATCTGAGGACGTGACAAACAAACACTCTCACGCTTTTTTTCTCCGCGAGATTTTTAATATCGAGAAGTTCTTTCTCGTTCGGAACTATCGGCTTTTCGACGAGCAGATCATATCCCGCACCGAGAATTTCCATTGTCGTATCATAATGAAACTGATCCATCGTCGCGTTGATTACGAAATCGCATTCGATTCCGCTTTTTAAAAACGAAGCGAAATCACAAAAAAGTCTTTCGTCGGATAACCCGTATCTCTCTTTTGCTTCCCTCAATTTAAATTCTTTCGGGTCTATTACAGCCGCCACGCCGAACTCGTCGGGACATTGAAGCGAATAATCTCCGTAAACCTGTCCCCTGTTTCCGTATCCGACGATAGCAGCGTATAATTTTTTCTTTTCCATAAAATAAACTCCGATGTTTATAATTTCATTCCTGCGGCAAATTCTCCGCCTTTAAAATTTTTCATACTGATTGTCGAGGTTATGACAAGCGGAACGCATGAAATAACGTACATCGCATACATAGCCCCCTTTTCTTTCAGCTGGTTAAACGTTTCCTGCTGGCTGAGCATTATAGGCATCAACGTCATTTTGTTTCCGAGAATAAGACTCGGCCAAAGATAATCGTTATAATACGATCCGAACACGCCCACAAAATGGAATAACAGTATCGCTTTCGCAAGCGGTATAGTTATGTGAACGTATATCTGATAATCGTTCGCTCCGGCTATTTGCGCGCTTTCGTAAATAGACTTCGGTTGTTGCCCGAAAAACGTTCTGAACAAAAACATCGCGCCGACCTGTCCGCCCGCAAAAATCGGAAGAAGATATCCTATATACGTTTCACCAAGACGCAAAGTGTTTTTTACAAACGGAACAAGTATCGGCATGCCCATTATGGAAGGCAAAAGCATTACGGACAAAAACATCATAAAGAAAAATTCTTTAAAGTAAAAATCCTTGTACGCAAAAATGTACGCGAGAACCGAGCCGAGCAGACAGTTGAAAAACGCACCGATAAGAGAAAGAATAATACTGCTTATAAACGACGTTTTCACCGCTTCCCACGCATGGGAGAAATTAAACGCTATGTTTTCGCCTAAAAGGCTCGCCGCGGGAAGCGCGAATATATTCGTGATAATTTCGTCGTTCGATTTCAGCGAATTTATCAGCGTTATCG
Source organism: uncultured Clostridia bacterium (assembly GCA_934247225.1). Taxonomy (GTDB): domain Bacteria; phylum Bacillota; class Clostridia; order Christensenellales; family Borkfalkiaceae; genus UBA10281. The sequence continues at coordinate 92,185 of CAKQJE010000002.1, forward strand.
TAAGCGACAAAAAGGAAAACAACGTCGCGGCGATAACTATTATACATATTACAATCTGAAAATCAAGTCTGTAATATGATTTTTTTATTTTAGACGTCATATCGTCAATCCTCCAGGCTCTTTTTCTGTTTACGCAGGTTAAGGAACGTTGCGAAGAACAACAGCACGAAAATAACCGTCGCGTATGCCGACGCAAGCCCGTAATTGCCGTTTACCATATTCTGATACATTATATGTATCGGAGTGTGCGTTTCCGCCTGACCGCCCGTAACCATATATGTCCTCGCGAAATTTTGCAACGAATGAATAAACGACGTTATAAAAACGTATTTAAGTTGCGGCACTATAAGCGGAATGTCTATATAGAAAAATCTCTTCCATATCCCTATACCTTCCAGTTCCGCCGCTTCATAATAACTCGATGATATATTCATCATTCCGCCGAAGAAAATGAGATACGCCCCGACAAACGGAAAGCCTATAAACAAAACCGCCCATCGGGCGTAAGCCGTCTGACCGAGAAAATCTACGGGGGTTCCGCCGAACGCTTTGATAATAGTATTCAGAACCCCGTCTCCGCCGTAAATACCCGTACGCCAGATTAAAAGCCCCGCGACCGACGGAACAACGCCCGTTATAAACAACAACGTTCTTACCGTCCCCGAAAGCTTCTGCCATTTCATAACCGTAAGGAAAAACGCAAACAAAAGCGGAGGAATAAGCGCAACAACCAGATCGAAACAGAGAAATAAAAACATATTCCCGAAGGCTTCGCCGGCAAGCGCAGAACCGAAAACCTCTTTGTAATTTGCAAAGTTATTCCATATCATCGTCGGGTTTTTTATCGTATAATCGAAAAACGACAACGCAATCGACGCAATCGCCTCGTAATAACAGAACATTACAAGAAGAATAAGCGAAGGCGTGAGAGCAAGATAGATGTACTTCTGTCGCCAGATTTTTTTAACGACCTTTAATGCTTGTCGTTCTTTATGTTTACCGATTATCACGCCGAGAACCGAAGAAACTACCGCCGCCGCAACAGCAAGACATATACCGAAAATCATAAACCCGCTGAAAATCTTTTCATTCTTTTTCAAACTTGTATTCACGCTCGAAAGAATTGTTTTTTCCGATTGTCCGGTTTTGTTTACGTTTCTGTAAATGTAATATACATCGTTCGCCGAAGCGCCCTGAATCATTTTCGATATATTAAATTCGAGATTAAAAGAATATTCGATTTTTTCGGTTGCAAAATTTACTCTCGTCACCGACGAAGAACTTTCGTGAAGAACGTAACCGATCTCGGTTTTTTTGTCATAATATATCGCGCTGTTGATTGCGGGCGAACTGTCGAAAACAACGCCGTCAACATATTGACAGATTAAGTCTTCTCCTATTTCGAGGTCGTCTATGTCGGTAGTGTCGAACCGATACAGATAAACGCCTCTGTCCGCAACGTAAAATCTGTTTTCTTTTTCAAAAAACGCGCCGCCTCTCGAAGAAATTCCGTAAAGTCCGAAAGAAAGATATGCGGAAGTATCGAGACTGTCTGCGTGATAACTTCTTCCCTTGCTCGTATCGTAAGTAACCGCTGAAAAGTCTGTCGCAAGCCTTATAAATCCGCCGTCGTAAAGAATATAGATATAGTTGCCGTCAGACTCGAAACAATCGATTCCCGCCGACATCTGAACCGCCCGGAGCTTAACTCCGTCGTCATCGTCCGGAGTGCAGTCGTAAAGAACCGTTCTGCAAAGCGTCCCCGCCACGAGATCGTTTATGTCATAACACATTATTTCAGCGACCTGATTTCCCGTGCAGGCAACGTAAAAGTAACCGTCGCGTTCCAGAAAATATGTATTGTCTATATTGCCGGAAAAAAGCACGCAATCAATAATATCGATTCCGCCATTGCTTTCTTCGGCTTTAAACAACCACGAGATTCCGTCCGTGCCTGAGTCCGATATTATTCCCCATATAAATCTTCCGCCGTACGCTTTGTAAATTTTACGAAGAACACCGTTTTTAAGTTCTGTCGTTTCCTTTATAAGAGAAACCACGTTTACGTCATATCCGACTGCTCCGTTATGCGCCGTACGGATAATCGTTCCGTCCGAAGTTGCGTAAAGCCAGTCGCCGTTTTCGTAAGAAATCACATCTATTACATTACCGCTTTTTGCTTCGATATTTTCGGCGCGCGGAATACAGCATATCATTGCGGCGGTTAAAATAACCGCCGCAATGAAAACCGCAATCATTATTATAAGCGTTTTTTTCGTTTTTCCGACGCCCTTTTCGGAAACGTCGGAATTGTCGTGTATTTCATTCAAGACCTGTATCCTCTCTTAAAGCCGTATCAGTCATTCGCCTCGTGTTTAGTTCCGTGCCCCGGGTCTTTATAGCAGGTTGTGCTCCACCCGTTCTGAGTCGCATATTTTACCCATCCGTCGTAAAGCGTAGACGCCCACGTCGACGTGAGCGCGTCAACGTCTATTTTATCGCTTCCCATGCCGACAAGATAATTCTGATAAATTTTAACTTTGGTATCCGCAACGTCTTGTCCGCCGACGGAAACAATCATATTACGGATAAATTCGTTACTGTCGACAAGCCCTGTAAACGTAACTTTGTCCGTACTGAAAAATTCCTTCCATGCATCGGGAACTTTAACGTATTTTTGTTTTACAAGCGTCAATCCCTTGGGCGTAAAGTTCGTATCTTTGAGAGCGTCGTAATAAATCGACTGACCGTAAGGCGACATAACGAACTTCATAAAGTCAAGGTTAAGAGCGTCCTGAGCGGCGTCGTGATCGATTATCGACAGATAACCGCCGTTGCCGCCGACGTCTCTCACGATAGTTCCTTCGGGAATATATCCGCCCACGCTTTCCATAACGGGATAATCAAAGAAATCCGTCTCGATTTTATCGCTTTTCAGGAATTCGAGACCGGATCCGACGTAATCGAGAACGATCTGCGGCGAAGCCTTACCGCTGCTCTGAGTCTGAAATTCGTTTCTGAGGTCTTCCATCGAAGCCTGCTTTGCGTTTACCGTATCGAAATACGGGCTCATTTTTCCGAGCTGTCCCACGAATTCTTTGAATTTCGCACTGTTCGGTCCGATATAATTTTCAGATTTCTCGTAAAGGATCTTATTAAACAGTTTAGTTACGTCAACGCCGTAATTTATATCGTTTTCCGGATTTTCCGAAGCAGGATCGTAAACATATCCGCTTTTATCGTTAGCCATAATTCCGTTGTATTCGTTACGGAAATAATAATCCCCGTACACACGCAAAAGCCACGAGAAACTATATTCGTTGATACCCTCCTGATTTACGGAAACTCCGAGCGGATTTTCGTAACCCGCCTGCTTCATATAGTCGCACAGACTGATAAGATCGTCCCATGTAACGGGATTTTCCGCCTTGCCGTCCTTGTTGCGGTATCCGAGTTCTCCTGCAGCGTTAAGCGCGACTTTATTGACGAACCATGCCGTAAGAAGATTTTCCGAGTTCATTATATACGTGCTGGTGTTTGTCCCGGATTTATCGGTGATATATGCGTCTTCTTCTATAACGCTACTCCATGTTTTATTCCCCGCATAACCGTTTTTGCCGTTTATATAAGGATACATATTGACGCAGTATTTACTTATAAGGTTTGTAACGATATTACCCTGGACAATATCCCAATCGGTATTTTTATTGGTAATTTCGTATTTAAGAGCGTCTTTATAAGTACTCGAAGAATATTTCTTGTTAAGAACAACCGCGACCGCACCGCCATGAAGTCTCGAGTATTCCTTAGCCAAAGCCTCCCAGCCCGCTTCCGAACCGGAGAAAACAATAACCACGTCTATTTTCCCGGAACGTTGCTCTATATTTTCCTTAATCGGATAATACGCTTTGTTGAAACCGTCTCCGAGATCGAGCGGCTCGACGGAAATCGTATTGTCGGTATTTCCTCCCGGATTTGTCGACTCGGGAGGCGTATTGCTCGTTCCGCATCCTGTCAGAGAGCAGGCAAAAAGCGAAACCGCAGCCAGAATTGAACACAAAAATTTCTTTTTCATTGCTATAATCTCCTGTTTGTTATTAATAGCGGACGATAATCATTCCGCAACGACTTTAAATGTCCTGCCCGTGGCGTTTTGTGCGAACACAAAAGAATAAGTCAGCTTTCCGTTTTCGCAAAGTACACCGTAGCCGTCGTATCCGAGTTCGGTCGCAAAGTTATAACGAACCCACTCGCCGTTTATTTTTTCGTAAACCTTCGGAACGGAAAGTTTATCAAAACCCTGAACTTTAACAGCGTAATTAACGTTCGGAGAACCGAGCGAAACCCCGCCCTTTATCGTGAATTCTGCGGTGTTTCCGTTTGCGGCGACAGTCGGTATCCAGATATCGTTAACCGTAGCGCCGACGGTTGCGGTTACGCTCGCCGCATTAACGACGCTGTCCTCATACACGTTTATAACGTTTTTGCAATCGTCCTGACCTATTGTGCCGTACGGAAGAAGAATCAAATCGACGCTTATCGTATCGCCTTTTTTAAATGAAACCGATCTGTCAAGCGTAAGACTTCCGTAATTCAGATCACCGAACACAGGATTCGTTCTGTAATCGTTAAGGAAAGCAAGCCCTGCGTTCGACGATTTTCCGTTCACGGTTATTTTGTAGTCCTTGACTATACAACCGAAATTTCCCGTTTCGTTAGTATTAGGAGCGCCGGGGACGTTAAGAGAATCAGGCAATCCGTAATAAGCGAAATAAGAACCGTTTTTATTCAGCTTATATATTTTGCTGCCGGTTTTGGATTTCGGATTTGTGATTTCGACGTGTTTTCCGCTCTCGTCGAGATATGCCGACTTCTCGTATTTGCCTTTTCTCCCGTCAAAACCGATAATGCTGAATGCCGAATTATCTATCTCGGTATCCTTAAGGAATGTAAAATCAATTGTATAATAAGTTCTCGATTCGTCGTTCTGCGGCATTTCCACGTGACGCATCGTATACATATAATTTCCGTCTCCCGATATATAAGAATAATCGAGATCGGCATAAGTAAGTCCCGAATAAGCTATATCGGAGCCGATGTAATTACCCATCGAAAGTCCGTAATTGTCCGTCGGAGCATACAACGTTCCTACCGAATTATACTGCGGATCTCCGGTCTGTTTGTCTGCGTCCGCCCACAATTCCGCGCTGCAACCTCTGAAATCGGGAAGAACCCACGCATATCCGAACGAACCTTTTTCATACGCCGAATAATACGGCGCGATACAGTTCGTTTCACTTACGCCCGTAGAAAGGTGATAGTACGAAATATAATATTCTATCGACGAAAGCTGCTTGAGATCAAAATTGCCCCATTTCTGATAAACGTTTACAACCGTGAACTCATACTCTTCACCCTTTTTTATTGTCAGAGGCAAAATTGTTTCGCCGTAAATAGCGTCGGACGGATTGTAAATCGGTTCTTCCTTTTCGTGTCCGAAGTTTTTGCCGACCTGCAACGGAACGGGAACGAGCGTCTCTCTGCCGTCCGCCAGAGCCGCGCCTTCGAGAGGGAAATTTGCTTTTACGGAAAGATAAATCGTTCTCTCGTCGTCAACGCCCGAAAGTTTAACGTTTTCGAAATATTTTTTCTGTTGAGCCCTGAAATACGATTCGTTAAAACCCTGTCCGTTGATTTTAAATTCATAAGCGCCCGTTAAACGGTTATACCCGACAAACGCCGCGCCGTCTTTCGCCGTTACGTCGAAATTAGCCTCAGTAAGCGGTTTTTCCTCTTCGCTTGCGGCTTTTTTCAGTTGTTCAAAGGAATGTGTTTCGTCTGCATATAACCTGTTTGCAAAACTAGTTTCATTTCCCGCAGTCACACCGCTTAAAAGAACATATTGACGGATAACATAATATTTCTTACTCACGGAAACCGTTACTTTAGCATTTTGTCCTGCGGTGATTATCCCGACAATCCCGGCTTCAGCTATATTCATCCCGAGATAAGAAAGATTTTCGTAAACGTACTCTCCGTTTTCGAGCGACGAAATAACATTTCCGCCGTCCGAAAGCTCGATTGCGGACACACGCGCTTTATTCACCTTTATTTCGAAGCCGAATTCCGTAACGTACTTGCTTGAATTATCGGCAATTATCCTGAATTGCTGATAGTTTCTGTCTGCATATGTGTGGTATGCCTTTTCCAGATAAAGCGGCACCGCTTCCCCGAAACCCATATCGCGAACAAAAGTAGAATAATAATAATATCCGAGTTTTGTCGTATTGATTCTCGCGTCCTGAGAGTCGTCGCTCGCGTAATATTCGTTCCCGTTGAACACAACGTAAGAATCCATTGTGTTGAAAAGATACTCTGCGCCGCCTTTCGACTTCAACGACGAGACAAACTTTTTCCCCGTGAGTTCGTGCGTAATCGCAATGTTACGGTTTTCCACAACGTAAGCCGTTCTGTTGTTATCGGCGTAATACGCCTGAATGCCGTTTGCGAATCTGTTTGCAGTAATTACGGTATCTGAAAAATTCGTCTGTTCCGAAAGGTCTATAACATCCTTTTCCGGTCTTTCGTCCGGTTCGGACGAGGATGAGGATTGCGACGGGGTTACAGATTCCGACCCGCTTTCGTCACACGCCGTAAATCCGAAAATCAATACAACAATCAATAATATAGCTGCAATTTTTTTCATTTATTTCTCCAGATAATTTTTATTCGACGTTTACCGATTTTACGTATTCGATAACCATATTGTTTTCCTCGTTTCCGCCGTTCAGACCGATTCTGAAACCCTTGATCGTCTTATATTCTATTTTACCCGTCGCATTAACGGGATCGGACAAACGGAAAGAATATATTCTGTATCCGTTTACGTCCGCGTCACCGATAACGCAACCGTCTTCCGTTCTTCCGCGATAACGGGTGTTTGCCTGACTGAAGTCGGTGCTTTCCGCAGCGACGCCATCTTTCGTATACTCGCCGTAAATATAGAAATCAAAGAAACCGCCGAGTTTGATATCGGATTTTGCCTTTATTTCTATATAATTACCGCCGTTAATTGCAATATTCAAACCTTTTATATACATCCACGCGCCGTTTGCGCCTTTAACCGTCAACGTACCGTCTTCGTTAAGCGTTTTGGACGCTCCCGCCACGGGAGAGAACTTATCAAGCGCCTTTCCGTTAAAGTAAAGGTAATCCGATGTCTTTATATAAACGTCCGCGTCGCAAGTTACGGCAGCATTGAAGTCGAACTCTTCCCCGAACGCCCTATCGGCATAAAATCCGAGGGTCTCCCTTCCGAACACGAAGAGCTTCTCTTCGGGGACGCCGAGCGGCAAATCACCCTTCGAAACAACCTCGCCGTAAATAAGCTCGTCACCGTTGTAGTAATTTACCGTAAACACTTCGGAAAGTTTAACATACACCTTGGTATCGGCGGTTATAGCGGCATTCATGTCGAATTGCTCGGTAAAGTCCGCGTCCTTATAATATCCTAAGACCTTTCTTCCGCCCTCTTCGAATTTATCGTTTGAAACCCCCGTAAGATTTTTTCCTTCGGTTACTTTTTCGATATATTTAATTTCCGTTCCGACGTAAAACTCAACCGAATAAACAGGATATACTTTCTCGGAAAGTTTGACGTAAACTCCGACGTTTGCGACTATCGGCGCGTCAAAATCGAATTCGACCGTAAAAGCCTCGTCGGAATAATATCCGAGAACGGTTCTTCCTTCTTCAACAAAGAGTTTATCCGAAACGCGCGGCGTTTTTTCGCCTTCAACAACCGATTCGGAATGTTTAAGTTCCGCTCCGACGTAAAAATCAACGGAATAAACGGAAATAAGTCTGACATAAACGTTCGTATCCGCGGTTATCGGCGAGTCGAAATCAAATTTCTCGGTAAACGAAACATTTTTATAATATCCTCCGACAACTTTACCGCTTACAGTAAACAATTCGTCCGAAACGGTCGAAGGCTTATTTCCTTCGCGAACGGTTTCCGAATGTTTCATCTCTTCCCCGACGTAATATTTTACCGCATACTCCGTCGGTTCGGGAATTTTCGAGCCTTCCGCCGATTTAACGTATTCGATAACCATATTGTTTTCCTCGTTTCCGCCGTTCAGACCGATTCTGAAACCCTTGATCGTCTTATATTCTATTTTACCCGTCGCATTAACGGGATCGGACAAACGGAAAGAATATATTCTGTATCCGTTTACGTCCGCGTCACCGATAACGCAACCGTCTTCCGTTCTTCCGCGATAACGGGTGTTTGCCTGACTGAAGTCGGTGCTTTCCGCAGCGACGCCATCTTTCGTATACTCGCCGTAAATATAGAAATCAAAGAAACCGCCGAGTTTGATATCGGATTTTGCCTTTATTTCTATATAATTACCGCCGTTAATTGCAATATTCAAACCTTTTATATACATCCACGCGCCGTTTGCGCCTTTAACCGTCAACGTACCGTCTTCGTTAAGCGTTTTGGACGCTCCCGCCACGGGAGAGAACTTATCAAGCATAGCTCCGTTAAAATACAGGTAATCGGATAATTTTGCATACAACTTGGTCGTTTCGGTTATCGGCGCATCGAAATCGAATTCGTTCGTAAAGCCCTCATCCGTATAGTAGCCCATTATTTGTCTGCCCGAAATCAATTTCTCATCCGCAGGTTTTTCAACCTTTTCTCCGTTATTCACGCCTACGGTTTCTTTAAGTTCGCCTCCAACGTAAAACTCAACGCGATGTCCGACGATTTCGGGCTTCTTCTGTCCTTTTACGTATTTTACCGTAAGTTTTGCGGGGAAATTGCCACCCGATACATCGAAACGAATCCCGTTCAGAACGGCAATATCGGTAAGTTTCGAAATATTTCCGTCGACATATCCTCTCGGCCTCGTAAGATCATATACAGCGTGGGTCCAACCTTCTTCGTCCGTTGTAATTTCGGTATAATAAGATTTATCTCCTATACTTTTCGTTATTTCCTGAAAATCCGAGTATCCTGCCACGGGATTGCCGCTGCTGTCAGACGCAAACCAATACATATCCGTACGTACGCCGCCTTCCAGTTTATAAACGATTTCTATAAGTTCTCTGTCGTTGAGAGCAAAGTTTAGCCCTTTTAAGAAAATGAAACTGTTCTCTGAATCGTAAGTAATCTCCACCGACTTACCGTCTGCGGTCATCGCATAAGAGGCGTTGTTCTTTGTTTCAAACCCCGAAAGGTACTTCGGCGAAAAATAAATGTAATCGGAAAGTTTGACGTAAATATTCGTATCGGCATGTATGGGCGCTTCAAAATCAAACTTTTCGTCGAATGTCGGAGAAGAATAATAGCCAAGAACTTCATACCCTCCGAAGCGATCGTCACACTCGGACGCAGTCAGCCCCTGTTCTATCGTGGCGACATAAGTCGCTTCCTCATCCCCGGCTTTATAAAAATTCACTTTATATTGTTTATGAGATCCCCACTTCGCATAAAGAGTCATATCCGACTGAACGGAATCAAAAAAGAAATCCCATTTACTGTCTTCATCGTAATTTTTGCTTTCGTACCAACCTTCTATTTCGTAGTTTTCGGGATTATCTCCCGTAACATAAACTTTCGGTTCGTCGATACGAGACCCGGCGGTCACTTTTTTCGGCAAAGCCGTGGTCGTCTGTAAGTCGGTGCATAAGTCAAACGTGACCGTGTAAAACTTTTTCCCTGTTTCGCTTTCACCCGACGTTTCGCTCTGCCCACAACCCGTAAGAGCAAAAACCGAGCTTATGCAAATCACAAAAAGACTTATCAGTAAAACTTTACGCAATTTGCTTTTCATAAATTTCCTCCTTGAAATTATGTTAACGAAACACATTTTATATGTTTCTGTCGATATTGTAACACGCCCATGTCGCTTTGTCTATATCAAAACCGCCTCGTCTTATGTCAAAACTTGATACGTTTTTCAAAGGAAAATGTTCATTTTTGAATAATTTAATGCGTTTTTACCCGTTTTTTTTAAAAAAAATATTGACTTTGTCGGGCAAATCGATATAATATAAATATCACTATTTGCTATGAGAGGTGGCTATGCAATCCCCTTATACTCTTAAAAAACAGAACCTTTTTTATCAGCCGGAAGCCGACGACAGCTTCCATATTTTCCTGAAAAAAGAGCCTTACCTGCTTGAAGTTCCGCATTATCACGAAAGCCTCGAATTCGCTTATATCGAACGGGAAGAGACCGTAGCCCGCATCGGCGATAAAAAACGACTCCTTACGACGGGCGACATCTGTTTTGCCGATAAACTTCAGATTCACAGCTACGAGTATTACAAAAAAGATCTGTCTGCAATCGTCATAGTCCTCGGTAAAGAGTATACCGTAAATTTTACCAAAAAATACGAAAATATGACCTTTCCGTCGTTTATGACGGACAAAGAAAAAAATCGCCGCGCCGTAAAGATTTTAAACGACTGGCTGAAAATAGAAGAAAAAACATACCTCATAAACTGTGCTTATGCGAATTTGTTTCTCGACGCGCTTTTAAAAAACTACCCTCTTTCGGAAAGGGAATCGTTCGTTCCGAACGAAAAAGCAATAGATTTCATCGATTACATAAACGAAAATTACGCTAAGCAGATAAGTTTGCAATCTATGGCTCAGAATTTCGGATATTCGGAAGGAAGATGCAGTCACTTGTTCAACGAATGCGTGGGAGTATCTTTTAAAACCTATCTCAATCATATTCGTATGCAAAAAGCCGTCGAAATGATTGCCGAGAAAAATTATCCGATCGCCGAAGTTATGGAAAAATGCGGATTCAACAGTCCCGTTACTTTTTACAGACAATATCGCAAATTCAAAGATAAAACCAGTCAATCGAAAACGACCGAATAGTTCATTACAATTCATAGGGGCTGTCGCAAGCTACAAAATCTCACAACTTGCGACGGCCCCTTATTTACCGATTATTTTGACATAATATCTCTTATCGCAGAAATTTCACGCTGCGTTAAGCCGTTATCCAGAAGAAACGCTTCCAGACCGAAATGAAAAGCGTCGTCGCCGTCGTATTTCTTCGCCGCCGCATATTTCTTAAAATAATTCCGCATTCCTTCCGCGTTCGATATCATCCTTTCAACCTGCTTGGTTTTATCGTCGTAATCGAGACACCCCGCCTCGGAAAAACACGACAACTCGTAATCCATACAAAGGTCGCCGTAACCCGCGCCGAGAAGTCCGTTCAATATAAAAGCAAGCGTTCCCGTTCTGTCTCTTCCGATCTGACAATGAAAGTAAATCGGATAATTGTCGGCGTTTGCAAACACCTTTAACGACTGAATCAGTGCGGGAATATACTCGGGCATCGTGAAATTTCTGTCGCCCGAGGCATAGTAAGGACCGCCTTTTTCGGGCAACTCGACGTAATTTATACCAGAAAAATTACGCTTCCGTTCCGCAGATCCTCTTAAATCGATTATCGTTTTAATTCCGAGTCCGACAAACGTCTTTTCCCCTTCTTCGGAAATATTTTCGGGGGTTGCCCCACGATAAACCATTCCCTGTTTCACTCTTTTCCCCGAAACGTCGTATTCGCCGATATCACGCGTATTCGAAACCCCGTCTATTTTCAAAGTCCTCGGGGCTTTTTTCGTCGTGAAAGTTTTAACTCCGCTCGTTTTACCGCTTACCGTATCTTCGATTTTATAAAAGTATTTCTGTCCGCCGTAAAGATTTTCTATCTTCAGTTCGGGAGAAGTTGTCGTATAAGTTCGAGAATCCGAAAAATCTTCCTTTTCCGAAACCGAAACAAGATAACTTCCGTTCCCCTCGCCTACCCATTTTATCTCGACAGGCTCGGGGAAATAATGATCGCCCTTGGTTTTGTCAAGATAATTAAGGCTCGAGCCGAGATAGTAATTATTAACGTAATCGGTCACTTCGGAATTGTTAAGGGATATGGTTTGATTTCCGTTCGGAGTCAGAACCGATATCGGATCAACAGTCGTTACGGTATCGTTGCAAGAACACATAACAGCAATCGCCCCCGCGCATAATAATGATAAGATTTTGTTTTTTTTCATAAATTTCCGCCTTACAATTTTTCAATTACTTTTATTTTTACATGATTTTTTAATTGTATCGGATTGTAACGTATTAAAATTATAACATCCGTTCCGATAAATGTCTATATCGTTTTATGCAATATTTATATCGTTTTTTAATTATTATTTGAGACAATCTGTTAAATATTTCTTTTAAAACTTGTTTATTTATAACTATTTTTTGACACAAAAACGACAACAATTCGAGTCTGTAAATTTAAGACAATATAACATTGTTTAAATCATAAAAAAACATATATTCGTTTTTTCAACTAAAAAACACAATAAAAAAGTTGTCATTAAATGTCCGAAAAGCTTCGTTGATTGTAAGACGTGTGCTTGTTGCAACATAATTTCATGGACGTGTCTAAAAGAGATACGCTTCGCTTGCGCATTACGTCGGCATAGACGAAAAGGCCATACAAAAGCAACTCGAACACAAAACTTTGGCTATGACACAGGACACCTATACGGATCTTCTTCTGGACGGAAATTCCGTCATTAAAGAATATTTTTTAAGATTAGAACAGATGATTGTGAATCCAAGACGTACATAGATTCATACATATATTTCAGAGCCAAAACGTACATATATTTTAAAATCATATTCAATCTCGTCGCTTAAAACATATAAAAATAGCCGTTTTCTTTTCGAAAACGGCTATTTTTGGGTTTCTAATACGAAATAGCTACAGTACAGTTATTTGTTTCTACACCCATCCATACTTCAAAAATCAACTGAGAGTCATGACCGTCCATAGTGTTTCATCATCTCAATTCTCACATTTTCGAGTTGTGTTGTCAATGGGATTAAACGATTTACATCATTAGACAATTTTTCATACTGCTTATCGATTCTCTTCTGATAGTTATCTACTGTCCCGTAAAAAAAATCGATATAACCTTTATGTACCCAATAATTTCTAATTTCTTTTATTTCATTTAGTAAAGCATAATCATTACGGTTCAAATACGGGGAGCCATCACTATAATCCAACTCTTCTAATTTTTTCAATACAGGGCCGAGCGGTTTATTGACAACGGTATTAAGATTTTTATAAAAATCACCTACTAGCATGCCAGCGTACATTATTTTTATATCATGCTCTATATATTGACACTTTTTTATCAAAATACTTACCGTTTCATCAAATAATTCTTTCGTTACAAACAACTTTTATCTCTCCTTCGCTGATTCTATCAATCCCAATTTATTTTCACCTAATGCCGACGTATTTGTTTCTTCTAACAGCAAATGCTTTTTGATACCCTCTAAATTTCGCAAATTTGTTGCTGAATTCCTGTTCTGTAAAGAATACCATTTAAAATATTACCAGAATGCTTAATTTCTTCTATTGCGCCTGTTCGATATTCAAAACGCTTTTCCAATTTCAGAGAATCATTTGCTTTTTGATTCGCCTCAATTATTTCTTCTGCGCCGCAGCCAACAACTATATTATGCGTCTTTTAAAAGCGAAATCTAAGCCAAAAATTCCATTAAATATATAGAATTATTTAGGCTTTTAGTTTCAACTGTAAAAATTTCACAATCTGCACCCAATAGAGTATACCGATTTGCTCCCTTACAAGATTTTACCGAAAATTCTTATATTGATTGGAACATATCTATTCCAGATATTGACAAGCAGCTTTATACAAAATATAGATAAGTCTCGATGAATTTTTTTCATCGAGACTATGACAAAACCTATGGAGTAAATGTATTGCAAGATATAACTTTATCTACTCTCAAATTCTCGTCAAGCAATCTTGTATTGTGTGTTGTAAAGATAGCTTGAGAATGGTTATGGTTAATCGCCTTAGCATAATAAAATCTGATATCGCTGAGAGTCGTCCTTATTTCGTCTTTAGTTATCATCGTTTCTCCTTGTATTTTATTTAACGATGATACAAGTTATCACACTGTTCTTGCCGATTTTATTTATAAACCATAGAAAATATATTTTATATGTTGCGTTACAAATATTTTTTTACGGTTTCGACAACTTGCTTAGAGCAAAGTTCTATGCCCTGGTCGTTTAAATGAATAAGGTCGTCATCGCGGATTACTTCTTCCTTCACTGGGTAAATAAGCCCGTATAAGTCGTTTATCGCGACATTTTTCTCTTTCAACAACGGAACGATTGCCGCGTTCAACCTTGCAATATCTTCGCTCGTCTGATAGGGATAAGCGTTCCTTACGGGCGTCGTCGTTGCGAAAATCACGTTGGGCGTAATCTTCAGAAGTATATCCGCTATGCGGAGCATATTCTCGCAATATTCTTCCGTGGACGAAAACTGTCCGTCGCCGAAAAGGTCGGAAACGTCCCACAATCCGTTGTTCCAATGGATAACGTCGCTCCCCGCGATTTGGTCTTTATAATCGAAAAGCATACGGAGCGTGTACTTCGCGAATCTGCAATTATCGTCCGGCTGAAAGACCTCTATCCCCTCTTTTCCGAGTTCTTCCGCAACCGTTTTTCCGTAGCCTATAAGGCGAATCGAATCGCCGAGCAAAGTTACTTTTTTCATCTTATTTCTCCTCCAGTTTTATTCCCGCAACGTAGGTCGCGCCGTTGAACGCGTAAGGGCTTTCGCCGTTGCCGCTCGCGCAGAAAAGATATATCGGCTTGCCGTTTTCGTCGAACAAAAGCGACGGGCGTTCCAAGTTACACTGCGTGGATTTTTTGCCGTTTTCCCAAACGAGTTTTCTCGAATATACTTTCGGGTTTTCGGGAATTTCGAAATGTATACAATCGTCGCTCTCGGCGTAAAAACCCGCGCCCCATTCGCCCGTTATGCCGCAGTCGCCGTTTTTACTATCGTCCTTCGCAAGCATGCAGAATTTTTTTCGGTTCTCGTCGTACCACAAAAACGGGTCCTCCATATGCTTGTTCGTATCCGCGAATTCGAGTATCGGATTTTCGGTGAGCCGCTCGAATTTTCCGTCCGGCTTATCCGCAACGGCAATGCCTAACTGCAAAGGTTTTCCGAACGCTCTTCTCGACTTGTATATCATATAAGTTTTGCCGTCCGGAAGTATCACGACCGACGGATTCGTCGTTATCGTGCAATCCCAATGCGAACAATCGCGCGGCTCCAAAAGCGGCTCGTCGCGACGGATAAACTCGCCATCGATATCGTCCGCAACGGCGATTCCTATACGCTTTCTGTTCCATGTTTCTAAGGCGTAATGTTCGTCTATAAGTCGATAATCGCCCGGAATATCACCGCCATAGGTGGTTCCCATATAATAGAGATAATACTTGCCGTTCCAGAATTTTATGCATGTGTTGTGGGTGTTCATTCCGTCAAAGAATTGTCTGCCTCTGCGCGGCAGAACCACGCCGTCGAACTCGAATTTTTCGTCCGGACTATCTGCTTTGAAACGACAGATTTCGCTGTTGAAAAGCCAATTCCAACCGAAGCCGATTTCCTCTTTCCAACGCGAAGCGAACATATAATATTTACCGTTCTGCGCTTTTATCACCGACGAATCCCATACGTAATATCCGTCCTCTTTCAAAGCGATATGCGCTTTGACTGCTTTGTAGAAAAAACTATTTTTAATCATGAATAACGCCTTTATTTTTTATGCCTACTCAAACAAGCAACATTTTTATTTGCCCTTTTTCTGGCAGAATCGTAATTTCATTGGCTATAAAACCGCCCGTTAAAAAGAAAATTTCATCTTCTTTTGCTACAGCGCCCACGGCGATTTCCGCTTTTCCGTTTATGAGCGGCAAAACAAATTTCGCACCTACGGCGTTTTCTATGTATATAGTTATTCCGTCTTCCGAAAAAGTGTATTTTATCGTCGGTTTTATGTCCGCCAACGCATCGCCCGCTTCGTACGCCTTTTCGCCTTTGCAGGTAACGCCCGTTTTTGCCGTTACTTCGAGCGTTTTTTCGTCAAAAGTCATTTCACCGTCGCCAAAATAGGAAGAATGATATGTCTTTCCGTTTCTTTCCACGATAAATCTAGGCGTTAAACTCCTGTGACGGGCAATATCTTTAACCTGTTGCATGTTGGTCGGCTCAACTAAAACATAATCCGTAACCGAAGCCATAATCATCGGTTCGTTGGTTTTTCTGTTATAAAGAGCCGTCAGAGTTCCGCCAGAGGCGTGCCCGCTGAAAAATATATCGAAGTCGTAATTCGTAATCGTGGCGAGATAATCGCCTTTCGCAA
This sequence comes from uncultured Clostridia bacterium, assembly GCA_934247225.1. Taxonomy (GTDB): domain Bacteria; phylum Bacillota; class Clostridia; order Christensenellales; family Borkfalkiaceae; genus UBA10281. The sequence goes on from CAKQJE010000002.1 coordinate 108,491, forward strand.
TTTTTACGGTGTCTATTTCCTTATAGTACTTTAACCCCTCCGCTTTATCGCAAGGAAGGGCTACCCTGTCAAACTTCAAAAACTTTTCGTCGATGTTTTCGAGCGCGAACGCTATCGCGTTTAAATGCTCGAAAGCGTGGTGGGTACAGGGGTATTCTCCGTGTCTTTTATAATGTACGCCGCCATACAAAAAACCGTCTATAGTGCATTTATCGATACATTCGAGGTTGCGAAGCGCCGCCTCTTTGAACATTTTGTTTCTGTCTGCCATAAGAAGATACGCGGGCTGACAACCGTCGGACGTTCGCGAGCCGTAATAAGTCCATTTGTTGTTTCTCGTACCGAATGTGTTATCCCACGCGCCGTCCGGGAACATAAAATTGATCTGATTTTCGAGAACTTTTTGCAGTCTGTTTTTGAGTTCCTCGTCGCCCGCGATATAGGCGTATTTCACCATTGCGGGAACGGATTCTTCAACGTTATAACCGAGGTCAACCCCCACAAGTCCGTGAGCAGAACGCTTGTCGTGCGGCTTGCACTCGCCGAATAAAAATCCGTTTTCGCTTATATGCTCCATCGCGTAATACACGATTTTTTTGGCTTTCGCGGTATATTCCGCGTTGTTCAAAAATTTTCCCGCAAGGGCAAGCGTCAAGCCCGTCGTCGTCGAATAATTTATGTTCGCGCCCGTCTTTTCGTCTATATTTTCGTAAACCCACTTCGAGGATTTTTCTATTCTATCGCGCATTTTAGTCTTAAAAACCTCGGGCAAGATATCTTTTCCCGCTTCGTAAGCCTCTATAACGGCTATAACCTGAAAAGTAGTGGTATATCTCCACGTAGTTTGCGCGTCGTTATAAAGCCCGCCGTCGAGGCACATAAGATTTTCGCCGTAATCGAACGCGCTTTCCGCGGCTTCGAGATACTTTTTATCTCCCGTGATTTTATACGCTTCCACGAACGGAAAAACCGCGTCCGAGCATCTGCCGTGAATATTTTTGCACGCCCTGCAATAAATTCCGCCTCTGAACGCGGGGTCGTCCGACTTATCCTGAACGGAAATAAGCCCGTCCGAAAGTTCTATAAGAAGTTTATAATACAAATTGTCCCTTTTCATTTCGTTAAACCTCTTTTTTATCAGTAAATCTCTTTTTCGCCGTTGAAAATTATAAGCGGAGCGACAGCCCACGGGTGAAATAAGCTCGTGTTCCATTTCTGCTCTTTGCTCCACGCTTCGAAGGTCGTCGTCGCGCCCTCTTTTATCATATTGAGCCATGCGTTTTTATCGAGCGTAAGTTCGAGAGCCTTGTCCTTTTCGCCGTTTTTCACGAGCGCGGCAAGCGCGAAATACGCCATATACACGCCCATCGAGTTGAGTTTTTTATCGTAAATTATCTTAACGAGCCTGTTTTTAAGTTCTTCGTCTTTTCCGTATAATCCGAACAAAAGCGGGAAAATATTCGAGTGTACCGCGGAGTGGGTTTTGCTTTCCGAGTCGCAGAACAGCCCCGTTTTCTCGTTATAAAACGCCTTGTAAAACGACTTTACAACCCCGTCCGTATCGGTGATTTTTTTATTGCCGCAAAGTTCCTCGATTTCGTTCATCGCAATCAAAAAACCTATCCATAAGGCGTTTAACACGTTATGTACGCCGTCACATATAGGTTTCGTTAGCGGGAAATCATAGCCGTCGCGAAGGTTCGCGGGCCAGTCGACCAAGTTCCATTGTCCGTATAATTTTTCTATCAAACCGTCGCCGCGGTCGAACAACGAAAAGTACTCGTGCATTCCCTTAAGCGTTGGCTCGACAGACTTCAAAAACTCCGAATCTTTATCGAATTTATACGTCCAGAGGACAAGCGACGGAAAAATAAGCCCGTAATCGGCTATTTCCTGCATATACGACGAAGTCGCAACCGACATAAGCCCTTTGCATATGGAAGAAGTGCGACAAAAATCGAGTATCGTCTTTTTCAGAAATGTCGTATCGCCCGTGAGGATAGCCTGCGCTCTGCCCGAAACGCAGAAATCTCCGAGATAACTCCCCTTTTCCCTCGTCGGGCAATCGGGAATTATCTCCTGCGTTCCGTATTTTATCGTGTTAACGCACAATTTAATGATATCGTCAAAATCGGCGTTAATCGACTTATAGACGGCTTTTTGCTCAAACGGATAGTGTTTTATCCTGAATTTTACGTCTGTAATCCCCGCAGTTTCAGGAACTATAAGTTCGGCGTAGCGGAAGCCTTTATAATCGAACTGATCGAGCGTGTCTTCGCCGCCGGACAGTATCCATTTTTCTTCATAGCGGCAATTCGAGCGTAAATCGAAACGAACCGTACCGTCCTCGTTAAGCTCTTCGCCTTGTCTTATTATTATCTCGTCGCCGCGTTTTCCCTTTGCTTTTACGACAAGATAGCCTATCGCTTCCTGCCCGAAATCATAAAAATATCCGTTCTCGGTTTTCTTTATCGTTTTCGGCTCGATATCGTAAATTTCGAGTGGCTCAATCGGCGATTTTATCAAATTATAGTCGTTATACTTTTTTATTTTAGCGTTTTGCCAGCCGCCGTCGTCGAAATTTTCCTTTTCAAAGCCTATTTCTTCCGGGCGGCTGTCGAAAAGTTCCATATACTGCGTATCGTAACCGACAACCGACAAAGGAGAATAAGCCGAAGAAATTCTGCATTTCCAGCTTTCGTCCGTAGCTAAAATTACTTCGTCGTCAACGGTAAGTTCCGCCCAAAGCCCCTCTCTGTTGTCGCCCGAAACCCACACGCGGTTGATAAGCCCCTGATAAAGCGTGTGGACGGCAATAACGTTCTCGCCTTTTTTCAGAAATTTGCCGACGGGCAGTTCCATAAAATAGTATGCGTCGGGATAAGACGGGGGAGGTCCTTGCGTTACGAACTTGCCGTTTATATACAATTTGAAATAATCGTCCGCGGTAATTTTCAAAACCGCACCCGATAAATCGCCGCTCGCGTTAAAACGTTTTCTGAACAAAACGTGCTTATTCGCGTATTTTTCGGTCGCGTTAGGCACCGTAACCTGCGGGTACTCGGTGTGAAAAACGTTTATCGGTTTTAATTCCGCGAACAGCTCGTGACTTATGAATTTTCCTTGCATTTTATTCTTCCGTGAGGTATTTCCTCGATTCCTGCCAGTATTTTTTGCTCTCCACGGGCGCGTCGTCAAGCTCCCAATACTGCGTCATCATTCGTTCTTTAACGGGCTTTTCGGCGCATTTTTTCATATACGTTTTCAGCTCTTCGAGCGTAATCTCGCCTTTCGGCTCGAAATCGTCCGAAGATATATAATTTTTAATGAAATTTGCCATTGCGACTGACGACGGGTCGTTTTCGTTTAAACCTGTGAGGTTGAAACCACAAACCAAAAGGCTGCCCTCGCCGACCTTTATTTCAAACAGATAGGAGAATTTTCTCCAACACCTGTCGGGCATTATCTCGGGGAGATTGAAACTCGATTTATACGCATCGAACCTGTCTCTCGTCGATTTGTCTATGCCGGTGACGAGCGATTTTACCTCAGTAGGGAAATCGTCGAGAATTATTTTGTCGCAATCTTCCGAAATTTCGCCGTAATTGAAATCGTAAAACTTACCTGTCGGGAAGCCGAATTTGTTAAGCGTTTTTTCGTCGCAAAGTCCGCCGTAATTCGTTCCTCTGTCCCAAATAACGGGCTTAAACCTGTTCCACGTCGCCTTAAAAGCATACTTCGGATTCGGCATTTTCTTATCGAGCAGGTGTCTCGTCCAATCGCTTCGGTAAACGAGGCAGACCTTTTTACCCTGTTCAAGCGACGAAAACGCCTTTTCTACGTCGTCGGTAATGGTCACGCCGTTTTTTTCGTAAGATACGAACTCGGCATAGCCGACAAACTTCTCTTCGGGATAAACCCATATCCGCCACGAATTTTCGGCAATACCACAATTATTTGCCGAAAGCGAAACGCCCAGAAGGCACTCTTTCGGCGATTTTACAGGCGGAAGCTCTATAGAAAGTTTGCAAATTTCGTAATTGCCGCGGCGTTCGATATTTATTCTCTTCATCTCGCCGCTAGCGAAAATCTCGCCGTTTTCGGACGTGAGAGAATAGACGAAATCGCCGTAAACCTCGCCGCTCGCTCTAAAATCGCTAAGCTTTATACGCACTTCGAGCGTTTTCCCGACGACTATGTTTCTGCTTTTTATATCCGACAAAAGAACGGCGTTTCCGTTAAATCTTAAAAACTCCTCGGGCGTGACGTAATTTTCATCGTCGAAACAATCGATTATGCCGTTGGAATTTTCGTAAACGTCGGTATCGGCGAGTTGTAGAAAATGAAATCCCGCTAAAAGCTCACTATTCCGAAGAGCCTCGAACGCAGCTTTCCAACATTCCTTTTGGAAATACTTGCTCGCGCTGTACATTTCGCCGTAATTTTCTTTATACCCATTTTCGGCGATGATTTTAAGCTCTTCTTCTATCCACCACGGCTCTTTTACGCCGTATTTTTTAAATTTTGCCCTTAACCCCTCGTAGTCGCGAAGCGCGGCGTAATGGCACACCTCGTGCGCGACGAGCGGAACGTTGAACACGGGCGTTCGGGAAACGACCGAATTATTGCAATTTTTAACCACATCGTCCGAATCGTAAGACGGACAGACAAGCATATTATCGAAGCCGTTAAACATCTCCGAGTGCCTGCCATAAGGGAAGAAATACCCCATATGCTGAACGTCGAGATCAACGAGTTTGCGGTTGTTAAGCCCCCAGGCGCAAGTGTCTATATACAGGCGGGTCGGGTCGGCTTTTTTGATAAATTCGCCGAGCTTTTCAACCTCTTCGCGCCCCTCTTTTATCTCGTTGCCGATACAGTATTCGACGAGCGACGGGTGGTTATAAAACAGGTCGATAAGCCTGCCGATTTTGTCCTTTCCCGCAAATTTCGTGTTGGTTACGAGCATTTCTTCGAGATTGTTATATGCGGACTCGGGAACGCGGAACTCGTAATGTACGAGCATTCCCTCTTCGTCCGCAACCTCGAAAAACTTTTCGCTCGGGATATACGAATGAAAACGCACGAAATTGAACCCGAATTTTTTAGCCGCGCGGATATTTTTCCGATAAAATTCCTTTTCACCAAGTCCGCAGTTATCCGAATGTTCGTGAGCCGTCGCCCCGCGGATATACCCGCGAATAAAAACAGGTTTTCCGTTAAGATAAAATTTTCCGTTTTCGGACTTGATTTTTCTGAACGCGAAAACACCTTCGGCTTTCTCCGATTCGGCATCTTCTCCATACTTGATCAAAATTCTGAAACGGTATAATTCGGGGTTTTCTATGCTCCACAAACGCGGCTTTGCAATCTTGAAATTACCCAAAAAAACGTTTCCGTCGCAGGGAAAACTAAACCCGTCCTCACGCCCCGAGGGTTCTATGGCGACGAATCTTATCTTCACCATTTTTCTTTCGGATTTAACGGACAGCACACCGTTTCCCGATAAATTGTCAGATTTTATTTTTATTATCGTATTTCTTTCGGTTATCATAAACCAAACCTTTCGCCGAAGGCTTTCCCCAAGTTTATTTCCTCGATTTTACCCGCAGGCAAATCGACCTTTATTTCTTTGTTTTCGTATCTCAGCGTTGCGGTAACGCCGTTTTCGCAAGGGTTGAACACTCTCGCAAAAAAAGTCTTTTTGCCGTTTTCTTCTCTTTCGATTATCCGTGAATATACCGCACCGAAAAGCTTAAAGCCCGTTAACGCCGCAATATCCGTTTCCCCGTCGGGCGCAATGCCTTTTACGGCAAGCGGATGCTGATATTTTAAAGTGTCAGAAAGAATTTCGTTCGAGGGCTTCAATTCGCTATATAACTTAACCGCAAATTCAAACTCGTTTTTTCCGAGCATTTTCAAACTTTCGCTTTGCCAGCGCATACCTTTGCCCGCGCCGCTTTCGTCCTTTGTGGGAAGGAAAGTGTCGTAAACCTTTTCGGTTGACCTTAAGAGGGTATACCGCGCGAAAGCTTCGTTTTCTTGCGTTTTCCACGCTTCGTACTCGTGAAACGATTTGGAAAATACGGCTACCGAACCGATTTTTTGCGGAATATACGAGATATTTCTCATCGAGCAAGTGAAAATATCCTTGCTTAAATCTTTTTTAAGCGGTATCGGTCTTTTGACTAAATCGAACGGGGTGTCGGCATAAATATAATCAGTCTGACCGTCGATTTTCTCAATAAGTCCGAGCCTGAAACCGTAACATTCGTCGTTTGTTATTTTTGCGGTCATTTTGACTTTATCGTCACCCTTTTCAAGCCTTATATTCAGACAAAGCTCAACCGTCTTTTTATTTGCGCCGACCTTTTCGAACAAATATTTAATTTCTTTTTGAGAATAAAGCTCGCAACACGCCGATTTTTCAACAACAACCTTATCGGCTTTTTTCGGCGGCTGCGATTCTTTGTTCGCATAGGTATAAGAATCGCCGTCGTCAACGTCGATAACGGGATAAAACTCGGCTTTCACGCCGTATTTATTTGTTATAACGAAGCTTCCGTCAGCCGAAATGTCCGCTTTCAGCAATTCGTTTGAAATATTTTCGTCAGATCTTGCCACGTGTTCTTTTTCTTTTACGTTACAAAATCCGTAACGGGCAAACGACAAAGCCTTAACTTCCGCCGTAAAACAATAATAAATACCCGTCTGAATATCTTCTTTGCCTGCGTTTTCGGGAATAAACACCCTCGTTTCATCGGTCGATATTTCCTTGAAGGAGGTATATTTCATCGTCTCTATATCGATACGTTTTTTGAACAGAATGCGAACGAAAGAATCCTCGATCACCCGCCCGTTTTCGTCGGTCAATTTATTTCCGTCCACATCGTAAGGAACGGAAACATAGCCCTCGACGACCTCTTTTCTATCGTACGGCAAAGGGTTAAACAAAAGCAATTCCCCGCCGCCGTTTATACGCTTTAACGACGAGCCGATACGGCTCAAATCGTCTTTTATGAGTTCGAGAACAACTTCTTTCACGCCGCGAAGCCTGTTCTTTTCGTCCTCGCACATTTCCTCGCTTCCGCAAGTGCAAATCGAATCGTGCGCGTGGGATTTCAGAAGTTCTTTACATGCGTGTTCGGCTATCGCCCGCCTGTCAAAATAACCGAAATTTTCGTTTTTTCCCGCAAAAATATCCAGACTTTCAAACGTACCGAACAGAAGATTTTCAGCTTCTCTGTTCAAAAGTTTAACATCGGGGCGGGATGAAAGGGTGTTTGAAAGCTCGTAATGCTTATCGTAATTTCCCCTCTGCTCGCCCACCGCTATATAAGGTTTTTCGGGCGGATTTTCCTTTGAAACCGCCTCGAAAAACGAATCTATCGTACTTAATTTAAATTCCGCGTTTTTGTATGTTTTATTTAAAAACTCCGCTATTTCGGGAAGATCTTCCCGCGGCTCTAAATGATCGGTCCCGCATATCCAGAGCCTGTTTTTATACGCCGTTCTCGTACTCTGATAATCGAACGTCCAGTCGGCACACCTTACGGCGTCCGACTCTTCCACCTTGTACTTTTCAAAATTTTTCCAAATCCCCGGAACGACAAGTCCGCTGCCCGTGCTGTATTTATCGCACTCGCCGACCAAACTCGTTCCGTCCTTCGCCCTTAAAATAACGTCGCTCTTTTTCCCGCTCAAAGCTTCGTTTTCAAGCCTTTCTCCTCGGGAAAAATAAACGTATTCCATACCGTATTTCGCTACGATCTGAGCAAACTGACTGTTTAATCCGAACGAATCGGGCGTGTAAGCAACCTTGCCCTTACCGCCGTAATAAGCCCTTATTTTCATTCCCGTTTCGAGATTTTTCAAAAGCGATTCGCCGCAAGGCAGAAAGGTATCGGGAACGGTATACCACGGTCCTATGACGAGCTTGCCGCTCGAAATAAGCATTTTAAGCCGCGATTCGTTCTGCGGTTTTACGGCAAGATAGTCCTCTATCATAACCGACTGCCCGTCCAGAAGATAGCACGGGTAAATATCGTTTTCAAGAAGAGACATAACCTTGTCGATAAGCCGCACGAGCCTTACCTGAAATCTTGGAAAGCTTAAATACCATTCTCTGTCCCAATGCGCGCTCGGAACGAGATGAATTATCGTTTTTTCGGGTTGTTTAGTCATTTTTGCTCCGCAATGCTCGGGGGTGACGGAAAACCGTCGCCCCCGCATATTATTTTAGTATTTTTTCGCGTTTATCAATCTTTCTTCTTTTTCAACGCGACCGCCGCCGCAAACAGACCGATTACTGCGAATACCGATCCGCCGAGAACGCCTGCGCCGCAGCCGCTTCCGGAAGAACCCGAGTTGTCGCCGTTTCCGCTGTCGTCGGATTTACCGCTATCGGAAGAATCGGAAGTCGGGTTTTTAGCCTTCTTTTCTTCCTCTATCGTCTGATTTTTAAGTTCGAGCTGCTCGGGAAGATTCTTCCAGCTATACTCGTAATCTTCGGTGGAGGGAGTAAGTTTACCCGCAAGCGAAGCGAGAACGCTTTCCCTTGTTTCAACCGTAAACTTAATCGTTTCGGGAGCTTTATCGGCATATTTCAGAGTTAAAGTATACTCGTTAGCCGTTCTCTTTTCGGTTATCGTGGTGTTTTCAAGCTTCAATTCGCCCTTATCCCAATTGTAGGTGTAAGCCGCGGAATCGGGAGTGATTTTATCCGCAAGAGAATTGAACACGTCGTCCTTGTTTTCAACCGTAAATTTCAACGTTTCGCCGGTTTTTTCGACGTATTTTATCGTCAAAGTATATTCGACCGCCGTTTTAACCTCGGTGAGCGTAACGTTTTCGAGCGGAAGCTCGGTTTTATCCCAGGCATAAGCGTATTCTACGGTCGTAGCCGTAAGTTTTTCAGACAAAGAAGCATAAACGGCTTCTCTGTTTTCAACTGTGAACTTAAGCTCTTCGTTTTCCTTTCCGCTATCGGAATAAACTATCGTAAGCGTGTACTCGATTGCCGTTTTCAGCTCGGTAATCGTCTGATTTTTAAGCGCGAGAGTTTCGGGAAGGTCTTTCCAGGAATATGCGTAACCGTTTGCCGAAGGCGTAAGTTTTTCGGCGAGCGAAGCGAGAACGTTACCTCTCGTTTCCACGGTGAAGGTAATCGTTTCGTCGGCTTTTTCAACGTAATCGAGAGTTAGCGTGTATTCCCTTGCCTTTCTCGTCACCTCGTATTCGAGGTTTTCAAGCGGCAACGTTTCGGGCATTCCGCCTTTCCAGGAATATTCGTATTCGTCCGTGCTTTCGGTAAGCTTTCTGTCCAGCGCGGTACGAACCTCGGTTCTGTTTTCGACGTTGAATTTAACCTCTTCGGTGTTGCCATCCGCATATTTTAAGGTTATTGTATATTCGACGGGCTTTTTGACCTCTTTTATCGTGCAATTTTCAAGCGGCAATTCGGTTTTATCCAAAACGTATTCGTATTCAGCCGTATTTGCGGTAAGCTTCTGCTTTATCGCGGCGAGCTTTTCCTCTCTGTTTTCGATAGTGTAAGTAACGTTTTCGGTTGTTCCGCCTAAATACTCGACTTCCACGTTATATTCTATCGCCGTATATTCCGCGTAAACGGCATAATCCTTTTCGGGCATAACCGTAAGCGCGGCGTTTCCTTCCGCGTCTACCCACTTAACGGTATATCCGTCCTTTTTATAGCCGCTTATATCGATTGCGCCTCCGTGAACGACCTCGCTCGTTACGGCTTCGCCCGCTTTCCCGTCCGGGTAAACGCTGAGCGCATACGTTCTGTTAAAAATAGCGGTTTCCGCCATCGCACCGAGCAAATACTTATTGCCCGCTTCGGTTTTAGTTGGCTGGAACAAGACGTTCGAGCCGCCGAGAATTTCGATTTTCACGTCGGTGTTTTTGCCGTTCGACAAAAGATCTCTATACTGTCCGTTGATATAGATCGTCATCTTGCCGCCGTTGCAAAGGATAAGCACGGGCTTCTGAAGAAGAGCGTTTGTCGCGCTGAAACCACACCCGCCGCTCCATTCCCAACCCGATGTATCGGTGGAAGAATTGATTTCGGAAACGGACTTTCCGTTTATAAGAATTTTCGTAAGAGCGTTTGCGTTCGGAGCGTAGCCGTCTATCATATGCCATACGATGTCGTCCATAGGCCCGGAAAGCGTTACGTCGACAACGAGGTGTTTAAGCGCGGTCTGCTCGGTCACGTTTTCGATAGAAACACTCGGCGTTATGTTCTTTTCGGATTTCGTGCAGTAAACAGCTCCATCAATTCTTTCTGCGGAGAACTTGTTTGCCGTTACGTATACCTTACCGTCCTTTTTGACGAACGGGAAGCCCTTATCGAGAGAAATCTTTATATTATTAAAATCTATGCCGTTCCTCTCAGCCCATGCAGAGTGAATCCATATCTGGAATTCGCCGCTATTGTATAAGTACGCGATAACGGGCGTTGCAAAATGTCTGCTACTGTTGTTATTGACAGGATTCTTCGTATAGTCGTCTTCCGTCGAATAAGTTATTATATTCCAATAGTTGATAGGTTTATCGTTTATAAGAAGATAGTCCTTTGCGTACAAATAGTGATCGCCAAGACATTTCGATCCGTAAGAAGAACTATAATCCGCGCTTAAAAGCGGGAAAAATCTTAAACATTTGTATTCACTGTTCGTTCCGCCGTCTTCAAGGCTTCTCGAAAAGGTTTCCACAGCATATTCCGTTTCGTCTATTTCTTCCTGCTTGACGAAAACAGGAGCTTCGAAGTCGGAAGTCGGGTCTAACGTCGATTTGAAAATAAGGTCGCCCTCGGTTTTATAGGTCGTTCCGTCGTAAACGTAAGAAAATCCGTCTTTAAGACCTACGGTCATCGCGCCGATATCGGTAAAACTTCTGTGAATGGCAAGATAAATTGAATCGGGATAAGCTCTTACCGTGACGGGAGTCCAATCTCCGCCTTTACCAAGATTTGTACTGCTACCCACAGAAGCGTACACTCCCGAATACTTTTCTCTTATCTCGTTGAAAGTCATTCCGTTAATAACGAGATAATTGCCGAGATCCATCCCGTCGATGGTGTAATTCGAGCTTCCCTTATCGTTAAGCCACGCGTCGGTTTTATGAAACTGCTTGTCGTATTGCAGTTTTATTATCTGGTCGGTTATACTGTCGACTTTGTAACCCTTATCCTCTATGGCAGCCGTAAAATGGTCGTTCATCACTTCAACGACTTCGTCGTCCGCCTTGGCGGTTTGCGAAATATTCGCTCCCGCAAAGACAAACGCCGCAATACAGCACAAACATAAAATAAGCGTGATTGCGTTTTTGAAGGTTATTCTGCGATAGCCTTCGGTTTTTTCTTTTTTCATCTCTTTTTCCTCCGAAAAATTTTATATTTTTAATCGGTTAGTTATTTTAAACTCCGATTTTTGCCTTTAAATTCTTCTCGCGGGCGATATTCCCGTTTCGGTTACGTTGAATATAAGCGAGGAATAATTTGCGGCAAGTTCGTTCCATTCGTCTTTAGCCGCGATAAATTCCGCTTCGGTCGCATAACTTCTCGCATTTGCGTCCGAAAAGCCACCCCATGTTTTGCTGTAATATTTCTTATGCCCCACAACGATAAGTCCGTCGGGTCTACAATCGCCAAGGATAAACAAATGCCCTGCGTGAAGTTCTTCGTCAACCTCGTTGAGATATTTTACGAAAACGTTTTTAACGTTCATGTTCGGAGCAGATTCCGAAGCGAGAACGCTTGCGCAAAGCCTTCTGTCTCCCATGCTCACGGTTGCAGAGTTGTTTGTAATTTCCGCTTCGATATAAACGTTTTCTATCGTTCCGAACGAATGGCAGGAGATAAAACCGCCGTTTCCGTTCAATTTACCGTTTATGAATATCACGTCCTTCAAAACGCCGCTTATACCCATCATAGGTATAAATCCGCAGTAATTTCCCGTAACGTTAAGATTTTTGATAATCTTTCCGTTGCCGTCGAACACGCCCTGGAATCCGTTTGCCGACTGCGCGCCGAACGGATAGCGCTCATACGCTTTGTATTCTCCGCTGCAAACTATGTCGTTTCCGAGAATGAAATATCCGTTTGATGACATCGAAGCCGTTGCAGAAGCGAGCGAATTTGCAAGGAAATCGTTAAGCTCCGATTCGTCGGTGATTATATCTGTGACGATTTTTCCGCTATACTCGTAAATTGCCTTGTCCGTCGTGATTGAAATCTTCTTTTCTACGTTATATTCGGTAATTTTTAAGGCGTTGAGCTTAAACTCGATTTTTCCCGCATCGTCTACCGATTTGAAAATTTCGCTGTCGTCGGCTTTTACGGATGAAACATTTCCACCGAGGTCTGCCACGTTGAATCCGTCGGCAAGCTCTAAGGTTATGCTTTCGTCCGATTTAAATGTCGGGCGTGTGCAATTTACGGTGAGGCGAACGCTTTCGCCTTTATACGTTCCGACAACTACCGCGCTGCCGAAAGATTTTCCGAAATAACCGTTTTCGCCCGAACCGATGAAATCGTTATCCTCCATAGTCCATTCGACGGCCGCTTCGCTCTGAACTTTTCCGTGCTCCCATACCTCTGCGACGGGCTTGAAGCTGAGCGGAATCGTCGGATTTTCTATCGCAGCTACGTCGGTTTCATAACCGTCCGCGGCAGGCTTTGCGTTCGATATAACTATCAGGGGCTTGCTTTCGCGTACCGTAACGGCAAGCCTTTCAGCCGCCACCGTTCCCGAAATTTCGGCGTAAACGACGGCGGTCAAACTTCCCTCGTTCAACGCTTTCACGGAAAGTATGTTTTCGCTCAACGAAAGCTCGGCAACGTCCGCGCCGCTTTCCGTATTGAACCCGTATTTATCGGCTTTCGTCTCTTTACCCTTATATTCGGCTCGCAATGAAACCTCTGCGGTTTCACCCGTAACGAGATCGACATCCTTTGCGGAAAGTTTTACGGACGGAATCGAAGTCTGCTTTTCAACCTTAACGGTAAAACTTGCCGATATCTCTCCGAGCTTTCCTTCGATTTTCGTATCACCTTCGCCGAGAGCCGCAACTATACCGTTATTTACCGAAGCCACGTTTTCGTCAAGCGATTTCCATTCGATTTCGCCGTCGCCGACCCTCTCGTATTCGATAGCGAAGGTTTCGCCGACCTCGAGTATCGCGCCTTTGGTGATAAATTTAAGCCCTGCGGCCTCATCTGCGTCCGAGGTTCTATCGCTTTCGGACGTTGCGGGCGTACTGCCCGAATCCGAGTCCGTTTGATTTTTTTTACCGCAAGATACGGCAAAAAGGGCGAACGCAAGAACGAATATGCAAACAAATGCCGCTATGGATATTTTTTTCATACTCATTCCTCCTTAAATTCCCCAGGTTGCGTACAGAATATCGAGTCCGACGTTCTGTGCCGTATACTGAATGCTGAGTTCTCTGCAATCATCCCTGAACGCTATTCTCTCCGCTTTCAACGATTCCTGACTGTAATACCCCGAATGAAGCGTTAAAAGCGCGTATCTCGGGAAAATGCTTTCTATCTTGATATGCTTTGCGATAACCTGATATTTTGCGTTATCGGTATATTTCAGCGGTTCTATCGCCTCGTACGCCTCATCGATTAAATCGAGCCAGTGAGTGAGAAGATTTCTCGGCCAGTACTTGCTTACGGCTATCTGTTCGTAAATTGTTCCGCTTATTTCATTCGTTTCATCGTTTTCTATCTTTCTGCTCCATATTTGAAATTCAGACAAAAATTGACGCATCGGCTTTGTCGCATCCATGAAATAATTTGCGAAAAAGTCGTCTGTTATCTCCTGAAGATTGCAGTTTACATCGAACTCCTCTATCGAATTTATATATTCTTTAAGTTTATTGAAACCCGTGGCGTTGGTCTGCATCGTCTGACCTTCCGTCCAGACGTATTCGGAGTTGTTCGCTCTGAAGAAACGAAGGGTTTCAAGCGAACTGTCGAAGGTGTTGAACGGATAGAGGTAATAGCTGTAGTTCGGCTCGTAAAGCCATGCATAAACGTGCGACGATAACGAAGCCCAACCTTCGGCTATTTCGGCGTACTGCTTATTTACGTCGTCGTAAAACGAATGAGTGAACGAAGCCTCGATAGGCGCGATGAACACGCCGACGTTCTTTTCGAGAACTACCGATTCGTCCATCGCCGAATACGTTCCGTCCGCGTTTTTGACTACGGGAGCCTGCGTCGTATGGTGATAAGCGAAGATATTTATGAGCAGGTCGCGCTTTTCGGTGTTTTCCGCCGCCGCTTTCTCATCGAAATACGCGTCAACTATTTTAGCGACTCTGTTGGTAAACTGAATTACCCTAGCCGCAGCCGCCGCATTCCCGTAGGTCTCCTCGTACTTTTTGCACCATGTGCATTCGCAGGAATAGAAGTTATCCTGAATCGTGAACGTAATAACGGGCGTTTCGGGATATTCCTCGGCCTTCTGCTCGATGATTTCCGCAACACGGGTTATCATAAGCTCGAGTTCGTCCTTGTCGCCACGCGCCGTATAACAAAGCTCGCGGTTATTCGTTGCAAACCAGTTGGGATGTTCCTCGGCAAGCGTAGGATCGATTTTGTTTTCGCTCGAGTTGAAATAATTAAGCGAATTGTGAAAATATCCGCCCTGCCCCACGGGAATTATAATGTCCTGATTTTTGATAAAGCCCATTCCGTAACGAGCTTCGTCCGAAACGGCGTTACCCTGAACGCGGTAACCGTAATCGGGTTTTTCGATAATTTCCATATCGGGTATCGTTCCGCCCTTTTTCGAATACACAACCGTATCTTCAGAATACATCGTATACCCTAAAACATGTTTTAAAAGCGTAATCGCGCCCTGCTGATAACCAAAACCCGTTTCGACTTCCATAAACACGACGTTTCCGTAGGTTTTGAGATAATAACCCGACGGAGCAAGATCGTCTTCGGGCATCGTAAGCCCTGCCGCCGAAAACAAATCTCTTCTTCCGAGTACGATATACTTATCGTTTCCCGAAACCGCAACTATGTCCTCGCCCGCCGTTATTTTTACGTCCGCGCCCGTTGCCGCGGAAATATGCTTTAAGATAAAGTTCGCCGCCTGAAGCGCCTTGGACGATTCGACGTCGTAAACTATCGTATAATCGGAAACGCCGTTTTCGACAAGAACCCTCTGCGGGTTTTCCGTAACATTTACCTTGTGAAGTCCGCCGTACCAGAAATGCTCTTCCTTTACGTCTATAGGATTGATCGCTTCATTCGGCTTATCCGAAGCAGATTCGCCCGCGTTTACCGAGTCGGTTTGCGAATCTCCGCCATTTCCGCACGAAACAAGGCTTGCAAAAAGCATAACCGCGATAAGAATTGCGGAAAGTATTCCGCCAAAAAGTTTTCTCATTGCATTCCTCCTTATTTTGCGATGATGTCGACAGTGAAATAGTCCACGTTGCCGCTACCGTCCACAGCCATTAAAATCAATCTGTATGTTCCCGCCTTAGTCGCTTTAAAAGAATTGGAGCTTACGGGAATCTCGTTCATTTTGCCCGACGGATCCTCGACGTACTTCGCGACGTATACTTCGCTTTCCGCCGAATAATTGTCGCTTACCGTGAATTTCGGCAAAACGTAAATCTCGCCGACACCTATCTCCGTTTTAAATTCGCCGAGGAACTTAAATACGGGAACTTCCTCGTCCAGAACAGTGTACGAAACCGAATAAGGCGTTTTGTTTTCCGAAGAATTGAAAACGTCCGAAACGACGTATCTTACTGCGTATTCGCCGATTTTATCGAAGTTTACGGTATATTCTTTGGTCGGATCGACGTTGTTCATCGACATACCGTTTATATCCGTAAGATAATTTCCTTCCGCGTCTACAACCGACATTGTGAACAAAACGTTCGGATCGAGAACGTCCGCCGCGTAAGCCGCGGGAATGGTTACTTTCCCGAGGGCAAACGTTCCGCCTGCCGCGCCCGACACGTAATACGCGGGTTCGGTACTGTCGCTCGTGACCGTTCCCGTAAATGAATGATTTACTATTTTTTCGATATATAAGGACTTTTCCCCGCTCGTTTCGAACGCAAAATCAAGCCTTACTTTGTGAGATTTAAAGCCTTCGAAAGCCTTGCCGGCGTCGGTTTTTCCGATGTCTATCGTAAATCCCGCCGCCGTAAGTTTGCCGTCGGAATAGCTTATTTCGACGTTTTTGGAATCGTCGAACGAAAACTCGGGGGACACCGTCGTTCCGCCCACAGTAAAATACGTCTTCCCGTTCTTCTCTTCCAGAACGAACGTTACTTTAACGTTTTTATCTTCGTCGTCGGTAAGCGCGGCTGTTATTTTGCCGAATCCTCCGGCAACACCTCTTAAAGTCAAAGAAAATCTGTCGGCAAGAAGAGGATTTATAAACCGAGCCGTTCCGTTTCCGTTTACGGTGATTTTAAGTCCGTTTTCCGTCTTTTCCGCCAAAACCCCGTCCTCGGAATAAATGTAGGAAGCAAAATCAAGTCTCTTTCTGTTTCCGACTACGTTCCATACGTCAACGCAAGGAATTTCGTAAGTTTTTTCGGTTGCTCCCGCAGCGAAAACAAATTTTACGCTTCCCCTTTTTCCGTCGATTGCGGGAACGTAAACGTCGCCCGCCGCATAAACTTTTTCGCCGTTTTTATCAGTGATTTTGCAAGAGGCGGTTATTTCTTTTTTCAATCCGCCTGCGTAATCGGAAGCAACGAAAAAAGGTATTTTATAGCTTCCGCCCGCAATCAGAACGGACGGCAGAACCGCGTCCGCAGAAAATACGGGAGCGGACGAAACGACCGCGTTTACAGAATATTCCGCGCTTGCCGTTTGTCCTATTTCGTCGGTTACGACGTAAATTATCTTATATTCGCCCGCAGATTCGGGAATAAAAGCTCCGTCTGTAACGGTAATTTTTTCGCCGTTATGTTCGGCGTGAACCGACAGACTATGGCTTCCCGAGCCGCCGCTCACCGTTGCCGAAGCGACTTGTACCGTTTCGCCGACTTTAACCTCGGTTTGTTTTTCGCTTTCGTTAATCGCGATAACGGGGTCGGGTACGTCCGACATACAATTTACCCAAAGAATTTTTTCGGCTGTGTTGCCGCTGAAATCGGTCGCCTTGTAAATTATCGCGTAATAACCCGCGTAATCGGTTTTGAACACGCCGTTTTCAACGCTTATCGAAACGGGATTGCCCGAATTGTAATTGTAAGCTACCCCGCAGTCTACGGAAAGATAGCCGCAAACGTCGTCGAAAGCGTAAGCGGAAGGCACTTTATACGTTTTTCCGACTTCCGCAAGAGGCATTTCGTCCGTTTCGCCCTCAACGATTATTTCGGGTTTAACGTCGTCGGTATACAGCGATTTTGAAATATTCAGACCGTAAACCGAATAAATTTCAAAATTCGCGGTCGACGCCGAATACATATCGCACGTTATCGACATCTTCACCTTACTGCCCGTAAAACCCGACCATAAAAGCTCGGGAAAGCAATCGGGAGAATCGAGGTCGATATTATATCTTTCGTTTACGTAAATCGAATTATTCTCGTAATCGAACCCGAGCCTTACGGACGAATACTGCTGTTTTCCGTCCGCACCGACAGAACCTGTAAAGCTGTGCGCCGTACTAGTTCCGGAAACGTTCTGATTTAATACAAGCGTATTTCCGCTATGGAAATATCCTTTAGGAACTTGCCCGTTTCCGCGAGACAAAACAAACGCTCTGTAACCGTTATCGCTTCCGCCGTAAGCGTAAGAAATAATATCCACGTAAATCGACGAATCGTAAACATCGGTAAGGCGAACCGTGATTTTCTCGAAATCCTGATTGCCTATATTGTCCGGGGTAGCCATAAATTCGATAAGTTTATCACTACTCGTAGCGTTTTTAAGGTCTATCGGCTCGGAAAACGTAAGCGTTTCGCCTGCGGCAAGCCTTACGTACAATGCTCCCGAACCGGGCTTGCAAGACTCGTCGTTATAAACCACCGCGGACTTTTCGCCCGCAACGGCAAATTTCGCCGTAACCGTAAAGTTCATCTCGTCGAGATAAACTTCGCCGTTTGCCTCGGCGATAAATCTGAGCGTGTAAATACCCGCTTCGTCGAGTTTCGCCGTAGCCTCTTTTGTCTCCGTTCCGTCGGGGTATCTTAAAAGCGTGGTGACTTTGCCGTACTTTCCTCCGACGGTGATCTTCCTTTCGTGAAGAGTAAACGTCGAGCCGTACTCGTAGCTCTCTTCGATATTCACCTTTCCCCATACGGGAACTCCGCTCGCGTTTACGCTCCTGTTAAGCGTGAACAGCCCTGCAAAAAGGGTTACCGCGAATGCGAAAACAAGTACGGAAAAAAGCAATTTGTTTTTTCTCATCCTTTAACACCTCCTATCGTTAAATCGCCGAGAAGTTTTTTCTGGAACGCTATGAACACTACCAGAATCGGGAACAGTACAGCCATTGCCGCCGCCATTTTTTGCGGGTCGGTGTTCGCATATCCCGTGCTTGCCATTTTTCTCGGGTCGTTCGTCGTAAGAAGCGAATAAAGCCCGATGGCGATTGTGGGATAACTGTTCATATAGATAAGCGGATTCTGATAATCGTTCCAGAATTCTATAAATTTAATAAGCATTACCGTGAAAAACGTATTTTTCACGAGCGGCATTATTATGCCGAAAAATATTCTGAAATTGCCCGCGCCGTCGATTTTCGCCGCTTCGGAATAAGTGTCCGAAACGCCGTTAAACGCCGCGTAAAACACAAGGAAATAAAGACCTAAGAAGTTGGCTTTCATAACCCACATCGACCATAATCTGTCGTAAAACCCTAAAAACTTCACCACTTTGATTTCCGACGGAAGACTGCCGACAATCGGAAGCGACATGCATATAATTACTATGGTTACGACGGTTTTCGAAAGCTTGCAAGGAAACTTTGAACAGCAGTACGCCGTCACGCAGGGAACGAACGATGCGGTGAACGCGCAGCCTATCGCATACAAAAGCGAATAACCGAACATTCTCCACATTCCTACCGTGTAAGTGCCTACTCCCTTTCTTGTTACCTCACACCAGAATATTTCGCCGATCGTTTTGTAGTTGTCGAAATAAAGAACGTCGCCTTCTTTACCTTTTATCCACCAGAGCGAATCCATACGGTAAAACCACGGATCTCTCAGCGACGATAAAAACGCCCATACAAGCGGCGCGAGAACGAGAATTACGTAAGCGCAAAGGCATACGAGAAGAACTATGCCCAGCGGCGTGAGCTTGCTTTTTATTTTATTAGTGTTGCTCGCCATATGCTTTAGTCCTCCCCCGGTCCATATTTCTGAAGAAGTTTCTTAACCGCAAGCGTTATCGGCACGGCTATGACCGTAAGATACAAACCGAGCGCGGAAAGATAGGGATAAGTCGCTCCGCCGCCCGCCGAGCCTTTTAAACTCTCGGTGTAAATATACGAGCCCAGCGTATGCCAGGACGGATCGGGAATATTCGTTCCGTAAAAAGCGACGATATTCATCTGATTTGTGAAAATACCCGCTATTCCCGCGACGACGAAGGTCGAAACCGTTCCGAAAATCATCGGAAGAGTTATGCTTATAAACTCGCGCATACCTTTCGCACCGTCGATTTCGGCTGCTTCGTAAATCTCTTTCGATATTCCGCTCATCGAGTTAGAATACATTAAAACAGACGTGCCGAAGCCTACGAGTACGTTATAAAACATAATGGTCGCAACGGTATATTTATTGTTTTCCAAAAATCCGCTTATCACCGTTTTCCCGCCGCTTATTCTCTTCACGAGAGCGGGAATACCGGCGTCTACAAATTTGCTGAAAGCACCCGTCATAACGATTGCCGAAAGAATGGACGGCATAAACAAAAGCACTCTGAAAAAGCCCGCGCAAGGCATCTTCTTGCTTATATAATAAGAAAACAAAAGCCCGAGCCCTACTCCGCAGACGAGATTAAGTAAGTACAATATAAACGAATTTTTAAACGCGGGAACAAGTTCGGTTTTGAATAACGCTCTGAACGCCGTCGAGAAATTGACGAGCGTAAAGGTCGTGGTGTTCGTCGCCACGTCGATTTTCTGAAACGCAAGCAAAATACTGTTGAAATTTACAACAAGATAAAAAATTACGAATTGAAGCAGCGGCCATACCATCATCACTCCGTAAAATATTCTGTCGCCTTTGCTTTTGAATGCTTTTTTCTTAGACGAAACAAGCATAATTAACTCCTTTTAAAAGTTGCCGCAAAGCGGATAGATCAACCGTTCCGCTTTGCGGCAGCCCGTCATTTTATCAGTTCCAGTTGTAGCTGTCGAGGTAGGTTTTAAGCCCCGTGAAATAATCTTCCGCGGTTACGCCGTTTCTGAACGCCTGTATCGCGTAAGTCTGAACGCCCTTCGCCGAGGTCGTCGAGCTGTACATCTCGAACGCCGAGAAGTGCTTCATATTGTTCATATACGTCGGATTTGTCGCGTAAGGATATACGACGTCGGATTTCTCTTTCATATTCCAAACAGACAAACCGAAACTCGTCATTTCTTTCTTGTCTGCGTCGTTAAGAGTGTAATTCAACGCTTTGGGGGTGTTCGTGCAAACCGTAAACGCGCGAAGTTCGGCGTCGGTGTTGCAGAATCTGATAAACTCTTCCGCCAATGCCTGTTTCTCCGCCGAAAGTCCCGATTTAACGCATGCAAGCGCGAAAAGTTGATCTATCATTGTATTTTTCTTCGTTCCGTTAGCTTTTGCGGCAGTAATTTCCGCGTTGGCGTTGGGAAGAGGCATAAATTTGAAATTACGGTTTTTAGCCGCAAGATTCTGATCGTGAGTTTTGCTCACCAACGTCTGGAATGCGGGAGCCGCTTCGTTTTCCCACCAGATACCTTCGATCAAAATTCCGATATCTTTGTTTACGCCGTCGTGCGAGCCCGTGATGAAATCCGTCTGCGCGTTAATATGAGTATAGCTCGAATTGTAAACGCCCTTTTTGCCGACGATATCGGTGGTATTTCCGCTTGCGTCAACAGATATCTGTTCGAGT
Source organism: uncultured Clostridia bacterium (assembly GCA_934247225.1). Classification (GTDB taxonomy): domain Bacteria; phylum Bacillota; class Clostridia; order Christensenellales; family Borkfalkiaceae; genus UBA10281. The sequence continues at coordinate 129,600 of CAKQJE010000002.1, forward strand.
TTTTCAAGGAATTTCAAAGCGTAATATTTACCCGCCTGTCTTGCAAGGTCGTTCTTTTCGTTCGCGGCTATTTTAAGAGGCGCGGAGTCTTTCACGAACGTTCCGCCCGAAATCGTTCCGAGGTCGGTTGCGTCGCCGTCCATAGTATAGTTAAGCATCATCTGATCGTAGCCTTCATAGTCCGCAACAAGTGCCTGGAAGAACCATGTAAGATAATGATAATATCTGTACCCGTTCCATGTTATGGGCTGAACGTTCTTCTGATTCATATATTCGAGAAGAATAAAGAACTCGTCGTAAGTGGAAGGAAGTCCGTCGTCATCAGTGTTTGGAAGTCCGTCAGGACCTGTGCTTTTCGCGTCGCCCTTTTCCGCAATGAACCAATCCTCTATCGAAGCGACCTTTCCGTCCGTAAGATACGGTTCGGCGGCAAAATAGAAATTTTTCGCGTCGAACACATCTTTATTGTAAGTAAGCCCCGCGAAGGTGTTCGTGTGGGGAATCGCATAGTATTTGTTGTCGATTTTGAAAAAATTCTTCTGCGATTCTTCCATTTTCTCTTCTATGGACTTACTTTCACCGTCGAGTTTGGTTGTTACGGCAGACGTGATATCCGCAAGCATTCCCTGATTTTTCAGAGTGTAATAATACGCCGACTCCGCAAAATAAACCTCGTTTGAGCTGTTTATTTTGGTTTCAATATTGTCCTTGTTTGCGTCGACCATAATCTGAACGCCTTTTTTTCCTCCCGAAAATTCGTCGTTCGCGTGAGCGGCTTCAAATCTCTGTTTTGCGTTCATAATCCACTGCGAGCCGTAGCCGCCGTTGTAATTATAAACATAAAGCTGCAACTTTTCGTCGTTGACCTGTTCGTTGCCGCCGCTTGAATTTCCGTTGCTTTCGGTTGAACCCGCAGGCGTATTGCCGCAGGACGTGAAAGCGATTGCCGTAACCGCGCCGAGCATAAGCGCGGTAAGTTTTTTAAAAACGTTTCTCATAATACGTTTTCTCCTTTTCTTTTTTTCAATTAAGAGTATTCTTCGTCTGTGACGAAAAGAGGAGTACTCCTCTATTTGCAACACAATTATATCATACTTAATTCTGCAATTCAATAGCAATTTTTGCGAAGATTTATTGCATTTTTGGCATTTATGTGTTATGCTATGTTTATGAATAATGAAAATATATCATTTTACCATTCTCTTGATACCCCCACAACCCCTGATAACGTAAGTTGGTCGCCGCACCTTCACAGCAATTACGAGATCCTTTTCGTGTACTCCGTAGAAGAGGCATACTTTAACATAAGCGGCTTCAAATACCAACTGAAATCATTCGATTTTGTTTTTATAAAGCCCGCCACGATTCACAACCTTATAATTCCGTATTCTCAGAATTACGAGCGTTGCGGAATTTACTTTTCCGAAAACACGATACCGGAAGATTTAAAACCTTCGATAAACGATTTCAATAGAATTTATCATTTAGAAAAAGATGATTCGCTTTTTAAAATCATAGACAGCGTTTCGGATGCGGAACAGAAATTTTCCGAAGAGGATTTCCAGAATTTTCTGCCGTCGGCTCTCACTCAAATTCTTTATCACCTCAAGTATTCGTCCACCGACGAAGAGATCGTCGGGGCTTCAAACAATATCATGGATCAAATAATACGGTATATCGACGAACATATAACCGAACCGTTGAACGCGGAAATTATCTCGGAAAAATTCTTCGTGAGTAAATCGTGGCTTTCGCATAATTTCAAAAATTACCTCGGTATGAGTCTGAAAAAATATATCAATCAGAAAAAATTGCTTATGATCGAAAAGCTTATACCCACGGGGTTGTCGCTATCCCACCTTTCCGAGGGATATTCTTACAACAACTACGCGACGTTCTTTCGTCAGTATAAGCAATATACAGGGAAAAAACCGAAAGATAATAAACTGAACAATTCGAAGCCGAAAGAATAACAGCCCGAAAAAAATTCAAACCCGAACGGCAAATACAGCTCTTACTTTACCTATATTTTAAGCATAAATTTGCCATTTGACGATAAGACGTGTGCTTGTCTTGATACAAGTCGGCTCGGCTTCGCCTCGCCGAAGACAAGCACACGTCTTTTTTCAAACCCATCAGTTGAATCGACTCGTTGCATATCCTCTCACCAAATCCAAAGGCGCGGAAGTTTGCCGCTAAGCCGCTTGGCAAATCTTCCGCGCTGCCTTTTGTCAGTTACTTTTTGGCATTTGTTTTATAGTGTCATCGCTTACCGTTCCCACGATACAACCTTCGTCTATACATTTGAAGTCGTCGAAAAGAAGTAACTTCTTTTCTTCTTGCCCGACTTTCATAACAACGTCCTCGGGGAGTATGTCGGAAATAAAGTATTGCGGAAGCCCTCTCGAATAGACGATTCGCTCACCCGACTTTTCTATGTATTTCAAGATATAAGCCACTGCCGCTCCCATTTTACGATTATCATCTATCTTCTCGAAGTCACTTCTTCCAAACTTCTCGTTGAAATATGTATTTTGTATTGTTGTTTGCCGTTTATGCGTTATAAGGCTGAAATCGTTGACCTCAGTTAGTTCTCCCGGCATTGTTTCATCTGGAATGTAAAATAATCCGTGAAAGTGTAATCGTTTCTTTTCGGGAGAACGTTCCCACACGCCGACGTATTTCCACTCCTTTCTATGAGAAAAATTCGCCAACGTCCAGATAAGTTTCTTTTTAAAAGATTCTTCCGTATGTTTTTTGCTATCATAGGTAAAAGTAACGAAGAAATTGAAGTTTTGTAAGTTCACCTTTCTTACCAACCGCGTTCGCCGACAGATAAGATTTCGCTTCTTGCGTTCGAGATTGTCGTCAACGTAAGTTTCTGCTGTTTTTAACTCCTTAAACAGCCCCGCTATACCGTCAATTATATGCTTCCGACGAATGTTTCGTTTTAGATCGAAACTCTCCTTGTAGAGTCGTTCAAAGACTTCTTTCTTCGTTGTCCTTACTCCCTTTGCCTTGACCTTTTTCATAACGGGAACAAGTTCGCCGTCAACAAATTCGACTTCTTGTAAAACGTGCCCTTCCTTAAGCCGATAAAAACCCCAACCGAAACCGATTTTCAGGCGTATCTCACGCTTAATTCATTGTTCTTTCCGCGGCTTGTATTTGTATACTAACCCGCGGAAACGCCGCGACTTAAACGTAATCTACGCCTGAAAATTTGCGGTATCGATTTGATTTGATATATAGGGCAACCTCTAAGCCGTATTTTTAAATGATTTGTGGTAAAGGCAACCGATGGCGTATACAAATACGTCGAGGGCGAATTTGCCGCAAAGCGTTAAAAAGACGGCTTAGAGGCGGGTTCGGTTGGGGTTTTTATCGGCTACGAGTACGGACGGTTCGAGTTTGTCCTCGGCGGGTTTTCCGTCCTCGCCAACTACAATTTCCTTTTCCTTAAATTTGCGACGGGGTTTAAGCCACCTCGTTGTATGCGGAATCGCTATGTGATGCGAGCCGTCGTAATATACCTTTGCTTTTTCATAAGATATATGAGAATCCGCAGCTCTCTTTCGCTGAATTTTTCTCGTCGTCTTAGCCTTAATACAATGTCATCGGGCGTTGTTGCTAATCTTTCGGCTATGTATTCGAGGGTATATCCGCTTTGTCTGAGCCATGCAAAGAAAGCGTTGATTCGGAGCGAATACCCGTCGTGCGAAACGAGCTCATTAAATTCTTCTTTCTTCGGATAAATATCCTGCTTCAAAACACTTTCCTCCGTTAAAACTCTTCCGTTATTTCTCGGTATCTCTCTTGTTCGTCGGACTCGAATTTAATAAAGTCCGCGGCATCCGACATACCAACTTCCCAACAAATTTGCGTGAACATTTCTTTGCTTATGGGAACTTGTTTTTTATATTTTCTGTATGCATTGACATTGCCGCCCAAATAATCAAAAAGTTCTTCGGCACTTTCATAGCCTTGCTCTTGCGCATATTTTTCAAATTCGTCTTTTATGAGTTTCATTGATTCGTCTCCTTGATGAAGGCGTTTCAACTAACCCCTTCACTTAACCAAGGACACGAAATTTCAAAATATAAACGTTTGCCTAAAAATTTTTTAATATTTTTTTAGATTCCTTATTGCCCTATCCAAAGTAACAGAAATTGCTGGCTGAGAAACATTCAATTCAACCGCGACTTCTTCTTGCTTTTTCCCTTCAAAAAATATTTTTTTTATTACTATTTGCTGTTTAAGCGCGAGCAAAAAGATTGCCTTATATAATTTCTCTTTCTCTTCATTTCGCGTTTCTTCTTCTATGTATTTAGTTTCAACGTCCTGATTAGGATCTTCCAAGTCAACCCCGTCTTCCGACATTCTGTCTAATGACAACTTATTGCCAAGCGCATTGTTTCCTGATTGATAATACGGACAACTTTCGCAACTATCTTTACACCGAATGTAATGCCCGCCGTTTTTACTTATACGGTTACACTTCCATTCCCTGCGTTTTCTGCGCTGCTCGGCTCTTATTGGTCTGATATACGCACGATATACCTCTTCGCTTACCTCTACTTCTTCGCCTCTGACTTTGATGATGTACTTCTTTGCATTGTTTTCTGTCATTTTTTGAAATCCTCCGATTTTTGATTTTTTGTAAAAACCGCAATCGGACAGATTTCTGCCCCAACGAAAAAAGCCCGACTGCGAGGTGTAAAATCCTCACAATCGGGCATAAAAAGGCATCAAAAAAGAAGCCTGACAAATAGACTAACCCTATGCTTTCAGGATTTTACTATCTGTCAGGCTCCTCTTAACTTTTTAATAAGTCCAGCCTCATAACAAGATGTCAGAAAAGAAATACAACGGCACTTCTTTCCCCACTGTATTATTTAGTTTTTGAGTTTGAATAAATTCAGGCGTGTTGCTTTAGTTTCGCAGAAACTTCTGCAGGCGTAAAGATCGGCTTTTTGCTGATATGTATATCATCTTCTTCGATGATAACGGAAGCAAACTCTCCGCACTTCGGACACTCCATTTCCACTTTCGTTCCGTTCTCGCCTTTGCACAGGCGACGACCGCATTTCGGACACATTGCGTATTTCATTAAATACAACCTCCTTAATCCCATTTTACAAATAATTTGAATTTATCTAACTGCCATGGTATGGTCGGGATAACTCCTGTACAACAGTCAAACATCATTTGTAATCCATTTATATCTCTGCGTTTTGGGGGAGAAAACGCTTGATACCTAATCAAACATACATTTTGATACAGCTTACCAACACACCTTGAATTTCACAATTTTTAACGATAATGTCATCCATTGTTTTGTTTTCAGGATGTAAAATGATTTTACCGTTTTTCTTGTAAAATCTTTTTAGCGTTGTTTCGCCGTTTATCATTGCTACGACAATCTCGCCGTTTTCTGCCGTATTTTGTTGCCGAATAACAACAAGATCTCCGTTATGTATATCCGCTTCCACCATACTATCGCCTTTTGCATGAAGAAGAAATAAATTGCCCGCTCCGAAAATCGTTCTCGGCAAAGCTACGCTTTCTTCTATGTTTTCCATCGCGTCAACAGGTTGTCCGCAAGCAATCGTTCCGACTAGAGGTGCAATCTCCATTCCGCTCGGCTTCAGCTTCGGCGGCACGGAGATATTGCCGATTCTCGTCCTTTCGATTCGTCCCTCTCTTTCAAGCGCCAAAACGTATCTCTGTGCAAGATTGAGAGAACTCATTCCCACGCCGTGCATAATCTGACGGTAGCTCGGTGATTTTCCGTTCTTCTTCTGATATTCGGTGATATAGTTTTCCACCCGTTCCAATGTGTTCGGATTCAGCGTTCTCATTGGTTTGTCCTCTTTTCTCTAATATTGAACTCTGTGTTCAACTTAGTTTGTGAGCGTATTATACCATTCCTTTTTGATTATTTCAACTTTTCAGTTCCAAAAATTTGGCATTGAAAGATTTTTTTATGAATTTTTTTCAAAAAAATTTGCTCCCACCGAAGTGAGAGCATCTTTTTTACGGGCTAATATACTTCTTTTATCTTTGCTACAAAGTCTGAAAACTCCTCAAGCACCTTTTCGGGAGCTTTGATTTTGACCTTTCCCTGCGTTCCGACGATCCACGCAAAGAACGTTTTCGATACTTGAACGGCTACGTCAACCGTATATGTATCGTCATCAATCTTTCTGATTCGTATATCGTCCCCGAAACGGTCGAACATATCCGAAAGAATGTTTGGCGTAAAAAGAAGGGTTACTTTTTGCGTTTCTCCGCCGAACATTGAAAACACCTGCTTTCGGTATTCTTCCGTATTGAACAACTCGTATTCCGGGTGCGGTTCGCGCTCCGCTTCTTCGACCTTTACGTTCTCCATTTTGTCAAGGCGGTACGTTACCATATCGTCGTGTCCGTTTGAGAAACACAACATGTAATAATTATCTCTGTTCCACACCATAAACGCAGGATTGACCGTATATCTGTCGCCGTTCTTTCGATAGACTTTTTTGTGCTTCTCGTCATAGTTGAAATACAAGAAAGAGATTTACTTGTTTTCTTCTATTCCGCGCTCTATGGCATCCACGTTGTAAATCAGAGACGAACTTCCTTTTCTGCTTTTATCCAACGAGATAATATGTTTCGACAGATTCTCCGCCTGATGGGAACACAGCGTACCTGACAATTTTTCAATCATTATATTTTTCTGCGTAGAAGTCAGTTTGGACGCCTTGATGACGTCTGCAAGCATAACCACTTCCGCCGTTTCAAGCGGACGGCTTACGACGTAATAATAGTAATACTTTTTCTTATAGGATAAAACCTCATAGCCGTATTTATTTAATGCCGCCACGTCCGTTGCAACCACTTTGCGCATTACGCTGATTCCGCGTTTTGCAAGTTCTTCGCGTATTTCATCTGCGTTCATCGCATGATTTTCATCGGTATTTTTGCACAGAATATCCCATAGAACAAGCAATTTGATTTTATTTGTATCGTTTGTCATAAGCCATTCTCCTATAAAGCAGATGGTTGGGACGCATCAGAATATAAAAAATAATTCTTTAATTATATCATATTTTTCGCGCTATTCTATTTATACAAAGAAATTCGGTGAAAAAGGCTTATCTCACGGGAAAAGAGCATTATGTTTTGCTATTATACCGGGTGCTTGATATTTGAATTACGAACGTCTTTTCTTTCGATCTGCCTCGATTTGGCCTTTTCAATCTGTTTATCCGTCGTTTTCATTGTAAATCTGGTGAACTCCAAAAGATTTGTGGTATTGGTTCCCGTGTTTATAAGGTCGCTGACGTCATATTTTCTGTATGTCAGTTCGTTAATTATCGGAACAAAGATGAACGTTGTTTCCTCCGTTTCGGTAAACGTCAGAACGGGTGCGTCGTCAATAAGTTTGTATTGCGGCAGTAAAAATCCCGAGACGCATACGCTTTTCACAACGTCGGGTTCGTCTTCTTTGTATGCGACCGTGTAAGTTACAGAATACGAGGATTCCTCTCCTTCCTCGGGTTTTATAATGACTTTTCCCGTATTGTCGTTATACATCACGAGAATATAATAATCGTACTTGCCCGCAAAATTATAGATTTCGTCTACGGATGACACCACTACGTATTTATAAAACATTCTTTCCATTCCGTAGATACCGGTCACGTCTTTCGAAGATTCTCCCGAACAACCCGTCATTGCCGGCGAAAGAGTTAACAGCGTTACGATAAACATAATAAATGATACGAATTTTTTCATAACAATATTATATACCATTTGATTTTATTTTTCAACCCGTGCCGTTTCCGGTATTCTATGCAACACGTTTCAGACTCTGACAAAAACGAAGTTTTGTTACAGACTTCCCCGTTCCAAAAAAACGTTTTCTATCGTTATGTCTCCAACTCCGCTTTCATACCTTGAATTCCATTCTTTCGATAATAAATTCACTCCGGTTTTTTATCAAAGTCGAGAGTTAAGTCGTAATCTCCGAGTTTATTTACCTTAAAGCCGTTTTTCTTGTATTCTTCATAGTTGAACGCTTCAAGTTCGTCAATTGCAAGCTTATGGAATTCGTAGAAATTATGCCACCATTCCCAACCGCTGCCGAGAGAATTTGCAAGATATGCGTCGGCTATATCACAAGCCGTCTGCGGCGCAACGTAAAACGCACCCATCGCAAGGACGTTTACGCCGTTTCCTGTTATTGCTCTTATCGCCGCAGGAAGGCTCTCAACAACGCCTGCGTGAACGTGAGGACATTTGCTTGCTGCGATATGTATGCCCATACCCGTGCCGCAAAACACGAGCGCACGCTCATAATTGCCCTCGGAAATCTCTGCGCCGACTCGAAGTCCTACTCTGTGGAACATAAGGTCGGTGTCGTTTGGATCGCTGTCCTTTCTAACGCCTAAATCGAGAATTTTCCATCCTTTCTTTTCGAGGTGTTCTACGACTACCTCTTTGAGCGGAAAACCCGCAAAATCCGCGCCTACTACTAAATACTTGTCTTTTATCGTTTTCATTCTATTACTCCTTACTTTTTTATTATTGTTGTTTTTTCAAAACCATTCCGAGCCAGATCGAAGATATAAGGCTGCATACCGCACCTATTATCATTATGCCGAACGCGCCTATTACTACGTATAGGCTTTCTATGAAAAAGCCCGGGAGCGCTTGCCCGAACGTCATAAACAGCATCCGCCAAGCCGTGTATCTCCCGATGTTTTTATAAGGTACACTCTCAAACACCAACACGGGGTGAGCCATGCTTATTACGGTTATGGCAACATTCCCTAAAAAGTAAAAAACATAAAAGGTTACTATGCTTTGCCATGCCGATATGAGCGAGAGAAACACACCCGACAAAACACCGGATATAATGATCAGATGTTTATGTTTCACCTTTCTGTCAAGGAAAAGATAGGCAAGATTTCCCGCTATTGCGGACAAACTCGTAAATACCGTAAGATATGTCGCCGTTTCAGTATTAAGCACTCCGTCCCTCAGCCCTATTGCGGCTATAAGTCCGAAAATGCCCATTCCGACGCCTCTTAAAACAGTCGGCGCAATAGCCTTATAAAACAGCGAATATGTAAAAAACTCTTTTAACCCGACGCTTTCTCTACTTTCTTCAACGCTTATGGTCTTATATGTAGAAGTCAGAACTCCGCACGCTATCCAAAGAAGAGAGCCTATCGAAAAAGCAATGGTCATCACTATTCTGTAATCGAATTTCCCGACGCAATAAGACAGTAAAAGCGATACGCCTATGCTAATAACGCCCGACAATATTCCTACAATAGAGCCTATTCTTCCATAATCGTTAATATCGAAAATAGAATACGGTAATTTATAGCTGAAAACATTATGTATACCGAGAGCGAGATTACATATTATACTCACTGCCAGAATAACGCCGTAAATGGAATTTTCGCCGGTAAACAAACCTGTAGAAACGCTGATCAACGCTAAAAAAATCGACGGAAGCACAAAAAAGCATACGGTAACTATTTTTTTAAGGTTTTTAAACTTGTCCGACGTAAACGCGCACGCCGCCATTGCCGCGACCTGAACTATAAGCGTTATCGAGGAATACACTTCCACTTTGCCGTTCGCCACGCCGAACCATATCATAAATGTCTGAACCACCGTTCCCGACGAAATGAGTAAAGCTACGGCATGCAATACGGAAACTATGCCGTATTTTACGCAGTTATCTTTTATTTTGTCTGACATACGTTTAACATTGTATCTTAAATACAGCCTTTTTAACCTCTTTTTCACCGTTGCAATTCAAGCCCGGTGCGTGCGGCTCTTCGGGAAGAAAAACGCAAGCTTGTCCGCTACTAAGAGTAAATTTTCTTTCACTTTCCACACTGCAAAGATAATAATCGCCAGCTTCGTCATACTCTTTGATTATCTCATTCGCCTTATCCGCATAGCGTATTTTCTCGCAACCGCTTATTATAAGTTGAACATCGGCATACTTTTTGTGAACTTCATATTTGCCGTCAAACTCTTTTGTTCTGTATTCCGAAACGTTTACGAAGTTTTTATCGCTTAAAACGTATCTGCCTTTTTCTAATAAGGTTAAATCATTTTTGTCTATAAACTCTTGTATCTCTTCTACCGCTCCTTTGGGAAGAATACCGTAACTTTTTAAATCTTTTATATTACCGCTCCACATATAAATCTCCTGTTAAAACGCAAAACATATTGTATATGATTATAATTCAAAAATCGTTTCAACAATCTTTATTGCCGTGTAATAGTGAAATTGTCTTATAGGGTGATTGTAATAGTTCGCTAAAAGGTCGGTAGTGTCAACTCCACCCTCTTGCATTTTCTTCCACGCGGAATACACGTCGCAGAATTTTACTCCGCATTTTAAAGCCGTTTCTTTTGCTTTTTCATAATAGAAATCCAAATCTCCGCGATTCTGTATCTCCGCAAAATAAGCGGCGAGATCTTGCTCCCGTTTCTCTTTTAATTGCGGGCTAACTTTCGTATTCATTATATTCTGAAAAACGAAAACACACTCTGCCCCGAGCGCCTTTACTTTCGCAAAAATACTCTCTAATGCGTCGGTATAGTTTTTGACCTTACCTCTGCCCTGACAACCGTCGTTAAGTCCAAAACTTACTACGACTAAATCCGGATTAAAAGGCGCAATATCCCTTTCAAAACGGTTGCTTCCGTTAGGCGCACTATCTCCGCTTATACCACTGTTTATAACGTTTATCTGAACAGAGGGATAAAGAATATTCAGTATCTCTTTTACCCTTGTCGGATAGCCGCTTTTTGCGTCGAATACAGTTTGAATCGTGTTGTTTTCGTCAAAGTAGCACTCGAAACAACCTTGCGTTACGCTGTCGCCCAAAAAGGCGATAGTTACGGGCTTTGCGCCGTAAATATCTTTGTTCTTTAAGTCTAATTTTCTGATCAAGTCCATTTGTCTCACCTAAAAATTACATCTTCCATTTGATATAATAAATACCTGCGTTTTTCATCCCTTCACGAATCATGTAATATACGGTTAAAAACGTTCCGTCATTTAATTCTACCGTCGTAGGATAACCGAGGTCTGTGTTTTTAGCGTCGTCTTTTATAATTATCTCTTCCGACCATGTTTCGCCCTCGTCTTTGCTTATTCTTGCCCTCAGCCCCATATCGTCGAACCTATATCCATATGTAGATAGCAAGTCTCCGTTTTTGAGTAGAGTAAGATGAGGCGGAAAGCCTTTTTCTATTACAAATTTCAATTCGCCGAACGTCTTTCCTCCGTCGTCGGAATACGTTTGGTAAATACCGTGCTTGTCCTTACCGTTATATCTTATCTGAACGAGTATTCGCCCGCTTTTTAAAACGATAGGGTGCGCTTCGCTCATACACGCATATCCCGGAATTTCCCCATCTACAACCTTGGATTTTATTTCCCACTTTTTGCCGTCCGCGCTCGTGAGCATATAAAAGCCCTTATCAAAAACATCAAATTCGCCGTATTTCGTCTTATCCTGCAAAGACTTACCGACAAATATCAATTCTCCGTTTACCCCTACGCAAGGTCCGTGCGGAGCATGTATCGGTAAAATTCCGAAATCTTCAAACGTCTCTCCGTTGTCATAACTTATAACGTGTGTTCCGCCGAGATATTTATCGCAAATTTCATCTTTATCATATTTGCTAAAAAGATATTCGTAATAACTGTCGTTTACCGCAGATAATTCCGGCTTCATATCTTTTATTAAACGTGTTTGCAATTCGGGCGTGTTGGTAAAACTCGACACGAAAATTTTATCTCTGTTTTTACCGAAAACGCATATTCCGCCGTCACGGTCGTCTAAAACTGTATTTATTACCGTCTTAGGTTTCGTCCACGTCTTTGCGCCGTCTTTCGATACCGTCAGATACACCCTGCCGAAAGGACAAACGTGCCATAATCTATTTCCCGAAAATACAACCGCTATGCTTCCGTCTTTTAATAAAGTACACGTCGGCCATGCGGAATAGCCGAACGGCTCTTGATTTTCATAAACCGTTCCGTTTTCTATTACTTTGACTTTCATTTCTATCACCTGTTGTATTTATTATAGTTGCGTAATAATATTTCGTTTGAAATCGCTTTTTCGTCTTTTGTTTCGCCTATATACCCTGAATCCATTTTATGAAACTCTGCTATTTCTTTCGGTAAACCGTATCTTGCGGCATATATCGCTTCGGAAAAATCTTCACGGGCATTTCCTCCGCCATAATTAGAGAGCAGAATTATATCGAAATCGTCTTCCGCAAGTTGAACGTGCAGCGTTCTGAATCCCGAATGCCCGCCGTTATGCTGTATGCGCTTTTTGTCGTGCCAATCGAACACCATACAGCCCATTCCGAACGCTCCGCTTACTCCGAACGGACTTAAAACGGTATCCCACGTTGATTCTTTTAAGATAAGTCTATTTTTTATTGCGATATTCAATTTGTACAAATTGTCTGCCGTACCGACTATATCTCCCGCTCCGAACATCCAACGAGTTGACTTTTCTACCGGATAAAAATTCTTTCCGTCATATTCATATTCATATTCATGAACTCTATTCGGTATTTCAAACCCAACCTTATCGACAATAGCGGTTTTCATTTCAAGCGAATCGAATATCTCTTTTCTCATATATTCGGAATATTCTATCCCAGAAACGTTCTCTATAATGAGCGCAGCGCAGATAAAATTTATGTTCTGATACTTGAATTCTTTGCCCGGCGCAATTCCCTTTGTAATTTCTTTTAATCTGAGCAGTTCTTTTCTTATAGGCAATTCGTCATCATAATATTTTTCTTTATATAACGGCGTTTGCTCGAAATCCGGTAAACCACTCGTGTGATGAAGAAGGTGCCTTAAAGTTAAATTACAGTCAAAACCGCTCATTTCGGGAAGGTAAACCGACGGATGATTATCAATATCGACAAGTCCTTTATCGCAAAGTTTCATTAGCCCCAATACGCAAAACGGCTTCGATATAGAATAATAAGTAAACATGGAATTCTTATCGAAAGGGACTTTTTCAACGTAATCGGCATAGCCGACGTTTCTTTCATATATTATCTTATCCCTCTCCGTTACTCGTAAGACACCGGAGAAAGGAAACACTTTTGAGTATCCGTCGATATACTTATCTAAAAATTTAACGTTTATCATATAATCTCTGATTAAATCAGAATTTTACGCTTTCGTAAACTCCTTTTATCTTCGCCTTGTCATCAACGGTCAGCGGAGAAAACGGCTCTCTCGAAACGGGTTGAATATCTAATCCCTGTAAACTCATAACATATTTCGTCGCGGCAATAACGTTATTGCCGACAGAAATCACGCATTCGGTAATAGTATTCAACTTATGGATAATGTCAAGCGCCTCTTTGTTTTTACCTTGTTTAAAAAGTGCTCTTGCTTGAATATATTTATCCGCATAATAATTATAGGTCGTGCCTATCGCGCCGTGCGAACCTACCGCCGCCCCTGCCAAAAACGCTTCGTCTGCACCGGTATACAACTTCTTATTCGGATAGTCCGCAATAAGTCTTTCAAGAAAATAAAAATTATAGCCCGTATATTTAACCGCGGTTATCTTTTCGTCTTTCAGTAGTTCTCTCATTTCGTCTAACGAATAAGTGCGTGCCTGCGCCGCATTATAGATCATTAAATTGAGTTTGGTTGCATGCGCTATTTTATGAAAGTATTCTTTTATCTGCCCAAAAGTATAACCGAAATAATACGGAGCAACTGCGGAAAGCATACTTGCGCCCGCTTTTTCTGCGTGTTTGGCAAGTTCTATCGCTTCCGCAGTCGATTGCGAGCCTATGTGCGCGATGACTTCTTTATCTTCGGCATTCGCAATAATAACTTCTAGGCAACGCTTCCGCTCTTCCGTCGTCAGAAGATTGAACTCGCTTGAACCTCCGCATGCGTAGATACCGTCCGCGCCCTTTTCGAGAACAAATTTCGTGGCATTCGCCAAAACCTCATAATCAACTTCTCTGTTTTTCTTAAACGGCGTAACTAACGGCACATAAATACCGGTTTTCATATAATACCCTCCAAAAATAATTTTTATTTTTATATGCTTAATAATATCATTGAGGTTATCCCTATAATTACGCATGGATCATCAACGACGAAAAACCTCTGCGATTATCTTGAAAGTATTCGTCAAGAAAAAGTAATAATATATTTTTCCATTCATCCAAATCAAGAACTATTGACATATATATACTCGTTTTTGCTTTATCTCTGAACTCTGCCCGAAGCGTCGCCGTTTGCTAAAGTTTCGACCTCTTTGAGTGAAACCAAGTTGTAATCGCCCTCTATGCTATGTTTCAAACAACTTGCCGCGACTGCAAATTCAATTGCCTATAACCGTTTACGAGTTCGCCGCCCACGCCGCAGGCAAACACTCATGAATTTATCCATTCTTTTATGGTAGTAAGGTTTACTCCGCAAAAATACGGAACGGCGTATCTGTTGCATATCTTCGCAACACCTTCGTTGAACGACGGGCTAACTATAAACTTTGCGCCCGAAAGCATCGCTATCCTTGCCGTTTCGCTGTCTAAAACCGTTCCCGCGCCGATAATTACGCTTTCGCCGTATTTCTTACTCAATCTCTCAAACATAGTATGGGCGTAAGGAATGGTAAACGTCATTTCTATAACGTTTATACCGCCTTCTTTTAAAGCGTCGAAACACTTCTCCGCCTTTTCAGCATCATCAACTCTTACAATTGCGACTATTTCGTTTTCACCGATTTTCTTTAACGTTTCGTATTTTTTTAGTCGTGCCACCGTTTACCGTAACGGTGTACTCGATATCTTCGTAATTATGAGTTGCCGTCACGTCGTTTGCAGGCATATTGAAAGTAATTTCTTCTTTAGTTGTATCAATACCGCTTATTCCTTCAATCGTCCAACCCGTAAATCTTTTTCCTGTTGCAGTTGGGTTTGGTCTTATTGTTACTCGAATTCCCTCGGCATATTTACCGCAACCATATCCGTTATTCACGGTAAGATTGTACTCGGTTACTGCGGTTTCACGAAGTGTCAATCTAACAGTAACATTATAAATCTCCTCGTATTATATTTGAACTCCATTGAGTTCCGTCAGTAAGTTTTTCGCTTACGAAAAACGCCGTAACGTCGTTTTTTATTTTCACAGTTTCGCCGTCTGCGATTTTAATTTCCAGCCAATCCTGCGTTTCGGTCGTAACGACGTCGTCTTTTGTATAATAAAGCTTTAATTCCGACTTTTCGTCAAACGCCTTAACGGTCAATTTACCGTCTTTAAACGTAACGCTCGGCTTTGGAACGTCTTTCCCGTCCGCTATCCTCTTAAAAAATTCAACGCTTTCCGGTTGCTCGAAACCTATGAAATTTCCGTGCGGAAAATTCTTTCTCAGCCCGAAATATATGGGCGCTTTTATGCTCTCGGCGGTCTTTCTTCTCCCTTCCATTTTAAACGCTATATCGTCCGCCCCCGCAGTGAAAAACACGGGGTGTTTTATATCATTTAAATAGTTCTTCGGATCTATATTGTCATTCCAAATTTCTCTGTCGCTTTCCGAAAGATTTTCAAGCCTTTTCTTCCCCCATTCGCTTTCGGAGACGTACGCCGAAGAATAGATTACGGACGAAGCCTTTATCCTGTCGTCAACGGCAGATAGCATCAGTTGCAAAAATCCGCCCCAAGAAAGACCGCAAGAAAAGATATTGTCTTTATCCACGCAATCGAGCGAAAGCAAAACGTCTATCGCCCTCATTGCCGACAAAACCGAGAAATACGCCCAGTTGTTTTCATCGTGTAAGTCCTCTATCGCTCCATAGCCTGCGTTTCCGCCGTCAGGATTTTCTCTTTGTCTGTCATTTATGCTGTAAGCGTATTTGCCGTTGAAATCCGGACATATTGTTACGAAACCTCTATCCGCCCAGAGCCTAGCCATTTCGTAAAACGCTCCGCCGTTGCCGCCGTGTATAAGTAATACTGCCGGATAACCGTTCGCCGGTTTTTCTGTCTTTGGATAACCGATAAAAGCAAAAACCTTTTTTTGAGCCGAAACAGTAGGCACGTCGTAAAATACGGCTCGCATGCCGCTATACATTTCTCCCCACCATTTATCTTCGGTAGTTACAGAAGAAATGTCTTTTCTGTTCTCGGAAATATATTCCGTAAGTGTCTTCATCTTTCAGCCTCTCCAATTTGGATCGAATTCGGAAATATCGCTGCCGTTTATATTTGTAAGGCGGAATGTCCTTTGACTTATTTTATACGATCCGTCAAGTATCCTTTGCTTATCGCCGCACGTCTTTATCCCTTGTATCCTCGCACAGAATTTTGCTTGGTGGTTAGCGTTCCATGAAATAAACTTTTCCACGCCTATTTCATACAGTCTTTTTGACAGTTCACATTGATAAGAATAACTTCTATTTTCCCAACCGAGCGCCGCATAAAACTCTCCGCCGTATTTCTTCTGAATATCCAGAAATTCCTTTGCGCCATCTACAATAATATCCACATCGTCGGCGAAGTTACGAATTATTGTGTAGCCGCATTTCTTCTTTGCCGAATACTTATTCAAGTCTATCAATCCGTCTTCCGCAATGCAATCGTCGATCGTTTCATAATGTCCCATTATTCCTTGAGAAACACTGTCTATAAGTTTTTCTTTTAAAAGCGTTTCGACATCGCACCCAAATTCTTTCGATATAGCGGCGCCGTAAAGCGTTACTATATTGATTTTATATCTTTCATGCCCCGTTCTATCCGCTTTTTCTTTTAATGCAACAGTAAGTTCTCTTATAAACTCGGTGATATAGCCGCATTGAACTTCTTGCAATCTCTCGTCTTTACGAGGAAGTCTTCTCGCATCGACGCAAAAACGCTTTTTCACCTCGTCTAAAACCGGCTTTTCAAACGAAACAAAAAGTCCTCTGTGGAAATACAGGCTTACACCGTTCCACTCGTCTGGAAGGGTTTTTAGGATATTATCTACCATCATTTTCCTGACTTCGGGATATGCGTATGACAGAACGTTTATAGGTTTAGCATCCCTTGTCATACAACGAAAATCGGAATAAGTTTCCCATGCTCCATCATTTGCGTAAGAAGGATTATACGGCACAGTAAAATCTCCCATTTCGATACGGTACCCGCCGTAAATCTTCATATTCATTTTGTGCGCGGTTTCAGAAAAAAGCCTTTTCAGTTCTACTTGTCTGTCAATAAATTTTGATAGCCTTTGTTGAGATTTTCCATGATTCTTCCACGGTGTCTTATCGGTATTATATGTTCCGGAATACATCTCTAAGAAACATTCATGATCTATTATTTCACCATTGCCGTGTTCGAGCATTTTCATTCTGCCGAGATAATCTTCGGCGGTTTTATAATCCATTTCGGAAGTATAATCCTGATCGAAGTGATACAAAATGCGTTTTTCTGAGCCACTTTTAAGATATTCTGCAACCTCGCTGTTGGACATCTCTTCTATGCGAACGTAAAGCACCACCGAAACGCCGCCGACATCAAGCAATGCCGGTTTTTCAAATACCAACTTTTTGCCAGTAAGGTCTGTTGCCTTAAAGAAACTTTCCTCGCCGAAATTATATCCGCCCCAATTCCATACATCGTTGTAATATTCGATATTCGTCGGGGCAATAACCGTTTTTCCGTCCTCTCCGGGAATCGAAACACCTACCGCCGATCTTCCGCCAAGACCGCCTAACGCAATATAAATTCTGTGCCATCCATTTGCTTTGAGGTCAAGTTCTATCGCAGGCGGATTGATACATTCTCCGGCGACCAAAGCGATTCCTGCCTTGCCTTCCGATTCATAATACATCCCTTGCCATTTGCCTTCTTCCTGATACTTGTCGGATAATGGAACAGAAACGAGTTCTTTAAGATTGTAAAATGTTTTATTCATATTTTTCCTCAAAAATATTTTTACCGCAGTTAACGGCGTTACCTTTGTAAATCGCTTCTACACCTTGCGGTATATCAATTGTGATAATTATTTTTTTATTATATCTTTGCCAATTAATTGAAATTGAACCAAAATCGGTTTCTATACTGCCTTTGCAAAAATCCAATTCTTTTACAAATGTCGGAGAAACAGTAACATGCTTATATCCGTCATTAGTTTTAATGCCTACTAAATGCTTAAATAGCCACGCAAGAACATTGGAATACATTTGATGATTTCTCGAATCGGTAAACCCGCTGTCTTTCCACGTCTCCCAAAGCGTTGTTGCACCTTTACGTATCCATTCTGCAATACTCGGCTCTCCAAATGCCGTGACTACCTTGTATGCATATTCTTCCTCGCCATTGTCTGATAAAGCGTCATAGATATATTGGATACCGAACATACCGACGTTCAAGTGTCCGTTTTCATTGTCTATACTTCTCTTTAATTGTTTAATGAGTTTGGTTTTATCTCCTATGCCAAGGCATATCAAAGCCGCAGGCGCCGTCTGTCCGTCGAGAACGCAACTCCCATCTTTACCGATAAATTTCTTTAATTGTTCTTCGGCATAATTTATTTCCTTATCATAAAAGACATTTGGTTCTTCACCTGATAGATTTATAGCAAGATTGATGATACGACAAAACTTTACCGTATAAAAATATTTTATAAATTCTTTATCAATATTGTGGTTTGTAAAGCCATCCCAATCGCAAAGCCAATACTCCGTATTGTTTTTTTTGCTAATAAAGAAATCATAGTATTTCTTAAAATACGATAAGCAACTTATAAGACACGATTTATCTCCTGTATATTGAAATATCCTATACGGAATTTCAAAAAAAGCACCGTCAGCAACGGGACCGTGATTATAACCGTAACCGTGCGTCGGTACGATCGCCGGCAAAGCCCCGCACTCAGTCATACAGCTCTTAAAATCTTCTATCCATTTTTCATAGAAACTCTTTATATCAAAATTGATCAATGTCTGTTCGGCAGAAGCCTGCGCATCGTTAGTCCAACCGAATTTTTCACGAGTAGGACAATCGGTAAGAGCGTAACACATATTTGAATACGTTGCCCTTATGCCGGCATTGTATATTTTATTTAAAAGTTCGTCAGAGCAATAAAAATCCGAAATCTTTTTGACATCATTGT
This sequence comes from uncultured Clostridia bacterium, assembly GCA_934247225.1. GTDB lineage: Bacteria > Bacillota > Clostridia > Christensenellales > Borkfalkiaceae > UBA10281. Next base: position 148,784 of record CAKQJE010000002.1, read on the forward strand.
GGACGAATATCGCTTTTATTTCATCTTTTTGCGGTATTTTAGTTAGTCCCTCCACTAAAGCATACCTAAAACCATGATAAGTAAATTTCGGTGACCAGTGATAAGGCTTTTTACCGCAAATATATCTGTCGGTCTGAAAATCCACGGAAGGATATAACCTGTTCAAACCGTTGAGTTTTAACGAATAATCTTCGTTTATCTCTTCCGCATGGCTGATTTTTATCTCCGTTCCCTCTTTCTCTTCGAAGAATATTCTCACATATCCCGAAATATTTACTCCGAAATCGAGGACGTAGCCCTTTTCTGTTTTATAACATGATACAAAGTCATATTCTTCACACTCTCTTACAGGCTCACACTTACACTCTTTTAGTAAAGGCTTAAAAGTGTCGTCAACAACAGTTTTATGCCACTTTGAATCGTCAAAATCAACGTTTTTCCAATTCTCGTCGTATAGTCTCGCGTCAAAAGTTTCTCCGCTTCGAAGTTGGTTATTTATTACAAAAGATTTTTCAGCACATTTCCAACTGTCATCGCTTTTTAAAACGTTTTTACCATTTATTTCCAAAGACAAAGCAAACTTCGGATTATCTCTCCAATTTGCCTTATTATTACCCCAATGAGAATCAAAGTTTTCATTGAAAAAACCACAACCCAAAATAACGGCGATAACGTTTTTGCCTTTTTGCAACAACGCGCTCACATCATAGACGTTATACCAACACAATTTATCGTATCTGCTTACGGGAGCTGTAAAAAGATCCGCCGATACTTCTTTTCCGTTTATATAATAGTACCCATATCCTAATCCGCATACTTTTAATATAGCGTTTTTCGTGTCGTCTATATAAAAAGTTTTTCTGAATAAAGGAGCGGACACGTCTCCGATATAGTTTTTGTCAAACGTATCACTTGCTTTAATAAATACAGGTTTCATTTTTACGCTACCGTTATCCATTTTATCTCATAGGGTTTAAGCTCGAGCGTTTGCGCATTTCCGTCTATATCGTAAAATACGGTCGTTTGCTTTTTATCCGTATTGTTTGTTACCGCGAATCTGTCACCGTAGAAATGCGCCTCGGTAAGCGGATTTTCGCAATACGACTTCTCGTCCAGATTTTCTTTATTTCCCGTCCAGAGTATCGCTCTGTATAATAGTTTAGCATTTTCCGCGGAATACGGTAAGCCCGTTATATAAAAACTTCTGCCATTGCCGTAAACGCTTGTCGCCATCTTCACTTCGCCGACGTTTACTTTACGGATAAATCTGTCCGAAAACGCTATATCTATTACGTTCGTTCCGGCGAGCGCATATATATTCTTTTTATCTTCGCCGTAGTCGATAGGAGTTTTTATTCCCTTCGTAATAAAGTGTTCGGTGTGTTTTTCTATATTATACTTATCTTCGCCGAGCGAAATGCCGCACTCTTTATCCACGCCCAAAACGTCTGAAAGTTGGAAGAATTTGCCGTTATACTGCACTGCCGTAGGCTCGCCTACGCCTATAAAGCCGCCGCCGTTATATACAAATTTGCGAATTTCCGTCACAACTTTTTCGTCTTTCCAGTTGTCTCCGCCGCTCCAAGCCGTTCCCGCGTCGCCGGCGTTTATAACTACGTCGTAGTCTTTAAGTTTACCGTTCTTTACATCATCGAAGTTTATGAAACTAACCTCTACCGGAAGTCCCGACAACGCCTCGTAAATACCTTGATACGAATAGCTCTGTTGATACCACAGTTCGTGCGCCGTCATATTGCACATCCAACTTCTTATCTTGCCCCAACTGTTAAGCACGGCAACTTTCGCAAATTTCCTCGGCGTTTGATTTTTTACCGTGTCGTAAATATATCTGAACTCGTCGCAAATTTCTGCCGCTCTGCTTATGAATTTCGGAAATTTCGCCGCGAGCGATAAGTATCCCCCGAAACCTATACGATCGAGCGGATTGCGCATCATAGCACGCCTTGCAGTTATCCAATTGCGGTTAAGTTCGGCGACCGCGTTGTCCTCGTTTCCCTCGAAGAACGTGTCGGGGAAGAAATAAGGTAAAAATCTGCCTTCTTTATATTTCACTCCCTCCACGTCCGAAAGCATACGCACCGTTACTCCGCCTCCTACGCTACCAACTAATGCGTCAAGGTTCAACTCTTTGAAATGCTCCCCGAAAATTTCCGTTCCTATCCAACTATCGCCGAGAAACATCATTGCTTCTTTGCCGTAAGAATGGACTATGTCTGTAAGCATTCTAACGGTTTTGGCAACATATTTCTGCGTAAAGTCCATATAGTCTTTATATTTTTCCGTTAAGACTACCGAATTAGAATGATAACTCCCGCCGTCGACGATATCTTCCGACTTAATCTCATAGCCGTACTCACGATAAAACTCATCGAACGCACGAGGACTTGCCGTCATAGGATAACCGAACCAATCGACGTGCTTTTCCTTGTTTTCTTCATTGAAAACAAGGAAAAAATGATATAAAAAAGTCGTAAAACGCACGACATTTACATTTTTATTATTGTTGCACCATTTTTTAAGATTTCCTTTTATATGCTCGAACGTCGTCGGAAATCGAGGCTCCATAACTTTGTGTTTCTCTATATTCCAATTATTAGTTATGTAGTTATACATTTGGGTGGAATCCCAGAGATTTTTGGCAAAGAAATTTACCGTGTATTCGTGAAACGGAATAGCGTTTTCAATTATTACTTTGCCTTCCGAGTATTTCCAAGCAAAAACTTCCTCGCCCGTTGTTCTATCGTATACTTGCCAATACTTTTTCGGATTTTCTTCGTTTATTCCGAGTTGCTCGTGCGAATAGCCTTTAAGTAAATCTATCGTGAGTAAGTTATTCGTCGCAATATATCTATCAGTCATAAGAAGAACGCTTTGAAGTTCATCTGTATGTTTATCCGCCCAAGCATTATCGCCACGAACAACGAAATAAGTATTGTATACTTTCTCCGCAAGTTCGAGCGCATTTGCGGGAAGTTTAGTTCCGTCGCAATCTCTGACCGCGTCCGCGCCCCAAAGCGCCGCTATCTTTTTCGTGCCTTCTACGAAACTTTCGTCCGTAGGTATGGTTATTCTGCCTTTACCCATTTTTATTTCCTTTTGCAAATATATAGTTGATCTCCTGCCTTATAGCATCTTTTTTTTCACTTTTTATCTTAATAAGTCTATGATTGCCTTTACCTTTTTTAAACGTCGTCTTTCCATACTTGCCGACATTAATACTGCCATACTCTGAGACCTCGAAACAGTCGTCGTAAAGTCCTGACGCATACATCACAGCAATCAAATCCCATGACGGACACTCCCTACCCTTTCCGTGTGCAAGATAAGCCTTGTAAACGGGATTATCAAATTGACCAACAAGACCTTCACCTGTCAAAATATCATTGCCCTGAAAATAGTCTATTACGTCGATATATAAGTTTTTATCCGCAAAAACCTGCTGAGACGACTTTAAATCCATTATAATGTTAAATTCGCCGTTCCAAAGCGTTTCGCCGTCGTCGAAATATTCTCCTTGTTGACTAAAATTTCCGCACATTAAGACAAATTTTTCGATTTTTTGCCGAGAGATTTCGGAATGTTTCTCGATAATGGTCGCTAAGTTGTTGAGTTGTCCTATACCGACAAAAGTAATGCTTTTATCCCGCGAAGAGAAAAGCTTATCTATAATAACCGTTTCGGCGTTTACATTATTCCCTTTTTTATTTTCTGCAATTAAATTCAGAAATTTATAAAACGACGGTTTTTGTTTAAAACCCTTAAAATCTTGCCTGTATTTTAATTTAAGGAAAAATTCTTCATATACTCTATCGACGTTTAAACAAAAACTATCTGCATAACCTATCGGAATATCGCCATTGCCGTAAAATTTATTAATGCCTTGAATCGCCTGCGCACCAATTTCTTTGTTTACACAATGAGTTATCGCAAGAATATTGATCATTCCTTTTTTATGCAGATAGTTTGCTATCGCCAAAGCCCCGGCGTCGTCGCAATCAAAGCCGAGATCTGTATCAATAATAATATTTTTCATAAATCTATTCGCCGACTATTTCTATATCCTTAGGTTTAGTTATTAAAGTTTCGATTTTCCCGTCTTTTAAAACATGCTTAACGTATATTTCACCGTATGGTGTCGGCACTTTTCCTTCGGCGAACTTCAACCCTAAAAGATTAGGCGTTATTCTAATCTTTTTGTATCCTGCAGCGACGGGAACAACACCTAAAATAGTCCTTATAAAAAATGCGTATACGCCGGCTGCCCAGCCGTGGCATAGACTATGCCTTAACTGTTTATAACAGTATTTGCCATAATCCCTATGTATATTTTTTCTGTTTTTGTTTGGTATTTCATCTAAACCTTGCGGTCTGTCTATAAGCCATTCAACGTCGAAATCTTCCCAAAAAGTAGTTGCGCCGAGAGATATCATTCCACCATAAAAATCTTTAATTATATCAAGAGTGTTTTTAACCTCGCACTTTGCAGCGGCAGTTAGAATATAATATCCCATAAAACAGGTCATCCCTCTGCTTCCGCCTGCGGCAATAGCCTCTTTAACGCCTATCGTTTTATCTCCCGAAAGAAAGTTAAACGCCTCAACCTGCTTATATTTGCTGTCAGGTATTTCCCTTTTACCGAGCCTTGAATAAATCACTTCGGCAAGATTTGATTCTTTTCCGAATTCACGTTGCAAAAAGCGAGCTTTATCCATAGCTATCCTTATTAATGACGTAAATCCGATTTTTCTGTCGTCTTTAAAGTTAGTAGGCCAGTCAAAGAAAAATTCCGCATCCTGGTAGATCTCCTCTTTGCTGTTTTCAAAAGAGATTGCCCCGTCTTCTTTAATTACGTTGTTAAAAGCCGATAATATCATATCCAAATAAGGCATAACTTCGGTTACGAAATCTGCGTCGGCGGACAAAAAATAATAGTCCGCAAGACAAATTATCCACCACGCCGAATATGCGGGATGGCAGTTAACCCATGCCTTTGGAACGTAATATTTCACAAACGAAAGGCTGTTTTTAATTTGCGGAATAGCGCCGTATAATTGAGAGACAGTAAGCATTTCCGGGTGTAAATCACCTATCCAAACACTCTTGTCTCTCTTAATTCCGTCCCAAATAACGCCGTTTTGTATACAAAGCATAGCGGTATATGCCGCAGTCTCGGCAATTTTATTTATCATTTCATCGTCAGAGCGGAAAAAACCTATACGCTCTAAATCGGGCATTTCGCTTTCTGCCATAACGGAAGCAATACAAAAAGACGAGGCATTAGTTCCTATCCTTGCAAATCTGAAACCTGTTTTAGACGAAATAAAGTCAGAGTGAGCGGAAACTGAAAAGACGTATTCGTGTATAGAATGATCGTTGCAAGACCCAAATTCGCCAACGTGATACATTGCTTCCGCAACAGACTCACCAAGCGTAACGCTAAGCGAGCCTTCGCCTGTTTTTTCGCCTGTCAAAACCCTTAAATTACCGTATATCTCTTTTCCGAAATCAAGGATAATATAACCGTCTTTTTCTATAACTGTTCCGTCCTTGAAAGGCATTATAACCTGTGTTATTCTACTATTTAATATTTCTTCCGCTTTAATCACTTTTTCGGAATAAATGATTTTTTGCGGAAAAACGATATCTCTTATAACGTTGTTAAGCAAAGCATTACTCCCTGTAAATATAAATGTGAATATTAATCAACTTGCATACTTCGAGGGCTTCTGACAAATAAATATCCGCCGGCATCCATTGCTTTTACCCTTAAAACCACACCGAATAAATGTCTCGGTAAAAAAGCAAGCATAAGTCCGTTCAAAGGCAAACCAAGTTTTTCCGCAACGGTATATACAGATGCCACTTCTGCCTGTTTAAATGATATTTCTCTGTATTGACCATCTAAATGCCAACAGGGATTTATATCGGTATCGTTTATCTTGCCGTCGGCATAAAAACCTAAATAACCACTTTCATTTTCGTTGTTTGTGCGATACAAAAACGAAATATCCGTCTTTGTCCCTTCGGGAAGGTCGACGGGTATCATAACGTAAACTTCTCTTTCATAAGTTTCGTTATTTCTGTCGCCTACAATGCTTTTGAAATCCCAATAGACATGCTCGAAAGGCGATTGCGCAAAGTTTTTGACCACGGGCATAAACGTCCTTTCGCCTATTCTCGTAATGCCTAAGTTTCGAAGTTCGTTATATAGATTTTTATTTCTCTCTATAAGAGCCGCTTTTTCACTTTCCGTCGCATTAGCCATTTTTATATCCATAAGCGAATATAAATCGAAATATTCCACTTGAAGCCAACTCTTTCTTACTCTCCGCTTCTCGCCGTCGGTCAAAGCGGCATCATACGCTTTCTTAAAAAGTCCATTGCTCTTAACTATAAACGTTTCGTCATAAGAGCCATCTTTTCTTTTCGGAAGCGGAATATTTTCTATAGGCTCTCTTGCCGCAGAACTGTATTTAACCGTCTTTTCGCATAATTTTATGAATTTTAATATATATTTCCAACCTGCGCCGTAATAGCCCTCTAAAAACTCTTCGACGTGGTTATTGTATTCTTCTTCGGTCATAAACGGATCGAACATAACTTTTGCCTGAACGTAGAATTTCAGTTCGGTAAACTCGGCACATTCCGTCTGTCCGTTTATATACATTCCTTTAGCGTGATTGTCAACGAAAAACCTCGTGTTTTTCAAAAGAGTTCCAAACACGGGGAACGGAGTGTTTATCACCATATAATAATAAGGATAATCCCAAACGGAAATCTTATTGCATATTTTACCCCATTTTTTTACTCTTTTAACGTAATTTGCGTCGCCTTCGAGTATTTTTTCGCCTGACTCAAATCTCTTTACCGTATCTATAAAAGGCACGTTTCTGATATGCCCGCCGCAAAGTCTTACCATAACGTTTTTATCCGGCTTAATTTTCTTCGGCGGAACGGCAACTTTCCCGTATGCAAGAGTATCAACGGTAATCTTCGGATATATCTTTTCAAGACTTCTTTGCATTTTATTTACGAAATAAAATAGATTATCCGTATCATTACCGCCTTTTTCAATTATCTTTCGACATTTTTCGCAACGGCAATATGCAACGTTTCCATCATTTACGGAAATTGAAATAAGAGTTGGATCTTTTTCCTTTTTAAGCCACGCTTTCGCAGATTTAAGCGCGACCTTAAACGTATCGGCGTTTCTTAAACATAGTCCGCTCGGGTCTCTCTTTCCGTCCTCGTTAAGCGCAAAATATTCGGGATGTTCTTTAAAAAGTTCTATCGGAACAAGATGTCCGAAAGTGTGACAAAGACCGGCAAATCCGCCTGCAAAACCAACGGATCCGCCGTCTTCTTCACGCAACTTTCTAACAAAATTGCCGTTTATTTTACTCTTTACGCTGAAATCGGGATCCCATCCCGTCCAACAACACAGTTCACGATATTCCAAAACCGTATCGTGAAACATATCTATATCGCCTATTTCTATTTTCGGACGATATAAAATTCTTTCGCATTCCTTTGTGAAAAACCTTACTCCGAGATATTTTTCGATAAACGTATAAACTCCGTATAAAACGCCTCTCTTCCCTCCGCCTATACAAACGTTCCCGAAAACGGTTTTGATATGAAAATCGTCGTCCTTAAATAAAGCGCCTTCAAAATCGTTGCGATTTGTGTTTCCTATTCGGATTTCATAGTCTGTTTTAAGCGGAAAATTATGATATAAAATCGGAATACGAACGTCGGTCACCTTAAAAATATAATCCTGCATAACAGACGCCGCCTTTGCGATATACGGCAAACAATCACAAGGCGGCGCCTTTATGCCTGCCAAATTTCCGTCGATAAGTATAGAAAATTTAGTTATATCGTTTCCGCAAATCGAAACGTTTGATATCTTTTCTCCGAGTCTTAAAAACTTTTTCATTTTTTTATTCTGCACGGGGCGTCGCCCCGTGCAGAACTCCTTTAAAATTATTCGGTCACTGTGCTGATCGATACGTCGCCTATATATACGACAATGTCGTTATGCCCCGTGGTGTTGGATAAAACAAAACCCTTTCCGTCCGTGAAACCAAGCCAAGTATCATGCGTTACGACCGTATCGTGAACAAACGTAAGCTCTACCCACTTATCCGTTTCAGTCGGATAACCGCTCGTACACGTCCAGCCGTCACCGAAGAACTTCGGCGTTAAACCTTGAATCTGTTCAGCAGTGAGTTCATGCTCTGCAGAATCGATATATACCCACATCTTTACGGTATTATAGGTCTTTCCGTTTATAAGATCGTTACCGCAAAGCGCTTTTGCGTCCTCCTTGATCTCGGAGAGTTTTATCATCGTTCCGAACCCGTATTCGGCGCCGATTTCACTGCCGCAAGTTACGCCTGAAATATGTGCGGGGAGAGCATAATAACCTTGCTGTGTAGTTCCCTCATAAGTCATTGTCGAAGTCTGAAGCGCACAAGTTTCATCGGCGTTTACAACTATCTTAACAATTTTTTCGTCGTATGCGCCCACGTCATTTTCGCAGTAGATAGTCAAGAGATAATACTCTACCGAAGCGTCGGTTTGCAAATAGTAGTATTTCTCGGAATATTGCCTGTTAGCAACAGCTACTAAAGCATCGCTATTGTTTTTTATGGTATATTGAACTTTATCTATAGAAGAATTTACGCCGACCGACTTAACTATGTCAGAAGCATAATTTGTTCCATCGGTATCGGTATGATATAAAACAATTCTCTTGCCTGCCGCCGCTTTTATTTCATAATCGATCCCATCTTCTTTGGAAGCCCATTCGGAAGCGATCTCAAGTTCAATAAAGTTGTCTTTAAACAATTCGTAAGCGGCGGGAGTGTATTCGGGTAACGTTTTACCGAAAGAAATATCCGAAACGTAAACCTCTATCCCAGCGTAAGAAGTAACGTTAGAAAGAACGATACCTTTGCCGTCGGTCATTGCTACCCAGGTATCATGAGTAAGCGGAACTCTCTCGCCGTCAACCGTCTTGTTGTAAACGTAAGTCGCGGTTATCCACTTATCCGTTTCGTAGGTGTAGCCAGCGCAATCCCAACTCGAACCGTAAGTCTTCGGAATAAGATTGTATATCTCGTAATCGGTAAGCTTGTTGCCGTTGGAATTGATATAATAGGTTATATTGAGCGTATAATACTGCGGTTTTCCGCCGTCGAACCAAGCCTGACTTTGACTTTCAGCACTAAAAAGAATTTTAGCGTCGCTCGAAATATTCGACAAGGTTAAAACTCTATCGTGTCCGTAACGACTGTTTTCAAGACCTACGCTATAAGTAAGTCCTGCTGTATTTCCACCCGCCGCATGTATATATGCGTTATATATACCTTCCGATACTTCAAACATATCGAACCATACAGCACTCTGATTTCCGCTTTGGTCTACGTTTATCTTGACGTATTTATTATCTACACCACCGTGCGAATTCATTACTCTTATATTAAGCGTGTAATACTCGTCTGTTGCATAAGTAAAGAATACGTAGCGTTGATCGTCTGCATACCTCTTTATAGTATGCTGTTCGGCTGCTGTTCCGTCGGCTTTCGTCACTGTATAAGTATAACTCATACCGCTTATATCCGTCTTAATGAAGTTGTGATTTTTAGTCGCTCCGCCATCCATTGACGACCATACTTCGACAAACGTGTTGGACGAAACATCTATCTCATAGTCATAGGGAACTCCGGCTATCGTTTTATCAACCTTATATTCGTCTCTAAGCGTAAGGGCTAAGAAATTTTCCGCAGTTTCTATTAAACAGTCGTCTTCAAGAAGTTTAAAGAATATCTTAAACGAAACAAAGTCTTCGGTTACAGGATTCGGGCACAACGTTGCGGTTATATATATTTTGCCCTCTTCGTTAAGCTTTAAATTATGGAACGTTACTTTTCTCCACGCATTGGTATCAGCAATAAGCGCTCTATCCATGGAAAGCCATCCTATAACGTTTTCGCCCTTGCCGGTCGGTTGATCAAAAGCAACAAAACCTATCGGGCAAGAATAATTGTAGGAAGCGGTTCCGCACACTTCGAACGCAAGATTTACAATGGTCTTATTTGCGTTTTCTTCGCCGAAATCAAGTTCGGTATATGCACCTCCATCATACCAACCTCCACGGTTCGAGAATTTGGAAACGTATTCCGTTCCGTCAGGCACTACGTAATCGTCTATTTCGTAACAAATATCGTCGATATACATAACGTATCCGTCAATATTATTATCTCCGTAAAGCACGGCACCCGTCGCCATTGTGAAAATGAGAACTTGCTCGTGATAAACTCTGCACGGCACTTCTATCTTCGTCCACTCGCCTATCGGAACGGCATCGACGTTCGTTCCCGGGTACGATTGCGTAAAGTTGTTATATTGAAGCGCTTCATAACGAACTTGCGGCAGTGCGCTTACAGGAACGGTTTCGCCTTCGTAGTCTCCCGCTGTTTCAACGTAAACCCAATAAGTTATTTTTGTTATTTTAGAGAAATCTATATCGTTTATGCCGTCGGCGCAATATTTAACCATGTTATACTGCTGCGCCTTGGTTATTTTAAGCGAATAACCCGAGTCACCGTGGTATTTTTCATTGCTTATTTCATAACCTATTCCACCGGTTGCCTGGACGTTCGACAAATTCCATTTTCTATTATCAAACGAATATATCTCGTTTGCGTTGATGTTGGACGTACCGAATTCTTCTAATATGTTACTCCAAGTGGAAGTCGAGCCTTTTACTGCCTCTAACTGAATATTATATTCTCCAGTTGCTGTAATTGCAGGGTTATCTCCCGTAACCATATTAAGAGGAGAAGTTACGTTTTCCTTCGCAAGCTTACCGTCAACATAAACGTTATAGGAATCAATTTCTTCGCTCATATTCCATGAAATGGTGTTAATGCCGTAAGTCATTACTACGGGACCTTCTATCACAGACAAGGTTTCACTCGCTTCCGACGTCTCGCTTTCTAAATAATAATTATCACCTTTAGAATAAGAAAGACATTTAACGACTATGGAATAATCTCCCGTTGCAGACGGCGAAAAAGAATTCTTAGCATAAGTTACAAACTTTCCGCCGTTTACGCTTACGCCGTACCTGTATGCGTTTTCAACTTCTTCCCAAACTATACTATAATAATGAGTTTCATCATCGAGAGAAATAGTCGGTTTGTTAGGCGTAGCAAGTTTAGCAACATTTATCTCTTTGCTTGCAACGTCGCCTTTCTTCCCTGTATATACCGCTCTTACGTTTACGGTATACTTCTTGGGCTCGGTCAAATACGATGAAACGTCTAACGAAACGGATGAGCCCTTTTCTTCAATTCCCTCGGTCTTGTAATCAGTTCCGTCTAAACTGAACTCATATCCGGTTGCTGACGAATCAGCCGTCCAACTTATCACACCATTCTTAAACGAAAGCGTTAACGTTTTCGTTTCGGTTGGCGTACTACCATTGGTGCTGTCATTATGGCATCCGTTGCCGCTGCTGTTCACGCAGCCGACAAACGCCATACAGCAAAGAACCATTATAAACGTTGTCAGTAATAAAAATATTTTTTTCATCTTTTATCCTCCTATTCATTGTTTTTATTGTTAATCAATATGATAACCGAATTTGTATAATGCGTCTCTGAAATATTGTTCGGTGAACATCGCCTTTTTATTGTTGTAAGAATCTAATGCGCTTACTCTGTCCGACGCATTAAGCGAGCCAAACTGTCTTTCTATGGTAACGCTTCCTGTGTCGATGCAAAGTTGAGATATCGCCTGTTTACCATACATATCAAAGAACGACTGCGAATTTTCATACAAATCCGCACATGAAGAAAGGAAAATAGATTCCGTATCGTTGCCTGTATAATAATTGTCATAACTATGTCCGGTTACGGGAACAAAGTTGCCGGAGCCTGTCTTTGCCACTATCTCTATTCCTTCGTCAGAATACATATATTCCAAAAACAATTTCGCAATCGTCTTATTCATTGCTATTTTAGGAATAACGGCCCCATGTGATGACGATAACGTATAAGAGATGCTCCTCGCTTCTTTTACTCTGTCAAAATCGGCTTGATTTACGTCGTAACTATCGCCCATTAAAGCGGTGCTGCCAGAGTCTATCGCTCTTATAAGTGCAGATAATTCAGAGTCGTCCGCAATAGAATCACATCTATCTTTGATATCGCTTATTACAGGAACTTTCATAAGTCTGAATTTAAATGCAGGTCCGTCGGGATAAAGATCCTGCATTTCGTTAAGCATCCAAGATCCGTTTGCCATCATTGCGACTTCTCCGTCAAGAAACTTTATTTGGGCAGTTATGAAGCCGGTGCCCGTTGATCTGTTATAAATATAACCGTTTACAGGCGACAAAATCTCTTCACAAAGTTGCATTGCTTTAAGTTCGCCGTCAAGATATGCGCTGGATTTATCGTATACATAAGAGCCGTCCGCTTGCCTTACTTTGCCGACCTCCGCCATACGAAACTCTTCAACAGACTGATACTGCGCATACCAAGTCGTGTAGATAAACGTCCAATAATTACAATCAACGTCTCCGGAAAAAATTATCGGAGTGATACTGTTTTGTTTAAGACTCTTGCATAATTTGATAAATTCGTCAGAAGTTACGGGGATTTCGTCCTCGTCTACGAGGTCTGCGTTATAAGCAATGCCGTAAGGCGTGACGGATGTAGGCAAGAAATAGGTTTTATCGTTATTCTTGGTTTGAGCAATTTCCACAGAAAGCGGATCCATTTTTTCTCTTATAGTCTTACTCTCGTTTGTCCACTTATAATCGAGAACGTCAGTCAAATCTTCAAACTGTTCGGCATAATCGGATAATAGAGAATCGGAAATATACACGTCATACTCTGCTCGACTTGAAGTTCCTACTATTTCCTGAAAAACAACTTTTCTAAGTGTGTTTGCGTTTACGTTAACGCTTACGTTGGGATACTTTGCCTTGAAACCTTTAACTACGTTGTTGAGATAATCCTTCCCAAAGCCTCCTTCCCATAAACGAATATTTAAGTTTCCGCTTACATTCGTGATTTGGCCGCTTTCATCGGTCTTGATTTGTTCTTTCTCTCGACTTTTCTCTCCGCAGCCCGTAAAACATGCGAATGAGACAACTACAGCCATTAAAGCAATAAAACAACTTTTAAACAACTTCTTCATAATAATCTCCTGTTACAATAATATTTGACCAGAAAAGTACTTCAATCCAGAAATGCTTTTCTTGTTCACTTATCTAAGCTATAATGGAAGTGCAAAGGTCTGACGTTTTTCTCCTTGTACTTATACGTACGTATATAAGACTGTCAGCCAATCTTCCATTATAGCGTTCGGTTTTGCAGGTAGAGCTTCGCGTTCGTGTCACTAAACAGATTGAATCGGTAATGTGTACTGATTGGTCGCCTTTACAAAAATTTCTTTTCTTGGAGGATTCCTATCATGAACGCTGTCGGTATCGATGTTTCCAAAGGTAAATCTACCGTTGCCGTCCTGCGACCGAAAGGAGAAATTGTCCTTTCCCCATTCGATGTGTTTCACAATCCAAAAGAACTTGGGGAGCTTGTCGCACTCCTTAAAAGTTTAGACGGTGAAACGAAAGTCGTTATGGAATACACCGGCAACTACTATTTACCTGTTGCTCAATTTCTCCAAAACAACGGATTCTTTGTTTCCGTAATTAACGCTATCCTTATTCACGACTACGGAAACAAATCTTTGCGTAAAGCCAAAACCGATAAGAAAAACTCTCTTAAACTCGATTCTTTCGCTCTCGATCGTTGGCTTGACTTGCCTTCTTTTTCTCTATCTTCCGATACGAAAAACCTACTTAAGTCCTACAACAGACAGTACAACCAATACAACAAGTTAAAGATTATGCTCAAAAACAATCTCATTTCCTTACTTGACCTAACCTTTCCAAACGTCAATTCACTCTTTGCTTCGCCTCTTAGAAAGGATAACGGACACGAGAAATGGATTGATTTTGTCTTGAAATTTCCCCACGCAGAGTGTATTTCTAAGAAATCTTTATCTACTTTCTCTAAATCCTATCTTTCTTGGTGTCATAAAAACGGGTATCGTTTTTCCGAAAGTAAGGCACAAGAAATTCACGAATTTGCTTGTAATTGTTCCCCGTCTTTATCCTTGAATGAAAGCACCTCCTTGCTTATTTCAAGCGCAATTTCTCAGCTTAATTGTATTGCCGAAACTCTTGCCAATCTCGCCTCCGAAATGAATCGTCTTGCAAGTTCACTTCCTGAATACAACGTTGTTATGAGCATGTTTGGCGTTGGCCCAGTTCTCGGCTCTCAACTGATTGCCGAAATCGGGGACGTTTCCCGTTTTCATAACAAACGCGCTTTGGTTGCTTTTGCCGGTTTGGACGCTCCGCCTTTTCAGTCCGGTAATTTTAACGCGCAATCTCGTTCTATTTCCAAGCGTGGCTCTGCTTCTCTCCGCAAAACTTTGTTTCAAGTAATGTCAGTTATCTTACAACAAGCCCCTGCGGACAACGCTGTGTTTCAATTTATGGACAAGAAACGTTTTGAGGGAAAACATTTCTACGTCTATATGACCGCTACCGCCAACAAGTTTTGGAGAATTTATTATGCTCGCGTGACGGAGTTTCTTAATTCTTTACAAGTCGCTTAACTTTCCTTTATTCAGCCTTTCCCAAGTCAACGCAACTGTGCTGACTTGCTTTTGCTCGCAATCTTTTCGCTTGAAAATTTTTTGAATTTTCTCGTTTATTTTACTTGACTTTTATTTGCAGGTCTTTTATTTTTTAGCCTTTTAATCCACCGATGCTTATATTACCCATCATCTTATCTTGGAAGATGGCAAATACGACCAAAATCGGCGCAACACACACAAACAACCCTGCAAACAAAACAGGCATATTCCCCGTTCGCATTGCCGTCTCGTTATATCTGAATAACCCCGTTGCCAAGGTTAATTTCTTTGGTAAATACAAAAGCGGGCTCATATAGTCGTTCCATTTACCAATAAACAACATAAGTCCGAGCGTAAACATAAGCGGTGTCGCTTGAGGACGCATTGCCTTAAAATATATCTGATAAAAATTTGCCCCGTCTATCTGCGCAGCCTCCGCATAAGACCATGATATATTCTTCCAGTAAGAATGAAAAAGTATTAAATTCATGCCGTATACATTAGTCGCAGTTATTAATATTAAGTATGAATTTGCAAGTTTAAGCGAATACATTAATCTATATGTCGAAGCAAGCGTCGCTCCAATAGGTACGCTAATCATAAAAAGACACAAGCCATAAAGAAAATTCCTTCCTTTAAATTTGTATTTTGCCAACACATATGAATACGCACATGTGAATTCCATTGTCAAAAACGCACTTCCTACCGCAAACCAAATAGAATTCCAGAACATTCCGAAGAATGAAATATCACCATCGGATATCTCCCTTATAGCTCTTGCATAATTTTCAAACTTATACTCGAAAATTATGCCGAACATATTGTTCCAATATACTTTTGCACCTTTAAAAGATGAGATAAAACCCCAAACGAGCGGATAGATAAGCATTAAAGCATAAATTGAAAAGAATATAAAGACTATTAAATAAATTATTAACCCTAATTTACCTTTCTTGATTAAAGTATTTTTTCTCATATCCACACCTTAAAACTCTACTGTCTCAATCTTGTTGATTAGCTTATTAATAATAAGTGCAATCGGCAAAATAATTACGCCTTTCAATAAACCTAACGCACCACCTATTCCTTGATCCGCTTTTGTCATCGTTGCCGTCAATACATACTCATAATAACCAAGGTCATAAGTTCCGTATGAACCACCGGTAAGAAGCAGTGCATGTCCTCCGGCGCTGAATATCCCAGTAAACATAAGCATCATCATAGTCAAAATAAACGGACCAACTATCGGTAAAACTATATGGATAAACTCCGTAACCGGCGTTGTCCCATCAAGTTGCCCAGCCTCGATAACATCTATCGGTATACGGTTATACGCCGCAAGCCAATATAAGAAATTGCCGCACAACCCAAAATAGAAATTATAAAACAACATAGTATTGAATGCATACTTCGAATCTGCAAGAAAAAGCACGTCTTTTATTCCGAAAACTTTTTCCCAAATTATCTGCATCTGCCCACCATCGCCAAACAAGGCCTTGAAAAATGCGGCAAGTATAACGCCGGATATTATCCCCGGGAGAAAGAATACATATCTAAAGAACTTATACCCCCAAATCTTTTTCCATATAAAATAAGACATTACTATGCTTATCGGCGTCAGGAGAAAGAAACTGAAAGAGAAGTATTTTAGAGTATTAAACAGCGATTCAATAAACAATCCCCCACCGGCGCTGAATTGTCTGAACAAGTAAGTAAAGTTATAAAAATCGTAAACTTTACTTCCGTCTGTCAAATAGTGTTCAAATGCAATAGGAACCGATTGAATAGTTCCATAAACCCAAAACACAATAAGATCCACGATAGGAATTATAAGAAATGACCAAATACTCAACAGTTCAGCTGTTTTTCGCCTTTTTTGCAAACGTATCTGCGATTTAGTATCGTTCGCAATTACTTTCTCTTTTCTATGAAACAGATTATGGACAGATACGCTAACCCCATATAAAATATCTTTGATTTTTTGTTTTATCCGTGTAAACATATATTCTCCGTTTATTTTACCAAGTCGCAGGCGACGTCCTAAACTCATCAATATCGTTGGTGTTTTTATTTTGGTTAATCGTCTTTTCTCTATAAAGATACCAAGTGCCGAACTTCTTTATGGAAATATACAACTGTCTGTTCCTTTCCACCAGTTCATCTCTTTCCGCTGCCGTACCATATTTATACCTGTTTTTAAACGTGAAGAATAATTCTGTAAACGTTAAGTGTATCCTCGATTTCTGAACCCTAAGAATTTGCTCATCGTCGGCAGCTGCCTCTGCCTCGTCAAACAATTCCTGACAATGATTTATCCATTCAAGGTCATATTCGTGCGTGTCCTCGTCAAATTCAAACGGTAAAAACTTGTCGGCAAGTCCATTTACATCAAATTCTCCGCCTGTCTTATTGCAATAATCGACTGCGACTTCTTTAATATAATTTATATATTCAAGTATCTTCTCTCCACTCTCTTCTCCATAATATCCGTAGCAAAAATCTTGCATATGATATAGATATTCGCTATATGTCATCGCCGGATTAAACGCAAGCTTCGACAAGAGATAAGTTCTCAATTCAGGAAACTCTCCGTTTTCCCTGCCCCAACCTTCGTAATATATAGCCTTTGCATTGTTTTCGTAGAAAAACTTTGTATTATAATAAATCGTATCGAAATTCGGGATGGGGGTATAGTGATTTTGATATGAAACGATATAATTCCATATAAACATGGTTTTTGATATCGAACTCCACGTCTGTATTCTTGACTTTGCTTTTTCGAGTTCCTCACAATCGTTCGTATGAATATTGCACATGTCGGTACACACACGCATTATAACGTTATCATGAGGAACGACACCCTTGGGAGTATCCTGGCTGCTTAATCCATAAGAAAGCGTTTCAACATACAACTTTCTATCAGGATAATCTCTTTCAACTCTTTCCGCTATTTCGTTTACAAAATTCAATAACGTTCCGCTTGCACCATAATTCTCGTAACTTGCGACGCAGTTATCGCAATAGCAAAATTCATGGTTATCATTTAGCGACACAGAAATCATATTTGCAATTCTATTCGAATCAAGTATTGTTTTTACATTTGAATATACAACTTCTAAAGCCCCCTCGCTGGTAAGGCACGGCTGTTTTGGCGTTCTTGTTCCGTTATAAAGCGCAAAATATTCGGGGTGCGCAGAGAAAAGGCTTTCCGGCAAAAACGTGCTCATTGTGTGCACAAGCAATTTGTCCGGCCCCGCAAATCCTGCAAACCCACCGTACTTCTTATTATTTTTAAGCGCCGAACGCATAAATCCGGAATTGATACCACACCTGACCGCAAATTCCGCATCGAGTATTGCGTTATCCATTATTATTTCTCTGTATATAAATGGCGGAACAAACTTCTCGTCAATATTTGCCGGAACAAACACATCTTCCTCTCCCGGTATTTTCTCAACAGTTTTTGTATAGAATCTATACCCAAGGCGATACAAATAATCATAAACGCCATATATAAGGCCTCTGGAATCATTGCCTAAAATAAACATTTTTTCTTCGGATGATTTTATGTGATACCCTTCTTGTCCAAGCACAGTTATATCATATGACTTTGAAATACCCCTGTTTGAACGACCTATGACAATCTCGAAATCAGTCTCAGGTGTGTCGTCTTTCACAATCGGAAGAGTTGAACCAACTGACTTATTTATATATGTGCTTAATATCTCCGCCGCATATTTAGTCGCTTCACCGGCATTAGCAGAATAAACGATAGTATAATCCCTTATATCTTCACCATTGCTCTTAATTTCAACCGGATCGTATGGGGTTTCATTTCCAGATAGCTTATTCGTTTCACTGTTTTGATTAGAAGGTCCCCCACACGATGTCAAAACACAGGAACACAACAGTATTATGGCTACGATACGTGCCATAATTGTATAAGAAAATTTTTTCTTTGATCTCATATAAAACTCCTTTAACTTTATTAGTTTTAGCCATTGAGCTTAAAAAACAATTTAATTACCATAATTTGATAACAAATTTTGCCATTTTAACTATTATTCAATTACTAAGATACTTGTTGTTCGGTTTGAATAAATTTTAGTCATTACAATTGTTGAATTTTTAGTTTTAGGGAATATAAAAACCTTTTCCAATTAAAACTTTGACAAACACCCAATGACTGTTTTTATTATAAAATTTATATTATAACATTTCAATACATTAAATTGTCCGTATAGTGAACTATTTTGACTTTTAAATAAAACCCAAAAAAAAATTTGATATTTTTTTTACGATAAAGTATAATATATTTATTAATTTTGATTTGAGGTTAAACAATGACACGAGTGTTTTACAAAGACAATATCTTTTCAGGAAATTATTTCGCACAGCTCATTAATTATGAGCTTGTCTGTATGCATCGTCATGACTTTATTGAATTTTTTTACGTTATGTCAGGTTCCTGCTCGCACATTTTAAACGGCACAGAAAACGCAATTACCGCAGGTGATGCGTTTTTAATAATGCCAAATGACGAACATATTTTTTTAAATCCCTCCACGAATACGGATTTTATGCATAGAGACATATTGTTCTCATTAGACTATTTTTCGCAAGTTTGCGATAACATATCTCCTCAGTTATATTCTCTGCTAAATAAAAAAGATATTCAAACGTCTTTCCATATTTCTTCCGAAAACATATCGCATATTGAACTTTACGTTTCAAACATCTCAGTTGCAAATGATGACGGTTTAAAGGAAATGTTAAAGAAAAGTTTATTATCTTATATTTTAAACCTAATAAATATAAACTCAATGAAATTAATAAATACTCCGTCCTGGATAAGATCATTGACTGCAAATTTATGCAATCCCATATCTTTTTCAAAAACATTATCAGAGATTACGTCAACTATCAAATACGACAAGTCATACCTTTGCAGAGAATTTAAAAAACACATCGGAGCTACGATGTCAGAATATTATAATAAGCAAAAACTTGTTTATGCAAAATCGTTACTTGCCACAACTGATTTATCTATTGAAAAAATTTGTGTACTTTGCGGAATAAATTCAACATCTTATTTCCATAGGATATTTAAAAAGGAGTTTAAGGAATCGCCAAACGCCTCAAGAAACAAATAATTTTATTTCATTAAAATCACATAATGATTATACGTAAATACTTTTTCGGTATAAATTTCAAGATTAAACTGAAGTTTCAAATAATCGTATACTGCATATATAGAGCCTTGATCGCTACCGCCGACCATAACAATCGCATCACCATGCGTTTTTACACAACATCCTTGCGCCCTATCTCATGCGAATAATCCACGTCGGCTTCCTTTGCGATCACTGTCTCACCAATACTTAAATATTTCCCCTTTGTATCGTTAATTTCTAATTCACTGATCATGTTGATGGTAGACCGAAAAGCCCCAAGCTGAAAACAACCCAAGATATATAAGCGTTCTCACAACATTAAGGATTTTGTCTGCGATAACGGGAATTTCGCATAGACGTGTCACCACACGGCAAAAGACAGCAACGGCGATTAACGCCGTTACAACAAGTATGGCATATATAGATTTTTTTGCCTGTTTAGTCATACTGTTTCTGTCACCCCGATTTCAACCAAATGCACAATAATACGTGCCGTTTAAAAAGTGTGTCTGATTATACTTATCCAATTATATTATAGCATAATTATGCATGTTTTATCAAGGTAGAGAAACCACACAGGCAACCATTAATCACAAAAAGAGTTTTCCTGAGTAAAGTTTAAGCGTAATAATTTATCTTCTTCCATATCTTCTCTCGTAACAGTAAAAAAGAGAGAACATAAAAACTTGTCCTCTCAAAAAAACATTTTGTGGTCTCCTTATCAAACAAAAAGGATATGACGTAAGTTCAAATCCCATTTTTTGAAAAAAGAGCCGAAATGCAGCTGTTAAATACAAATATTTCGCAAAATGCGCAAACCACAAAATATAGTAACAAAAAAGCACAAGACCTACTAAATCTTGTGCTTTTTATGTTTTGTAGCTTTTTCGTACTACAAAGATGGTGGGCAGGGGTGGAGTGCGAGAGATTGTCAGGAAGTTTTCTCTCTTTCTCGACTATCTCCAATCTCTCGGCGGCGAGCATAGCTTCTCCGCTCTCATTTCAATAACCGTGAACGCTTCTCTTGTTAGCCTCTCCGCACGGCTCTTGCTACGAACCACCGCGGCGGTCATCATCTCGCCCCTGCACATAAAAATATATCCGCCGTCCCTATGGGACAACGGATATATTTGGTGGGCAGGGGTGGATTCGGACCACCGAAGTCAGGTGACGACAGATTTACAGTCTGTTCCCTTTGGCCGCTCGGGAACCTACCCATATATGGAGCTGGCGATTGGAATCGAACCCACAACCTGCTGATTACAAGTCAGCTGCTCTGCCAATTGAGCTACACCAGCAAATTTTTTTAAAAAAATGGTGCCTTAGGGCGGAATCGAACCACCGACAGAGGGATTTTCAGTCCCTTGCTCTACCGACTGAGCTACCAAGGCATTTATGTTTTGCCCTTAACGGAATGTTAAGGGCAAAATATGGCGACCTGGATGGGGATCGAACCCACGACCTCTAGCGTGACAGGCTAGCGTTCTAACCAGCTGAACTACCAGGCCATTTTAAATTTGCTTTGCGTTGTTGTGTGTTTGTTGGTGGGCCTTCTAGGACTCGAACCTAGGACCGGCCGGTTATGAGCCGGCTGCTCTAACCAACTGAGCTAAAGGCCCGTTTCCTTTCAGTCGCAATCTTTTGGTCGGGGTGAAGAGACTCGAACTCCCGACCCCATGGTCCCAAACCACGTGCGCTACCAACTGCGCTACACCCCGTGAACTGATTTTCAACGCTTTACTATCATAACATACGAGATAACCTTTGTCAAGCGTTTTTTCAAAGTTTAGAAAGTTTTTTTAAAAAAAAATTTCGGGCGGAAATCCGCCCGAGTTTACCGTATTTTTTGCCGCAGGCAATAAGCCGAAACAGTCTGCCGCAAGATAAAACGAAGTCATTTCCGCCGTCTGTAACGCTCTCTTGTCGCCAAGCCGCCCCTTATATGTCTTTCGGATAAATTTACGTCCAGAGTTTTTCTCACCTCTTCGTAAAGATATTCGTCCAGATCTTTGAGTTTCACCGTCACGTCGTGATGAACGGTCGATTTTGAAACACCGAACGCTTTCGCCGCGCTTCTTACCGTCGCCCCGTTCTTTAAAATATATTCCGCCTCTTTCAAAACTCTCTCGTCGATATCGTAATACAAATCGAATCCTCCCTCGTCTTATTTTATGCCGCACGTTCTCTGTTTAGGATATAACGGTATAAAACAAATGCGAAATGTAAACAATTCGCTTATATGAAAGAAATAGCAATGAAATTGTTCCGACTTGTTTCCAAACCCGATCTGGGAGTTTTCTATCCCCTGATAGTTCCGTCCGCTATCGCGCTCGTGTTTTTATCGCTTTTTATAACGGGCATATTCTGCTACCGCGTGAAAAGAGCCGATAAAACTTCGATACTTGCGCTGACTTTGTGCGTTTACACTCTTTCGGTTATAAAAACCATATGCGATCTCATATCGAAACCGATTAAGCAGGGCTTCGTTTTATCGTGCATAGGCGGACTTTTTATGTCCGCTTTAAGCTTTGCTTTTTACGGTATTTTATGCCTGCAATACAACGCCCGATTGAAGCTGAATATGCGAGAAAAACGACTTATAGACCGACTTTCGCGATCCGATGACGAAAAAACCGACGGCTTTAAGGGAAGCTTTGACGACGAGTTTTTAAGTGGTGAAAACGACCTTGAACCGTCGCTTGTAAAACGCGCTTTTTCGGGCAGTCGTTTCGGCAGTCCTTTCGACACGCCCGTAAAAAGAGTCGAACGGCTCGGAACCTTTAAAGAGACCTTCAAAGCAGGCGGCGAAGGCGATGGAAGCGGCGAAAGCGACGTAACCCGATACGGAATAAACTTCTGCGAGATACTCGGCTATCTTGAAAATTTAAAGCGACACGAACTTACGGCAGACGAAAAAGCCCTTGTTTTTTCGCTCGAAACAAAGGCTGCAAGTTACTCGTCGAGAAGAATTTCCTGCGAAGAACGGAAAGAATTTTCCTCCGAACTTTTGCAGCTTATTAAGCTCGTCTCCAAATACAAAGCGTCTTAAAACAATGAAAAAAGGTTGCAAATCCATCCGAAAAAGATAGAAATGCAACCTTTTTTGTTGTCCCCCTTCTCCAAAGGGAGAAGGCTTTTTCGTCCTCTTCCGTCGGCTTCGCCGACCCTTTTTTAAAGGGAGAAGTTATGTCGGACAAGAATAAAATTATAAATTCGTGACTATTTATAAATTCGTGACTATGCCTAAAAATAACGGCAAACCCGTGGAATTATCGACTATTCCGAACATAAACGGACGTTTCAAAATAATCGTATGCGTTTCGTCGGGTTGCGGGGCTACGTCGTTCCCTTTCATTCCGCCGAAAGAGATAGCGGCGGCTTTCGTTCCGTTTCTGTCAAGCTCTATCCTTGTTTTCTGCAAGAAATATCCGAGGTACAGATTATTGTCGTATACCGTTCTGCCCATTTTATCGAATTCCGCTTTGTCGCTGTCGAACGCCTTTTTTATACCAATCGAGTGAAGCTGCGAGGAAAGATTTGCGGAATAATCGAAAGTAAACTCGGGAATACCGACGTTCACGAGAACCGATTTTCTGTTTTTAAAAGCGTTATAATACTTTTCGCCCGTTAAACTTCCGACAAAATCGTAAATATCCGTTCCCTCGTCCGGCAAAACCCCAAGGAAAGAATATTTTCCTCCGATATAATCTCTCAAAAAGCCTTGCGCGTTTTCAAAATCGAGATACGTATCCTCCGCGGAATGTAACATATCGACGCTTTTCGCCACGTTGTCGTAAGAGACGAAATTTCTTTTATAAATTTCGCTTTTCTTATATTTATTCTGCCATTTCGCATCGAACATAAGCGCGTTTATCGCGTACAAAACATCTTCGCTGTCTATTCTTTGGATAATTTCGGGAATCATTCCTTCGGTCTTGTTCGCGCACCAATTATTTACGTCCTTAACGGTCTGTTCGTTGAAATCCGACTTATAAATTTCGGAATTATAAACTTCCTTAACCGTTTTGATATAATCCTCTTTAACGTTCACCGCCCCGTTTCTTACCCACACCGAGTCGGCAAGTCTGACGGTTTCGTCGCTTTTCGAAATGATACCGTTCAGAAACATATTTATATCGGTAATATTTCCGCCGAGAACCTCCTCGAACTCGGCGAGAGTTTCGCCCTCTGCGCCGTTTGCGAGCATCGAAAGGCATATTGCCGCGGAAAGAGGCGAAACGAGCGTGTTGACGCCTTTTTTGTCTTTTACGACCTCTTTTAAAAGCTCCGTTCCGAAATTATCTATGCCTGAAACCATATCGCCCGAACTTTCGCCGATATTTTTCGAAAACGATATAGCGGCGGTAAGCTCTTCGGCTTTTATCTTTTTCTTAACGTACTTACACGAGCCGAAAAACATCGCGCCCGTGAAAATCGCCATACTAAAAGCCGCGATTTTCAGTATTTTTTTCTTCATACGCGCCTCCTTTTCCCCGATACGGTTTCATTTTCGGGTTCCGAAAGAATTTTAACATACCGAACGGGATTTGTCAATACCGGATTTTATTTTCGCCGTTATCATACGCACGCTTTCGGACGAATATAACAAGTTTTTTATTCGTTTTCGGTAAAATATAAAATCCGAAAAAACATAAGGCGGGTTGAATTTCAATCAATCCGCCTTTTATTCTGCATTTTTTTCGTGACCTATAAGTTCTTCTATCGTAATTCCGTAACAATCGGCGAGCAGAACGCATTGCCACACGTTCGGAATTCCTTTGTCAAGCTCGATCCAGCTTATCGTGTTTTGCGGCAGCCCCGTGGCTTTGGAAACCTGCGTCTGAGAAGCTCCGAAAGCGAGTCTCGCGTTTCTTATTTCTTTTCCGTACATCTTATTACCTCGCTTGTTCACAACTTAATTTTAGCAAAATATTGCTTAAAATACTTGACTTAGCAATATCTTGCTGATATAATGACATTTGATAATATGTTGATATTGTATATGTCCGACTCATATAATATTGCGTCGGACTCCCGCACGAGGACAACGTTTTTGTAAAAAAACGTTGACAATATTTCCCGACTATGCTACAATACACACACAATTGTTCGTTAAATTTATTATTCGATGAACGGTTTCAATCGGAAGGTTCGTAGGAAAAACTGCGAACGCCGTATAATTTCGTAACCATGCGGACGAAAATATTTCGTTTGCGGTTAAAATATTTTTTTGGAGGAATTCAAATGAAGAAATTATGGGTAGGACTTATTGCTGCCGGTTTAGTTGCAGCCATAAGCGTTCCGGTCATAGTAAACGTTACCAAAAACAATTCTAAGACCGAACAGGAAAAGGTGTATGCCGCTTATGTTACATACGCCGAAGCAGCAGGAGACAAAGCTCTCTCGTACGAAGAATGGCTCAAAACCATCAAGGGCGAGAAAGGCGAAAAAGGCGACAAGGGCGATAAAGGCGAAAAAGGCGCACAGGGCGAACAAGGTGTCCAGGGCGAGAAAGGCGAAAAGGGTGACAAAGGCGACACCGGCGCCAAAGGCGAAAAGGGCGATAAAGGCGAAAAAGGAGACAAGGGCGACAAAGGTTCCACAGGTCTTACCGGTGCCAAAGGCGACAAGGGTGACAAAGGCGACACCGGCGCACAAGGCGAACAAGGTATCCAAGGCGAGAAAGGCGAAAAAGGTGACAAAGGCGAACAAGGCGAAGCGGGACGTATCGGTTTTATGATAAGAAATGCGGATGAGCTTATCGCTGTTGCAGGAATCGACAATGCATATATCGTTTTAATGAACAATATCGATCTTGGAGACAAAACGATCGCGATCGATAAGAGCACAACTCTCAACGCAACGGGGAAAACTATAACAAACGCCAACGATTTCTGGGATGAGGCTAACTACAACTGGTCTCTCATAAGCGCAAGAGCAGGTTCGGACCTTACTATCGAAGGCGGTAATTTCATAGCAAAAGAAAACGATTGCTTCGCCGTTGACGTTCAGGACGGATCAACCGTAATCATCAAAGACGGAAAGTTTGTCGGCAACCTTGACGCCGTTTACGTTTACGAAGGAACGGCTATAATAGAAGGCGGATTCTTTGATATTCAACAAAAAGACGACGCTCATCCTTACGGTTTCGTTCTTAACTGCTACGACGCAAACAGAGCAAACGGCACTGCGAAAATTGTCGTTACAGGCGGTACGTTCGTAAACTTCAACCCTGCAGATTGCTGGGCTGAAGGCGAGCACACCAACTTCGTTGCAGACGACTACACGGTTGTTTCCGAAACTCAAGCTAACGGCGACGTCTGGTATACTGTTGTTAAGGAAGAAAGAGGAAAGACTTTCACTGAAGGTACGCATACTCTTAGCGAGGGCATCATTGCAAACTTACCCGACTCTGTTGCCGTAAAGGCTTCCGGCGCAAACACTATGGTTACAATTACGGGCGGTACTTTTGACGGTGGCGCAGGCGGCGATAATCAGTGCGTACATGCAAGCAACGGAGCTACGGTTGTTATCAAAGGCGGCACTTTCACTGTCGGAGCAGATGCAAAAGGATACGGAAACTCCGTTATTGAAACAAACGGAGGACATATCGTTATCGAAGGCGGTTTCTTCAAGACCGATTATGCATATAACGGTTTTTACTATGTTCTTAACCAGAACAACAAAAATCCCGGTACCATAACCGTTAAAGGCGGCACTTTCGTAAACTACGATCCGTCCAAAGGCGACGACAACCTTAAAGGCAACTTTGTTTCCGAGGGCTATACGGTTATTGCCGAGAAAAAGGACGAAAACACCACTTGGTACACTGTCGTTGAGGGCAGCGGAAAAGGCGAGGCTGTCGGAACCGACGAGGATCTCAATGATGCCATAACGAGCAACGATAAAGTCACCGTTAAGATCACGAACGACGGCACTTACACTCTTCCGTCTCTTGACGGCAAGGACGTTACGATTATCGGAACGAAAGATACCGTTATCGATATGAAAGGCGTGGTAAACAAAGCCTCCAACGTTTCTATGGAAGGCGTAACCGTTGAATTTGCAAACGAAACGTATAAAGGTTTCCAGCATACGGGCAAACTTGTTTACAAGAACTGCACCATAAAAGGTTTGCAGTTCCTTTATGCCGACGAAGTTGAGTTTATCTCTTGCGAGTTCACTCAGGATCAAGACGACGCTTATCATTTATGGACGTATGCGGCAAAGAACGTTACTTTCACCGATTGCGATTTCAGGAGCACCGGTTGCAGTAAAGCAGTTCTTTGCTATACGGACGGTGTTGACGGACTTACGCTTACCCGTACCTTTAACAATTGTAGATTTACTGCAGAAGGCACGGCAGAAAAGTCAGCGATAATGATCAATCCTTCGGCAAACGGAACGAATACATACGTTATCAATATTAACAATTGTACCGCAACGGGTTATGCCGAAAACGGAATCGCAGGTCAGACTATCGTAGGTATCAAAGAGACGGTTAAGGATAACATAACCGTAAACATCACAGACGAAAACGGCACAAAAACCGTTTACACTCACTAAAAACACTGAAAATCATGGCAATTTCGGGAGTTTCTAAGCGCTTTTAAAGGCGGAAGCTCCAATAACGCCTGAAAAAATTTAGAATGGGGCTGTAAAAAAACGGCAAAATAAAGAAAGACTGCCACTCTATCCGAAAAGGTAGAAATGCAGTCTTTTTTATTACCTTCTCCTCTCGAAGAAGTCAAAAGTATGATTAGAGCAAACAAATTGAAAGGCTTCCCAAAACTGAAGAAGAAATTTTAATGCGAAAAAGTAACTCCGGGGGGAAGCTGGCGCGTAGCGGCTGATGAGGGGTTGAGTAAAAAAGCTTGCATAAGCCGAAAGCTTTGCTTGTTCTTTCTCAAAATACAAAGTTTTCGGCAGGCGGGCGAACAATGTTCGCCCCACATATTTTTGCCGATTAAGAAGACCTGAAACGGCAGTTAATCGACTCCTTGTTTTATTTTGGTTGTGGTAAATTCATTGTACACAAAAATTGCTATGTTGTCTATTTTTTTTAGGTGTTGCACTTCATATGATAAACTATCGACCCGCACAGCCCGAAGGCGAATAATATCAGGAAATCTTCGTTGCGGAAGGCTACAAGGTAGTTAAAGAAACACAGGATAACGGCGACATCCGGTACACCGTTGTTGTCGACGAATAATTAAACAAAAAACATCTGTAAACGATTGATTTTACAATCGACAGATAAACTTGTTTCGTATAAATAAAACGAACCGAGGCTTGACGACGTATTTTTAACAGATACGACGTTCGGCTCACGGTTCGTTTTATTTTTGTTCGGAATATGCGGGTTTGCAGCCGTTTCGGCTGCAAACCCGCGCAATGTACTCCGAAAAAGCGATTTTACCGAGCGGGATTTTATTTGCCCGATCCCGCAATTTCTTTAAACTGCTCGTCGGTAAAATTCCGAAACTGACACGCCGCGTCCAGATAGACAACGGCAAAGTAATTGTCGCCGTTTTCGAGCGATTTTTTATACAGTTTTTCCGCTCGTCTCGCCGCGCTTTTTTTGCCTGTTTTTCTGCAAATACCCGCAATTTCGCAAATTTTTATCGTGCGGGACAGATAATACGAGTATCGCCCGAGATTATCGCCGTCGAAAAACCGTTCGAGACAGCGAAAGTTTTTCTCGTGAAGCAACCCCTCTTCTTCCCCGTCCTCGTCGTCTTTGAGGGATTTCAGCCGCTCGCTATACTCGTTCTGCATTTCCGCCACAATGCTTATCGGAAAGGAAATTCTCCGCTTGAAATATTTGTCGTCGAGTTTTTCGTTCTCCCCGAAAGCTTTGCGATTGCTTTCACGGTCGTCGTCCTCTTCGTCTTCCTCT
The DNA here is from genome assembly GCA_934247225.1 of uncultured Clostridia bacterium. Taxonomy (GTDB): domain Bacteria; phylum Bacillota; class Clostridia; order Christensenellales; family Borkfalkiaceae; genus UBA10281. Next base: position 177,605 of record CAKQJE010000002.1, read on the forward strand.
TCTTCCTCTTCGTCATCTTCCTCTTCTTCGTCGTCCTCGTCCTCTTCTTCGTCACTGTCGTCGTCGGGCTTCCCGTCGTCGGCGGCTTCATTCTCTTCGTCGGCTTCATTCTCTTCGTCGTCATCGTCGTCGAATACATTTCCGAAAGAGTTATCGCAACCGCACAATTCCGCGAATGCGGAAGTTTCGGTGTAAAGATATCTGCCGCCGAGATTTTTAAGCACGCCCATACCGACAAGATATTCGAGAATTTTCGCGGCGTCGGAATAGGATAAGGAAAATTGATTTCCGAGAGAAGGCTGGGCGATCACCCTGCTGCTTCTGAAAAAATGCAGGAGTTTACTGCGAAAATACCGTTTGTACGGCGATTTGTTCTCCAATTCGGAAATAAGTTTGTCGAGCGCGGCGGCGTTTTTTTCGGACTTTTCTTTGCGCAAGCGAAGCTCTTCCGAGAGTTTATCGAGGCGCGCGCTCAGGCTGTTGTAATCCCGTCTTTCGTCCGAAATTTTCCGCGGTTTTATGGCGGCGGCGACGAAGTTCAACCCGTCTTTAAGCTCTATCGCGCCGTCCTGTTCCATTTCGGAAAGAAGCCCTCGGACGGTCTGATAATCCGCGGAAAACTCCGCCTGCAAAAAGGGAACGGTTACCGAGCCGCGGCTAAAAAGCAATTCCTGTATCGCCTGTTTGTTTATTTTCGTTTCCACTCCGCACCTCCTCAGAAATCGAATTTATTCCTTTTCGTTTTCGGAACCCGAACGTAATCGTACTTTTTATCGAGCGGATTCATATCGGATCTGTAATCCTTTCCCGAGGAGAGAACGAGATGTTCGTATTCCTTGCAGGCAAAATATCTTTCCATTTTGGAAAAAAGAACGTAACCGCAATTGGCTTCCGTAACGACGCATTCGCCCGCTTTGAGCTTTGTGAGCATGCTTTTGGGAACAAGCTTTACGTTTTCCATTGCGAAATTCGTCATTTCGTTTTCTTTGCCGTTCAACGCGCTGCAAGGCGAAATTCTCGTGGTTTCGCCGCATTCTTTGCTGAATTCTTCGAGCGTGGCGGGGTTGTTGCTCCCGAGAAAGATATGCATATTGAGATTGTCGCGAATTATTTCCGCCGTATCGCGCCCGTAAACGTTGTTGAGCTGCGAAAAACTCTGCAAAACAATATCGAACCAGATATTTCTGCCGCCGCACGCGCTTATGACGGTTTCGAAATCGGGAATCTTCGGGAAATTTCCGAATTCGTCGAGCATGAAGTAAAACGGAACGTCCAGCCTGCCGTTCGGTTTATCGTTCGCGAAATTTATAAGATGCTTATACGCGCTCTGGACAAACGCGCTTATTATGCGGTAATAAACTTTATTCTCGTCGGGATAAGAGATAAACACGACCACGGGCTTTTGCGCGGTAAGACGGGATAAATCGAAGCTGTTGCAACGCGTCATAAGCCTTATACCGCTGTTTTTATAAGCCTGAACCTTGGTGTTGAAACAGGCGACGATACACGATCTCGTCGCGTTGGCGGCGTTATTCGTGACAATTCTCGCGTTCTGATAAGCTCTCGACTCTTCCCCTCTCGAAGAGAAATAACCGTAGTCGTCGAAATCGCAGCCCGGGGTGAGCATTTCGAAAATTTTGAACATGGTATCGAACGAAAAATTGTCTTCGTTGATAACGGCTTTCCCGTTTTTAGGCACGCTGTCTTCGAGCATGGACAAAATCAGCGCTTTTCCCCACTGTCTCGAAGCCTCGCTCCAATACTGATCGGGCGCGTTGTCGGGCGGGATCATATCGTACATCAACGTGTCGATTTCGCCTTCCACGTCCGACAAAATAAGCCGTTTCACCTGCTCGACGGCTTCGTCGAGCAGAGACTGATCTTCATAAACGACGCCTTTGAATCGATTGCGCCATTCGGTACCGATTTTGACGAGTTTAATTTCTTTTTCGACGTCCACGGCTTCGTGGTATTTTTTGTAAATAGGGGTGAGCGGGTTCCAATATTCGCTGTGAGAATAATCCCTGAGATTTAAAAGAATTATGTCGTAACCCTGTTTTTTGAGGTAATCGGCAAGCAGACGATACAATTCGCCCTTAGGGTCGGAAACCACCATCGAGCGTTTCACGGGCTGAGAAGCGAAAGAATATATCTGCGGAATCACGCACGAGGTGGTTTTACCCACTCTCGTTGCCGCGATAGTTAAAATGTGCGTATCCTGCGCCGAATACGTCTGCATAAGCGTGCCGTTTTCGTAGCGGTTGGCTTTTAAAACGCCGTTCATATATGTGTTTTTAACGTCGTCGAATTTAACGGTATTCGCGATATCGACGGCGGGGTTTCTGTAATCCAGAAGACACGTGCTTTCGTAGCCGTCGTTAATGATTTTTTCAAACGTCTTCATTGATTTTACCTCCGAAACCGTATGTATTGTTGAAATCTTTCTGCTTTAAAAAACGATGTACGTTATCGCGGGAAACGTTTGCCTGCTTTTTGCCCGAACGGTCGTTACGAATGATTTTTTCGAGAATTTTCTCGGCTTTTTCCGCGTTTATCGCGCACAAATCGGTCAACGCGTCTTCGTCTATCGTCACCGAGTCGTAGCCGTAATCTTTGCCCTTTTTATCCGCGACGGCTTTAACGATTATCTGCTTTTCACCCTCTTTAACGCGCGCGAGATTTACCGTTTCGGTGTACTTACTTATCCTTTTGGCGTTTTCCGCGTCGGCTAAAACTATCACGCTCACCGCGGAAAGATCGAGCGAAACCGCAGGCGCGATAAGCCTGTATTTTTTGCGGAAATCGTCGCGGATGATTTTTTTCGCCCATTCCGCGGCGGCTTCGCACGTTTCGCCTTTAAAGCTTAAAATAAACACGTTATGCTTCGCCTCGTTTATGCTTCTGACGAAAAGGTCGTTTTTCGTAGGCTCCGTGTCGCAAGGAAGCAGATCGGCGATCTCTATTCTTTCGATATTCGCGCCGCAAAAAAGCGCAGAAATCGACTCGGCGTACATATTTAAAACGTAAGTCGACTCCGAGCATAAACACAGCGGAAGCCCGCCGCCTTTGCCGCCGTAACGGTAATTGTTGAGACACTCCGTAACCGCCGCCCTTTCCTTTTCGCGGGACAAGGCGAGATCGGGAAGATTGCAGAAAGTCTTCGGCTCGACGTGCGTTTTCAATTTGAGCGGCAGATCGCAAGCCTCGGATAAAGTTTGTTTGCTTCCCGAAAAAATGATCCTTTCCTTATCTTTAAGGCTCAAAACTTCGCTGAAAATAAGCCTTGCGTACATCGGATCGTAATTTTCGGGATCGATTTTTTTCTGCGCGAAAGCCTTTTTGATAAGCTCCGTTTCTTCGGACGGGCGTTTGCCCTCCACCCCGTAACGCATGGCGATAACCGCGGGCAGATTTTCATACGGCGTGTTTTTAACGGCGGCGGCAAGAATTTCGCACGCTTCCGCTCTCGTTTTTTCGGAGTACTTCATCAATGCAAGCGCGGAGGGTACGTCGCCCCACTTTGCCGCTTTTAAAAGGTTGTTTATGCCCGATTGAAGGTTCTTTTTGACAAGAAATCCCTCGCACTGCAAAAAACCGAGAAGGCGCAAGGCGACTATTCTGCCCGTTTCGGCTTCGTTCATAAGCGCGCTGACCGTTCCGTTCACCGTTGTCGCTTCGAGCGAAATAAGCTTCGACGCGGAAGCGGCGATGAGCGCCGCCCCCTTAATGTCGGTCACCGCCTTTTCGTCCTCGGGGATCTCCGCGTCGATATTGCAAAGTCTGCAATACTGCTCCGTCCTTTTATAGCGGTTATATTCCGCCACGGTGGAAACCTCTTTCACGGAGTCGCTTTCCGTTATTTCGTACAAACGTTCGGATTCGTCCGCGCTTTTGCAGAAAATATCGCCGATTGCAAGAATGACTTTCCTGCCGTCGACGTTTCCGCCCGATATCGCGCTGACGATATAATAGTTGAAGATCGCGTTTTCGGTATAAATGTCAAGCATCGTTTTTATCCCCCCTGGCTTTGTTTTTGTTCGGAATGACTTCGTCGATAAGCCCGTATGCGCAGGCTTCGTCGGCGGTCATTATATTGTCCCTGTCCGTGTCCCGAGCGATTTCTTCCACGTTTTTCCCCGTATTTTCGGCAAGAATGCGGTTGAGAGTGTCGCGCGTGCGCTTTATGTGTTCGGCGGCGATGATAAGATCGCTTGCCTGCCCCTGCGCTCCGCCGAGCGGCTGATGAATAAGAATTTCGCAGTTCTTCGTGGCTTTGCGCTTTCCCTTCGTTCCCGCAGAAAGCAGAAACGCCCCCATGCTCGCGCACATTCCGAGTCCCACGGTGACAATGTCCGCGGATACGAAATTCATCGTGTCGTAAATCGCCAGCCCCGCCGTTACCGAGCCGCCCGGAGAATTGATCTGAATTGTAATTTCCTCTGCCTTTTTCGAATCGAGATACTGCAATTGTTCTACTACGGACTGAGCCATAGCGTCGTCGATTACCCCGAAAACGTTGATCGTAAAACGTTTTAACGGGTATCCTTCCCAATAATCTTCGCGTTTCATATTATGTCCTCCTTTTTTCTTGTGTGTGTTTGTATTCTCCGGCTTTTCGGTCGGGTTAAAGCCCGACATTAAAGCTGAAATTGTCTGAAAACGGGCGCAAAAAAAAGCAAAACCCGCGGGTTAAACGAGTTTTGCTTTTCCGATGTTTAAAATTAACGCTTGGCTTTTTAAGAGGGTGCGGACGCGCCGACCCTGTCAGATGAAACTCAACGTTAAAATATTAAAACATTCGCTTTACTTAAACGCCGAGAAACACGGACGTCCGATTTTAAGATTTTATCGGACGACCGAAAACGTAACTGCCTCGGGCAACTTCAAGTAAAATAACAACTACTCGTTTTTTCAGGTGCGCGAAAAAGCCGCGCAAAATGTCAAAAGTGTTTTCCGCCGTGCAAAAAGCCGTCGGGAGTCCTTTCTTTTTACGAAGATTGATAAAAGACTTCCCTTTCTTCTTTTTGCAGATTTTTTTCTTTGCCTTTGCCGCGTTCTCGCATAACGCGATTCTGATTTTGTCGCGGTTCGAGCAAAGAATTGAGTTTTTGTCCGACTTTGATGAGTTTGAATTTACGTTGAGTTTTAAGTTGCCGATTATGTTACGATCCGAGCCGACGAAAACAGTAGTGCGTTTTGCGACGGACAGACCCGTGAAAATATTTTCGGATAATATTCCGTTGTTTTCCGTGCGCATTGCGTTCATGTTTTTCGGCTCCTCTTTTCTTTCGGAGGGGATTTTTGTTTTTAAAACTTCTTCCCTCGTAGCCACAGGCGATTGTGTTTGAACCCGCCAAAACGCCGATATTTTCGCGCTTTTTGTCAAATTCTCGCTTGAAGTACATATAGTACGTCTGCGTTCGCCTTTACCAAAAATCATCGAAAATATCGGCGTTTTGGTTGTTGACAAGTCTCGCCTTGCATTTTTAGGCTAAGACAAGGCGCGTGAGCGCGTTAATACTTTGGCGTATAACACGCGAACGCAACGACGTATTAGCCAAAAACACAACGCGAGACCGAGTTCGAACGCAATCACCTGTGGCTAAAGAATAGCATAACACACGCATTCGGAAAACGCAATAGGTTTTACAAAAATATTTTACATTTCGTCAAATTTTCACTTTTGTGTTTTCAAACTTTTATAATCATTATATAATATTTTTATCATTATATAATGCAAAAAAAATTGTGAAAAATTTTCCCGTCCGCCGCAAACAGTCGCGCCTGTCGCCGTAAAAAACGGCGACTACGCCCGAGCGTTTCCGCTCACCTGTTTTACGATTACATTTTAACAATTTCTGTCTTTTCTTTCAAGGCGTTTTCTCTTTTAAAAATACCGATATTTCCACAATAAAACGCTTATCTCGCAAAATTTGCGACATTTTTGCAAACGTTGCGTTCGGTATGCCAGACAAAAATAAAACAAACCGTGGTCTGACAGCGAGTTTTTGACTAATACATCGTTACGCTCGCGGCTTATACGTCAAACTTCAAGCGAGAATTTGACAAAAAGCACGGAAATTGCGGCGTTTTGGCAAGGTTCGTTTTATTCTTGTCCGGCATGCCAGCCGAGAATAAAACAAACGGGTGACGGCGCGTCGGAATTCCGACGCGCCGTCACCCGTACTCTATATTAAAATTTTAAAATAGTCGATTATTTCATATAAACTATTATATCTTCCAAAGAAGTTTCGGAAATCTGAGCGTAAAGAAGAATATCCTCCAACCCCACTGCGGTTCTGCCGCTTTCCCAATTGTAGATCACGCTTTGCGACACTCCGAAAACCGAGGCAAGTTCGGGGCGGCTGATATGGTTGTCTATATCGTATTCGCACTCGTCGCATTCGCCCGAGCAATCGCCCTTATCGTGTTTGCATGCTTTACAGACGCGCCGACGAAGCGCGTCGTTATGTTCGCGCAAAATCTGCAACTTTTTGCCCGTCTTTTTCCAATCTATGTATTGTCTTTTTATCGGTTTCATCGAGTCTGACTTTTATCCCCCGAAAAAATGTATCCTATTTGAAAACAGTATGCCACATATCGACAAAAAACGCAAGCGTTTTATCGGATTTAAAAGATAACCGAAATTTCCGAAGAACGGTATTGCGACGTTTCGGATAGGAATTTTTATTCTTATCCTGCAAAAACCTTATTTCGTGAGTTTTTTACGAATAAAATACACTCCGCCGAGGGCAACCGCCAATAAACAGAACGCGAAAATTATTATAAACACCGCGTTCCAACTCAGTTCGTCGGCAATTTTTCCGAGTCCGTAGGAACTTATCGTACTGCCCAAATAACAACACCCGTTCAGTATTCCCGCGAGCGTTCCCGAAAAGAAAAAGTTTCGCATATACATAGGCGCCATCGTCGTAACCACGCTGTTCACCGCCGACATAAGTAAGGCTATAAGCGCGAAAACGCACAGCGGCAATATAAATCCGCCGAAATCGCCCCAGATAATTATCGGCATAAGCAATGCCGAAACGGCGAAAAGTATAACCGCCGTGAACACGAAGCTTTTAACTTTGTCGTTAAGCTTCGTCGCGACGAACGCCGCGAACACCGACAAAAACGGCAGAGCGAGAGAAAGGGCTATCGAGCCGCTTTCGCTTAAGTCGTATTTTTCCTTTAAAACCGACGGCATCCAGGTGGAAAGTCCGTCCTTAACGAGGTTGTTTATAACCGCAAAAACGCCTAAAAATACGAGCGTTACCATCGCGTTCCTCTTTTCCGCGGAATAATTTTCGTCGGTATGCAAAACCTCGTTGGTCGCCGCGGTTTCGCCGCTTTTCACCGAAGTCTCTCCGCTTTTGCCGTAAGTTTTGCCGCTCGTGAGTTTTCCGTAAGAGAAAAACCACATAACGCCTATCGCAAAAAGCGCGATCGAACCCGTGAGAAAGGACAAATTGAAGAAATTAACCTTCGTGAAAAGCGCGCCGAGCAAATACGCGATAAACGTTCCCACGGGCGTACTCATACTCATGATAACCACGGCTTTTTTGAGGTTCTCGTCGCTCAAACACCTGCTCAAAACCGTTGAAAGCACCGCCCACAAAAAGGACAGCGAAAAACCGTTCAATAGCCACAAATATTTAAGCGTGAAAAAAAACGGCAGGAAAAACACCACGAGATTTATCGCCGCGGATACGAGAAGCGAGAACGTTATTATAAATCTCGCGTTATATTTTCTGCAAAGTATTCCGTTTATTATCTGCCCCGCGCCGTAGGCAAAAAAGAACATAGTGGAAACAAGCCCCGCGTCCGCGTGGCTTACTCCGTAATATCCCATTATTCCGTTTAAGTTACAGCTGTAACAATATTTGCCCAAATAGCTTGCGGTGTAAACGAGCCAGCACGCCACTATAAGCAGCGTTTGCCTCATATTATCCCGTTTGAGCGAGCTTTTTTCTTCCATTTTTACTTTCTTCCGAAAAACGCCTTTCTGTATTCTTCCGTGACGTTTTCAATCGCGGACATAATTTCCGCGCTTTCCTTTTCTATCGCTTCGGCGATTTTAGCCGCCGTGCCTTTTCTTATCTCTTTAACCTCGGGATAGAAATTATCCGTCAGGAATCTCGCATAGCGCACAAGCCTGAACTCGCCGTAAATCCTGTATTCGTTTCCTATTCTCTCCACTGCGACCGATTTCAGGTTCTTCACCGCTTCCTTTACGTCGTTCACGTTTTTGCAGAACGCATACGTGTAAAACTTACCGAAAATTTCGGAAACGACGTTATGACAATCGGATGCGCCGACTATCGGAATTTTAAGTCCGCGAGCGCGCATATCGTTGTACATCGCGACCTGCAAATTCACTCCGTTACCCGTTTTATCGTCGTCATCGACGACTTCCAACGCGTCGAAAACTCCGTTTTTAAGCAGAAATTCAAGCATCGGAGTTTGCATATTGTATTCGCCGTAAGCGTCCCAATAAGGATGGCAAAGCACGCTCACTCCGCCGTTTTTGCGGATATTTTCCGAAACCCAATGACGGAAAGCGAACTCCTTTTCGTCGATTTCGTCGGGAAGTTTAAACTGTTTTTTAAGCTCGGCGGCATTTTCCGTGACTTTTTTGAAAACTCCGTCGGGGTCGGCGTTTATTATCTCGTTCACACTCGCCGAAGCCCCGAAATTTATGATATGGAAATAACCCATTCCGCGGTTATGCACCTCTTCGCCCGGGTAAACCTTGAAATGCGTGGCGATTTTGTCCATCGTTTTCGCCATTTTCGAAGACCCCGCATATTTGTGGTGGTCGGTTATCGCCATATAATCGAAACCCTCTTCATAGTATGCCGAAACGGTTTCGGTGGGCGTGAAAAGCCCGTCGGACTCGGTGGTGTGCAAATGCGTATCGCCCTTGAACGGTTGAAGTTCATAGAGGTCTTTTTTAAGCGAAAAAATCTCGAAAACGACCTTTTTCGCACCCGTATCGACGTAAACTCTGTGCCTTTGTTCGCCGTAAGGCGTAAAATAAAACACAGCCTTACCGCCCTTAACTTCCACGTTTTCGCCCGCGTATCTTTTATCTTCGTTGATAAAATACTTATCGCAATGCGGAAGGTTGTACTTTTCCATTGACTGCACGGCGACGTTTACAATCTGACCGTTTTTCAGTTCGTCGCCGCTGAGAACAAGTTTTGTCTTTTTATCCGCGAGAATTACTCTCGGAAACAATTTAAGCATTTTATTTCCTCTTTTATGTTGCTTATCTATTTGAAAACCGTGCGATAATCGACTTATAGACCGACTTTTGCTTGTCGATAATCTGCTTTTGCCGTAAATTTTTTGAAGCGGTATTAAAGAATACAATCGTTCAGATGAAGCTTTACGCCGCGGGAAACGAGTTCTTTCTGAACCTTTTTCACGTCGATTTTATCGGTATCGTCATACAAAGCCGCGATAACGCCCGCAGCTTCGCCCGTTACCGCGCAAACGGGGATAACCCTCGTTATATCCCACATATCGTCGTTTTTGACGGAAACAATCCTGCCCGCAACGGTAAGATTTTTGACCTTTTCGCCGTAAAGCGAGTCTATCGGAAGTTCGTAAGCAAGACCGTTTTCTATCCAGCTCCCGAACGCGCCCACGCTGTTTTCAAAGCGTTTTTTGTCGTCCGATTTTTGCATTTCGGACACGCCGCAAAGTCGTCTCGTCATCCTTACCTGCGGGATAGAACAAATCGCCGCCATAGCGTGCTTTCTGTCGCCGTCTCCGCGGCTTAAAAAATCGTCAAGCATAACGCCGTGAGCTTTTTTCATAACCTCGGAAATTCTGACCGGGTCTATACCGTCGAAGGCGTTTGTATCGCCGCGCATCGTCGAATAAACGTTGTCGCCGCTCCCTTTCATTCTGAGGCGATATTCGCCGTCTTTTACTTCGTAGTACCATGCGGCAAGCACGTTTCCGTGATCGGGAAGGGCGGTTTTTCGCCCGATAAATAACATAAAGTCGCGTCGCCGGTGCAATCGATAAACGATTTTGCCGTATAATAAAGAGTTTCCGTCCTCGTGACGATTTCGATTTTCTTTATTTTATCCCCGTTTTCGGACGTGAACGCTTTCGAAAGCGTTCCGCCGTATAAAATTTCCACGCCCTCTTTTGCAAGCAGCTTTTCGGCAAAAGCAGCGACCGACGAATTCCGTTCACGCGTTTAAAAGATTCTTTAAAAACGCTCGTCGGACAAAAGTTTTACCGAGAACCGCCCGCCGCTCACGCGGCGGGCGGTTCTCTGATATGGATGAATTATACTATAAAACGAGAAACTCCGTCAACTGATTTTCCGAGAAATTTTTCCTTAAAATGTTCGTTTTCTTCGCCGATATTCTATCATTTTTATCTTTTTACTTCACTTTTATTTGCTTTTATGATACAATACCATTAGTTTTTTGGGCTTTACGAAAAATAACGGCGTTTACCCCCGTCAGCCGAAAAACACGGGATCTTTAAACCGATCCGAGCAGGCAGCGTAAACTCAGCCTATAAAAGGAAATGAAAATGCAAACAGATTACAAAAATTATTACGAATTTAACGACAAAAACGACGAGGTGATTTTTCACCGTCACGACATGCCTTCGCCCTGGATGAACTACCTCACAAACGGCACGTTTTTCACTATGATTTCGCAGGCGGGCGGGTCTCTGAGCTGGTATAAATCGCCCGAAATATGGCGTATCGGCAGGTATAATTTCTACAATTTGCCCACCGAGGGCAACGGTTTGTTTATCTATATCAAGGACAAAAAGACGGGCAAAGTGTGGAATCCGACCGTTATCCCCTGCGACGTTAAGCCCGACAAGTGGCATTCCGCTCACGGCTTCGGTTATACCCGTTTTCACGCCGAAAAAGACGGCGTAACCGTCGATTTGAACTGCTTCGTAGGCACGGAAAACGTGCTTATTTACGATATGAATATCTCCGCCGACGACACCCGCGAGATAAGCGTTTTCGCCTGCCGCGAAATGGGGCTTATGGAATATCTCCGCGAAGTGCAATGGCAATGCTACTGCAAGGCGAGCAACAATATTTTGTACGACGAAAAAACGGACAGCCTCTCCTACGAATATTTCGTGGACGCTCAGGCTCGCCCCGACGAAACGCCGAAGGTTTTTTTCGCCGCGAACGCCCGCTCGGTTTCGCACGACGGAAGCCGCAAGAGTTTTATGGGGAGTTACCGCGATTTCAAGAACCCGATTTCCTTAGAGCGTGGAACTTGCGGCAACAGCGATCTTAAAGGCGGCGAAGCGTTGTTCGCTATGCAATTCGATTTGACGGTAAGCGAAAAACCGTTAGATCTAAGCGTGTTTTTAGGCACTTACGGTCAAACCGAAAGCGTTGAACCTCTTCTTGATAAACTCCGTGAAAAAGATTACGCGAAAAAGGAATTTGAAAACGTTAAAAACAGGTTGAAAACCCGCAAGGAATTTTTCTCGGTGGATATCCCCGACAAGGACACGCAGCGTATGGCGAACGTGTTCAACCCCTTGCAGGCTTACGTCAACTTCCTCGTCTGCCGCGAAATTTCGTTCTACGCGACGGGTACTATCCGCGGCGTGGGAATGCGCGACGCGGCGCAGGACGTTTTGGCGAATATTTTATACGATTTGCCCGCTTCGGAAGAGAAAATTTTACTGCTTTTGGGTCAACAGTATAACTGCGGCAAAACGAACCACTATTTTTACCCCGTCGAAAAGCGCGAACCGCTTATAAGCGACCGAAGCGACAACCATTTGTGGCTCGTTTACGCCGTGTATAAAGTGATTTGCGAAAGCGGAAAAACCGACTTTTTGAATAAAACCGCGCCTTACTACGACGGCGGCGAGGGTACGGTTCTGGAACATATTGAAAAATCTGTCGAATACACCGTTGGTCACCTCGGCGAACACGGTTTGCCGCTTATGCTCGGCTCGGATTGGAACGATATGCTTTCCAACGTTTGCAAAGAGGGCAAGGGCGAAAGCGTTTTCGTTTCGCAAATGTTAGTTCTTGCCTGCAAAGAGCTTAAAGAAATTTACGAAATTATCGGCAAAAACGGCGATAAACTCGACAAAATTATCGCTCAACAGGAAAAGGTGCTTAACGATTATTGCTGGAACGAGGACAGATTTATCCGTGCCGTTTCGGACGAGGGTTTGAAAATAGGCAACCGTGAAGAAAGATGCGGCTCGCTTTGGATAAACTCGCAAAGCTGGGCGGTTATGTCGGGCTGTTCGGACAAGGAAAAACTCCGCAAATGTATGGAAACCACCGTTTCCACGCTCGATTGCGGTTACGGATTACTTAAACTCTACCCGCCGCTTCAAAGAAACTATCCGTCCAAAGAACACGAACTGACGTTCGCGCAACCGGGCGTAAACGAAAACGGCGGCGTATTCTGCCACGCGAACACGTGGGCGATTATAGCCGAATGTATGCTCGGCAACAACAACGAGGCGTATAAAATTTACAAGGAGCTTATCCCGCACAATATAATCAAAAAATTCGGCGTGGAACGCTATAACGCCGAGCCGTATATCTATTCTTCCAACATCCGCGCGCCTATGGCACTCGACGCGGGGCAAGCGGGAGTTTCCTGGCTTTCGGGTACGGCTTCCTGGATGATGATAGCTTTGGAGGAATATATTTTCGGCGTTAAACCGTGTTATAAAGGTTTGAAAATCAAGCCGTGTATACCCGACGAATGGGGAAAAGCGACCGTAAAAAGGCGTTTCCGCGGTTGCGAATATACAATCACGATAGACAACTCCGCGGCTTGCGGAAATTCCGTAAAAGAAATTTATCTTAACGGCGAAAAGTTCGACGGCGAGTATATTTTATCGACCGCCCCGACCGCAGAAATTCTGGTAGTTACGGGCAAAAACTAAAACACACCGAAAAAAAGGAAAGGCACAAAGCCTTTCCTTTTTTGATTGAATTTTTTCAGTAAATAAACGCAAATATGCCCGTTAATCGACTTATAGAGGGGTTTATTTGACTTGTTTATATTATTTTGATTATATTATTTTATCGAAGGTAAGTTTAACGCCGTTCGGCATTTTTCCGAGCGAAACGTCGTCTAAATGCGCGAGAATGTCGTTATTCCCGAGTTCGGCAAAAGTCGTATCGCACTTTGTTATATTCTGCTCGTTTACCACTTTCCCGCTTGTTTTTTCCGCTTTGCAAACGGAATACTTTATGCCGCCCGCAAGCAGCCTTACGTTAGAAACGAAAATCGAATCCTCGCCGAAAGTCTCCAAAACGACGTATTCCACGGGTTTGTTTTTCATAGCGAAACGGATTGTGGCTGTGCCGCCTAAGTCGAACGTAACGGCTTCGGGTTTAACGCCGCCGAAATACAATTCGCTCTCGGTTTTTTCGTCAGAATACTTGACTTTTATCTTCATTTTCGGCGTTCCGAAACCGTCGGGCGTTACCGTGTCGAGATATAAAACGCCGCAACCTCTGTTTTTTTCTATCGATTGCTTTACGTTTCTTACAAGCGTTTTTCTGCGCGCTTTTTCCGCGTCCATAAGTCCGCCCGAACTCAAAATTCCGTCGCGGTACTTTTTCCACAGATAATCGGCGTCGCGGTTGATTTCTTCAAAGCCCTTCTCCGCTTCGTCAAGCTCGGCGAAGATTTCCGCGAAATCGGCGGTTCCGTTTCCGAAATTTTCCTTTTCGTACTCGTCGAAAACCCTATAACCCAAAGAGTTTACCTTGTACATAAGATATTGTTCGAACGAAAAATCGTAAATATCAAGCAAAATATCGCGTTTTTCGTTGCTTTTTCGGCTTTCGTCCGCAAGGAAAGCGCGGAGTTTTTCCACAAAATTCTTTAAATCGTTTCTGTAAAGCCTCTTTACGAAATTGTCGTCCTCGGCTTTAACGCCTATGTTTGTCCCGACAAGACAAGACGTTAAAATCTGATTTTCAAGCAGAAGTCTGGCGATTTCCTTATCGCCGATCACGTCTTCGTACGCTTTTACTTTATCGTCGAAACTCCCGATCTGTCCGTTCCAGAGCTTTCCGCAAAGGGCGACAAGCGGATAAATTCCGTTATAAAAACTCGCCGCGCGCTCCCAGATCGTCAAAATCGCGCCGACAGGTTTATGCTTTAAAGCATAATCCGTTAAAGTATCGACGTTATACGTCGAAGAAGCGTTGCTTCCGTACGCACAAAAAATATACTTAAAGCCTAAGCGGTCGTAAACAGACAGCCAATCTTTTCTTACCCTGTTCGTCCAATGCCCTTTGGTTTCCGAACCGATGAAGTTGTAATTCCAATGGCACAGAATTATATCTTTCGGCAAATCCGAAACTATGTCGTAATATTCGAAAAAGTCGTCCCACATAAGCATGGTTTTTCCCATGCTCTTAACGAGCTTATAGCCGTGCATAACCTGCGAGAAGAATATGCCTTTTTTGGTTTCGCCTGCTTTAATGCGCGCTTTGCACCTCGGGCATTCCGCGAACTCGAAAATTTCGTCCAGACCCATATGGACGTATTCCCCGTGAAACACCGAACATATTTCAGTGATGTACGCGTCGAAAAATTTATTGAAATCGGGATTGGAAGTACAGCCTACCGCGCCTCGTTTAAAGCGTTCGGGCGCCCAGCCTCTGCCTTCCGTTCTCTCGTCCGTAAATTCGGAAAGATGAGCCGCTTCTTTATACTGCAATAATTTTTCTATATGATAAAAATTCTCGAACGCGGGAATGGCTAAAAGCCCTTTCGATTCTATATAATCCGCTATCTCTTTAAGTTCTTCGAGCGAATAAGTGTCTTCTTCATTTAAAAACGGTGTGACTTTTGTTCTTATTGAACACTCGATATACAGAATAATCGTGTTATAGCCCCACTTTTTTGCGTTATCTACAAAACTTTTTACAAAATCGAGTTTTTCTTTCTGTCTTCCGAGATCGAGCTGCACGGCAATGATTTCCATTGTCTTCTCCTTTTGTCCGACAAGTTATATAGCTTAATTTTATATAGCCGGAATTACGGACGGATATTATGCGGGTTTGCCATGCTTACATTCTCCGCTTAACCTGGCAGAAAACTTGCGATCGCAACCGCACGATAACAGTATAAACGCTTTTTTAAGCCGTGTCAACGAAATTATTTACATCTTTTTTCGCTTTTGATGTTTTATATTACCTATTAAATTGTATAATCGCCCGTTAATCGACTTATAGGCGGGTTTATGTGTTATTCTCCCCGCAAACAGGCAAGATAAAAAGCCCAATCTTCGCGGCTGAAAAAGTGTACGCCGTCACGAACGAAAAACGCTATTTCTCCGCCCGCGTTTCTTTCGCCGATTTTAAGCGGCTTATCTATCGTTTTTAATCCCGTTAAGCCGAGTTCTTTATAAGCTTCGCTCGCCGCTTCCGCGCATAAATATTGCGCGTCCGTATCAGCCCAATCGTCCTCGCTCGCCGCGACGACGAAAACCTTTCTCGGCGCGACCGAAGCCGTTAAATAATGCTGGTCGAACGGCATTTCGTTTTCTTTTCCGGCGTATTTTTTATAGTTCGGAGTGAACCAGAACGGGAAAACGTCCGTTATAGCCTTAATCGTTTCGCCGCGCTTATCGCGGGAAATCGCCGCGCCCGAGCAGCCCGAACAATTCACCATGCAGCCCGCAAATATATCGTACTTCGCCGCGGCAAGCAGCGCGGTTTTACCGAGCCGCGAATGCCCCGCGACGTATAATTTTTCCTTGACCGTAAACCCTTCCGCTATAAGATACTCGCCGACGATTTTCGCGGCATACGCCCACAGCGATAATTTCCCGGGAGCGTAGCTATCCGAGCGGTCGCAAAAAAGTGGGGCTATTCCGCTTGAAAAATCGCCGTCGTCGGTGGAAATTTCCTTGTAATAAAGGTGCGCGACGGCAATTCCGCCGTCCATAAGCTCCTCCACGGGGCAATATTTCGTCGGAAGGTACTTCATAAAATCGAGTTGAATGACGAAATCGTAAGTTTCCGCCCTTTTCGGAACGAAAACGTCCGCAACGAAAGCCGCGGTTTTTCCGTTCTTTTCAAGCGAAAATTCCAAAGCGACGTGTTTTGCCTTATCGCAGAAAAAATAACCGTAATCGCCGTCGAACTTCTCGTTCGTAACGTCTTTCACGCTTATTTTAACGCCCGTTTCGTCGATTTCGCCGTATTCCTCCCGCACGATTTCGCGTAAGGTTTTTTCACGTGAAAACTTTCCGTTTTCCCTTAAATAATCGGGTAAAACGAGATCTTTTGCATATCTTCCGCCCGTTAAAACGGATATGAATTTCAATTTTTCCATTTTTATAAATATCTGCCTGACGTATTTTCAGCGAAACGCCGTTTTAAGCGCGTAGTTTACGCTCTTTCGTTCCAGACCGACACGGTGCAATTTTCGCTGTCGTAATTTTTGCCTGCGGACGAATAATCGCAAAGCGTTATTTCGCCGTTTCCCGTTTTTACTTTTATCGTTTCGTTTGTGTAAAACGCGGCGTTTTAACGAGTTTCGAAATCGCTCCGCCCGCCGTTTTCACCGCGATTTTGGCTTCGCCTTTTTTATAAAAGTTCGCCCTGACGGAAATTTTAGTTCCCGCAGCTTTATCCGAATAAGCGCCGTCGTTATAAAGGTTTATGTAATACCCGTTTTTGCCTTCGGTTATCGCGGCTAAGCCGAAAATAGCCGTTCCCGCGCCGCCGATAGCCGCGCAGCAGCCTATTACAGTATAATCGTTTTCAAGCACCATGTCAACAAAATTGACGACCGTTTTAAGGTCGTCCTCGTTGCCTTTAACTGTGTAATATTCCAAAAGTCCCTCGAAACAGCTCATCATTTCGTAAGCTTTGGTATGACTGAACTCGAACGGGAATTTTTCCTTGGTTTTGCAAAGGCTTATTATGTCCTGATCTTTGGAAAAGCCCGTGCTTATGATATACTCCGAAAAATCAAGATATTTCTTTTCGCCCGTGAGTTTATAAAGCTTTACGAACGGCTCAAAAAAGGCGACAAACCACGAAAACGGTTTGTCGCCTTATATTGCTTATTTGGTTGTAAAATCGCTTGTTAATCGACTTATAGGCTCACTTTTAGCTGCTTAACAGCAATTTTATTTCGCTTTTTCATCCCTGCGCCAACGGAAATTCCCGTTTACGCCCGTCACGTCGGTGTAGTACACGAATGTGTCGGGATACTTTTTTAAAATTTGCAGAAACTCGGGAACCTGACGGGTGTTTACGATAGTTACGACTATCGTGGATTGCTCGTCGGTGAACATTCCCTTGCTCTGAACGATCGTCGCTCCGTGTTTCAGCTCGTAAATTATTTCTTCTTTGAGTTTCTCGGGTTCTTTTGTTATTATCTCGAATTTAACGGCGTTTCTCGTGTCCTTCAAAATAAACGCGACCGTCTTTTCAAAAACGAACATCTGAACTACGGACAGTAATATACACGTTAAATCGCGATAAACAAAATACGATACGCCGATTATTATGTAACAAACGAAGCTTATTACCTTTTCCACGTCCCGATTGAACTTATTCTGCACGATGCAGGCGATAATATCTATACCGCCCGACGACGCGCCTATCCGTCGTTCCGCTCGTGTGCTATACGTTAAGTATTAACGCGCTCGCACGCTTTGTCTTAGCCTAAAAACGCGCCGCAAGACTTATAGCCGAAAAAAATTCCTGATAGAATTAAGATAGCTTGCTTTTTTGTGTAATCCGACTTTAACGCTTTATATTTATGCCTTCTTCCTCTATTAAATCAAAGGAATTTTGCATATCTGTTTTAACAATTTCATTGACGTCAATCGTTTCATTCGGATTGAGCAACGTTTGCTTATATCTCAGAATGTTCCTATTCAAACCGTGAGCAAATATATGGGGCATAGCGATTCGACGGTAACGCTCGAAGTTTACAGTCACTTTATTCCCGATACGCAAGAAAAGGTAGTTTTGGCGTTAAACAATATCTCGAAAAAATGGCTGCAAGTCGTCTCATCTGACGGGAATTTGCCGTTTCCCGCAAGCGGGAGTCCTACGGCAAGAATACGGCTGACGCCGTATTGACGAACCATAGCTCGATTCGCGAGGGTGAATACCAAAAAGGCGCTGCCGAAATTTTGCTTTGACCGAGCAGAATTTGCCGTTTCCCGCAAGCGGGAACTTTCGGCAAAAAATAAATGCCGAATTATTTTTGGTAAAACGGGAATTTGCCGTTTCCCGCAAGCGGGAGTCCTACGGCAAGAATATGGCTGACGCCGTATTGACGAACCATAGCTCGATTCGCGAGGGAGAATACCAAAAAGGCGCAGCCGCAAAATTGCGGCTGCGCCTTTTTGGTACTCCCGACGGGAATCGAACCCATAATATATCCTCCTTCTTGTGTTATTATTTTCGATTTTAAAATATAATGTTTTTGGATTGCAACGAATTAACATTATGGAATTTCAAGTAAATTTGCTAATGGCCTTGTCTTATCGTTATCTTTTGCTAAAAACCACGCATTGTACTTTTAAAATATATCTGTGAGAACAAATTCTTTATATCCGACAATATCGCCGGAACATGACACTTCTACAGATAAGACAGTTGCGCGATCAACAAACGGAAGAGTAAACGTAACACCGTTTGTTTTTTGATAATTCAACGCGTATTCGACGGATGCTTTTTTCAATATCTGCTTGCTATTGCGCCATTCCAAAGAAAAAATCGTTTTTACGGGAGCGAGCGAATCGACGCCGTTTTTCTGCATCATTTTATCGGTATAACGTCTTTTTTCATATGTATTGGCAAAAGAAAAACTTATTTTGCCGTTATCAAGGCGTATATCCTGAATGAATAAGCCGTTTTTCTCGAACATTTTGTCCTTGCAAACCTTAATTAGCGGCTTGTATTTGTAAAACAATTTCGTGTCTGCCTTTTTTAACATAGACAGCAACATCGATTGTTCGAATTCGTTACGGCATAAAATCGCCTCAAGGGATTCGGTTATCCGATAGGACGTCGGATACAACAATTCCGCATGGCGAAACTTTAAAACGTCCTCTTCTGCATACCCGTCACTATAAATTTTATCAAAGGGAAGTTTTTCAAAAGATTTTTCTCCCGATAACATTGTCGAACCTGATCCTGCCTGACTGGTTTCGGAGAATTTAACTTTCGGATTTATTAACATTTGTTCAAGGTTAAATGCGAAGAAAACAGGCACGGGAACATTTGCGTTAATATCGGAATCATAACGCAAGTCCGGATGTTTATATCCTTCATTGTAATATTGAGTCGGCGTGAGAGGGCGGAAATAGAATCTGACAAACGACTGAGCATTCGTGGCAGTCATATCGATTACCTGATAACTTGCATTATCGTTTTTCATCAGATGCTCTTCTTCGGCATACAAACGGCTATAAAGCGTTTCTTGTTGGATAATGCTTATCGCGTTTGAAATATCGGTATAGTGAAAAGCATATTTCGGCCACCATTTGACAGAACTTAAATCACAGTTTTTCTTGATAATATCGGCAAAAGTCATTATTTCCCCTCATTCATTACATAGGCTCTTCCGAGTCCTTCGTTCAGTTGGAATCCGTCGATCATTTGACCTTCCTTATCCTGTTTTTTAATTTTGGATAAATAACCGAGAGAAAAAAGTAAATTGCACAACAGGAAAAACTTAATATCGGAATCGTTAATAGTAAAAAGCAGGCGATTGCGGATATCGTCCCACGCCGAAAAGAATTCTTGCTCGGAAAGCAAAATGTCTTGCCCTTGATATTTAAACTCCAATTCATCGTTGCGATAAGTAACGCTTACATTTGCTCCGTTTATCGAAAATTCATATGGAAGTAACGCACACTGACTGCGAATGTCGTCAGACACGCCGAAGAACGATAAGTCTTTTGCATTTCTGCGCAGCCATTCCTGCATTTCTTTCGGGTGCTTATGCTCCGGTTCTTCCTGTTTGCCTTTATCGAGATAAATGTAGACATCAATGGGAAGATTCTTAAGATAACGCTCCATTAAAGGACGTACTTCATTCCAATCAAGTTCGCCGTTACCGCAACCTAGTTTAGGAAATGCAATAGATGTAATTCCGCGTTGAGCGTAATTATCGCAAAAGCGTTTAAGCCCTTGTTCTATATATGAAAGTTTAGACGGATATCGCCAATTTTCCTTTGTGGGGAAAAGAAGTAACATATGATCAGGCGCGGAGACGAGCATAAGTTTACCGATTGTCAGAGCATGCTTTTCACAAGCCGTTTTATATTTTTCAAACATTTGAGGGTATCTGTTTTTAAATTCCAGAGCGATACCTTTCCCCATAACGCCGACGATATTAACAGTATTTACGATTACTTGCGCCGGACTGTCAAAAATATTTCCTTCTACATATTCAATCATAACAATACCTCCGTCAGTCGTTTATTTTTATTTTTTCTCCGCTAAGCAGAACAAAATTGCATTCTAATTTGCAACCTGTTACCATTGCTATTTCGTCAAGATCCGCAATAGAAAAAGAGCCTCGCGCAATCTTTTGACTTAATGCTTGTGGAGACTTGTTTAATCTGCGAGCCAATTCGGAAAGCGAAATTCCATTGACTACGCATAACTTTTTTAACTGTTCTTCTATATTCATTCATTACCTCACATCTATATTATAAACGAAAACATTACAATTGTCAACAAAAACATTTATGCAATTATAATTTTTTTTAAAGTTTTTTATACCTTTTCACATAGAATTAGATGCAACCTCTCCATATTTTTCTGCCTTTCGTTGTTGCTGTTGTAGCATAAGTCAGCGGCAATAGCAACTACCGCAAAAAATAGCACTTAAAATCTTCATATGTACTTATATAGTCAGACTCAAAAAGAGTTTGGCTTTTTTATTTTTATGACACTATTTTTCTCTCAAAGCGAGTTTGTAGTTGCATTGCCCATTATGAGTGGATAACGAATAATCCCGTTTGCGGTACTAAAATCGGCGCGGGAAACAGCAATACGTCCCTTCGAGCCGTGCCAGAAAAAGAAGTGTTTTCGTTCAGAGAAGCGCAGGAGTTTTTGGAAATGCTCGACAACCTCTCAGACGACACAATCAATCAACGAATTTGTATAAAACTGATGCTGTTGACGGGAATAAGAAACGGAGAACTTCACGGACTTCGTTGGAGCGACGTTGACTTGAAAAATCGCATTTTACACGTTCGCAGAAACAGACTTGTCAGCAGAGAATTCGGCATATACGAAAAATGTCCGAAAACAAAAACGTCTTTAAGAGATATTCCTATGCCCGATAATCTTGTTGACGATTTGAAGAAATACAAAGAATGGTTCAGGCTTGCCGACGAACACTTTGATGAAAAGCAAGACGAATACTATCTTGCCGTCGGGCTTGACAGGCAACCTCTATATCCGCATACAATCGCGCACATACTCACCAAACTTGAAGCAAAATACGGATTTAAACACGTTTCTTGCCACGGACTTAGGCATACATATTGCAGTTTGCTTATATCTCAGAATGTTCCTATTCAAACCGTGAGTAAATATATGGGGCATAGCGATTCGACGGTAACGCTCGAAGTTTACAGTCACTTTATTCCCGATACGCAAGAAAAGGT
>CAKQJE010000003.1 GCA_934247225.1 uncultured Clostridia bacterium
CTTGTTCCGTTCAAAAGCGTGAATTATATAGACATAACGGCGACCGACCCCGAAAAGGAAGCCGAAAGATACGGAAAGTTGTTGGCGGCTAATCCGACGGATATCGTCGTTATGGGCATAGGCGAAAACGGACATATAGCATTTAACGATCCCGACGTTGCAGATTTCAACGACAAAAAGGTTGTAAAACCCGTTAAGCTCGATGAAATTTGTCGCAATCAGCAGGTAAACGACGGCTGTTTTAAAACGATAGACGAAGTACCTACGCACGCGATGACTTTGACCGTTCCTACGCTCGTTGCCGCTCCGTGGCTTTTCTGCATAGTTCCGGCGGCGACAAAGGCGAAAGCTGTTTATGAAACTATAAACGGAAGTATAGACGAGCATTGCCCCGCGAGCATTTTAAGAACGAGAGACAACGCGAAGTTATACCTCGACGACAAGAGTTCGGCGCTGTTATGATAGAGATAAAAAGCGATAAAATAATAACCCCATCGGGTTTGCGATCGGGTTATTTATACGTTGATAATCGACTTATAGACGGGTTTTCCGAAAAACAAAGACCTGCCGACGAGCATTATGACTTTACTGGGAAATACGTTTCCGCAGGGTTCATAGATTTGCATACTCACGGCGCGGGCGGTTATCCGTTTATAAATTGCACCGAGAACGACGTAGTAAATGCGTGTAACTTCCACTTAAAACACGGAACGACGAGCATTATGCCGACGGTTACGGCAGGCGCGTTCGAAACAATGAGAGAAGCTGTAGCGAAAATAGCTTCGGCAAAACGCGGAAACAAAGCGAAAAACAACATAATAGGCGCGCATATGGAAGGACCTTATCTTTCCGCGAAACAGTGCGGCGCGCAATGCCCGAAATTCATAACGAAACCGCAGAAAGCCGACTATAAGTCGATTATCGAGGAATTCGGCGACTCAATAGCTCGTTGGACATACGCTCCCGAGAACGACGAAAACGGCGAATTCTGCAAATATTTAACATCGCACGGCATAATAGCCTCCGCGGGGCATACCGACGCAAAATACGAGGATATGAAAACTGCGATAGATAACGGTTGCAACCTCGTAACGCATTTGTATTCGTGTACGTCCACCGTTACGCGCGATCACGGTTTCCGTTCCCTCGGCGTAATCGAAAGTACGTTTTTGCGCGACGAACTTTGCGCCGAAATAATAGCCGACGGCAAGCACCTGCCGCCCGAGCTTATAAAAATGATAGTGAAAATCAAAGGCGCGGATAAAACCCTTCTTTGTACCGATAGTCTCGCGATAGCGGGAACGGATATAAAAGAAGGCGTGATGAGCGGCACCGAATTTATTGTGGAGGACGGAGTTTGCAAGCTCAAAGACCGCTCGGCATTCGCGGGCAGCATCGCCACGACGGACAGATTAGTCAGAGTAATGACGAAAGAGTGCGGCTACGATATGGTAACCGCGGTAAAAATGATTACGGAAACGCCCGCGAAAATAGCGAAGATAAACGCGGGCAAACTTGAAAAAGGTTATAAGGCCGATATAGTCGTTTTTGACGAAAATATCAACATAGAAACGACTTTCGTCGGCGGAGAAAAAGTTTAAGACAAACACAAAATCAGGGAGATAAAAATCATGAAAAAATTAAATCTTGCAATTATCGGACAGGGCAGAAGCGGAAGAGATATTCACGGCGCATATTACCGTTCGGAGAAAAATTTATATTTTAACGTCAGATATGTTGTGGATTACGACGAACGCCGCCGTAAGCAGGCGGAAACGCTTTACCCCGGTTGCGAGACCTTTGCGGATTATCGCGAACTGTTCGACAAAAACGATATCGATCTCGTTGTGAACGCTTCTTATTCGCAAATGCATTACGACATAACGAAGGATCTTATCGAACACGGCAAAAACGTTCTTACCGAAAAGCCGTTTGCGAGAAATACTTATGAATGCGAAACGCTTATAAACGCCGCAAAGAAGCACGGAGTTGTGCTTGCGGTTTTCCACAACACGCAACCCGCGCCTTTTTATCAGCATGCCTTAAAGCTTATAAAGGACGGAACGCTCGGCGACGTGAAACAAGTAAGCATAAGATATAACGGCTTTGCCCGCAGGTGGGATTGGCAGACTCTGCAAAAATGCATGGGCGGAAGCGCGTATAACACGGGTCCGCACCCGATCGCTATGGGGCTTGGTTTTCTTGATTTCGACGAAAACTTTAAAGTCGTATATTCCAAGCTCGACACCGCGCTTACAAGCGGAGACGCGGAGGATTACGTTAAAATTTTGCTTACCGCGCCGAAAAAACCGCTTGTCGATATAGAAATAAATTCGACGGACGCGTTCTGCAATTATACCATAAAAATTCAGGGTTCCAGAGGAACGTTCAAGAATACGCCGGGAAGTTATGCAATGAAGTATTATAAGGACAGCGAAAACATAAAACAACCTGTTGTCGAACACTTCCTGGAAGATGAGAACGGCAACCCGCTTTACTGCTCGGAAAAACTTAAAGTTCACGAGGAGAGCGGCGATTATGAAGGAACGGCGTTCGATTTCGGTTCCGCCGCGGTTTACGAAAACGTTTATCATATTTTAAAGGAAAACGCAGAGGATAAAATGCCGCTTCACCACGCGGCGATGGTCATAAACGTGATCGAAACGGTTCACGCCCAAAACCCACTTCCCGTAAAATTTTAATTGCCGGTTAAGCGGTTTTATTAAACAAAACGAATAAACGGACTTATAGATTTTTACAATTATTTTAACAAAAAAGGAAGCCTGCTTCGCTTCCTTTTTTTGTGTAAAAATCAAATAAAATAATAACGGTGTCGGCGAAATTGCGGTAAAATCGAGGAAAAACGTTTCGACCGTGGGCGCGGGCGACGTTTTTCACGGGGCGTTCTGTTACTTTAAATTCAGTAAAAACGAAAGCTTCGAAGAAGCGTTGACTCACGCGACCGAAATCGCGACGAATTATGTGAAATAAAGCGCGAGGACGCGTAGCCGCGACTTTTATTTATTGCTTATTCCGTTAAAAATGTGGCGATAATCGACTTATAGAGGCGTTTTTGAATGTCGATTGCCCGATTTAAAAAAATAAAACAGTTTATAACCCGATATGATTTATAACCCGACGCGGATTCCGCGTCGGGTTTTTTGCTCGGGAACTTTCGTCGCGCCGATAAAATATTCGGCGAAAGCCCGAAAAATTATATACGTTTCCGAAAAATTATATACGTTCCCGAAAAATCATATACGAGGGGAAAGGCGAATAAAATTAAAGAGAAAAGTCGTGCGAAGAAATAAAAACCAAAATACAGGAGAAAGAATATATGGCGTTCGGCGATAACCTTTTGGAATGTTTAGGTCTTAAAAACGAGCTTTCGGGTTGTTCGTTCCGCATAACCGTGTTCGGCGAAGAGGGCGTCGTTATAGGCGGGGTTAAAAAAATAGCTAAGATAAGCGACGAGGAGATTTCCTTTTTAACGTCGAAAAAAACGGTGTCCGTAAGCGGAAAAAATCTTAAAATAACAAGTTACGGCGAAAAAGAGTCTGCAATTTCGGGGATTATAACGGGTGTGAAGATCGTTTGAAATTTTTCCGCCGCCGAGGAGAAGCCTCGGCGGCGGAAAGCGTTATAGTTATACCCGGGCATATCGGGCGGACAAAGAAAACGACAAAAAGCGGGAAAGGAGCGAAAACGGAAATGAAAAATAAAAAATTCAAAAGTCTTTGCGGGGTTTACAGAGCCGACGTCGAAACCGACGTAAGATTTTTCGCGGAGAATTTCAGAAGAAAAGGAATTTCCTTATACAATCTGCGATTTTCGAAAAAAAACATATCTTTTGTCTCGCCGATAACAAACCGCGAAAAAATTTTTGCAATTTCGGATAATATGTGTTATAATATACGGGAAACAGGTTATAAGGGTAAGCTCGCTTTTTTTGCTGCGGCACTGAAAAACGCAGGACTTATCGCGGTTTTCGCGCTCGTCGCCCTTTTCGGAAACAGGACGGACGGCGTTATAGGCAAAATCGAGTTTACGGGTGACGGCGAGCTTTTAAGAACCGAAACCGAACTCGTTTTAAAAGCCGAGGGCGTTGAAATCGGCTCGGAATTTCCCGATGACGCGAACGGTTTATCCCGAAAAATAGCTTCTTCGAGCGATAAATTCGAATTCGCTTCCGTTTCCAAACGCGGCAGAACTTTAATAATCGACGTTCGCGCCGCGACGGGGAAAACTTCACCGATAAGCGAGCGGAAAAAACGCATAATAAGTCCGTGCGACGGCGTTATAAGGCGCGTTTCGAGATACAGCGGCACGTCGCTCGTTTTCGCGGGCGATACCGTTAAAAAAGGCGACGTTTTAATCGACGGTTATTACGAGAAAAACGGCGAGAGGACGGAAACTTATTCGCTCGGCGAGGTGGAAATCGCGGTAACCGAGAAATTCGATTATAAAACCGAGGGCGAAGGGAAAGAATATGCGGACAGAGCCAAGGCGATCGCGCGGGAGAAATATTCCGATAAGGACGTTATTTCCGTGACGTGCGAACTTGTCGCTCCGAAAACTTATCGGATAACCGTGATTTATACGGTCGTCGCGGGGTAGAAAAACGGGATGAAAAACGGAAACAACGGTATGATTGCGTCCGAAAAGCTCGTCCGAAAAACTCTTACATACCTGTAAACGGAGAAAAATTTTGGCGGAACTTAAAATCGAAGTCGAATTAGGCACGCTGGACACGCTGTCCCGCCTGCTCGGAGCGTTCGACGAAAATCTCAATACGATAGCACGCGAAACGGGCGTTACGGCGTTCGTCGAAGGCACGAAAATCAAGCTTTCGGGCGAAGAAAACCAGGTTTTGCTTGCGGAAACCGTTATAAACAAGCTGGCGAGCATAATCCGTTCGGGCGAACCTATCGACAAAACGCGGATAATCTACTGCGTGGAGCTTGCCAAAGAGGGCAACGCCGAGGGGATAGAGAAAGTTATGTCCGGCGTTATCGCGATCACTTCGCGCGGCAGGCAGATAAAATGCAAAACCGTCGGACAGAAAAAATACGTTGACGCGATAAAGAAAAACGCCGTTGTTTTCGGCGTCGGTCCTGCCGGAACGGGTAAAACCTATCTCGCGGTGGCAATGGCTGTTTCGGCGTTCAAAAACAAAGAAGTGGAGAAGATAATTCTCACGCGCCCCGCCGTGGAGGCAGGCGAAAAACTCGGGTTTTTACCGGGCGATTTGCAGACGAAAGTCGACCCGTATCTCCGCCCGCTTTACGACGCTTTGCAGGAAATGTTCGGAATGGACAACTATTTGAAGCTTATGGAGCGGGGAATAATCGAAATCGCGCCGCTCGCGTATATGCGCGGCAGAACGCTTTCGAACGCGTTCATTATTCTCGACGAAGCGCAGAACACGACGAAGGAGCAGATGAAAATGTTCCTGACCCGTATGGGCGACGGAAGCAGGGTCGTCGTGACGGGGGATCTCACGCAGATCGACCTTCCCGACGGCAAAAAAAGCGGACTCAAACACGCGACGACTATTCTGAAAAATATCGAAGGGATAGAGACGGTTTATCTTACGGCGAAAGACGTAGTCCGTCATGCCCTCGTTATGGAAATAATCAAAGCATATGAAAAGGAAACCGACGGCGAAAACCGCCGTGCGGACAAGGAAAGAAAAGACTAATGTATTATCAATCGAAAAGGGCGATACAATGGAAGAAAAAGGACTATTCGAGAACCATTCTTCTGTTCGCGCTCCACACATTCATAATAATCGCGCTGTACGCGATGATGCTGTTCGTGAACGCCTATCGCGGCGCGGTGGACACGTCGGAATTTCTGACGAGACCCGAAACGATACGAAAGCTTTTGTACGTCGCGATTGCGGTAATTCTTCTCGCTGCGGGCATTTATCTGTATTTCTACAACGAAAACAGAGATTTTATACTGCGCTCGAAGAACATACACCTCGTTTTTATCGTTATCGAGGTATCCATTCTCGCGATGTATATCGCGGGGCTTTATCTTAACGTTCAGTCGCGCCCGTTCGCGCTTTGCGCGCTTCTGATGCTCCTTCTTATCAACAAACGCTCCGCGATATTCATAAACGGCGTAACGTGTATTTATATGTTCCTTGCGGACGCGTTTCTCGCGGTCGCGCCGATAACCGAGCTTGCGGTGTATTCCGCGCTCGTTATAAACTACACGACGAGCTTGCTTGCGATTTATATCGTCGGCAGAGTCGGATCGAGACTTAAAGTTTTCGTAACCGGTTTCATAATCGCCGTGCCGATAGCCGTAAGCTACGCGGTACTCGACTTCGACACCTTTCTTCAAAAGCCCTATCAGGCGGCTTTGGACGGACTTTGGTCGGGTATGCTTTCGGTCGTTCTGATGATGGCACTGCTGCCCTTTTTCGAAAAGGCGTTCAACGTCCTTACCGATTACAGGCTCACCGAAATCACCGACCATAAATCCATGCTCATAAAAGCTCTGCACGACAACGCGCCGGGAACTTTCAATCATTCGCTTGTCGTTTCCACGCTTGCTGAGTCCTGCGCGACGGCAATCGGCGAAAACCCCCTTCTTGCGAGAGCGTGCGCTTATTATCACGACATCGGCAAGCTCAAACAGCCCGAGTTCTTCACCGAAAACCAGAAGGGTTATAACCCGCATAACGAGCTTACGCCCGAGCTTTCCACCGACATTATCCGTTCTCACGCAAAGGACGGTTACGACCTTATAAGAAAATATCACCTTCCGCAGATACTTGCGGACGTCGCCCGTCAGCACCACGGAACGTTGCCGATAAGGTACTTTTACGCAAAGGCTATGAAGTATACCGAAGGCGAACTCGATATAGAAAACTTCTCCTATCCGGGGCCTAAGCCGCAAACCAAAATCGCGGCGATAATAATGATCGCGGACGGCGCGGAAGCAAAAGTGAGAACGCTTGCCGACCGCTCGCACGAAAAGGTCGACGCGGCTGTAAGAGAAATTATCGAGGAAAGAATGGACTTAGGGCAGTTCGACGAATGCGACATCACTATGTCCGATCTCGACATAATAAGAAAGACGATAACCAACTCGCTCGCGGGCGTTTACCACGACAGAGTGGAATATCCGAAACTCAGAATAGGCAGAAGAGACTGATAAGTCTTAAAGTTTAAAAACAGGCAGAAAAGACCGATAACGGTCTGTAATTTTGTTAAATAAAAAGGCGAGACCGATATGGCGTTAAAAATAATACGAGAGGACGAAGAGCCTTACGAATTCGAAAAAATAGCCGAAGCCGCATATAAAAGGCTTAATCAGACGGGCGAAGTTTCGATAGAACTCGATTTCGTTTCGCCCGAAGAGATAAAACGGCTCAACAACGATTACAGAGGGGTAGACAGAGTTACCGACGTGCTTTCTTTCCCTTATCTCGACGGTATTAAGGGTAAGGACATAAAAAAAGAGGATTTCCCCGACGATATCGACGAGGAGACGGACTCCGTTCTCGTAGGCTCGATCTGCATTTGTTTGGAGCGGGCGAAAGAGCAAGCCGGGGAGTACGGGCATAGCCTTAAAAGAGAGGTTTGTTATCTCGCTTTGCACGGAATTTTGCATTGCTTCGGCTTCGATCATATCGAAAAGGCGGACGAAGAGGAAATGACGGCTTTGGCGGAAGAGATTATGCAAAGCCTCGATATCACAAGATAAACCGAAACGTAAATGCCCGCGCGGGATTAAAAAGTCCCTCTCGGCTAGCCGAGAGAGATTGGAACCACATTAAGTTTTAACGGCGCAAAATTTGCAAAATCTGCGTTAAACTCACTTATAATACGTCTAGTATGATTGCGTTCGTTTGCCTTGATTTTTCTAAATTTATCGCCGATAAAATGCGTAGCACCTTAAAGCTGTATTTTTTAGGCGGTTTTGGCGAAGATTTGCGCAGACGTACTTGACGTACTTCAAGCAAAGATTTGCCTAAACAGGCAAAAAAGACGGCTTTAAGGCTTGATGGGGTTCGAATCCCTCTCGGCTAACGGATAAAAAAGGAAAACAACGGATGAAATGCGGAACTGTTGCGGTCGTAGGTAAAGCGAACGCGGGAAAATCAACGCTCGTAAACGCGTTGGTCGGCGAAAAAATATCGATAGTCTCTCCCAAACCTCAGACGACGAGAGACAGAATTTACGGCGTTTTAACGACGGACGAATATCAGATAGTGTTCGAGGATACGCCCGGCGTTTACAAGGCGGCGGGGCTTTTGAATTCGCGTATGCAAAAGACCGTGGACAGAACCGCCCGCGACACCGATCTTATTCTTTTCGCGCTCGATTGGCACGACGGAATTAAGGAAGAAGACCTTAATCTTCTCGCGAAATATACTAAAATCGGCGCGCCCGTCATTGCCGCGCTTACCAAAACCGATATAACGCCTAAGGACTCTTTGCCCGAAAAACTCGTCGTTTTATCGAATGTCGAAGGGGTTAAAGAGGTTATTCCCGTTTCGGCGAGAAAGAGGAGAAACACCTCTGAACTTCTTTCGACGATTTTAAAATATCTTCCCGAAAGCGATTACGTTTTCGATCCCGAAGCGGTGTCGGATAAGTCCGAAAAGTTTATGATAGCCGAGATAATGCGCGAAAAAATTCTGCTCGGTTACGATAAGGAAATTCCGCACGGCGTGGCGGTGGTCGTGAATAAATTCGAACAAAGACCGAACGGGATTTACGACGTGGATCTCGATATCGTCTGCGAAAAAGCCAACCATAAAGCGATAATCATCGGCAAGGGCGGCAAAGCCTTAAAAGAAACTTCGACTATCGCGAGAGAAGCCATGGAACGTTTTCTCGGCGCGAAAGTTTTTTTAAAAACTTACGTTAAAGTGAAAGAAAATTGGCGCGACAGCGAAACGCTGTTAAAAGATTACGGCTACGGCTTCACGGACGAAGATTAAATCATAAAAGTCGGTCTATAAGTCGAATAACACGCATTTTTCTGCATATAATAAGACTATGAAAAGTCCCGAAGAAAAGGTCTGGGAACTGTTTGAAAAAACAGGCAAACCGGGCTATTATATGCTTTATAAAAAATTGAAGAACAAGAAATAAAACAAACGGCACTATGAACTATAAGGTGAACGGAATAACGCTTTTCGGGGTCAATTACAGGGAAAGCGACAAAATTTTAACCCTGTTTACTCTCGAAAAGGGAAAAATCGGCGCGGCGGCGAGAGGAGTGAGAAAAGCAAGCTCCGAAATGAAACAGATCGCCGAGCCGTTTTGTTTTTCGGAAGCCGTGATATCCGAAAAATCGGGGCGGAAAACGATAACCGAAATAAATTCGTTCGACAGTTTCTACCCCGTCCGTACCGACGTGAAAAAGTATTTCGCGGGAACGTGCGCGCTCGAACTTACCAACGCTTTTATGCCCGAAGGGCTTGTTTCCGAAGGGCATTTCGTTCTTTTGGTCGAGTTTTTGAAAAAGCTCGCTTACGGAACGGAAAACGCCGCGGATCTGCTCGTTAAATTCTTTTACGACGCCGTGAACGAAAACGGTTTCGCGCTCAATCTCTCCTTTTGCGGCAGATGCGGAAAGCCTATCGAACACAGGGTGTATCTTTCGTCGAGAGAGGGCGTGTGCGTTTGCGAAAATTGCCGCAAAGAGGGCGACGGCGGTTACTCGATCGAAACGTATAAATATCTCAAAGCGGTTTCGGAAGGAAAAAGCAAGGATTTCGAAGATAAAACCCGCCGCAACGGACTTAAATTTTTCGGCTATTACATAGAAAAGGTTTCGGGCATAACGCTTAAAAGCCTGCCCGAAGTCGTAACGCTTTTTTCATCGTAAACGTTTCATTATAAATATTGTCTTAAACATAAATATTGTCTTAAACGTCGGCGTAAAGTCGTAAATGCAAAAGCAAAGACAAAGGCAAAGGCATAAAATTTTTGACAACTTAAAGGGCGAACCGCTAACGAATAGCGGTTCGCCCCGTTTTATTTTTGTTCGTAATCGTTTATTTCGAGAGAACGAAATTCTGATTTCGCAATGTGTGTCCGAGACTGAAAATCTTAATGTAACCGCGCGACATAGCGTAATATCCGCCCTCGGGATTATCGCGGTTGTCAACGATAAGAAGAGTGTAATAACCCTGCGTAAGGTTTTTGATTTCGTAAGCTCCGTTTTCGTCCGTCGTGCAGGAAGTTACGACTTTATCTACGCCGTTTTCGGTTATCGTGAACGGAATTTCGGATTCCGACAAATCGTCGAAATTCATAGCGACGTAAATCGTAAGCCCCGCGATGCCTTTGCCCGTTTCCTTGTCGGTGACAACGCCGCTTGCGTTACCTGTGGGAAGTTTTTCGGAATACTCGGGCGTTACGGCTACCATTTCGAGTTTGAAATTCGCAAGAGAAGGCGCAAGCTTGGAAGTTACCGTGAGTATCTGTTTTAAAGGAACGTATCCGTCTTTCGTGACGTTAAGTTCGTAAACGCCGGGGGTGAGTCCCGTGAAGACATACGAGCCGTCTTTTCCCGTTTCCGCGGTGGCTATCCATTGGTTGGTGCTGCTCGTTCTCGTAAGAACGGCTTTTGCTCCCGAAATATCGTTCGCGCCGAAGCCTAAAAGGTCGGCTTCCGAAACGACGCCCGAAAGAGTTATTTTTACGTCTTTATCGATTACGATAGAGATATTGTCGTAAGTTTCGTCTTCAAGTTCGAGAGTTACGGGTATGTAATCGGTTTTCGTAACGAGAAGTTTGCAAGCTTCGGCGGGAACGAATCCGAACGAGAATTTTCCGTTCGAATCGGTTTTTTCCTTGTAAGAATATTCCGCTTCGGTGATTTCCACCGTTACGTTGTCTATCGGGGTTTTGCCGTTGTTTTTCTGTCCGAGAGAAGTGTTGGAAACGGAAATCTTTCCTTCGAGCTTTCTCGCGGGAACGGCTATATCGTCGATGATGAGATAGGTGTTTCCGTCCTCGGAGTAAGTGACCTTAACTTCGGGCGAAGGACAAATCGCCGCTCCGTTCGCGCCGAGAAGATATCCGTCGACAACGGTGTTTTTGTCCATTTTTCCGCTGTCTTTCGCGAAATGATAAAGCCTTTTTACCGTTTTTCCTTTTGCTTCGTCGAATTCTTCGTGAAGAATAAATCCGCCGTCTACGTAAACTTTGCCTTTTACTATGTAATAATCGTCGCCGTCTACGTTAGCGATCGCATTGTCGGCGACATCGCTTTTCATAACGCCGTATTCGTCGTAAGAAACCAAATATCTCTCGCCCTTTCTCGCGAGGTAAACGCCGTCTATGACGACGTCTTCCGAAACGACGATAAATTCGGCATGGTTTGTCAATATGTTTTTATCTTTGAAGAAGTAGGTTTTGCCGCATACGGAAACTCTTCCTTCGGGAGCGGAGGTTATTTTTCCGTTCTTGTCGAATCCGAACGGACGACCGTCAAGCGTGCAGGGGCTGACTACGACCTGATTGTTTACCGCGTAATAAGTGGCGTCGCCGATGCGCACGAACTCGAAATTGTAGATTTTTTCGTTCGTGAGCCTGCCGTCCTCGCGGAACGTGCAGACGCGACCGTCGATAACGCGGGTACCCGTAACGACCTCGTTCGAAACGACGTAGTAAACGTTTCCGTCTATCGTTACGTACTGATTGTCAAGCCCTGCCTCGGTGCCGTCGGCTAAACATATCTTGTTTCCGACAAGCTTGTAATTTTGAGGCGTCGTGTCGGCTTTTTCCCCGCAGGAAACCGTAACGGCGATCGCCGCCGAAAGCGCGAGCGCGGTCGCCAATATTTTCAACGTTTTAGCTTTGGTCATTTTACCCTCCCGATAATTTTAACTTGGGAGAACTATAAGCAAAGTCGCGCATAACCCGACTTATACTTATACTTCTATATAAATATAACTCAAAAACTTGACCGTGTCAACCGAACGGGGCGAAAAAACGGCAAAAATATGCTTTTTTCTTGATTAAAAGCGGTCGGCGGGTTTGGCTTTTCTTTCCGATTGCCGCAAAAAAGCGCCGTTAATCGACTTATAGGGGCGTTTTTGATGTTTGAAGACGTGTTTTTCGTTAAGCTTTGATTCGCCTTACGAGACATTATATGCGAAAAACGCGGGGAAAATATCGGAACAGATAAAAATAACGAAATGCACAATTTTATAAAAAAATTGAAAATTCTTGATAATTCAGACATAATTTGCTTGAAAAAATCTCTGAAATGTTCTATAATGGCGAATGGAAAAAGTTGAAAATCAATCTTATTTCACGAGATTTAATTCAGGAGGAATATTTAAATGGCAAAGAAAAAGTATGTCTACCTCTTTACCGAAGGTAACGCGAAAATGCGCGAGCTTCTCGGCGGTAAGGGCGCAAACCTTGCGGAAATGACCAATATCGGTCTTCCCGTTCCTCAGGGCTTCACCATCTCTACCGAGGCTTGCACTCAGTACTATGAAGACGGCAGACAGATCAATCCCGACATTCAGGCGGAGATTATGGAATACATCGAAAAGATGGAAAAAATCACCGGCAAAAAGTTCGGAGATAAGGAGAACCCCCTTCTCGTTTCCGTTCGTTCGGGAGCA
The DNA here is from genome assembly GCA_934247225.1 of uncultured Clostridia bacterium. Taxonomy (GTDB): domain Bacteria; phylum Bacillota; class Clostridia; order Christensenellales; family Borkfalkiaceae; genus UBA10281. Next base: position 12,617 of record CAKQJE010000003.1, read on the forward strand.
AGAGCGTCCATGCCCGGAATGATGGACACTATTTTGAACCTCGGCTTGAACGAGGACGTCGTAGAAGTTCTTTCCAAGAAATCGGGCAACCCCAGATGGGCTTGGGACTGTTACAGAAGATTTATTCAGATGTTCTCCGACGTAGTTATGGAAGTCGGCAAGAAATATTTTGAAAAGCTTATCGACGAAATGAAAGAGAAGAAAGGCGTTACGCAGGACGTTGAGCTTGACGCGGACGACCTTAAAACTCTTGCCAACCAGTTTAAAGCGGAATATAAAAAGCAGCTCGGAACGGATTTCCCGTCCGACCCGAAGGTTCAGCTTTTCGAGGCTATCAAAGCCGTATTCAGAAGCTGGGATAACCCGAGAGCCAACATTTACAGAATGGACCACGATATCCCGTACAGCTGGGGTACTGCGGTAAACGTTCAGATGATGGCGTTCGGCAACATGGGCGACAACTGCGGAACGGGCGTTGCGTTCACTCGTAACCCCGCAACAGGCGAAAAAGGTCTTATGGGCGAGTTCCTTACGAACGCTCAGGGCGAGGACGTCGTTGCAGGCGTAAGAACGCCGATGCCGATTGCTAAAATGGCTGAAATTTTCCCCAACGTTTACAAACAGTTCCAGGAAGTTTGCAAAACGCTTGAAAATCATTATCGCGACATGCAGGACATGGAGTTTACCGTCGAAAACGAGAAACTCTATATGCTTCAGACCAGAAACGGTAAGAGAACGGCAGCCGCCGCTATCAAGATTGCCTGCGACCTTATAGACGAAGGCATGATCACCGAACAGGAAGCTTTGATGCAGATCGACGCTAAGTCGCTCGACATGCTCCTTCACCCCACTTTCGACGCGAAAGACCTTAAAGACGCCGACAAGAATAACGTCGTAGGTAAAGGTATCGCCGCTTCTCCGGGAGCTGCCGCAGGTACGGTAGTATTCACCGCGGAAGAAGCCGCAGCTCAGGGTAAAGCAGGCAAGAAAGTTATCCTTGTAAGACTCGAAACTTCCCCCGAAGATATCGAGGGTATGAAATACGCTCAGGGTATTTTGACCGTAAGAGGCGGACAGACTTCTCACGCTGCGGTCGTAGCGAGAGGTATGGGTACCTGCTGTGTTTCCGGTTGCGGAGAAATCAAGATGAACGAAGAAGAGAAGTACTTCGTTCTTGCGGGCAAGACTTTCCGCGAGGGCAGCGAACTTTCTCTCGACGGTTCGACCGGACATATTTACGATCGTATCATAAAGACAGTTCCCGCAGATCCCAACAGCGGATACTTCGGAAGAATAATGAAACTCGCCGACAAGTATAAGGCTCTCGGCGTAAGAACCAACGCGGACACTCCCGCAGACGCTCAGAGAGCCGCAGAACTCGGCGCTCAGGGTATCGGTCTTTGCCGTACCGAGCATATGTTCTTCGGACCGGGCAGAATCGACAAGTTCCGCGAAATGATCTGCTCCGAAACCGTAGAAGAAAGAGTAGCGGCGCTCGATAAGATCGAGCCTATGCAGCAGGCAGACTTCGAAGGACTTATGGAAGCTCTTAAGGGTCAGCCCGTTACCATTCGTTTCCTCGATCCGCCGCTTCACGAATTCGTTCCCACGGACGACGCTGACATCGAACTTCTCGCAAAAGCTAAGGGCAAGACCGTTGCGGAAATCAAACAGCTTTGCAACTCGCTTCACGAGTTCAACCCGATGATGGGTCACAGAGGTTGCCGTCTTGCGGTAACGTACCCCGAAATCGCGGTTATGCAGACCAAAGCCGTTATCAAAGCGGCTATCGCCGTCAAGAAACGTCATCCCGATTGGAACGTAGTTCCCGAAATAATGATTCCGCTTGTCGGCGAAGTCAAAGAACTTGCTTACTGCAAGAAGACGGTTGTCGAAACTGCCGACGCGGTTATCAAAGAAGCGGGCGTTGACCTTAAATACGAAGTAGGTACGATGATCGAAATTCCGAGAGCGGCTCTCACCGCAGACGAAATCGCAAAAGAAGCCGAATTCTTCTGCTTCGGTACAAACGACCTCACGCAGATGACTTTCGGATTCTCCCGTGACGACGCAGGCAAGTTCCTTCCCTCGTACTACGCGGCTAAGATTTACGAATCCGATCCGTTCGCTCGTCTCGACACTGTCGGCGTAGGCAAGCTTATGAAGATGGCTGTCGAACTCGGACACGCTACGAGAAAAGACCTTCACTGCGGAATTTGCGGCGAACACGGCGGCGATCCTTCGTCTATCGAGTTCTGCCACGAAATCGGTTTGAACTATGTTTCCTGCTCGCCGTACAGAGTACCTATCGCGCGTCTTGCGGCAGCCCAGGCTAATATCCGTAATCCGAGGGCGACCAAATAAGTCCGAAATCGGCTAAAAAACGCATAATTTATACTAAAATACACGAAAAGCAGTCATTCTTGCGAAAGAGTGACTGTTTTTTTACTCTCAAAAAGTAGCCATAAAGGGAAAATTTGTGTTAAAATAGCGTGGTGGTTCCTCGGAATGAACATACAGCAGTATATACGGATGCATATAGAGGAGGGCGACAAAAGGAGCGTTTTTTATGGTAAAATATACGTTAATCATAGAGTATTTGTCAAAAGGAAATAATTTTTCGCAGATTGCAACGCTGTGTAGTTGTTCGAGAACAACGGTATGGCAGGTCTTGCAGCGCATTGATTTTTTGAGTAATTCGCTTGACGAGATAAAGGAAATGAAGAAAGAAGAACTTCGCTTTTTACTGTTTCCCGAACGGATAAAAAAGGGCAATGGTTATTTGATTCCCGATTTCAAATGGGAAGAATTTCAAATGCGAAAACATCAATCTTCACTTCGGTTATGTTGGCGAAGATATTGTAAGCGAGCGTTGAAACAAAATCTTAAAGCGTATAGTTGGGCAAGTTTTGTTTTCTTCTATGGTCAATTTCGTAAGCCGTGTTCTGATGAAGATGATCCAAAAGATAAAGTGAGAAACAAGTTGAAACATTATAATTTAATGCTATCGTATTGCAATCCAAACGGCGAGCAATATCAAAAGTTAAAGAAAGAAAAAGAAGAGTGGCTTAAATCACTACACCTTGACGAAAGCAAAATAGTAGACACAACCTATGAATTATAGGATAGCGGGGCTTATCCGCACTAAAAACAAAGGACACTATTATCGCAATATAAAAATTATCAATTTTTGTGTTGCTTTAATCGCTATTTTAACAACGCAAATGTCTATTTTGAATATGCAGTCGGAAACAAATACGGTGAATATTGTAAACGCCTATTCGGGTATCGGTGTAGGTTGTTTTATTGCATTATGCGGCGTATATATTTTATTCGCACCGAAAATAAGCGTTATAAACCGCGAACACAATGTTTTCGTTCTTGAAAATCGAGAAAAAAACAAATTGATAGACTTAAACGCAGAAGCGATAAATATCCGTTTGAGTTGGAGTTTCGTTCACGGATCGTATGTATATCGCGCTTCGGTATGCGGCGACGTAATTGACGGACATATAGAGCGCGAGTGCGGCGATACGCCCGAACGGGATATAGAGCGGGCAAGCTCCTTTTTGCGAGAGCAATTGGCAAAACTGCGCATATAACTGCTACAAAAAAAATCGGCGGTTGACAAGGCGTGTCGATTTTGGTATACTATGCATACATTGTGCGGCCTATTTTGTCGCATAACAACGCGCGGGGTCGAAAATGGAAAAGAATTCTTTGATTTTCACGGTCAATCAGCACTTAAAAAAAGAGAATATCGACGTAGGCTATTACGTGTCCGACAAAGTCAATTTGCATTCGCACGAGTTTATCGAGTTGGTGTATTTCGATACAGACAACGTGGTGCACCGCGTGGAAAACGAATACTTTACCGTCAACAAGGGCGATCTGTTTTTGTTGGACGTGGGCGTATCGCACACCTTTTACGCCAAAGATCAAAGCAATCCCGAAGTGCGGGTGTACAACTGTCTCTTCGAGCCCAAAGCGTTGGACGAGGCGCTTACCAACGACGCCGACTTTGTGCAGATTATGTACCATCGATTGTTCCACAACTTCGTCAACAGCGAGGAATATCCCGCCAAATTCGTACGGCTCAGCGGCGGCGTGGATTCGGGCTTTAAGAGTTTGTTGAAAAAGATGATCGCCGAAAAGGAAAACCAAGAGCCGGGGTGGCGGTATAATATGCGCGCCTATCTCAATTTGCTGTTGGTGGACGTGTTGCGTATGTACAACCGCCAAGTTACGAGTGCGCCCTTAGAGGACGTGAAAAAGAACATCGTAGACAAAATGGTGGAATACATGAGCGACCGTATCGGCGAGGACGTGCATATTCAAATGATGGCGGACACGCTCTTTTTCAGCCCGTCCTATCTCAGTCGCGTTTTTAAGAACCATATGCAAGTGAGCGTGTTGCAATACTTGCAACAACTGCGCATGAACGCGGCGGGCAACTTGTTGCGCAACACCAAAAAGACGGTGAGCGAAATTGCGCGCGAGGTAGGGTACGGCGATCTCAAACATTTTTATCAGCTGTTTAAGCGGCACTACGGCGTCAGTCCCAAAGCGTTCCGCGACGCGTCCCAATCGGGTGCGGGCGGCGAAGGTTTACAACGGTAATATACACTCGAAAAAGACTTTTTTGCGCGGTAAAGTGGTAAAAAAGTCTTTTTTAGTGTCAAAATGACCAAAGAACAGTGTCAAAATGCCCCTTGATTTACACGCAAATTTGTTTTATCATATAGGTGAAAATGAAAAGAGGGAGAAAGATGAGCGACTATTTTAACGGAAAGTTTCCTATCGGCGCATATTTCGGACCGTTCTGCCGAACGGAGCGTTACCCCGATATGCCGGACGTGTTGAACGACGAATCGTTTGCATTGGCAAAAGCGGGCGGGTTTAACTTTACCATAAGTTACACCGAGCGTTATCCCGAAACGCGCGCCGACGTATTGCGTGCACTCGATACGGCGCACCGCCACGGCATGAAAGTGCTTGTCAGCGACTCCAATATCGAGCAAGGCACCATAGAGAGCAAGCTCATGCGCGAGGGACGGTTGCCCGCGTATAAAGCCGACTATCAAACGTCGGCGGACGACTACGGCAGTCACCTCGCCTTCTTGGGGTGCTACATCGTGGACGAGCCGTTGCCGCCGCGCTTTCCTCTGCTTGCCGACATACGCAAGGCTTTTAACAAAGTCACGCCCGACAATCTGTTCTTTGTGAACATGTTGCCCGTGTACGGCATCAGCGCCATGAAAGGCGAGTTTTGGATAGAGGACGATTACGAGCGTGAAAGGGTGTACACAAAATACATAGAAGGGTATCTTGCAACCGTCAAACCGCCGCTGCTGTGCTACGACTACTATCCGTTTGAGCGCGAGTACCCCAACTTCGGCGCCGATTACTTCGTCAACTTGGCGGTGGCGCGTCGCGCGGCGATGAAAGCGAAAATACCGCTGTGGGTAAGTCCGCAAGCGGCGTCGCAAGGCAATATGCGCGCACTGAACGAGGGCGAGATGATGATGCAGGTCAACACGTCACTCGCGTTCGGCGCCAAAGGGTTGGTGTACTTTTGTTGGTCTATGCCGTACGACGGTATGTGCGGACAAGAGCGGTACCGCGAGGCGCTTACCGACAGAGGAACCCCCATGCCCATGTACTACATGGCGCAAGCCGCCAACGCGTGGGTGCGCAAAATAGAAAAGTACCTCTTGAACGCTCGCAGTTTGGGCGTGGTTGCCGTCGGTACCGGTCCTGCGCGTATTCCCGACTTTGCTTTGGCAAAAGACAGGGGAGCGCTCAAAAGTGTGCACGGCAAACATGTGCTCGTGGGCGTGTTGCAAAACGGTGAGGGAAAATACGCATACTTGGCAGTAAACAATAGCATACAAGAAGAGGATGAGGTATGCGTGGCAATAGAGGGCAAATTCGTATGCACAAGCGAGGACGCGTGTAAGAGCGGACAAAACGAGATGACAGTTCGCTTGCAGGCGGGTCGCGCGGTTTTTATACAGTGTGAGTAAAAGGAGGAGAATATGACAAAGACATTACGCAAAACAACGGTGTGCTTGTTGGCAGTGGTGCTGATGTTGGCGGTTGCCATGACCGTCACCTTTTCGGTGCGCACAACGACCGCACACGCGGCAACCACCGCCGAAAGCGTGCTGTTTACGGGCAACGGCGACTACACCCAAGGGGACAGCATACCGGCTATGGTAAACGGGCAAACCTCTGCAAGCGGACTTATTCAAAACGGGTTCGGTTGGCTGGAATTGGCAACGTTGCAACCGAGTGACCATACGGGATATCCTGCGCTTGTCGATTTGGACGAATTGCGGGAGGGCATGACGGGCGGCAACGCTTTGGGCGTGCAAATCGGCAGTTGGGGCATTTCGCACTACAACAAAATCAAATTCAACAATACGGTGAATGCCGCATTGACCGAGAGTGTGACGTTTCGTATTTATGCCAACTTGTCGCCCGAAAAAGTACCGTATGCTTGCAACACGGGAACAACTACGTTTACGGACAATACGCAAGGAATTTTTATATACGGCGTCAACGCCACCGGTCAAGCGGGCGAGGGTATACTGATACAGCCTGACGTTACGCAAAACCAATGGGTGGATATTACCGTGGACGGCGACCAATTGTGGAAATTAGCGGACGACAACGGAAATATCGGCGGTTTTACCATAGCGTCTGCCGTTTATGCCGATCCGAATACCGGTTTTTACCAAACGGATGCACACGCAACGACTTGGGCGGATACCGTTGCGGGACCCGACCAAGGCGCCATTGTGTTTATCGATAAAGTTACCGCCGAAAATATCGTAGGCAACGGGGCAAGCACTTCCACGATTGCCGACGGCGCGTACGTGGGCAAGGGGGCAAACGCGGGTATTTCGTTCACCGCCGAGGGCGGCGTGCTGAACTTTGCGGGCGTAAAGGTGTATTCGTACGCATTGGGCGAGGACGGTAAGCTGTATGCGTCTACCGAGAACGGACGCAAAATAATGGATATGAGCGCCTTTGACGTGACCAGAACGGTGACCGTTTCCCTCTATACGGGATACGGCGCCAACGCGTTGATAAAGTCCGAAAAAGTGCCCGAAGGGTCGTCTTACGCACCGGATGCACCTGCGCGTGATGGGTACGACTTTTTGTACTGGTCGCTCGATAAAAACGGCGTACCGTACGACACAAGCAAAGTCGTTACCGCCGACACGGCGTTGTACGCAGTGTGGAGCGAGAAAAAGATAACTACCTTCCAATATCTGACGGGATACAACAAAGCGTCCAACAATTTGACTGCCGTAGAGGGAAAGAGCGAAATGGCATTGGAAAGCACCTACTCGCTTCCCAATGCCGCCGACTGGGACGACTTGGATCTGGTAAACGCAAGTGAAGCGAATTTGAGAGCATTATGCGAAGGGTCGGATGACGGGCGCGCCGTGGGAACGTGCTTGCCCAACTGGGGCTTTACCAACCGTAACGCCATTACCTTTACCACGCCGCTTTCTGCCGACAGTGTAGAAGCGCTTACGTTTAGAATATACGTACACTTTTCGAGCGGAAAAACGTACGGCTTAAACGGCGACGGTGAGCTTGTACACGCCGACAGCGAGGGCGTATTCTTGTACGGCACGGACAGCACGGGCGCCAAGGGCGAGGGCATACTACTGCCGTACAACATAAAGCAAGACGAGTGGATAGACTTTACCGTAAGCGGCAACGACTTGAAAAAACTCGTCAGCGAAGGACAGATCAAAGGATTTGCACTCGGCGCGCGCATGGTGGGCAGTACCGACAACGAATTTTATGGGTTCGGCGGCAATTACACAAATGCGGCGTTCTTGCTTGTCGATTACGTGCGTCCTTCGTCGTTTGCTACGGTGACGTATAAGGACGGCAATACTACGTTAAAGACCGAACAAGTGCTTACGCAAACGGTATTGGACGCTACGTATATTCCCGACAAAAACGGGTATCTGTTCAGCGGTTGGAACACCGAGCACGGCGAAGTATTTGGGTACAATCAGCCCGTATACGGCGACGTCACGTTGCAAGTCGAATGGAAGAAAATAGGCGATTTTGCCGCCAAAGCGGGCTTGTACGAGGTAGAAGGCAAATCGGTCATGCTGTTTGCCGACGGCGAGATACGTTTAGACGAAGCGTTCGGCAACGTGTACTACGCAGCGTATACCGAAGACCATAAAGTGTATATTTTTACCGACGACGGACGCAAAGAGCTTACTTTGGGCAACGCCGTTGCCGCCACGCTCGTGACGTACTACGGCAAGACGGTAACCTCTGTGTACGAAAGATTGTACGTAAAGAACGGTGCCGCCGCGCCCAACGTAAAAGTGGATGAAAAAGCGTTCTTATACTGGTCGGACGAGGCGTTGGGCAGACCGTACGACTTTAATGGTATTCCCGCAAGCGGCAAGCTGTACGCCGTGTGGAATTTCGAAAAATCCGACTTTATTCTTACCGATGCCCAAACGGGTTACTCGTTGGGTGGCGCCACCACGCTCAAAATGGTAGACGGCGCAAGTTCGCTCAACGGCGGCACGGTAAGCAACAAAATAGAGTTTGCCATCGAGCCGGAAAATCTTGCAGGCAAGAACAGAGAAGGATCGATCAACGACACGGCGTTTCGTTTTTACGTGCTCAACTGGGGCTTCGTGCTGGGCAAACCCGTGTACTTTACCAATCCAGTGCCCGCTGCCGAGTTGGACGGCTTGACCTTCCGCATGTACGTGCATCTGTCCGAAAAGACGCCGTTCGGTGCGTTCTTGCACGACGGCAGAGGGGTGCGCATTTACGGCATAGGCGCCGACGGTTCTACGGGCGGTGTGCTGATTCCCAACGATATCAAGCAAGACAGTTGGATAGACTTTATGCTAAGCAAAGAGGACGTGGCGGCGATCGCCGACAAGGACGGCTATGTCAGCGGCTTTATGCTCGCGTCTGCGTTGGTCATCGACAATAGCGAGATCATCGACGGCTATTTGTACAACTACGCCGATCCCGTCAATATCGACAACTGTCCCAATATTTTGATCGACTACGTAATGGCAAACTACGGTTGCACGGTGCATTACGCCGACAGTAACGGCGATACGCTCAAAACGGAAAGCGCGCTCAGCGGACTTGTGCCCGACAAAGTCTATGTGCCGACAAAGAACGGCTACGTGTTCACCGGCTACGGGGTGTATGACAAAAACAACGAATTGCAAGCGTACGACTTTGCCAATACACCCGTGTGTCAGGATATCAAACTGTATGCGCAGTGGGTGGAGGCAAAGATAGACAACATATACGGTCTGTATACCAAAGACGGTTCGCGCATTACCATAGCGGCGGACGGACTTACCGTAGAGGGCTTGAACGCATATCTGGCGTACGGCGTGGGCACGGACAACGTGCTGTACGTGACCACCGCAAAGGGCGTGTTGCGGTATAACTTGAACGACTATACCAAGGTAGAGACATTTGCCGTTCTGTTCACCTCGGTCGACGGGCAGCAAAAGACGGTGTACTTTATGAGCGACGAAACGGTGGTAGCGCCTTCGTTCGTACGACCCGGCTATGCGCTTGCGGGTTGGAAAAACGCCGCGGGCGAAATAGTGGATCCGGCAACGCTTACGCTTAGCGGCGATATCACGCTTACCGCCGTATGGGAAGAAAGAACGGTGCCCAACGACGAATACGTGTCGCAAGAAGGGACGGTGTATCACAGCGAAGACGACGGCAGTACGGTGGTGTTGTACGCAAGCGGCAAAGCCGTGGCGGGCGTCGACGAGTATACATTCCGTATTTTGGTGTCGGGCGAGATCATCATCGAAGGTCTTGGCGACGGCACGGTGTACGGACCGTACTTCACGCTCAATGGCGTCAAGTACGTGAAAGTAACGGGCACGGTGGTCGTATCGTTTGCCGTAAGCGGACAAACGCCGCCCGAAGCGCAAACGCTGAGCGGAAATTATAAGGTAACGCGCCCGCAAGATCCCGTACGCGAAGGGTACGAATTCATCGGTTGGGTATATCCCGACGGCACTGATTTCGACTTTGATAAGCCGGTGTTTATTTCGGTAACATTGAGTGCCAAATGGAAAGCAGAGGGTTCGGACGAGCCGATCGTCGATCCCGTAGAGCCGGAAAATCCCGCTCCCTCCAAACCCGACAAGCCGGACGACGGCAATACGGGCGACGGAGCGAGCACACCTACGAGCGGCAAGAAAAAAGGTTGCAAGGGGGCTGTGCAAGCAAATTGCGTGTTGGTGCTCGCGGCGGGTGTAGCGCTTAGCTTTGCGTTTAAGAGAAAAAGGGAGAAAAAGGCGAAATGACGGGATGTATCGACGTGCAAAAGAAAAAGAAAATCAAGATAAAGCGCACCGTCTTTATCGTTAGTTTTCTTATCATGCCTTGCCTCAACTTTCTCATATTTTATCTGTACGTCAATTTGGACGCCTTTACCATGGCGTTTAGGCATACGGTACGAGGGGAAACAGTGTGGGGTTTGACCAACTTTCGGTGGTTCTTCAACGAGTTTACCAAGCCGGGGTCGGAACTGTTGTTGGCGCTCAAAAACACCATGATTTCTTTTGGCGTCATTCTCGTCATGTTTCCCGTCAGCTTTTTGGTTTCCTTTTTTATCTACAAAAAAGTGTACGGCTACCGTTTGTTCCGTTTCTTGTTCTTCATTCCCACACTTATCCAAGGCACGGTCGTTGCGGCAATGTACGTAAAAATGTGCAACAATACCATGGGTGCGGCAGGACCGCTGTCGCGTATGGTGCAAAATTTGTTGGGCTTGGAAAAGCCGCCTTCGTTATTGACCGACCCGAGCTATGCCAACTTATTCGTTATGCTCAATATCGTGTGGCTATCCTTTCCGGGCGATATGGTTATTTGGGGCGGCACGTTCAGTCGTATTCCCGATTCGGTGTTGGAGAGCGCGCGTCTTGACGGCGTGGGTTGGGTGCGCGAGGCGGCGCAAATCATCGTGCCCATCGTGTGGCCGACGTTTGCGCTCAAATTGGTGCTTTCGTTTGTGGGTATTTTCGGTGCGAGCGGCAACGTGTTCTTGCTTACCGACCAAGGCAAGTACGGCACGCAAACGCTTGCCAACTGGATGTATATGCAAGTGTTTAACCAAAACGGCAATCTTACCGAAAACGGATCCAACGTGCTCAATCAAATGTCGGCGGTGGGACTTATCATTACCGTGGCCACTATGATAATTTCCATGATCGTGCGCTTTATCACAAACCACATGAACGAGGAGGTGACGTTTTGAGTATTTTGCAACGTTTGAAAAAGAGCAAAGCGTTGTCCCGCAAGTCGGCGAGCGAGATCGTTGTGTACTGCATCGTGTCACTGATCTTTCTGTTCTTTGCGTTTACCTACTTGTACATTCTGTTTTTTGTAGGCATCAACGGCTTAAAGTCGCATAACGACGCCACGTTGCACCCGTTTGCTTTACCGCAAAAATGGAAATTCGCCAACTATTTCGACGTGTTCAAAGAGCTTACGGTATACAAAGGTACGGTGAACGAGGCGGGATTTTTCAAGATGTTATTCAACAGCTTGTACTTTTCGCTCATCGGTTCTTTCCTCAGCATGATGTTTACCGCCATGGCGGCGTACGTGACCAGCAAATATAAGTTCAAAGGCTCGTTTATCTTTTACCCGTTGGCGTTGCTTATTATGACCATTCCCCTTTACGGGTCGAGCGGTGCGCTGTACAAACTGTATTACAACTGGGGTATGATCAACAGTTACGCGCAAGTGTTGCTGTCGTGGGGCGGCTTTAATATGCAGTATCTGTTCTTCTATGCGGCGTTTAGCAATTTGTCTAATGCCTACGCCGAGGCGGCGCAGGTAGACGGGGCGGGCGATTATACCATTTATTTTAAGATCATGTTCCCGCAAATACTTAATATATTCGGCGCGTTGTTCGTTTTGGCTTGGGTGGCAGACTGGAACAACTATTCGTCGGTGCTCGTGTATTTGCCCAAAATTCCCACATTGGCAGGCGGCATATATCTCTTTCAGGTCAAAGCGCAGTCCATTGTGCGGCAAGATTATTTGTATGCGGCGTATTTCATCGTTTCCATTCCGCCCTTGTTGCTGTTCGCCTTTTTCAACAAAGCGTTTACCAGCAACATATCGTTGGGCGGCGTAAAAGAATAAGTACGGAAAAAATACCCATGGGAGGTTTATTATGAAAAAGATTTTAAGCGTATTGATGGCAGTGGCGCTCATGTTGTGCGGCAGTTCGTTGCTTGCAGGGTGCGGAAAAAAAGTGCCCGACTCCGAAACGGACATTCAAATAGCGTTTTGGAAGTCGGGGTTCGGCGACGAATATATGCAAGAGACGGTAAAAGCGTTTGAAAAGAAATATCCGCAATACAACGTGATAATCGAGTCCACCACCGACGGCTCGGTGTACGCCAACACCATTGCGCAAAGCGGCTCTAACAGTATCGACTTGTATTGCACGTCGGTTATCGATTTGCCGTATAACGAAAAGGCGTTGCCGCTCAACGATATCTTGACGAGCACGTGCGAGGGCGAAAGCGTAACGATAGGCGAAAAGCTTATCCCCGAGGTGAAAGAGGGTTTGCAATGGACGGACGGCAACTACTACGGATTGTCGTACTCCGGATCGCTCGAAGGCATTGTGTACAACGCCGATATTATCGACGGTGAAAAATACGAAGTTCCGCGTACCACCGCCGAACTGGTCACGCTGGTCACCGATCTGACGGGCGACGCGGCGCTCAAAGATAAGACCGCACCATTTATCCATTACGCCGCGGGCGGCTACTGGAACCGCGTATACAAAACGTGGCAAGCACAGTACGACGGACTGGATTACTACTACAAGACGTTTATGGCGCTCAAAGACGAGCAAGGCGTTTCGCCGTCTAAGGACGTACTCATTCGCGAGGACGGACGCAAGCAAGCGTTCGAGGTGTTGGACAGCATTATCCGCGCCAATACGGTGACGGACGGATCCAACGCATTGGAGTACAACGACGCACAGACCATGTTCATGAACGGCTATGCCGCCATGATGGTTACGGGCAACTGGTTGGTGAACGAAATGAAGTCCAACAGCGAGGCGACGGCCACCAATCTGAAAATGATGAAAACGCCTATAATCAGCAGTATCAAAGACAATCTGCCCAACGTGGAAAACGACTATCAGTTGCGCGACGTCATCGATGCCGTGGATGCGTTTGACGACGGTGCGGCAAAACAACTCGCGTTCAACGACTTTACCATAACGGTCGCCGAGTGGGACAGAGTATACGAGGCGCGTCACGTAATGAGCTCCAACTTTGACGGACACTTGTTCGTTATTCCCGAATATTCCAACGCCACCGAAGCGGCAAAAGAGTTCGTAAAATTCTGCTATTCGGACGAGGCTATTCGCATTTTCAGCCAATACACGCACTCTATGCATCCCGCCCGTTTGAGCACGGGGAGCTTGGATACGACGGGGTGGCTTGATTTCGAACTGACGGCGAAAGCGCTTACCGAGAAAGCCGTTCCGCTCTTGCAAGAGGCGGCGCCGTACCGTAGCGTGCTGTTCACCAAAGGCGCTTTGCGTCCGTTCGGCAAAACCGAGCCTATCGGCGCGCTGTCAGTGGAAAAAGGGCGCTCTAATGCCGGCAAGCTGTGGAGCGACGCGGTAAGCTACTATAACAGCAACTGGTCTGACTTCTTGTCTAACGCGGGCTTGCAGTAAGGGGAGGAAAAAGTATGACGCAAACAAACAAAACCGTAAAGCGCACCGTATTGCTGCTTGCCTTGCTTCTCATGTGCGTTTCGCTCGTGGGCATAAACGTGACGTACGTGTACGCGGGCGTGTCTACCGTGGTGGTGTGCGACGAGAGCGGATACTGCCAAGGACTGGCGGGCGACGTATGGCACACCGACAACGACGATAAATGCGTTGCGGCGGCGGGCGAGTCCATTTCGTTTACCGCCAAAATGGCAACTTCGGCAGTGACGTACAACGTTAAGGCGAACAATCTGAAAGCGTATGAGGTGGAAGAGTGCTTCCGTATCGGCGCCGTGATCACGCTTACCGAGATGCCCTCCAATGCGCGATTCGGCTTTTTATTCGGACTGACCAGCTCGGGACACAAATCGTTGCAAAGCGGGTCTATGCTGTGGTTTGAAAAGGGCAAGTGGGGCATAAGCAAGTACGAGTCCCGAAACAACACGCGCGAACTGTTTACGGCAAACGCCGACATTGATCTCAACGCACCCTTTGCCGTGGAGATCGTCGTATCCAACGAGGGCGTGGCAACCGTAACGGTGGGCAGCGCACAGTCGCAAAACGTGCAAGACGTGTCTACCGAAGGGTATATGGGCATAGGTTGCGTGAGCGGTGTGAGCGGACTGATATCCAAAAGTTACGCCAAAGCCACCGTGCGCGATTTGCATATCGTGACCTATTCGTACGACACGCCCGAGAACGTGGAGTGCTACGAGTCGTTCGACTACGGATATTTCAACCAAAACGCATTTACCACCATGTCCAAGGTGGGTGTGTTGCCTCACTCGGGGCTGACCGTGCAAAACAAAGCGCTTACCTTTGCCAACACGGGCGACGCCATTTTGAGCACCATGCACGAGTATTCCAACGTGGAGTTGGCCTTCGATATACCTGCCGTGCAAACGGAGGCGGTGTACGAGGACGGCGTATTGGTAAAGAGTGTGTCGGCGCCCATATCGGTGGCGTTCGGCGCAAAGGAAAAAGACAAGGTGTCGCAGTCCTCGCCGCTTATGATCAGGTTTAAGAGCGACTCCGCTTCGCCCATAGTAAAAGGGGATCATACGGTTGCGCAACTGATGAACGGCAAGGACGTTATCGACGAAATAATTTTGCCCGACAAGTACGATATGTACGCGGGCAAAGCTGTGTCGGTACGCGTCGTCATGGTAGACGGCGTGGTGCGCGTGGGAATAAAGACGACAGCGGAAAACGGTTTTGCCGAGATATTTGCGTGCAACATGGGCTTTACGCCCAAGGGCTACGTGCAGATTATGAGCGCGTACGCCATGAACGCCGCCGACATCGGATCGGTACGCCCCGAAACGGTGTGGCAAGGTAGCTTTACGGTAGACAACTTGTCGGTCATCAACCGCGATGTGGGCAAGAACGTGGTGCAAGTGAAATACGTGAGCAACTTAACGTACGTGCCCGGCGATTACGTTTACGAAGATACGTGGGACGAAAACGATTTGTTGTCGGCTAAAGCGTGATAAGGAGAGGAAAGAGATGAAAAAAGGTATTTGGAAAAAACTGGCAACGGTATTTTTGGGAGGTGTTATGTTTGCATTTTCTATGTTCGGCGGCGCGTGCGGCAGTAAAAAGGGCGATGACCCCGCCGAGGAATACGATCCGCCCGAAATCATCATAGACGAGGACGAGGATAGCCAGGGCGGCACGACAAAACCTACCGTAACGTATACGCCCGCAAAAAATTGGGGCGCACAACCCGTGTATTCGTATACGTTTGACCGTATCGGCAACGACGTGATGCCCATCGGCGGGTTTGCGGGACCGTATAAGACCAAAGTGCCCGCGTACAACGGGCAAGTGCAACCCGACTTTTTGGACGATTACTTTTGGCAGCTTTTCAAAGATTGCGGCGTAAACAACATACTCTTTACGCGCGATGAATATTGCGAAGAGCCGGCGTCCGTAATGCGCGCGCTCAATCAAGCCGAAAAGTTCGGCATGGTGTACTTCGTGCGTGACCAAAGACTCAAAATGGAAGATATAAACGAAGCGAACATGAGCAATTTGGCGTCCATCGTAGGCGACTACATCAATCACCCCGGTTGTGCGGGCATTTACGGCTTGGACGAACCCACGACGGAAAAGTTTGCGCCCTTGCAAACGCTCAAATCGTCGTTCGACGCCTTGGGGTATAACGACAGAAGCGTGTATATCAATATGTTGCCCAACTACGCGTCCGACTCGGCGTTCGGCATGACGAACGGCAAACGCAACACCTACGAGCAATATTTGAGCACGTATATGCAGCAGGTGAAAATGCCTTATTTGATGTACGATTACTATCCGTTCGTAATGGGCAGTAACGCGCTCGATTTAGACAAGAATTCGCGCATCGTGCCGTATTTCGAAAACATTTCGGTGGCGCGCAAAGTGGCCAATCAATATCAAGTGCCTTTCTGGGCGTTCGTGCAAGCGGGCGGACAGTGGGAGGGCGAGGGCGGTAAACCCGTCGCCACCGAATATCCGCTCTTTCCTTCGGAGAGTTCGTTCTTGTGGAATATCAATACGCTTCTTGCGTATGGCATGAAGGGCATGGGATATTTCGATCTTATTCAGGAAATCTTGCCGGAGATCAACTTTGCCGAAACGCCGAACGGCGGCAGAGATTATACCCGTTTCGGCATCGTGGGTGGTTTGGGCAATATCAATCAATGGTACTATTACGCCAAAAAAGCGGCAACGCAAATACAAGCTATCGACGGTGTTTTAATGAACGCGTCCAGCCAAGGCATTATAGTCACCGGCTCGCGTGCGTACATGGTGGGCAACGGCGAAGAGGTGTTTACCAATGGCAGTTGGCGCGAGCTGAAAAGTGTCGTGGCAGATAACGCCATCGTGGGTTGCTTCGACTATCAGGGCAGAACGGCGCTGTACGTGGTAAACAATTCGTTCGATCAAAAGCAAAAAATCACGTTGAAATTCGACGACAAGTATGGTTACGACGTAACGCAACGCGGACAAAAAGTAAGTGTTGCCACCGAGAATTTGCAGCTTACCGTAGAGGCGGGCGAAGGCGTTCTGGTGGTTCTTCGCGCAAAATAATTTGGAGTATTATGCAACGAGCTACATGGATTTGGCCCACGAATAAAGAGCGTGCCGACGAATACGCGCAGTTTTACGACAATTTCGAAGCGGCAAGCGGCAACGTAACGGTGCGGATATCCGCCGACAGCGACTACGTTTTGTACGTAAACGGCAACGTAGCGGCGTTCGGGCAATACCGTTCGTTTCCTACGCACCGCGTGTACGACGAGGTGGATATAACGCCTTTCGTGCATGCGGGAAGTAACGCCGTTTGCATTTCGGTGTGGTACTGCGGTCACGATTCTATGACCTATATGAAAGGCACGCACGGGCTTATATACGAATTTTTTTCGGGCAATACCGTTTTGGCATATTCGGGACGGCACACCAAGTGCCGCATTGCGCCCGATTTCGTAAGCTACCGCGAAAAAGAAATTACCACGCAACTGGGATTGTCATTTTGCTACGATGCGTCTAAATACGACGGGTTCGGAGATAAGGATTTCGTGCCCGCGGGCTTTTCCGACGCCGTTATCGTATCGGACGCGGGACAACTGTATGCGCGCCCCAACCGCAAACTGGAACTTTTGCCCACGTCGTACGCCGAACTTGTGCATCGCGAGCGCCGCATTTACGATCTGGGCGAGGAAAAGGCGGGTCTGTTGCATATTCGGTTTTCTGCGCCAAAGGGATGTTTGGTTACCGTGGTATTCGGCGAATATATTGCACAAGACGGCAACCTTATGCGCTATTACGACCACCAGGACTATTCATTGCAATTTACGGGCAGTGGGCAAGCGTTCGAGTTCGTGGGATATATGCGTCGAATAGGGTGCAGGTATTTTCAAATCTTTTCCCAAGAAGCGGATATCGACTTTATCGGCATGAAAGAAACGCCGTACCCCGTAGAGGAAAGGCCATTCTCCACGACGTCTTCCGTATTTGCTCGCATTTATCAAACGGGCGTACGCACGTTGCGGCTGTGCATGCACGAGCATTACGAGGACTGTCCGTGGCGGGAACAGACACTGTATCCGCTGGACAGCCGCAATATGATGCTGTGCAGTTACTATGCGTTCGGCGAGTACGAGTACGCACGTTCCAATCTTTGGCTGATGAGCAAAGCACCGCTGTACGACGGATTGTTGCCCGCATGCATGCCCTCGGGCGTACATTCGGTGATACCCTTTTACAGTTTGGTGTTTATCTTGCAAATGCAAGAGTACGTGACTTTTTCGGGCGATACGTCGTTGGCAAAAGAAAATCTGCCGCTTATGGAAGGACTTTTGTCGACCTTTGCCGCCAACGCCACCGACGACGGCTTGGTGCGCGAGTTTGCGCAATTTTGGAATTTTTACGAGTGGAACGAGTGGCTGAACGGACAAGGCACAACCGTTACGGACGGCGTGGCGTTGCCGCTCAACTGCTTTTATATTATGGCAAAGCAAAGCATGAATGCCGTGTACAAAGCGTTGGGTATAAAAAAGAACTACGACAAGCAGATCGCGCAACGGCAAAATGCTGTAAGAACACATTTTTGGAGCGAAAAGGACGGATTGTTCCGTAGCTATGCGGGGTGCGATACCTTTTCGGCGTTGGGCAATTCGCTTGCCATACTTTCGGGGTGTGCGTCCGATAAGGCGGAACGCATAGCAAAACGCATCGTGGGCGGCGGCTTGCAACCCACGTCGCTTGCCATGAAAATTTTCGAGTACGAGGCGTTGTACGGGGTGAGCAGTACGTATCGCGAATATATCGTGAGCGACTTTTCCGCGGCGTATTTGTATATGCTCAACAACGGAGCCACCAGCTTTTGGGAAACGTTGGACGGGGCGGAGTTGTACGGCGGAGCGGGCAGTCTGTGCCACGGGTGGAGCGCAATGCCCATCGTGTATTTGCACCGCTATGTGCACAATGAGCGCGCGTCGGACGAAGAGCTTGGTAAATTGCCCGTACACCCCCAAGCGGCTTTTGCGAGGTGCGGATGAAAATACGGGCGCAAGGTTGGTTGCAAGGTTTTTTGCAAACGCAAATGGAAGGACTTACGGGGCATATCGAAGAAGCGGGTTTTCCTTTCGATCGCACGTGGTGGGGAACGGAAGCGGCGGCGGACGGCGAAGAACATCCCAACTGGTGGGAATACGAACAGACAGCGTATTGGCTGGACGGCTATACGCGCTGCGCCCTTTTGCTGAACAGAAAAAAAGATATCGAGCGGGCGTCGCAAATCATTTACAGCGTGCTGGATCATCCCGACGAGGAAGGATATTTGGGTCCGCAATTCATGAAAAATATTCCGTGGGGGCGTTGGCCGCACGTGGTATTTTTCCGCGCGTGTCTGGTGCTGTGGGAATATAACCGCGACCCGAAGATTTTGCAGGCGCTTACGCGGCACTACGTGGGGCACACCGCCGACTATAAGCGTTTTCGCGACGTGCTCAATGTGGAGATCATGGTGTTGCTGTACTTGCAAAGCAAGGACGAGCGTCTGCTCGATTTGGCGTGCGAGAGTTATAAAAAGTACAACGACGTATGCGAGGACGATAACTGCGACCGCGTGGCGCTGTCTGATAAAAAGCCGTATGCGCACGGCGTTACGTACAACGAGTACGCCAAGCTGGGCGCACTGCTGTATACGGCAACAAACGACGAAGCGTATTTGCGTGCGTCCGTTGCGGCGTTTGCCAAAATCGACAAGTTTTTTATGTTGCCCGGCGGGTGCCCTTGCAGTGACGAATTTTTGCTGAGCGACTACTTTATGGAAAGCTACGAAACGTGCGATATTTCCGACTATACGTGGGCATTGTACTATATGCAGACGGCTACGGATCAAGGCGCGTACGGCGACAAAATAGAGCGGTGTATTTTTAATGCGGGGCTCGGCTCCGTGCTGGAAGACTTTAAGGCGTTGCAGTATTTTTCTTGCGCCAACCAACTCATTGCCGACGGCACTTCCAATCACAATAGTTTTTTTGCGGGTAAAGAGTGGATGAGTTACCGCCCCGATCCCGGAACACAGTGTTGTCCCGGCAACGTAAACCGTTTTATGCCCAATTACGTATGGAATATGTGGCAATGTGACGGCAATACGGTAACTTGCCGATTGTTCGGTCCTTCTCGGTACGAGTGTGAAGTAGACGGCAACGCCGTGACGGTGGATGAGCGGACGCATTATCCGTTTGATGAAAGTATAACGTTTACCGTAACGACGAACGCCTCTTTTACGTTACGGTTTCGCGTGCCCGCGTGGAGTACGTCGCTGCGCGTAACGGTAAACGGCAGTGCGGTGCAGTTGTATCCCTTGAACGGATATGTGCAATTGTCCGTAGACGGCAACACGCAAATAATCGTTTCGTTGACGAGTGACGTGCAAAAGCATTTTACGCACGGCGGCGTGTACTTTACCAAAGGCGCGCTCGTATACGCTTTGGGCGGCAAAGAGCGGCGCATAGCGCAAAAGCAAACGGGAAAGAGTTTTCCCACGTATGATATTTACGCCGATTTCGAGTGGCGTTATGCCGTGGACGAAAACGCGGAGGCGGAGTTTGGTGCGGGCAGGGGCGACGATACATTTGAGCGAAGTTCGTTGCCGCACCTTACGCTTTGGGCACAACGTATCGACAATTGGGATTTCGATCGCCCGAAAATCGTACAGCGTTGCACCGACTTATACATTAAGCAGTATACATACGAAAAGGGTGATTTTGTGTTTACGCCGCGGTATTTGCCCGCTGTGCCGAAAGATGGCAAAAAAGAAAAAATCGTGCTGTACCCTTACGGTGTGCAAAAAATGCGTTTGACGGTTTTTCCTTGCAATCGAAAATAAATAGCGGTATAATGATTGTGTGACTTTGCCTATACGAGCGCGTCCCGCAATTTGTTTAAGGAGCAACAAATGGATCATAAACATTTCGGCGTTATGTTGGATTGTTCGCGTAACGCAGTGCCCAAGGTTTCCGCATTGAAAAAATTCATGGACGCCTTGCAAAAAATGGGATACAATACATTGGAACTGTATGGCGAGGATACCTATGAGGTGGAGGGCGAACCGTACTTGGGATACATGCGCGGGCGGTACAGTGCAAGCGAGATCAAAGAGTTGGACGCTTACGCGCAAGGCGTATGATGCAAAGGATAAACAAGCTATATCGGCTGTCGCCGATATGTACGCAAAAACCGAAAAGCGGCTTGACAAATTTTTCCAATCGTTTTCTTCGCAGTGGAACAAGGTGAACAAGCCCTTCGGTTTCGAGGTGCAATGCGCGCGTTTGGGTGGGGTAAAACAGCGTCTTCACTACTGCCGCGCCCGTCTGCAAGACTATGCGCAAGGTCGTATTGCGTGCATAGAAGAATTGGAAGAAAAGGTGTTGCCCCTCGATCCGGACCATCCCGATAATTTACTTATCAACAATTATCGCCGCTTGGTATCGCCTTGTGAGATTTGAAATTGCCGGTATTCTTTTGTATGAAAAAACAAAAAAGTAGGTAGTGGTATGCTGAACGAACATCTTATAGCAAAAACGCGGCCTTTGGCGCATGCCGAAAACACGGTAGTGTGCGGCAATGTGCGCGTAAGCGTATTGCGCGACAAACTGTTTAGAATAGAGCAGAGCGACGGCGGTTTTACCGATGCGGCGACGCAGTGCGTATGGTATCGCAATTTCGGCAAAGTGGATTTTACCTGTATGCAAACAAAGGACGAACTTAGGGTACACACGGCGGCGGTAACGTTGGCGGTGGATTTGCACAACGTAAAGCGCAGTTCTGTTATTTTGAACGGCAAACAAGTAAAGATATACAACAAGGGGATTTTTGCGGGTACGGGGCGCACGCTCGACATGAATCTCATGGATACGATATACGTGACCAATAAGCAGGGCGGTCGTGAAATTGCGCCTATACGCGACGGCAGGCTGTTGTGCGGCGGCGTTACGTCCAAGCAGGGCGTGGCATATTTGGACGACGGAAATTCCTTGGTGCTCGGCGACGACGGCATGGTAGCGGCGCGTAACAAACAAACCGATTTGTATGTATTTGCTTTCGGACACGATTATTACGGCGCGGTGTCTGCACTGTATGATCTTACGGGCAAAACGCCCATGCTTCCCAAATATGTTTTCGGCAACTGGTGGAGTCGGTTTTACGGCTACACCGAAGAGGAATATCTTGCGCTTATGGACAAATTCAAGCGCAAACGTATTCCGCTCAGCGTAGCCACGGTAGACATGGATTGGCACTACACCTATCCCAACGAACAGTTCGGACTTACGAAAAAAGGGTATACCGATGCAAAGTACGGCAGTTTGGGCGGCTGGACGGGGTACACTTGGAATAGAGAACTCTTTCCCGATCATAAGCGTTTTTTGCGTGCGTTGAAAGAGCGCGGTCTGCACGTTACGCTCAATTTGCACCCTGCCGACGGCGTGCGGTGGTTTGAAGAATGCTATGCGCGCATGGCGGCTCGTTTGGGTAAAGACGCGCGCACCAAAGAGGTCGTATCGTTCGACTTTACCGACCCCGACTATATCAACGCATATTTCGACGAGATACACCACCCGTACGAGAACGACGGCGTGGACTTTTGGTGGATAGACTGGCAACAGGGAACGCAATCTAAAATAGAGGGGTATGACCCGTTGTGGGGACTCAATCATTTTCATTATCTGGATCTGGCGCGCAAAAAGTCAGCCCGACCGCTTATATTGTCGCGCTATGCAGGGATAGGTTCGCACAGATACCCGTTGGGATTTTCGGGCGATTCGCTTGTAACATGGCACGTATTGCGATACATACCGTACTATACCGCAACGTCGTCCAACGTGGGTTACAGTTTTTGGAGCCACGATATAGGCGGACATTTCGGCGGTATAAAAGATAACGAACTTTATCTGCGGTGGTTGCAAATAGGCTTGTTTTTGCCTATATTGCGTCTACATTCTAGTAATATGCCCATTTCGGGCAAAGAGCCGTGGATGTTCGACAGTGCCACCGAAAGTTTGGCAAGCGAAATTTTGCGCGAACGTGCACGCCTTATGCCGTATATATATTCGCTTGCGTGCGACAACAATTTTTATAACCGCCCCATGATCGTGCCGCTGTACTACAAATATCCCGAGCAAAAAGAGAGCTATCAGCATCCGAACGAATACTTTTTCGGCGATCTGTTGGTAGCTCCCATAACCGAGCGCAGTGACGCCTCGCAATTGGCATGTGCGCAAGTGTGGCTTCCCGACGGAGAGTGGTACGACGTATATTCGGATCGCAAGTACAGCGGCGGCAAAGTGATCACCGTTGCGCGTGACAGCGGAAAGATCCCCGTGTTCGTACCTGCCGGCGGTTTTGTTATCACCGATCCGAGCGGCGAATGTGACGTGCCTAAGGCATACAACGTGCTTACATCGATTGGAAACGGCAGTTTCGAATTGTACGAAGACGACGGCAACAGTAATGATTATCTTGTCGGTAAGTGCGTTCGCACGGTGTTTACTTCGGCGGCAACAAACGACAGCATGGAAATAAACATATCGCCGAAAGGGGATACGACAATTCTGCCGCAAACGCGAGAATACAATTTCACGTTGCGCGGCACGGTGCGCGCAATTGTTACGTGCAACGGTGAAAGCGTAGAAACCGAAAAACAAGACGGTAACCTTTGTTTTACCGTAACGTTGCCGTGCAATACAATGCATACGATTGTTGTTACTAACGCTGTGCAAGACGATTTTGCGGCGTATTGCAAACGCAACCTTACCGCAGTACTGTCGGCATATAACTGCGATAATACCTTTACAATCGAGCATCTATTTAATGCTGTGATCAAGGCAAACAAGTCCGACCTGAAAGCCACTCTCGCCCAATGGTCTATTCCCGCCAATTTGTCGCACGCCATAGAAGAATTGTTTGCGTGACAGTAAAAAGCTGAAAATAAAAATGTTCGTTTTGCAAGTATATACTGTTAGGAATTCGTTTTAGGTTTATGATACATATCAAACTAAAAGCCGTTATTGTGCCAATGCAGACACCTTAACGGCTTTTACGATAAATATGTCAGTAAAATTAATCTACACCGCAAACCTCGATGTATTTGCGTTGTAAGACCAGTCTGCTACGCCATACGGTAGTGTTGTTCACGGATAAGATTCTCGCTATCTCGCATACACCTAAATCTGACGTACTATATGGCGTTTACGCGGCAATGCTTACAATGGGCAAGCGGGTTTGTTCCGGCACTTCACCGTCAGGACTTCTTTTCGACGGGTATCGGGTATACGGTAGTCGATATACTCGCGCGGGAATGTATGAACGGCGGGTATCGGTTCGAGAGCGCGGACAAAGAACTTTTGAACCGAATGGAGCAATGGAAGAAAGACGTCAATCTCGACAACGAACTTTACCGTATGTTCTGGAACTCGAATGCGGGAGGCAACGCGTTTATAGCACTCACGCCGAACGGCGGCGAAATATATCCCGTTATATATCCCGTCAATCGCTGTATAGGGTATTGCAAATGGGCGATTAAATCAGTTTGTATGTAGTTTTTCGGAATAGCCGTTATCCACAAACTTATAATAAATATGGATTTCTCGTTCGGCTGTTTTGTCTTTGACAACTTTTCCTATCGTTATTCGTTCAATCAGCTCGATACACATTTCGCGCGTCAGTTCTTCAGCGCTTGCATACTTCTTGAGCCTACGAATAAACTCGTCAACGTCGGCGATATTTTTCTCGTTTTCAGTAAGGATAGCTTCACTTTCGGATACCCGCGCACTTAAAGATTTTTTCTCTTCGAGATACTTCTCCATAAGACTGACACATATCTCTTCGGGAATTTTTCCCGACACTTTATCTTCGTACACGCTTTGTATCAGTTTTTCAAGTTCCGCAAATCGTTTTTTATCCGCAAGTAGGCGCTTCTTTTCTGCTCCGACTTTTACCGATGCCGATTGTTGCTTTCTCCGCATAAACTCCTCGCGCTCTCGCCTTTCGTCATCAATGACAAGGATCGCTTTAGCGCGTATATCGTTTAATACGATTTCCTGCAATTCGTTATGTCCGATCCAATGACTTGAACAAGCATATTTTCCGACTCTCGTATACGTTCCGCAATTATAAAAACTTACGCGGCGAATGCTTCCGTCCTTCTTCTTATTGTCCGTAAAACCGTATTTTATTTTTTCGCCGCAATCAGGACAATATAATAGCCCTGCAAGCGGAAGTATAATTCTTTGAGTATTGATGTTCCATTAAATTTGGTACTCTCGTTATACAAGTTTAAGCAATTCAGCCAAACTTTTTATAGGATATTTAGTTTTTTTATACTGCTCCGCGCAACCTATACCCACCGTTACAAAGCCGCCGGCGTTGCCTGCGTCTATTCCTGCTTCCGCATCCTCTACAACAATACATTCGCACGGCTGTAAATTCAAATATTCCGCCGCCTTTAAGAACACTTCGGGGTCGGGTTTACTGCGCGTAATATTGTTCCCGTCGGATACGGCGTGAAAATATTTCGCCATATCCGTCTTTCCCAAGATGAGCGGCGTGTTTTTCGACGACGAGCCGATAGCAAGTTTCAGTCCGCATTCGCGTAGTTTTTCAAGTACGGCGCGCGTGTCGTCCGATACGTCCAACGGCGTCATTTTTTGCAGATACTCACGATACAGTTCGTTTTTTTCTTCCGCCATAACTTCTTTTTCCGCTTCCGAAAACGTTTGATCGGAATAGGACAAAATGATATTTAAGCTGTCCATTCTCGAAACGCCGCGAAGCCTGTTATTCACCTTTTCGTCAAACGGAATATTTAACTTATCGGCAAGTGCTTTCCACGCCAAATAATGATATTTATCGGTGAACAGCAAAACGCCGTCCAAATCGAAAATCACGCCTTTCAACATATCAAACCTCCGCAAAATATTTTCTTAAAAAGTACGACGGCGTACAACTCCAAGCGTGGCAATAGCTGTTTACCGCCTTGCCGCCGTAAGGCGATTCGTCTGGATTTTCGGGATTATAAAGCTCCCAAAAAGTATCCGCGCCGTGTTCCGCCATACCGCCCCAATAGTCGCACATAACTTTTCGCCCCTCGTAAGTGTTCCCGCTGTTGATGAGCGCTTGCACATAATGGTGCATCATATACGGCGCATTCGTTTTCTGCAAGAATTTGTCCACCATTTACCGAAACCGCTACGGTAGACAAGAAAGGCGAGAAGTATTATTTCACTTTCGGGTTTTCTTCGTCTATAGGATATGTGAATTTATCCGTCGGCGGAACGGATTCCGGTAAAGAAATCGGCAAAACCACAGAAAAAAGGACGGGTGGACTTATCATACTTACACTTTAAGCGAAACGAATCTGAAAGGCAATTTACGCGTTGCGGCATATATAAATGCTATGAAACGCGAAACGAGTTTCAATCTTTCAAACAAGTGGAGTACGCGCAAGAAAACGCCGGAAGAAATTCGGGATATAGGCGAACGCCCTGCGGAATTTGTTCCCGTGATTTCTACGAAAGCGGCGGCTGAATAGTCTTTGAATGTCGGCACGGTTTTCCCGATTCCCGAAGCGACGGCAACCTTAGGTAATGAAAATTACGAGGTTTTTACAACGGTAACTCGTAACGGCGAGGCTGTGGAAATAACGAACGGCAGATTTGTACTTGACAGTGTAGGGACATATAAGTTGGTCTATAAGACGATTAACAAGCAATATAAAACGTCATCAGGCAACGATGCTTTTGTTGAATACGTAGTTGAAATGAATTCTACCACGGGCGAAGACAATATCGTCAAATTTGAGGACGAAAACGAAATGTTGCCCGAAAATGCAAGCGTTCTTGCAGGTAAAGCGGGTAAAACGTCTTCGGAATACAAAAAAGCGGCTTCCGCAATGAAAAAGATTGCAGACAACTTTGAAGTATTCTCGGTCGCGCTCGTGGACGGAAACGGCGAAAAAATAACACCGAACGGCAGTGTAAAATTTATGTTCCGAGCGGACGATTATTTTGACAGAAGCAAAGTTAAAGTGTATTATATGGACGAAGACGGCGGAATTAGAACTTTCGGCAAAGGGCTACGGCAGATACGTTTCCACTGAAACGGATAAAACGGGTACGTTTATCGTATGCGTTCCCGGCGTGGCTTTCGTAATGCCTATGTGGGGTTATGAGTTGATTCTTGCAGGAGTGGTCGTGTTAATTGCCGCGGCGATAGTCGTAACGATAGCGCTTGTAAAGAAAAAAGGTCTTATGCGTTCGTAAAAGATAGATAAGGCGAGTTTTCGACAGGGAAGCAAAAATACGAATATTATTGATTTCCTTCGATAATGGTGTATATATACGATAAAACAATTGCTTGTTTCCGTTGAATATGGTACAATTATAATAAATAAATCAAACAAATAAGGTTAAGTTATGGTTATTCGGAAAGAAGATACGGCGAGCAGAGTTGCAAGACGAAAATACGAAGAAAAAAACAAAGAATTGCGTAAAGAAAAGAATGCGAATTTTCAAACGATGATCCCGAGAGAGTTGTTTGAAGAAATCAATGCATTTTTGACCGAAAGGGGTATGACTAAGGTGGATTTTATCAAAAAAGCCTTTGAGGTAATGCAGAATAACGGATAAAATATTTCGTATTAAATGCAAATTTAACGATGGCGGTTTGTCGAAGAAAGTCGATGAGCCGCCCTTTATAATTGTTGTGCGTTTCGATATATTCACTCAAATTTTTTATTTTCTAACGCGATTACTTGCGGGTAACAGGTACGACAAATAATACATTCGGACAACATTATATTGCGAGTTATTGATAGCGTTTTTTGATTTTTTGCAAAATCACTATCGATAACTTGACTTTTTCTTCCGTCTTTGATATAGTATAGCCAAAGGAGATTCTTAGAATGGATTTGTATATCAGGGAAAATTATTTAAAAAAAATCCGTGGATTTTATCATGCGGACGATTTAATCAAGGTTATCACGGGAGTACGGCGTTCGGGAAAGTCGAGCCTGATGCAAATGATTGCCGATGAACTCAAATCTTCCGGAATCCCGGAATCTCAAATTATATATTTCGACCTTGACAAACGAGAATATAGAAACGTTGTTACGGCGGATAAGTTAGAAGCCCTGATTATGTCGAAATGCGTTACGGATGAGATGAAATATCTCTTCATTGACGAAGTTCAGAACGTCAAAGATTTTGAGACTGTACTCAACGGTTTCAGGACGGAAGGCAATTGGTCTATTTTTATAACGGGATCTAACTCATATCTTTTAAGCGGAGAATTGGTTACAAAACTAACCGGCAGATATATAGAGTTTGAAATTTTTCCGTTAAACTTTCAGGAATACGAGGGGATGAAAGCCTTTTTCGGCAAACCGATAAACTCTAATCCGATGATAGAACTTACGAACTATATTCTTGAAGGCGGCTTTCCGAGAGCAATTTTGTTTGACGATATGGCGGATAAAAGGAAGTACGTTCAGGGCGTTGTATCCGAAATTTTCGAGAAAGATATCCGTAAACGTTTGAAAATTAAAAACAAAGAGAATTTCGAGACCGTTCGCAAGTATGTCATCAATAACTTCGGAGCAACTACAAGCCTGAATAATATCTGCGACGCAATAAGGAAAAACGGTACGCCTATCAATAGTTCTACCGTTTCAAAATATATAAAGGCGCTCATCGACGCGAAAATCTTGTATGAATGCCCACGCTTCGATATGAAGTCAAAGCGTTCTATTTCCGGAGAAAAGAAGTACTATCTTGCCGATCTGAGTTTTTATTATGCCGAAAACACGGACAACAAAATCAATTACGGACCGGTACTTGAAAATATTGTTTATATCTATGCAAAGTCGCTTGATTATTCGGTAAGCGTAGGAAGATTCGGCAAGTTCGAGTGCGATTTCATTGTTCGCGGGACGGATATGCAATACGCCTATATTCAGGTGGCGTACACAATCGCTTTAAGCAAGGAAACGGAAGACCGAGAATATCGTCCGCTTGAAAGTATAAAAGATAATTATCCTCGTTACGTTGTTACAACAGATTACCTTTTGCAACAGCGTAGCGGAATCAGAAACGTGAATTTAATAGACTTTATCTGTAAAAACGAGAAATTTTAAGCAAACGACAATGAGTAAGGGGAATAAGTAAATTCAGGTAGCGGCAATATATGCGGGTATACCTGTTGAAACGCTTGGAGAAGAACTAATGGATAAAACTTTACAAATTATAGATTGGAATATTAGCTATATGAATGATTGGGAAAAGAAAACAGAGTTTCTTTTTTCAAAATTAAATAACTACTACTGTGTAATTTTACAAGAGGTTGGTCCGTGGGTTGCCCAATGCATTAGGGAAAAATACTCTAAAGAAAACTATTTTGTTTATTCATTAGATTATCGTAAACCAAGCAAATATGATTCTGGTGCAAGAAGATTGGGTGTCATGTTGATTTTTAGCAAGACAATAAAGGTGATAGAAAGCGGTATTATAGAACGTAATCTTTTCCCAGATAGAACGGCTTGGGCGACGATTATGTGTAACAATAAAAAGATAAAAATTTTGGGCTTACATTCAATTACGGGTTGCAGTTATCAAAGTGCAAAATCTATTCAGTACGACACGTTTACAGAGTTTGTCGATGAGTATAAACCGGATATTATCGGCATGGATGCAAACGAACCTAAAGTTGACTCTTATGATCTCGATAAGATGATTTTTTATAATGAAAACGGCGGCGGTGCTAAAACTTTTTTTAAAAAAGTAAAAGAATCAGGTATGAAAGATGCGTATGTGGTTGCAAATGATATAACCACGTGCGAAGAAGGTAAATGCTTAATGATTTCACACAATGTTAGAAGAAGAGGCGTTGTTAGATATGATTTTTTATTTGTTGACAATAATATTTCAATTACAAAATGCAATTATGATTACGATGGCGCAATAAAGGCGGGAAGTGACCACGCATTGATAGAAGCGGATATACAAACTTAAAAGAAAGACGCTAAAAGAATGATAAGGTGGAACTTAAAAAATTTAAATTCGAACACTTTCCGTATCTGCCTATACGGGTAAAAAAAAGAACTGTTATGCTTGAATTAAATCGATTATCGAATCGATTGCAAACTAAATAAAAAGCGGCTTGTCGAAGAAAAGTAGACAAGCCGCTTTTATATGCGCTTTTTGTATCGTGTTATTCGACAAAATTTCGCCGTTATGGACAAATCTTTAAAATTATAATGTCAATTATTATTGACAAATCAAAAGCAATTGTATATAATAGTGAATATTAAAGCAGCGGGAGATTTGCTATGAAGAAAAGGACAATACTTTTATTTCCGGATACGATTAAAATATTAGAGCAAATGGGCGAACAGATAAAGTTAGCGAGACTCAGAAGAAATTTATCGGTCGAACTCGTTTCGGAGCGCGCAAATATAAGCAGAGCAACGCTGTGGGCGATTGAAAAAGGCAGCTCTTCCGTCGCGATAGGATATTATGCGGCTGTTTTGCACGCGCTGAACGATATGGATAAAGATTTATTGCTGGTGGCTAAGGACGATAAACTCGGGCGAACGATTCAGGATTTGAATTTAACGACGCGCCGTCGGGCAACAAAAAAGAAAGGGGATTAAAATATGTTGCAGGAAAAAAAGATTTACGTTTATTTCGATAATAACGTAGATAAAAGAATAAAAGTTGGCTGTCTTTATGCGGATTTTCAAAGAGGAAAAGAAAAGTTCTCTTTTGAATATGACGATGAGTTTTTTACGAGTTTTCTTTTCCGAAATTTCTTCGATTACGATTTGCAGCCGTATAAGGCAAGACAATATTTACCGACGGACAAAACCTTGTTCGGCGTTTTTTCGGATACCGCGCCGGACAGGTGGGGCAGGCTTTTGATGAAGCGCAGAGAGCGCATCAAAGCCGAAGAACAAAAATTGCCAAAAGTAAATACTTTGTATGAAACGGATTATCTGCTCGGCGTTTTCGACGAGGCGCGCATGGGCGCGTTACGTTTTTGTTTGGAGGAAAACGGAGAATATCTTTCGGCGGAAAGAGAATTGTCAACGCCGCCGTTTGAAAGTTTAAGAACGCTCGAAGAGGCGTCTCGTCAGTTTGAAAAAGAAGAAAACCTGTTAAACGGTAAGTGGCTGAAACTGTTGCTTGCGCCCGGTTCTTCTTTGGGCGGGGCAAGACCGAAAGCAACGGTAAAAGACGTTGACGGAAGTTTGTGGATAGCAAAATTTCCTTCAAAAAACGACGAATACGATATAGGCGCATGGGAGAAAACCGTTCTCGATCTTGCAAAACTTTGCAATCTGAACGTTCCCGAGGCAAAACTAATGAAATTTTCCAAGCTCGGCAGTACGTTTTTAGTAAAGCGTTTTGACAGAGCCTTGGAAAAGAGAATTCATTTTATGTCTGCAATGACGGCCCTCGGCAAAAAAGGCGGGGACAACTCGTCGGGCGGAATAAGTTATCTTGATATTGCGGCGTTTATAAGCGCAAACGGAGCAAATCCGAGAGCGGACTTAACGGAACTTTGGAAACGTATCGTGTTTAATATCGCGGTTTCAAATACCGACGATCATTTAAGAAATCACGGCTTTATTTTAACCGAAGAAGGTTGGCGATTATCTCCGCTATATGACGTAAATCCGAATATAGACAAGGATTCGCTTTCACTAAATATTACGGAAGACGACAATGCGTTATCCGTCGATTTGGCGATTGAGGTCGCGGAACATTTCGGAATAGATAAAAACATTGCGACTGATATGGCAGACGAAATACTTTCGGTTGTGCGTGATAATTGGCGTAACGTTGCGGAGAAAAACGGCTTGAGCAAGAACGCGATAGAGTATATGCGCCCCGCGTTTTCTGTAGCAGAAATTTAAGAAATGAAGAGTGCTTTTAAGCAAAATTCAAGTAGAGGCAATAATATGTATGAATATCGGGAACGGCAATGAATTTTCCCGAATTTTGATTTTTTGTCAATTTTGGCGGTTTCATGCAGAAAAAGTTAAAAAATACGTATTTATGCAACAGGTATTCATAAAATTATACATAAAATCGGCATTCACAATTATAGCCCTGCATTTCGCACTCAATCATACAGGCGAACATCCGTAATCCGAGGTAAAGCAAAAATAGCCAAAAACGGCTAAAAAGCACTATATTTTACAATAAAACGTTAGAAAGGCAATCGTTCTTGCAAAAGAGCGGTTGCCTTTTTTCTTACTTTTTCTCGATTTGGAACAAAAAAACACCCTAAAAAAGGCGGGTGGTTCTTGCTTTTTTACACACAGCAATAGGTACTGCTGTATTATAGAGGGGTAAGGAAAAGGAGATTTTTTATGGTAAATTATAGACTGATTATCGAGTATCATCAAAAAGGGAATAATAATACGCAGGTTGCTAAGGTACGGACTGACAAAGGACACAGACGCCTTTTCGCGCTATCTTTGGTACGCATACTACGTTCCGCAGATGTTCATTCCGCCGACGATTTTGCTTTCGGCGTTCAGCATAGAGAGCAAAAAGGGCAAACGGCTCGCAACTTTACCATAATAGCAGGTAAGTTAATGTATCTTTCCGTGGACTAAAAAAACAAAAAAGAGCGATAAATGAAAGATTATAACCGTTACGTCATTCGTTCAGCGTTTCTTGTTTCAGCAGAGTTGCGTAGCGCAACATTTGTTTGCGCGAAGAAACGCCGAGTTTTTCCAGAATATTGTGGTTGTGGAATTTGAGCGTGCTTTCGCGTATATTTAGTATATCGGCAATTTCTTTTGCGGTTTTGCCTTGCAAATAGAGGTCGAAAACGGTTTTTTCCGTTTTAGTAAGCTCTTTTAGTCCGATTTTGAACATTTCGTAATCGTCGGGATCTATCTCTGTTTTACGTGAATAAGCCAACCGTTCGATTTCGGCTTGCCGCTTTCCGATTTCGTTTGTCTGGTTTTCGGTTACGGTCGCAAGTTCTTCGTTCTGCCGTTTCAGGTTTTCCGTTTCGAAATCGCGAAGTTTATCCTGTTCGGCAAGATAGACGAATAAGTCGTCTATTTCGATAATATCGGATTTTGTTCCGGCATGCTCCTGCATACGTATTTTTTCAAGACTTTTTATCACAGGGGAAACAAATTTTCGCGAAAAAATTACGCAAAGAACGACGGCGGAAAATACAAGTAAAAAGCATACCAATACAATTTTTATAACATTGACGGTTACTGTTTTATCGAATTCGCTTTTCGGTTGCATCACTACAAGAGTGTAGGATGTGTCGCAGATAGTAACTTCGTTTTTAGCGGCGACAAAAGTGTTTTCGCCTAAGAACTCGGTGAGCGAGTCGTTCATTTCTTTTGGTACAAGCGTACCGCTCGGTTTCAGAGAGTATCCGCCGAGGACGCCCGCCCAGAATATGTTTTTACAGTCGATTTTGCCGTCTTCTGCCGTTTTGGAAAAGGTGCAGGTCAGTTTTTCTAATCTTGTGGGTTGAGCAAATAAATCTTTGAAGTAATTTTTCGAGATTTCAAATCCGCAAATGCCGTAATACGTCCCGTCTGCTCCGAACAAAGGATTGAGGAATGCCATTGCTTCTTCGCTTGTTCCGTTAAGCGTAAAAATATCGGTCAGTACCGATTTTTTTTCTTTGACGATTGTTTCGTTGAAAAAGTTTTTTGTTTGCGGCACGAAATCGGTTTTGAATTCCAATCGCCATTTACGGTGCGGCATTATGTCGTTTTTTCTTCCGAGTTCCGCGCTGCCCCGAAACAGCAGCAGCGTTTCGTCCGTGCGGTCAAGTGTGCTGCGTTGAAAATATAATCCCGTTCTGGATTTATCGGAGTTGGCTTCGCCCGTATTCACGGTTGCGTTAAGCATTATAAACGCGCCCGAAGCGTCCGCTTTAAGCAACTCTTCTTTAAGTTTAGGGAAAAGCGCTTCCTGCACGCCTTCCGTATACATTTGAGAATCGTTGAGCGCGCTTATATGAATTCCTTTTTTATTCAGATAATTGTCTATTATCGCCGAGGAATCGTTTGCGAGCATTTCGTTCATCATCGAAAGATCGTCAAAGAATTTTTCGATTTGCCTTGTATAGAATTCGTTTTGAAAAGTCAGATTATTTGAATATTTTTCCGTTGTCGTAGAAAACTGTCCGACGAAAAACAAGCCGACCGCGATAAACATAACGACAACGAGAACGAGCGTAAGCATATATAACAAAAGCTTACGATGCATAGACGTTTTCTTTTTTTTGAAATCTATGAACTTCATATCCCGGTCGCTCCTCAATCTTTTTGTCAGGCTACGTTATTCAGCGCGGCTTCCATTTCCTCAACTATCTGTTCGCAAGTTGCGCCTTTTTCGTATCTGGTTTCAAGTGTGTTCTGGATGTTACGGATTTTTTCGTACAAAGCGTACACTTTGGTGTAATACCCGTCAAACGCCGGTTCTTTTTTGAAAGAGCAGGTCTCAACTGTTGTAGTCAGGGCTTTATAAAGGTTCCTGTATGCGTCCGACTTGAAAGAATTTTCGCCGATTTTTGCAAAAGCGCCCGTTCTTACGGGCATATAACCCGTTGAAAGTACAAAATCCACATTGCGGTGTTCTTCGG
Organism: uncultured Clostridia bacterium; assembly: GCA_934247225.1. Classification (GTDB taxonomy): domain Bacteria; phylum Bacillota; class Clostridia; order Christensenellales; family Borkfalkiaceae; genus UBA10281. The sequence goes on from CAKQJE010000003.1 coordinate 47,100, forward strand.
TGAACCATCTTGCGAAAACGTTTGCAGCCTCGGTTTTCTGTTCGGTCGTTTTATAAGCGCAAAGTCCGACGCCCGATTGCGTTGCAACTTTTTGTTTGCCTGTCTGTTGGGGCATGGGCAAGACTTTCAGATTCATGGCTTCCGAAGTATTGTCGGGGTAGGTGATTTCGTCGTTGTAATAAAGCACGGAAGCCGAAGAGCCGATACCCGCGCATGTCTGTCCCGTCATAACTTGCGTGTTGGAATACAAATCGGATACGACAATATGTCCTTTGGCGATAGATGTGGCAAACATATCGTATGCTTGTATCAGAGCGGGGTTGTTTGCGTCGTACCAACCGTCTTTGTAAGAAATACTTTCTCCGTCGGATATGGCGCACAGTTCCGCAATCCTTATCAGATAATCTATTGCGCAGAACGGTTTACCGCCCGACCACTCGTAATATTTTTCGGCAACGGAGAAAAACCCTTTCCAGGATCCGAGGTCGGATAGCAAAACATTTTTGGCGGCGGCGAATCTGTCGAAAACTCCGCCTGCGATGAAGAGCATATAAGTCGATTTTGAAACGGGGAAAACAACAAGTTTATCGTCGACCATTCCGTCGCTTAAAAAATCGGGTACGAAATTGTCAAGTTCGGACGGGGAAAAATAATCGTTCCAATTCAGAAGATTATTCGCGCCCAGGCTGCGCGCGTCGCTCGAATGACAAAAGAATAAATCGGGCATTTCCTTGGACCCCGCTTTGCCTGTTTGCGCGTCTTTTAATTTTTTGCCGATCTGCGAGGCGTTTGACATCAGCGTAACGTTTATAATGATGCCTTTGTCTTTGCCGACGGTCGAGTTGAATTGTTCAACGATGTCGTTCATGGGCGAATTGACCTGCTCGCCGTAAACGTGCCACATAGTAAGAGTCGTCGGTTTTTTGGGATCAAGCAAAGTGTTGTCTTTATTGCATGCCGTAAGAGTAAAGGGTACTGCGAGTGCCGTCGCGATGACGATAAACAGTGAAATAATTTTTTTGACCTTACATCTCATATTGATCCTCCGTTACCGGTTACATGAGCGTTTGCCCACCCGATTACAAAATTTTTTTAACTTTTTTTCGGTTTTCCCCACCTTTTAGCGGTTTGGGTGGGGGAATTTTTATTGTGTTTTTGATATACTCACGTTGTTTCAAACGTTGCATGTACGAAAAGAAACGTTGCAAGTGTAAACAGTATATCACACATGCGCGCCAAAGTCAATTCGCATTTGCAATAACGAAAAAAAAATCATACATAACAAATGGACGTAAAAGGAGTTGCTAATATGACACACAACACAAGAAAAACCGGGATATTTACGCTTGCATTGGGGCTGGCTATGTGTCTTACGGTAATTCTCGGTATGGCGTCGGTCAACCCGCAGACGGCTCGCGCCGATACGACGACGATCGATACGCTCGAGGTGGCGTTCAAAAAGGTAAACGCAGGTGACAGTCTTGCCGCCGCGTTTGAATTCGAGGACGAAACGGAAAGAACGCTCAAAGTTCCTGCCGGCGCAAACTATACCGCAACGCTGATGTTCATATCCAAAAACGGGCAAGCGACAACGTTGTGGAGACAAGACAGCGCGTCGTTTCCGTGGAGCAGAGTTGAAGATCAACTGATCGAGCGGAAAGTTGCGTATTGCATCCGCGTCCGTTTTGAGACGAAAGAAAACTATAAACTATCCAAAGATGTAGACTCGCTTAAAAGGAAAATGAAGGTTTCCGGCGCGGAACTCGGCAAAGGCAAGGATATAGAATTTTGGGAGAGTGCCGGGCAAAACCGCGCTTCAACAACAATAGATATGGATTTTATCATTTCCAGAGGAATGAATTATTTCGGTTATCCGCGATACATATCTCCCCGAATCGACGAAAAGGTGTCGGGCAAAATCGGCACGGAGTTTACCGACACGGGTATATGGATCAGCGGCGCGCCCGCTCCTTATACGTATGAGGCAAAGATTGCGCCCATAGGAATGGAAATTCAGACAAGCAACATTTTTGACGAGTCGAATTGTTACTATCAAATAATCGCAAAAAACGCAATGGACGGCGGAACGATGTACGTCACCGCAACGGCGGCGGACGGACAGACTTGCGATATTCCCGTTACGATTGCAGCCGTATCGGGCGGACACGAGCATACATGGGTTGAACAAATCGAGAAGATAGATTACGAGCATCACGGTTACACAAAATGCACCGATCCTAATTGTCCCGGCGTTGCCCCTGCTTTTGACAAAGGCTCGCAGTATGCAAGTCACGATTTTTACGACGGTTGTACCGCAAAATGCAAAACATGCGGCGATCTCGGTAATCCCGACGCAAAGCACAATTTCTCTGCCGTTGCGAGCGATGACGACGCAACTTGCCACGTGTTTAAGTGCGCTTGCGGCGAAGTTGAAAAAGACAAAAACGGCAACCCCGTTAAAGAAAAACACAGCGGCGGCATACAAACGTGTCTGAGCGGCGCGAAATGCGACGTTTGCGGAGAAGAATATCTTGCCGCAACGGGACATAAGTTCGAATTCAGGTCGTTCAGAAACAACGACGGGACTTATATGCACCTCGGATTCTGCAAATATTGCGGGATAGAAGAAGTGAAATTAAGACACTCCCCGATCGGCGGCGTGGCAACTTGCCAAACGCGCGCAAAGTGTTCTTACATGTACAACGGCGACGTTTGCGGTTGCGAATACGGCGATTTCGAGGCTCATAATTTCGTGGGCGGCATATGCACCGAGTGTTCGTCCGACGAATATATCAGAAAAGTCCTTATCGACGTGCCGGAGTTTTATGAAGGAATGGCATACAGCCCGTTGTTTTATCCGAACGTAATCGAAGGCAACGTCATTCCCAAGGGGGATATTTACTATAAGGCGTCTTTGGATCGCGACGGAAACGACTATTTGTGCAATGCTGCCGACTGCGGCGAAGTGAAAATTACCAATAACAGCGTAATACTTTACGCTTTCAGACCGCACACAACCTGCAAATTCCCCGAAAGTGTCGAAGATCTCAACGTCACCGTAACTAACGGCGAACTTTTGAGCAAACAGATAAGGGAAAGCGACGGAAGTCTGGTTATACTGGTATTATTGCGCGTTGAAAACGCGGTGCAATCATTAGACATCGAAGTTTCTCAACCGCTCGCCGGAAATCTTCCCGAAACGCTGAAAATCACCGAGAAAAACGGATGTGAGGTGACGATAGACAAAACAAGCATCGGCCCGTTGATTGATGGTTTGTTTTATATAGGCGTTCCGTGCGAAGTCAAATTTACGGTTAAAGCGCCGGAGGGAAAAGTTTTTCCGATTTTGAAAGCATGGAACATCGACAAATGGCTTTGCGATTTCAAAATTACGGGCTGTAAGTTAAAGAGTTATGAACAAAGCGCGGATTTTACGGAATTGACGTTCACCGTGCAAACGCTGGGAGCAACCGATTGTCTGCACGAAAACGTGACGATGAAAGAGGCAGGAAAACTTGCAACCTGTACCGAAGACGGAGTGCAGGATAAATATGCCTGCTCGGGTTGCGGAAAAGAGTTTTTCGACGCAGCCTGCACAGCCGAGTGGAACGACTCGAAAGCGAAAATCCCCGCGACGGGGCATTCTTTCGCTTCGGTATATACCGCAGAAAAAGATACGCACTATTATAAATGTAAAAATTGCAACGAGAAAAAAGACGAGTCCCCGCACGACTTCGGCACGCTTGTTGAGCAAACGAATCCCACCTGCATGCAGAACGGCGTGAAGGCTCATTATGAATGTTCGGCTTGTAAAAAACTTGTGGACGAAAACAAAGAGGAGACCACGTTGGAAGATCTTAAACTGCCCGTTAACCCCAAAGGACATCGGTATGACGTCTGGAAGGAAGAAGTTCCGGCGACAAAGGAAAACAACGGCGAAAAAGCTCACAAGGATTGCATGCTTTGCGGAAAACATTTTGACGCGAGCGACAAAGAAATGACCGATTTTGAACTTATAATTCCCAAAATCAGTTCTTATAAAGTGATTATCGACGAAGATAATAAAATCTGCGAGGAAGGCACGCGCGTTACCGCGATAGCAAAAGCACCCGAGGAAGGAAAAGTGTTCAAAGGCTGGAAAGACGCAAGCGGAAACATCGTCAGTACGAACGCCGAATACACTTTCACCGTAACGGGAGAAACAATTCTTACCGCCGTATATGAAGACATACCTTCGGGCGACAGTACGGGTGACGGCGAAATTGCTCCTCCTGCCAAAAACAACGGACTTTCGGGCGGAGCGATTGCGGGTATCGTGGTCGGTTCGGTAGCGGTTGCAGGTATCGGCGGATTTGCAATTTTCTGGTTTGCTGTGAAGAAAAAGACTTTTGCCGACCTGATCGCGGCAATCAAAGGAACACCGAAAAACAAGTAAGCACAAAAACGACAAAAACCCGCCTATAAGTCGATTATCGGCATAGAAGGCAGGGTAAAGAATAATTCTGCGACACTTAAAAACACAAAGCACAATTTTTTGAATCGTAAATTTCAGCCGCGGTTTGAAAGAACAAAAAGAAAAAGGAGACGCGAATATGGCTAACAAAACAAAACTATTATCGTTGGTTTTCGGACTTACGATGTGTCTTGCTCTTATGTTCGGCATCGTGTTTGCGGGCGACATTGTAGCTCGGGCGGACGATGGCGAAAAAGTTACGATCGAAAACGTCGGAGTTTCTTTTAACAAAACGAAAATAGGCGATAAACTTGTTTCGATGTTTCAATTCGAGGATGAAACGAAAAAAACGCTCGTTGTTCCCGAAGGCGCAAACTATACGGCAAGAATTGACGTAATATACGCCTACGGACACACCCGTCGCTTATGGAGCGATGCGCCCGGTAATTTATGGAGCACAATTGAAAACTCCGAAATAACGAGAGACACGCCGTACGTTGTCAGAGTGAACTTTGAGCCGAAAACGGGATATATTTTCGACACAACGAAAGAAGCCGAATATTTAAGCGCGATGAACATTCCGGGGTTTGAAATCGGCAAAGGAAAAGATATAGAGGTCTGGACATCGAATTTAGGAGAGTACTATTTTTACGTCGATTTTGTCGTTACCAAAGGCATGAATCACATGTTCGGGTGGTCTTTGAATGCTTATCCGGAAATCGGCAAGCCGTTCAGCAGCAGTTTATGCACTGCTTATACGGACACGGCTTTCTGGCTTGTCGGCGCGCCCGCGCCCTACACGTTTGAAAAGAAAATCGCTCCTGTAGGGACTATCGTCGAAACGCAGAAATCAGAGATATTAAACACTTACGTTTGCAATTATCAGATCACCGCGGTGAACGCTATGGACGGCGGAACGATGTACATAACCGCAACGGCGGCGGACGGGCAGACGTGCGATATTCCTATATGGGTATACAGCGTTTCCGGCGGACACGAGCATACCTGGGTTGAAGAAATCGAACCGATAGGAAACGACCACCACGGATATACGAAATGTACCGCGGAAGATTGTCCGGGCGTTGCATGTCAGTTTGACAAAGGTTCGAGATATTCAACGCACGATTACGCTTACGGTTGCAACGTCGAATGCGGGACTTGCGGACACGTAAACCCCGAAGGAAAACACACGTATATCCGGCAATTCGACGTCGAAGACACGGAATATCATATTTCAAAGTGTCGTTGCGGCGAAGTTGAAAAAGACGAAAACGGCAACCCCGTAAAAGAAAAACACCACGGCGGAAAAGCAACTTGTTTTATCGGCGCAAAATGCGAGGTTTGTGACGAGATATACACCGAAAATTTGGAACACAGGTATATATTCACAAACCCCGATTTGTCAATGTCTGACATTCAGTTCAAAATGTGTTATTATTGCGGCACGGAAGAAACAGGTCATCGGCATATAGCGTCCGGCGGTACCGCTACCTGTAACAGGCGCGCCGTATGCACGCACGAGGGTTGCGGCTGGGAATACGGCGATTTTATCAATCACACTTTCTCTGACGGGAAATGTACGGTATGCGGTGCGGACGAAGTGGTAAACAGAGTAGTTATCGAAGTTCCGTATTTTACACAGGGTACACCGGTTAAAATTCTTGAATATCCGCTCATAAAAGAAGGCAGAGTTTTCCATGCCATAAACTCAAACTTCGCATCATATACAAGACGCGACGGTTTCGGCGGTTTTGTCGACAAAAACGGTGTTATAGAACAGACTGTGGTAATGCGCTATAACTTTTTAGCGCAGGCGAACTGCAAAATCAACTCAAATGTAGACGAGATAGACGTCGTTGCGGAAAACGGAGAAGTCGTCTATAAAGAGTACACTCCGAGTAGCGGTTATTTTACGGTGTGCGTTCTGCTGCGTTTGGATAATACCGTGCCGTCGGTAGAAATCGAAGTCCCGCAACCTTACGGCGGAAATGACGCCGGCGATTTAAAAATTATCGAGAAAAACGGAATGGAAGTAACCGTTCTCGAGTGGAGCGGTTTGTCGAATTATTACATAGGAAACTTCATTGAAGGGCAAAATTCCTGGGCTCTCTTAAAGATAACGGCGCCGGAAGGCGAAAAATTCCCGCCGACTGTGAATCAGGTTTCCATGTGGCTTGGCGAAATGCATCTTTCGGGCGCGGGATTCGTCGTTGACAGAATCGACGTAAACGACGAAGGAACGGAGGCGACGATCAGAATCGAACTTCCCAAGGCGTTGCCTTGTCCGCATAAAGAATCTACCATAAAAGAAGCAGGAAAACCCGAAACGTGTACGGAAAACGGCGTTAAAGATAAATATGCCTGCAAAAGTTGCGGTAAAGAGTTTGCCGACGCCGCCTGCATAGAAGAATGGGATCCGACCGATACGGTTATCCCCGCCGCTCATAAATGTCGGCACGTAGAAGCGGCAGCCGTTACCCCTGCCGACGCGGACGGAAACAACGGAAAGGACGGCAACATAGAATATTATGTTTGCCTGCGCGAAGAATGTAAAAAACTCTTTTCGGATAAGGAAAACACAAACGAGATAACGCTTGAACAAACGATTATCCACGATTTCGACAGCGGGTATTCCATCGACAAAGAAAACCATTATCACGAGTGCAAAAACTGCGACGTGAAAAAGGACGTAGAAGCGCACGTGTTCGGCGAGTGGGAAAAAGAGGTAGCTCCGACGGTTGAAGATTACGGCGTTATGGCGCACAAAGACTGTACCGTTTGCGCAAGGCATTTCGATAAAGAAAATAACGAGATAAAAGATCTCAGAATCGCAAAAATCGGCACGTATAAAGTAATCGTAAACGACGAAAGTAAATTCTATGCGGACGGCGACACCGTAACCGTAAAGGCAGACGAGCCTGCGGCAGGCAAAGTATTTAAAGGTTGGCAGGACGAAAGCGGAGAAATCGTAAGCACCGAAAAGGAATATACCTTTATGGTAAAGGGAGAAACAACTCTTACTGCCGTATATGAAGATATACCTTCGGGCGGCAGCGAAATCACCCCGACGCCTAATAAAAAGGACGGTCTTTCGGGCGGAGCGATTGCGGGTATCGTAATCGGTTCGATAGCGGTTGCAGGTATCGGCGGATTTGCAATTTTCTGGTTTGCTGTGAAGAAAAAGACTTTTGCCGACCTGATCGCGGCAATCAAAGGAACACCGAAAAACAAGTAAGCACAAAAACGACAAAAACCCGCCTATAAGTCGATTATCGGCACAAAAACGGCGTGAATAAATTATGTAAAGCCTTAAAAAAGGCAAAGAACAAGGTTTCGGATCGCAAATCCAAAGGCGATTTAAAAAACAAAATATAAGGAGGCAAAATTTATGAAGAAAAAATTACTTTGCGTCATATCCGTGATGATTGTCGCATTATGCCTGTGCTTTTTTGCAAGTTGCAACGGTTGCAACGGCTGCGGCGGCAAAACGGGTGAACTGAAAAGCAGTATGGGAGTTACGCTTACCGGCGGAAACTTCGGGAAAAAGGCTAAACTCATAACCGAAAAAGTGGAGATGACGGAAGAAAACGTTAAAAGCACGATTGACAAACTGCCGGAAGAGTTTAAGTTACTCGCCGACGAAAAAATGACGACAATCGACATTTCGGTAGAATCCGGCGGAGTTAAGGTACAACCCGACGGAAAAGTCAGAGTATCAGTACCCGCGCCCATAGAAGGCGTCGAAGAATATATGGTTTTCCACATCAAGAGCGAAAGCAAAGTCGAACGACTCGACTGCGAGTTCAAAGACGGGAACGTTGTTTTTGAAACGGACTCTTTCTCTCCTTTCGTTTTTCTTGACAACTCAGATAGTTCGGAACTCGTTATAAAGAATCCCGGTCCGTGCGAGGGAACGGTTACCGTAACGTATTTTATGGGTGTAGTTACAACTTGGTACAAAATCCATTCCGGCGAAGAAAAGAAGATCTATTCCAGAGCGAACGAAACAGTGAAACTTTTCGTTGAATGCGGATATGATTTTGTTCTTGACGGCTGGTTTATGGAGAAAGATGGCAAAATCGAAAGCACTCCGTTTTCAACGGAAAGCAAGATTGAGGGTAAAACCGTTGCGGGCAAAACGACGATAGTTTGCAAATTCGCGGCCGATCTTACCAACATGGAAAGCGTATGGGCGTTCCCCGGCACTTCGAACATGCCTAAGGGCTATACGGACGGAAGAGCCGCCACGTCGGTATACATCAAACCCGGCAATCAGACGGGAATCGACTTAAGCAAACTTATAATCAAGGGTAAAAAGAAAAAAGACGGCAAACTTATATACACGATTCTTGCGCCCGAACAATTCGTCGTTACCGGTCTTGACAAGGTCGATTATTCAAAAGAGGGCGAGTATCGCGTGGAATATAAGGTCAAAGTCAGCGACGAAATAGAACTCACTCTTGTTATAACAGTTAACGTTTCCGAGAAGAACAGCGACATTATGGTTAAAGCCGGAAAAGGCGGACAATTCTATATAGAAGAAAAATATGACGTCTACACCGAAAAACAGCTTATCTTCACCGATAAAGATCAGAAGTACAGCATTACCGCCGTACCCGATCGCGATTTCGAATTCGGCGGTTGGTACGTATGGTACGCCGGCGGCGTTCTCGGCGATCTTATCTCCGAAAATCCAACTTACGAAATAGGCATGAGCGACTATGATTTAAGCATTATCGCTATGTTCAAAATCAAACCCGAAAAATCCAATCTCAAAACCGACGTTTATCAGTTGCACCACTGGGTGGGCGAGTCGGGACTGCCCAGGGTAGTCAAAGACGGCTCAATATACTTTGAAGCGCAGAGCGTATTGTATTACAAACCCGGCGCGCCCAAAACCGACTTTTTGAGGCTGGACGTAAGAGGTCTTCGCCGTAAAGATCCCCCGAGCGTCAACGAGTTTGAATACGTACAATTGTCCTTCGGCGATTATTCCATAGATTACGGCGGACTGGACTTCAATAAAGAAGGCCGCTACCAAATAAAATACACTTTGCATTTCAGCAGGATAAACAAAGCGATGGAAGATGAAGTATACAACGCTTTCATTGTGTACGTTTCGGAACGGTTTGCGCATCTTACCGTCGAACTCGGAGGCAAAGGCTCTATCGCAGAGAAAAACAATGAGTTTACCGAAATTAAGACGAGTAACGATCCCCATGTTTTAGCTTATTTCGCTCTCGGTAATTCAAAAGTGTTGCAGGCAAAACCCGCCGAAGGATATAAATTCGCCGGCTGGTATCTGGTGGACGAAGAGGGTAACCTTTCCGAAGAACCCGTTTCGACGGAAACCGAATACGTGTTCAGTCAGAAAGGCACAGACGTGCATATCAAAGCCTTATTCGTGGAAGAAGTCGCAAGGCTTGACGTAACCTGCGAAGGTTTTGAATACGGAACCTTCAATTACAACTTGTCTACCAAAAAACAAGCCGACCTTACGGGGCTTACCGTAACGACCGACAAAGGCAACGTTCTCGACGCGTCCGAATACATTGTAGACGCAAGCAAAGTAGACTACACGAAGACGGGCAATCATGAAATCGTAATTACTTACAAGTATGACAAGACCGTAAGTGCCACGCTCACGGTACACGTACCCCAAGCCGAAACGTATTTGTCTCTGCTGGATAGGTACGAGACTCAGGGCGTGATACAGAAAGACGGTCAAGTCGTGGTAAAAGATCCCGACAGACACAGGGAAGAAGTCGACCTCGGCGGAACGCTCACACTGACGGCTGTGCCCAACGAAGGATACAGATTTGCCGGCTGGTATATAGCGAACTCCGACTCCGGCTCCGATGAAAAACGCTTCTATTCGTCGAATGCGACCGAAACCTTTACGATAACCGATAACACCTATATTTTCGCGCAGTTTGCCGAAATGGAAAGAGTTACCTTAACCGTTATCGCGGGCGAACACGGAAACATTTACAACAATAATATCGAAGGTTATTCTCCCGCCGAAAAACAACTGCAATTTGTGGTTACCAAGGATTCCAAGGTTAAAGTTTCTGCAAGCGGAGAAACCGTTTACTTCAAATTCCTCGGCTGGTACGACGGCGAAGGCGAAACCGCCGCGCGTATTTCCGACAAAGATGTTTACGAGTTCACCGTAACCGAAGACGCTACCGTTTATGCAAGATTCGACTATTCGTTCTTCGTCTATGCGAGAATAGAAAGTGACGGCGCGGGCAAGTTTGTAGGCAAAGGCGTTACCGAAAACGGCTTTTATGTCGACGATCTGCCGAATAACGCAAGCGTTACCGTAGAAGTTAAACCCAACGCGGGCTATAAATTTATAGGCTGGTTCCCCGCCTCCGACACCGCGGGTTACAATGCGGACGAGTTGCTTTCGAAAGACCTTAAATATACCTTTACCGTAAGCGAAAAAACAGGCAACGTTAATCTGACCGCTATGTTCAGAGGCACCGTTACCGGGATTAAACTCGACGACCTTAACGATTTCGGATTCGATACCGACGAAAACGGCAATCCGAAAGAAGAATACGTGTTCAATCTTAACAGCGAACATTGGGTAGATTACGAACACATTCCCGTACTCGGAAAAGTCGGCGGTAAATACGAGAGACTTTGCCACGGCTTGGAATACAGAGTTGAAAGTACGATCGGCGTCAGCGAAAACAACATGCTCGATACGAGTAAAGCCGGCACTTACACCGTTACTTACACCTATCTTGCCAACCCCGAGTTAAAAGCGGTAATCACTATCAGAATAGTGGACCTGGTCAACTTCCTTGCGCAGTATTACGAGCGTGACTGGGGTTATATCACAGAAAACGGTAAGAAGATCGATTTCGGCAACGGCAGAATAGTTGAAAAAGGAACGAGGATAACACTTACCGCCGTCGCAAACGAGGGATATAACTTCCTCGGCTGGTATTTCTATGACGAACAGCAAGAACAGCAAGCCGAAATACTTATATCCGATAAAGCGACTTATACCTTTACGGTAAATCGGAATCTGTATGTTTTCGCCAAATTTGCCAAGAAATAACCGAGGCTTTTCAACGTTTACGTAAGTCTTTATAGAAAAGGGCGCATCGGCAAAAACGCTCGACCGTGCAAATCCGGCAACGGTCGAGCGGCAGAATAACCGCCATGCAAACGGCGGATGAAAGCTGTTTTAACATAACGCAATAAGAATTGAAGCGGGTTATTTTACCCGCTTCAAGACTTAAACAAAAATAATAATACGAAGGGTTAATTTATGAAAAAATGGATTCTTTCACATAAAATATTGTCAATCGTCATTGCGTGCGTAATAGGCGCAGGCGCGGTGTGCGCCGTCGTTTTGCCGATTGCGCTCAGTCAAAAACATAAATTTTCCGCCGAATGGACGACGGACGAAAATTATCATTGGCACGATTGCACCACGAAAAACCACACCGACACGACTGAAAAACTCCCGCACGAGTTCGACGACGGAGTGATCGCAACCGAACCCACCGAGGAAACGGAAGGCGTTAAAACTTCTACGTGCAAAACTTGCGGATACGTCCATACCCAAAAGATCGAAAGACTTCCGCACACTCATAAATATGATATGAACGCATGGGTGAACACCGACGAAAGCGGACACTATCGTGCGACAACCTGCGAACATGGGGACAAAACCAAAGACTTCGCAGAGCATACCTTTGACGAAGGCGTAGTTACCAAAGAGGCGGGCTATGGAGTAGTCGGCGAAAAAAAATTCACTTGTACGGTTTGCGGATATAGCAAAACCGAAGAAATTCCCGCTCTTGACGCAAAAGACAACACTATTTCGTTTGCTATCGATTTAGATGACGAGAAAACCTATGACGGTTTGGCATTTAGCATCGATCCCGGTAAAGTCAATCGTAAAGGCAACGGCGAAATCACCATTACATACCAAGGCGAAGACGACGTTGCGTTTACTTTAACCGCCCCGACTAATGCCGGCGAATATACCGTGAAAGCAACCGTACAAGACACTGCGGAATGGAAAGGCGGCGAAATCACCAAGACTATCACAATCAACAAACGCGAGGTTACTTTGACCGAAGGCGTTTTCGTAAGAAAACTCGGAGAAAAACTTGAAAGCGGTAAGTTCGGTTTGACGTGCATAGACGTCAAGGAAGTTACGAACAACGTTGTTGAATGGGTGACGATTTGCGCTCCCGAAACGTACTATGCGATTGGCATGTATACAATCGGCTCCTTTAACTTGACCGTGGATAACGACAACTTCGAGCTTGACAAAGGTGTATACAACACGGTCAGATTTACCGTCCGGAACGCTCCCGATTCTTTCTATGCCGGAATCCAGGACGTGTTCTCTCTTTCCGGTAGCGGCGAGGTTATTATCACAACAAAAATCGCTAACGGCACGTTGAAAACAGGCGACCGACTTTTAGTCAATGAAATCGGCAAGATAATCACTGTGAATAAAATCGAAAAGGGCAGAGGCACGTCGGCGACAGAGGTTGAAACGGCAACCGCGGGTGAAGAAGTAGGCTTGCTTATCGAAGGCGCAACGAAGGATGAACTTCTTCGCGGATATATGCTGTCCGAGCCCGATACGATTATCGGTTACAGCAAGGTCACGGTAACGATAAGAGTGTTTACAAAAGACGAGGGTGGTCAACACACTCCGATTACTACGGGGATTAAACCGTATGTCGCCTTTGCCGACACGTTCGGTGAAGTAATCGGCGAAGTTACGTTCCCGGAAGGCACCGCGATGCTTTTAGGCGGCGAAATGCTTGAAGGCGTCACCATTGATTTCCAAGGCAAAAAAGTCCCCGCGTTTGTCGGACGCAGATTCACGCTCAAAGCGAGCGGAAAAACTATTGCCGAATGTATAGTAACCGCAGTTCCTCATGCGACAAGAGTCAGGAGCGGTTTTATGTTAAACGTCCCCGGCACCAACGTCATCGAGCCTATCGAACTTGGCGATAAAACGTTTGCGGTCAACCTGAGCAGAAGTGATCTCGGCGAAATCCTTAAAAACGCCAAAGCCACCGATGAAATCGAAATAAAATTTATAAATAGCGGAAAGGACATCGCAAAATACACTCGCACTCCCGTCACAGGCGGGGCATACAATGAAGTCGGCGGTAAAATAGTCGGTTCATATCTCATTGTCGATTTTTATGGAAGTGCCGGATATGGTCTGACCGATCATGAACGCAAATGGATTTTCACGGACGAGGATGTATATATCGGACTTGGTGTTTATACTAAGCCCGCTTCCGGTTCGGGAAACTAAGCGTTGGTGTATGACAAAATAACTTAAAAGTTATTATCTGATCAAATTACGGATAAGCGGGCGTAAAAACCCGCTTGTCCGTGTCGTGTTCTATAATATAAAGGAGGGTTCAATGAAGAAAAAACATTTATTATTCCTTGCGCTTGCGTTGTCGCTGTGTCTTGCGCTGGTCGCCTGCACCGATAAAAGCGGAAGCGTAAACAAACTGACCGCCGAAAGCGGCATTACTTTGAACGGCGCGTTTGAAAAAGGCTCCGAGCTGAAAGCCGAACTCCACGCTGCCGACAGCGAGCAAGGAAAGGCAGTTATTGCTGCGATAGACAAACCTTACGACAGTGATAAAATTGCCGTTTTTGACATTTCCGTTTCAAAGAACGGCGAAAAGATTCAACCTAACGGTAAAGTGAAAGTTACCATGCCGAAACCGTTTGACGCGGACGGCTACGTTACCTATCACGTCAAGGGCGACAACACTGTCGAGGAGCTTGCAACGACGACCGGCGGCAACAATATATACTTTGAAACGACAAGTTTTTCGTACTTTGTGGTTACCGGTTTATTGCCGTCGGATACGCAGCACATACACAGCTACGTCGAAAAAGTCACCGACGGAAACCTTGTGGACAATGCAACCTGCCAAAGAAAGGCTGTGTATCGGCTTGTTTGCAGCGAGTGCGGCAATTTAGGCAGGGAAACGTTTGAATACGGCGAACTTGCTCCGCACAATCTGCGCGAAGAAAAAGGTTACGATCCTCGGTGCGAAAAAGACGGACTTACGCATGGCAAACGCTGCATAAACCCGGGCTGTACTTATACCGAGCAGAAGCCGATATCCGCTACCGGACACGATATGCAGGACGTTGCCGCCAAAGAGCCGACTTGTACGGAAATCGGATGGAAAGCGTATAAAAGATGCGAGCATTATTGCGGAAAAACCGAGGGGTACGAGGAAATCCCCGCCACGGGACACAATTTATCCATAACCGTGCCGCGCGTTGAGCCTACTTGCGAGAAGTGGGGCAGCGAGGAATACAAAAAGTGTTCCAACCAAGGTTGCGATTATCACACCGATTACAAGGGGTTGCCCGCTCTCGAGCACGATTTGCAATGGCACGATCGCTGCGACCCGACTTGCACGGAGGACGGGTATTGGGGAAGTTATTCCACCTGCAAACGCGAAGGTTGCGACTATACGTCAAAGATTGACAGATACGTCGACAAGGCTCTCGGACACTTACTCAAACATCACGAGGCTAAACAGGCGGACTGCTTGCCCGGCTGGGACGAGTACGACGAATGTCAGCGCGAGGGCTGCGACTACAGCACCAAGGTGGAAATCCCCGCCAACGGCAAGCATAGTTACGTTTGCGACGTATGCACCACGTGCAATGAGTGCAATCCCGTAAAATACACGCGCGAGGGCAACTATATCTATTTCGGTTACTGGCCGCAAACCTTAGAGCGCGACGAAAACGTAATCGCAAAACTTAACGAAGTGGCAGGGACTATTCCCGAGTACACAATTTACACTGTCCCCGAGAAACCCGAAAACTGGTTATATTACGAAAATTCGAAGGATATCTGGTATATAGACGTGATTTATAGCGGCACAAAATACCGTGGCTTTTATATGAAGGAGTTTCGCCCGGCGGTATATGGAAGTCTTGGCTATTCTTATATCAGTGCAAACCATTATACTAATCATCAAGTGTACTGGTTTAAGGTCGAACCGATAAAATGGAGAATTTTAACCACAAGCGGGAATTCCGCCTATATTATGAGCGATATCGCTTTGGATGCCTTTTGGCTGGAACCTAATAGAAGAGAAGCAGGCTTTTATAACGGCGAATACGGCATTTTCAGGGGAACAAAGGAAAGTGACGTCGACGGAACTTACGCCAACAACTGGGAATATTGTTTCCTGCGCAGGTGGCTCAACGAAACCTTCTACAACGAGGTTTTCAACGACTTGCAAAAGGAAATCATACAGACCACGCACCTCGACAACACCGCGAGAAGTTGCAATCCGGACGAATACCCGACGTATTACCCGGATACTTACAGCTCGCAAAACAAGCCTGGGGAAAACAAGTATGCCGCCCAATGTAAAGATACGGATGATAAGATCTTTTTGCTGTCTTTGAGAGATATTACCACAACGGCGTACGGTTTTAATAAGGACGTAAAAGCAGAAGATCCCGCAAGAAACCTGCAAGCATCCGATTTTGCCAAATTCCGCGGCGCGCCGATGGATATCTACGAAGAAAAATACGTCACCTGGTACACTCGTTCGCCGTCTATAGGTAGTCGTGGTGGCAACGACGGATACGCTACCTTCGTTCTGGACAGACATCAGAAGGGCGCCATAAAAAGCACCGATCTGACGCCTGACGGCGGCGTAGTCCCCGCGCTTTGGATAGCCCTTTAAACCGAAAAATCTTAGATTTCGGCTTGAGGAATAAGGCAATCGGTTGTGACTCAGGCAATAAATTTACAGCAATATTACAAAGGTTTCAAGTCGCGTAGCCGATAAAAACCTCAACTAAACCCGATTTTCAGGCGTATCTTACGCTTAATTCATTGTTCTTTCCGTGGCTTGTATTTGTATACTAACCCACGGAAACGCCGCGACTTAAACGTAATCTACGCCTGAAAATTTGCGGTATCGACTTAATTTGATATATAGGGCAACCTCTAAGCCGTATTTTTAAATGATTTGTGGTAAAGGCGAACGCAGACGTACTTGCTGTACTTCAAGCGAGAATTTGCCGCAAAGCGTTAAAAAGACGGCTTAGAGGCGGGTTCGGTTGGGGTTTTTATCGGCTAAGCGACGCGGAACATATCCCCCAAAAAATCAATAGGAGATAAGAATATGACACTTGGCAAAGCGAATAAATCAAAGATATTGACGCTGATTTTAGGACTTATAACGAGCCTTGCGCTTATGCTCGGCATTGCGTTTGCAAGCCCTGCGGATACGGCGCGCGCGGCTGAGACAGACACGCGCATCGTAGTCAGCACGATTACCGCAACCTCAGACGTCGACGACATTGTAGGCTATGGAAAAAGCGTAAAAAGTCCGTCTTTTAATATAAAGGAAGACGTACCGGCGCAGTTCCAAACCCAGTACAACTGGGAAAAGAAGACTGCGACAAGCTGGGAGGATTATTCGGGCACAGCGTTTACGGAAGGGACTTATAGATATGTTACTCAAATTCGTATCGATAGAGACAGCGGCGGGGCGACAACCCACGTGCTTGACAAAAACGGCATTACCGTCACGGTAAACGACGTAAAATGGGACAATTCCATCCCCGAAATTTATGATACGTATTCGTTCGCTTGGGTTTCTTCAAAAGAGTATGAAGTCGTTGCCCCGGCAGGAACGCCGCTGGATTTTATCAAAGACAATAACTGGGATATAAACAAACATTATATAAACCAAGCGATAACTGCGTTTTCGGTGGCGGACGGCGCGGCAGGCGGCACAAAACCTTACACGTTCTCAAAGGTTTCCGGTCCCGAGTGGATTAACGTTGCGGCAGACGGCACGGTTTCGGGAACGCCGACGGCATTAGGCGCAAACGCAGACCTTGTGATTAAGGTTACGGACAGCGCAGTTCCTTCCGACTCAAAGGAAATTACACTGAATGTCGGCAACACGTACGTTCTCCCCGCAGACCGCGAAGTAATCAGCGTAATCAAGGCAACTTCAAACATTGGTGACAAATTAGGTTATGGCAAACCCGTGTTTACCCCTTCGTTCACTTTTACGGAAGGCACGCAGGCAAATTTTCCCTATTCCATGGGTCACTGGTATAAGAAAGAAGGGACGGCTTGGAAAAGATATGAAGAAGCAACGTTTACGGAAGGAACTTATATGTATAGTAACCAGCTTCGCGTCGATGACGAATACGGAATGTCTCACGTATTAAACAAAGACGGCGTATCCGTTTATATCGACGATGTGTTGTGCGCGGACAATCAAAAACCCGAGATTTATAACACTTATTCATTAATATACGTTGACACTATTAACTATGAAGTCGTCAATCCGACCGCTGTGGCAATAACCGACGAGCTTGTGCCTGTTACCGACCTTGAAAAAGTGTTCAACGCCGCGGCGCAGGAGCCGACTTTCGGCGGAACGCTTGTCAGGGGTGCCGATTACGAAGTCGGTTACACGGTAAAAGCGGGCGCAGGCGGTGCGTTGGATCTTGGCAACAAACCCGTTGGCGCCGGTACTTACGTCGTAACCGTTACCGGAAAGGGCGCGTATGAAGGCAGTTTCACCAAAGAATTCGTGATCAACAAGGCAGAGCAATCAGCCCCCGTCGGACTTTTCGCCAACCCGATTTCGTGCACGGACGGCAGTGGCGCAATCGACGGCGTTACCACCGCGATGGAATACAGAAAAGTCGGCGACGCGGATTTTACGGCTTGCGCGTCAAGTACGATTTCGGGGCTTGCAGCAGCCGAATATGAAGTAAGATACGCGGAAAACGAAAACTATTTTGCAAGCGACGTTGCAACAGTTACCGTTGCCATAAGCCATAATCTCGGCGCGCTTATTGAAGAAACCCCCGCAACTTGTTCGGCAACGGGTATGAAAGCTCACTATTATTGCCCGGATTGCGAAAAGTTTTTTGACGAAAGCAAAAACGAAACGACCGAAGCCGCGTTGACAATCGCAATAAATCCGAACGCTCACGATTTTGAAGATTGGGTAGAGGAAGTTCCCGCAACTTGTTCGACAACGGGTATGAAAGCGCATTACGAATGCTTGGTTTGCGATAAGTATTTTGACGAGAGCAAAAACGAAACGACCGAAGCCGCGTTGACTATCCCTGCAAACGACGATCACGACTGGAACGCCTGGGCAAGCAACTTAGACGGAACGCATACCCGCACTTGTAAGAGAGACGGCAGTCATAAAGAAAACGGCAATTGCTCGGGCGGAACCGCGACTTGCGAAAACAAAGCGGTTTGCTCGGTTTGCGGCGCGGAATACGGCGGAAAACTCGGTCACGACTACGGCGAAGTAAAATATACCTGGACGGGTAACGACGCTTGCAAAGCGGAAAGAGTTTGCAAGCGCGACAGCGCCCATATCGAAAGCGAAACGGCAACCGCAACGGCAGAGGAAATCAAAGCGGCAACCTGCAAAGAAAAAGGCAGAATGAAATATACCGCCACGTTTGAAAACGCTGCGTTTGCAATGCAAGAAAAAGAAGTCGATATCGACCTTGTTCCGCATAGCTTTGGTGATCTGATTGACGAAACTCCCGCAACTTGTTCGGCAACGGGTATGAAAGCGCATTACGAATGCTCGGTTTGCGATAAGTATTTTGACGAGAGCAAAAACGAAACGACCGAAGCCGCGTTGACTATCGCAATAGATCCGAACGCTCACGATTTTGAAGATTGGGTAGAGGAAGTTCCTGCAACTTGCGCGGCAACGGGAACAAAAGGTCATAAAGATTGTAGCATTTGCAACAAGCGCTTCGACGAAAGCGGAAATGAAATAACAGACCTTACCATTCCTGCAAACGACGATCACGACTGGAACGCGTGGTCAAGCAACGGAAACGGAACGCATACCCGCACTTGCAAGAGAGACGGCAGCCATAAAGAAAACGGCAATTGCTCGGGCGGAAAGGCAACTTGTACAACAAAAGCGGTTTGTGACGTTTGCAGAACAACGTATGGCAATACTGCACCGCATAATACAACGAAATACAACGGAAAAGACCGTTCCGGACACTGGGATACTTGCTCAACTTGCCATAATAGATTTAATTTCGAAAAACATACTCCGAACAGAGAAAAGGCTGACGAAACCAACCCTGTTAAATGCGCGAAGTGCGGTTTTGTAATCACTGCTGCCGGACATTACGAGCATACGGCAGACAGCGAATGGCACAATTCGGCAGACGGAACGTATCACTATCACAAATGCACGCATAGCGGTTGCTCCGAGATTTTGGACAAAGCAAATCACTCGGGCGGCACCGCAACTTGCGAAAACAAAGCGGTTTGCTCGGTTTGCGGCGCGGAATACGGCGAAAAACTCGGTCATAACTACGGCGAAGTAAAATACACCTGGACGGACAACACTTGCAAAGCGGAAAGAGTTTGCAAGCACGACAGCGCCCATATCGAAAGCGAAACGGCAACTGCAACGGCAGAGGAAATCAAAGCGGCAACCTGCAAAGAAAAGGGCAGAATGAAATATATCGCCACGTTTGAAAACGCTGCGTTTGCAATGCAAGAAAAAGAAGCAGATACCGATCTTGCTCCGCATAGCTTCGGGGCTTGGACAGACGAAGTTCCCGCAACTAAAGAAACAACGGGAACAAAAGCGCACAAAGATTGCGAGATCTGCGGCAAACACTTTGATAAAGACGGAAACGAAATAACCGATCTTACAATCGAAAAACTTCCTTCGGACGTCAAAGATTCCGATTCGGGCGAAAGCGTCGGAGAAGTTATCGAGCCTGAGAAGGACGGACTTTCCGGCGGAGCGATTGCGGGTATCGTAATCGGCTCGGCGGCGGTTGCAGGAATCGGCGGATTTGCAATTTTCTGGTTTGCCGTGAAGAAAAAGTCCTTTGCGGATTTAATCGCGGCAATCAAAGCATTGTTCACCAAAAAGAAATAAGATGAAATAATAACAACGAGCCGTTCGTAGTCAATGCGAACGGCTCTATTTCTAAAAGGCGATATTTTAATTTGCAGGAGCGGATATGGCTAACGAAAACAACAAAATCAAACTGCTTCTTTTGTGGGATATTTTAAGCAAAAACACCGATGAAAACCACGCAATGAACGCAGACGAGATAAGGGAAGAACTTGCAAAGCGTGGGATAAGCGTAATGCGTAAGGTGATAGCGGGCGATATTGCCGTATTAAACGAATATGGATAAAAAGAGGTAATGATTATAAAGGTATCCGATAGAGTAACGGTAATTGCGGCAACCGCCGGAAATAAAACGGATAAAATACGCGTTGCCGCATATTGCCGCGTGTCTACGGATAAAACCGATCAGGTCAACTCGTTTCTAACGCAAATGCGGTATTACACCGATTACAGAGGGTGTCGCAAAAGGTAAATTAAAATAAAACGAAGTCCAAAGCGGTCAGATAATCAATGTGAGTTTGTATAAAATATCGTTAAACAAATGTATAAAAAAGTCGTCCGATAAAATCTGTTCGGAACGACTTTTTAATATGCAGTATCGGATTTATTTGTTGTGTTTTAAGCGGTATTCGTTGGGCGAAGAATTTACGTATTTTCTGAATACATTTGCGAAATGCCCTTGCGAAGAGAAACCGAGATAGGCGGCGATTGCCGAAATCGGTTTGTCGGTATATCGTAGTAGTCGTTTCCCTTCATCGACTTTTTCTTTCAACACAAATTCGGTAAGCGTCATACCCGTTTCTTTTTTGAATTTTACCGCCAAATGCGTTCTTGATATGAACATTGCTTTTGACAGCGCGTCTATATCCACAGGCTCGGATAAATGCTTTTGTACATAATTTGCGATATCGGTCAATAATTTTGTCGGAGTTTTGCCGAGTCTTAATTTTTCGACTCGTTCCGTATAATCGAACACCATATGATATTGCAAATTCTCGATAGATTCGACCGAAGAAAGCAGTTCGTTTTTCTGAATGTACGCGTCGGATAAAGAGAGCGCGTCGTTTACGTCCATGCCGCCGCGGATAGCCGCGCGCGAAACAAGCGTTGCGGTAACGATAAAAGTATTTTTTAACTGTCTGAGCGTATCGGAAGATAACATCCCCGGACGAACCGCGGGCGCGTTTTTCAACCATTCTTTGAGCGCTGCCGTATCTCCGTGACGGACGAAATTCATAATCGTTTGTTCGAGCGCGAGCGTATTATGCACGGCAGTGATATTCGGCTGCGAAAATTCGGTTTCGTTATAGCTTTTTTCGGTTTCGGCTGCCGTGATTTCTTCCGATAATCTGAATTGTTCTTCGTCGTAAATCGTTATATCCGCAAGCGATAATTTTTCGCCGTTCAACACGAAATTCATAGAACACAATGTTTGCAGAACGCTGTTCAGCGGCATAGAGACAAGGCTTTCCATCGCCGCGATAAAGTTTTCCGTTTCGTCCTTAGGAACGTCGCACTCGAAAGCAAGTTCACTAAGGTCGGTTTTGTTTGTCGTCCATTGCCGCGAAGGACCTAAAACAATCTTGTATTTTCCCGAATTTACCACACCATAATAATGGAACCGCGGCGTGATAAAATAGCCGATATGATCCGGAATTTTCAGGATTTTATCTTCATATGGAACAATCGGATCTTTTGGCAGGTTTACAAGGGAATAGTAAAAAATCTGCTTGCTGTTTTTATAGATTCTGATCGGTATTCCAGCAAGATTGCCTATTGTCGTGCAAAGATATTGAACGTCTTCGATTTTCATAAACTTCTCTCCGAATGATATAATCAATACAATTATAAGCAAAAACGAACAATTATGCAAGCAATTAAATACAAAGTATGGTATTATTTAACTGCAAGATGAAAAGGAGTATCAAATGGAAGATATTTTGAAACTTTTACAGAAATTATCCACCGAAGAAAAGGCGGCACTGGTTGCGGGAACGGATTTTATGTTCACGAATCCCGTGCCGAGGCTCGACATACCGAAAGTAAGAATGTCTGACGGCCCGCACGGACTGAGAGTTCAAAAGCAGGGCGGAGATAACGGCGTTGCGGGAAGCGAACCTGCGACCGCTTTCCCGACGGCAGCGCTTACCGCTTGTGGTTGGAACGAAGATAACCTGTATAAAATGGGCGAAGCGATCGGTGAAGAGGCGCGTCATTATGGAATAGACGTCGTTTTAGGCCCCGGGGTAAACGTCAAAAGAAATCCGCTTGCCGGCAGAAATTTCGAGTATTTTTCGGAAGATCCGCTGATTGCGGGCAGAATGGGCGCAGCGGAAATAAGCGGAATACAAAGTCAGGGCGTCGGAGTATCTCTTAAACATTTTGCGCTCAACAACGCCGAAAACTATCGTTTTATGGGCGACAGCGTATGCGACGAACGCGCCGTGAGAGAAATCTATTTGAAGGCTTTCGAGATTGCGGTGCAAACCGCAAAACCCGAAACGGTAATGTGCGCCTATAATAAGATTAATGGCACGTACTGCTGTCAAAACGAGTGGCTTTTAACCGACGTTTTAAGAAAAGAATGGGGCTTTGACGGACTCGTTATGACCGACTGGGGCGCGACTCACGACCGGATCGAAATGCTGAAAGCGGGGCTCGATCTCGAAATGCCCGGCGATACGGACATTTGCCGAAAATGGATTATCGACGGCGTAGCCGACGGCACGCTTGAAGAAGCGGTTTTGGATAAAGCGGTAGAAAACGTATTGAAACTCGTGTCCAAACACGAAGAACGAAAATCCGAACAAGCCGATTTTGGCGCACACGACGTTTTAGCCGAGGAAATTGCGGAAGATTGCGCCGTTTTAATGAAAAACGACGGAACGTTGCCGCTTTCCGCAGACAAAGAATATTTTGTAGTCGGCGAGTTGTTTGAAAAAATGCGCTATCAGGGTGCGGGAAGTTCGATGATAAATCCTTGGCGACTGACCACTCCGAAAAACGCTTTCGACAATGCGGGTGTGAAATACGAATACTGCAAAGGCTATAAAGAAAATCAGGTAGCGGCGGACAAAACGTTGATTGACGAGGCGGTAAAGCGCGCCGAAAAATACGATACCGTGCTTGCTTTTGTCGGACTTACGGATTACGTGGAAAGCGAAGGCGGCGACCGCGTAAATATGCGATTGCCCGAAAACCAGCTCGCGCTTATAGACGCTCTTATAAAAACGGGCAAAAAAGTTGTGGCGGTTTTATACGGCGGCTCGCCCGTGGAACTTCCGTTTGCGGATAAAGCGGCGGCGATACTCAATATGTACCTTCCCGGTCAGCGCGGCGGCGAGGCTACGAGAAAACTTTTGTTCGGAGAAAAAAATCCTGGCGGAAAACTTGCCGAAACGTGGGTAAAAAGTTATTCCGACGTTCCTTACGGCGATAAGTTTTCCAAAACGCAAATCGAAGTTTATAAAGAAAGCGTTTTCGTCGGTTACAGATACTATCAAAAAGCGAAAAAGACGGTTGCTTTTCCGTTCGGATTCGGGCTTTCGTATACGACGTTCGATTATACGAATATGAGCGTAGAAGAAAGCGGCGGGGAAATAACCGTTACTGCAACCGTTACAAACACCGGCAACCGCTTCGGCGCGGAAATCGCGGAACTTTACGTCAAAGCGCCTAAAACGGATGTGTATAAATCCGAAAAAGAGTTGCGCGGATTTACGAAAGTCTATCTTGCGGCAGGGGAAAGCAAAGAGATAACAATCGCCGTAAACAAAGCCGACCTTACATATTACAACATAAAAGAAAAGCAATATGTGCTTGAAAGCGGCGAGTACGAGATTCAACTTTGCTCAGACAGCGAAGCCGTTAAACTTTCAGAATCAATAAAAATAGACGGAGAAAACATTCCGTCGCCGTATGATAAAGAAATCTTCGATTCGTACGAACACACGCCCGCCGAAATTTCCGACGATGCGTTTGAAAAAATGAGCGGGCTGAAAATACCTGCGCTTCCGCCGGTTAAACCTATAACGCTTGAAAGTCGTTTTACCGACCTTAACTGCACGTTTATTGGGAAAATCCTGTTTAACGCCGTTCTTTCGGTTGCAAAAAAAGATATGAAAAAAGCGTTGAAACTTCCCGAAGGCGCGGAACGCGACAATAAAATAAAAGGCGCGATGTTTCTGAAACGGATTTTGGAGAGCAATTCGATAATTACGATGTCGATGTCCGCAGGCAAGAGTTGTCCGTACCACTTTGCAAAAGGATTTGTCGATCTGGCAAACGGACGCATAATCAAAGGAATAAAGGATTTCTGTTCGCCGGTAAAAACGGCGGCGCTTCCGAAAAATCAAACTGATCGTGATAAGGAGTAAAATATGAGTAAAGCAAAATTACTTGACGGCAAATTTTTCGACAGCCGCGTACACTCGCAAAGCGTAACGGGCAAGGAAAAATGGCTCGGATATCTTTTAGGTCCGTGCGGCGCGCTTCTTCTGAACGCCGTTCTTGCGACCTATCTTAACGTTTATTATACCGACGTTCTTAAACTCACTACCGTATGGGGCGGTGCGTTTCTCGTTGTTTTTCCGCTTATTTCTAAAATAATAGACGCGGCTACCAACGTGCTTATGGGTTACATCATCGACCGCACGAAAACAAAGCAGGGTAAAGCTCGTCCGTGGCTGTTGCTTTCCGCTCCGCTTGTCGCAATCACCGGTGTGCTTTTGTTTACCGTGCCTAAGGCAAGTGAAACGGTACAGGTAATTTGGGTTATGATTTCTTATAACCTGTTCTATTCGTTTGCTTACACCATTTATAATATGAGTCATAATCTGATGTGCCCTTTGTCCACGCGCAACACCATTCAACGCGGCGGACTTTCGGTATTCAATCAGATTTCTACCATTATGATGAGCGGTATTCTTGTCGCGCTTGTTTTCCCGATGGTAATTATGCCCATGCTCGGCGTAGACAAAACAAAATGGATAGTAGTAATGGGCGTTATCGCCGCTTTGTCGCTTCCGTTAACGCTCCTCGAATATTATTTCACAAAAGAGCGCGTTACCGAAGAACAGGCTCAGACGGAAGAAAGGAAAATTCCGTTCTTAACGCAACTTAAAGTTGTTTTAACGGATAAATATACTCTCATAATGTTTGTGTATTTCTTTATCTACACGTTCGCTTCTTCTCTTAAAAATCTCGGGCTTGTCTATTACTGCAATTACGTTCTGGGCAGTTATAACGACGGAATAACGCAAACACTCGTGTCCGTCGTCGGAGGCGTGCCTATGGGTATCGGAATTTTCGCCGTATGGCCGCTTGCAAAAAAATTCGGCAAACGTAACGTAACCGTTGCAGGATTTATTCTTTACGCGTTTGGTTCGGCAATTTGCTGGGCGTTCCCGCAGAATATGGCGATTGTTATAATCGGTCAGTTTATAAAAAATGTCGGCGGACTTCCGTGCGCGTATGTGTTTATGGCGTTGTTTGCCGACGGACTCGATCATATCGAATGGAAGAGCGGAATCCGTTGCGACGGAACCGCAATGTCGATTTATAATATCATAGCGGTATCGACGGTCGGGGTTGCCACGAGCCTGTTCAACGCAATGATCGCCGGCGCGGGATACGTCGCACCTGAAATTATCGACGGCGTAACCGTTGCGGCAACGCAGTCGGCAGCCGTTAAAAGTATGATTACTTTTGCTTTTGTCGGACTGGAAACAATAACCGGTATCATACTTGCTGTATTGCTGTTATTCCTTAACGTAGAAAAGACTATTGCAAGAAAACAGGCGAAGATAAGAGAATATCAGCAAGCCGATGCCGAAGCGAGAGGCGAAGAATGGGTTGCGCCCGAAATAAGAGCGGCGCAGGACGAAGAAAAATATCTCGTAGAAAACGAAGAAGCGTTCGTTGCCGCGTTAAAAGAAAAGTGCGCGAAAAAAGGCTTGAATTACGATGATGAACTTGCCGCGCATAAGCGTGAAATGAGCGAAAGAGAACGCAAAAACGCAGAGAAAAAGCGTATTGCGGGAGAAAAAGCCGCCGAAAAGGCAAACCGCGCGAAAGAAAGAAAGGCGGCGAAACTTGCCGCGCTTTCTCCCGAAAAACGCGCGGCGCTCGAACAAAAAACAAAAGTTCGCGCCGAAAAAGAAGAACGCGAATGGCAAGCCGAATTGAAAGCGGGAGAAGCTTATCGCGCTAAAATTCAAGCCGAACTTGCGGCAAAGGGGTAAAATATGAAAGCAATCAATCTTAAATGCGAATACTTAATCAATCCCCTAGGGATAGATATACAGAATCCCCGACTTATGTGGACGTGCGAAGACGGAATTAAGCAAACAGCGTATCGCATAATCGCAAAAACGGGCGAAAAAATCGTCTGGGACAGCGGTAAAGTTTGTTCTTCGTCGATGCGTGCGGAATATCCGCTTGCTCTTTCTTCGTGCGAGCGTATCAGTTGGAACGTTACGCTTTGGGACGAAAACGAGTGCGATGGCGAACCTTCCGAAACGGCGTTTTTTGAAACGGGGCTTTTGTCGGCAAGCGACTTTTCCGCAAAATGGATAAGCGGCAACTATCGCGTAAATAAGAAAAAACGCTATCCCGTCGATTGTTTCAAAAAGCAATTCAATGCAAAAAATATTGTAAAAGCAAGGCTGTATATCACCGCCTGCGGACTTTACGAGGCGAAAATCAACGGGCAAAGAGTCGGTAATTTCGTGCTTGCTCCGGGACATACCGATTATACAAAACGTATTCAGTTGCAGACCTATGACGTAACGGATTTACTTAGCGACGGCGAAAACGACGTTACGGTCGAGCTTGCCGACGGTTGGTATCGCGGAAGTTGCGGCGCGTGGGGGTTAAAAAATCAATACGGAACGCAAACCAAACTCTTAGCGCAACTGGAAATCACCGATAAGTCGGGCAATAGGTCGATTATCGACACAAACAAGACGTGGTCGTGGTCGAACGACGGCGAAATTCGTTTTGCCGACAACAAGGACGGCGAGATAATCGAAGCGTGGCGCACGCCGTCGTATAGCGGATTTGCAAAGGAAACGAAATGCGACGTCGTACCCGTTGCTTCAAACAACGTTCCCGTTACCGAACACGAAAGATTCTCCGTTAAAAACGTTATCACCACGCCTAACGGCGCAAAGGTTCTCGATTTCGGGCAGAATATCGCGGGGTATATTTCGTTTGCCGTGACGGCGAAGAAAGGACAGAAGATTAAATTACGTTTTGGCGAAATGTTTGACGAAAACGGTGAGTTTACGCAAAAGAATTTTCAGTGTGCCAACAAAAAACGCACCAGAGTTACGCCGCTTCAAAAAATCGAATACTATTGCAAAGACGGCTTGAACGAATACAAAACGAAATTTGCGATTTTCGGTTTTCAGTATGTGCTTATCGAGTCAGACGTCGAATGGAGAAAAGAAGATTTTACGGCGGTATCCGTCTGTTCCGATATGGAAGAAACGCTTGCTTTTGACAGCAGCAACGAACTATTGAACGGACTTGTCAAAGCGACTCGCTGGTCGGCGAAAAACAATCACGCCGACGTGCCTACCGATTGCCCTACGCGCGAGCGGCACGGCTGGACGGGCGACGCGCAAATTTTCTGCGATACGGCGGCGTACCTTTTCAATTACGCTCCGTTTGCGAGGAAATACGTTGCGGATATGATCGACGGACAGCGTAAAAACGGAAAATTCCGTCAGATAACGCCAAAGGGCGGCGTCGATTTCTATATGGATTTTATGGACGGTTCCGCCGGTTGGTCGGATGCCGGCGTTTTGATTCCGTATCGAATTTACAAACGTTACGGCGATAAAAAAATACTTGAAAGCAGTTATACCGCGATGAAAAAGTATGCCGATTTCAAAATAAAAACGCTCGGCAAATGGTATCCGACCGCAATAAAAACGGGAATCGACCGCAAATACAAAAAGTATATATCGAATTACGGTCAGTCTTACGGCGAGTGGGCGGAGCCTACCGAAGTGCATATCACAGGTTTTAAGGATTTTGCCTGTCCGCACCCCGAAGAAACTACGGCTTATATAGTTTATATGCTGGAAACAATGACCGAAATAGCCGAAGTGCTGGGTAAAACGGACGATAAGAAGCGTTTTTCGGAGTATGCCGAAAAGGCAAAAATCGGCTACGGTAAACTTATAGAATGTCCGAAATTTTCGCTCGATACGGACAGACAGGCGAAACTCGTTCGTCCGTTATATATGAATTTGCTGAATGAAGAAAAGTCAAAATATGCCGCTAATCGACTTATAGCCGCGCTTAATCGATTTGATTGGCGGCTCGGTACTGGATTTCTATCCACACCGTTTATTTTGTACGTTCTCGAAAAAATCGACGTGGAGTACGCGTATAAACTTCTCGAAAACGAGCAGATGCCCGGCTGGCTGTTTATGCCGAAAATGCATGCCAACACCATTTGGGAAAGTTGGGAAGGAACTCAGGCGCAGGGCGGAATCGCTTCGCTCGACCACTATTCGAAAGGCGCGGTTTTAGAATGGGTATTTTCGGAAATGTGCGGCATTAAAGTTTCGGGCGAAAACGAGTTTACGATTGCTCCGAAAGTCGGCGGAAAGGAAACATTCGCAAAATGCGAATACCAGAGCGTTTACGGCAAAGTTTCCTGCGGCTGGGAAAGACAAAACGGTGTAACGACGTATAAAATCGCAATTCCCGCCAATACGACGGCAAAAGTTGCCTTACCGAGCGGTGAAAAAACACTCATGGCAGGCGAATACGAATTTACCGAGAATTGATATAAGCATGAAAAGTGGTATGAGAAAACGTAACTGAATAAACTTTGAAAGGAAGTTTGGTTTATGTCAGACTTCCTTTTTATATACGGTTGTCGGGAAAGGCTTTCGGCATTATTTCAGTGCTTACAGACTAAAAAAAATTTAAGTTTATTATATTCCGATTTTATTCCTTTTTTAAAGAAACTAATATCGGATTTTATTCCTTTTTTCTGAAAAACAATATCCGATTTTATTCCTTTTCGGTTGACAAATACAAAAAAACCGAGTATAATATCGGTAATAAAACCTGATTTCGGAGAAACGTTATGTTAAAGAGAAAGGCATATCAGAAACTTGTCGAGTGGAAAAATACGCATCGGAATAACTGTCTGATGGTGAAAGGGGCAAGGCAGGTCGGGAAAACTTATCTTATCCGCGAGTTCGGAAAAAAAGAGTATAAAAGTTTTGTCGAAATCAATTTTATAAAAAATCAGGAATTAAAACAGATTTTTGCGGGAACTTTGAACGCCGAATCCGTTTATAAAAGAATGACTGCTATGATAAACGGCGTAAATCTCGTTAAAAGCGATACTCTGATATTTTTAGACGAAATTCAGGCATGCGGAAGCGCGCGTACCGCCTTGAAATTTCTTGCGGAGGACGGGAGATTCGACGTTATCACTTCCGGAAGCCTTTTAGGACTGACATACGGGGAAGACGCCGACGAAAACACGGAAGAACCCGAATCCGTTCCTACCGGATACGAAACGTTTCTTACGATGTATTCGCTTGATTTCGAGGAATTTCTTTGGGCGGAAGGGTACGAAAGCGGAATTTCTTATCTGAAAGAACTTTTTGATAAAAAAGAAAAAGTACCTTTCGCGCTAAATGAAAAATACGAAACGTTATTCCGTGAGTATATGGTGGTGGGCGGTATGCCCGAAGTTGTTGCCGATTATGCCGAGAATCACGATTTTACGCGGGTTGCCGCTTTACAGGAAAAAATTCTTGAAAACTACCGTTTCGATATTTCAAAACATGCAAAGGGCGCGGAGAAAATAAAGGTACGCAAGTGTTACGACGCTATTCCGAAGCAACTCGCAAAGGAGATTACGAAATTTCAGTATTCCACCGTGGAAAAAGGACAGACGAGCAAAAAATACGGCGGAAGCGTTCAATGGCTGAAAGACTCTAATATAGTTAATCCGTGTTACAATATTCACGAGCCGTATCTGCCGTTGATGGCGAACGCCGAGGAAGATCAGTTCAAATTGTATATCAACGATACGGGCTTGCTGTGCGCTATGTACGGCTTTGAAACCAAAAGAGCGATTCTTGAAAACACGATAAAGGGGAATGCCAAAGGCGGTATTTATGAAAATATTATTGCCGAAACGTTGGTGAAAAACGGTTACGCGCTTTATTATTACAAGCCCGACGATTCCAACGAACTGGAATTTCTGATAGAAAAAAACGGAGAAGTGGTTCCCGTGGAAGTGAAAGCGGGAAATACCGCAACGAAATCGCTGAACAGATTTATAGAAGCATATAAATCGTCGGCGGCATATAAAATCGTTGACGGAAACGTCGGTACGAGCGACGTAAAACTCACTATTCCGCATTATATGGCGATGTTTTTATAAAAACGGTTATATTGCAGTCAATCGTGATTGGCTCAAAACAAAAAAACGCAAAAAAGGATTGCGTACAGTCGGGCGATAACATATATCCCGAAGACGGGCAATTTTCGATTGCAGACAGTAATGTTGCCTATCGGTCGCTTTTGAAAGCTTTTGCGCAGGCTAACATCAAGAATCCGAGAAAGTAATTTTCAGCGAAAATAGTCAAAATTTATTTTAAATTCCTAAAAAAACACCAAATCCAACGAAAAACAGTCATTCTTGCAAAAGAGTGACTGTTTTTTTACTCTCAAAAAGTAGCCGTATAGAGAAAAAATATGTTAAAATAGCGTGGTGGTTCCTCGGAATGAACATACAGCAGTATATACGGGTGCATATAGAGGAGGGCGACAAAAACGGGCAAATTGTATGAAAAAGTATAAGCTAATAATAGAATATCATGAAAAGGGTAACAATAAATCGCAAATTGCGACATTGTGCGGGTGTTCTCGAACAACGGTGTGGCAGGTTTTGCAACGCGCGGATTTTTATCGGGTGAATTATGCCGACGTCAAAGAAATGAGCGACGACGAGTTGTCGAAATTGCTTTTCCCCGAAAGGACTAAACCGGGAGACGGGTATCTGATCCCCGATTTTAAGTGGGAAGAAATTCAGATGCAAAAACACCGTTCGTCGATAAGGCTTTGCTGGCGGAGATATTGCAAGCGGGCGTTAAAACAAAATTTAAGAGCGTATAGTTGGAAAAGTTTTTTATATTTATATAAAAAATATAAAGCGCCGCGGTCGGACGAAGATGATCCGAGAGACAAAGTAAGAAATAAATTAAAGCATTATAATTTTATTTTATCATTATGCTATGCCAGACAAGAATAAAACGAACCTTGCCAAAACGCCGCAATTTCCGTGCTTTTTGTCAAATTCTCGCTTGAAGTACGTATAGTACATCTTCGTTCGCCTTTACCAAAAATCATCGAAAATATCGGCGTTTTGGTTGCGGGTAAGTCTGACGGCGAATTTTTAGGCTAAGACAAGGCACGCGAACGGGTTAATACTTGACGTATAAGCCGCGAGCGTAACGATGTATTAGTCAAAAACTCGCTGTCAGACCACGGTTTGTTTTATTCTTGTCTGGCATCCGAACGGCGAATATTATCGTAAGATTTTAGAAGAAAAAGAAGAATGGCTTAAATCCTTAAAACTCGAAGAAGATAAAATCTTAGATAACGACTTAGATTAAGTGCTTAAAAAAACAAGTTTCTCGTAAAAACCAACAATATTTGCGAGAAACCCTTCCTTTTCAAGGGAAAATCTATTGACTTTTCTCGTAAAAAGTTCTATAATTTACGAGAAAACATTATGAAGAGGTATATTGTATGAGAGATTTTAATTACTCTTTACTAAAAAACCTGAAATGGGACTTAGAAATCGTTAATTATTTAACCGCCATTCACGAAGCAAAGGGAAAGCAAGAACTTTATTTAAAGCATCAGCCCGAAAAATTAAATAAGCTCGTGGAAATTGCAAAAGTGCAAAGTACGGAATCGTCTAACGACATAGAGGGCATAAGAACTACGAATATGAGGTTAAAACAACTTTTAACGGATAAGACTACGCCTAAAAACCGTGACGAAGAAGAAATCGCAGGGTATAGAGACGCGCTTAACGTTATTCACGAAAGTTTTGAGTATATCCCTATGACTTCAAATTATATCTTGCAACTTCATAAGATTTTATATAGTCATTCAAGCAAGAGTATCGGCGGTAAGTTCAAAAATGTTCAAAACTATATTACATTAACCGAAAACGGCAAGGAAAGTATTTTGTTTACGCCGCCTGCGCCTTACGAAACACCCGAAGCAATAGACAAGATTTGCAACGAGTTCAATATAGTGATTTCTGAATGCGAAGTAGACCCGCTTATCCTGATACCGATTTTTATTCACGATTTCTTGTGCATACACCCGTTTTCGGACGGCAATGGTAGAATGAGTAGACTTTTCACTACGCTTTTGCTGTATAGAAACGGCTATATGGTAGGTAAGTATATTTCTTTGGAATCTAAAATTGCGAAAAATAAAAACGCATATTACGACGCGTTAGAAAAGGCGCAAGCGGGGTGGAATGAAGGGAAAGAGGATGTTGTTCCGTTTATCAAATACTTGCTCGGCACGATTATTTCGGCATATAGAGATTTTGAAGACAGAATGGAAATTGTAAGCGGAAGCGAGTCGGCGCTCGATATGGTTAAAAAAGCCGTAGCGAATAAAATCGGCAAGTTTACCAAAATGGATATCGTGGCAATGTGTCCGTCGATTAGCAATAGTTCGGTAGAAAGTTCGCTCAAAAAGCTTGCAAAAGAAGGCTTTATCGAAAAGAAAGGCGCAAGCCGTGCAACGTATTACGTCAGAGCGGAAAAAATCTAAGGTTTTTTTATCAATATGATTCAATTTCTCTTGTGCAGCCAAGGATCGATTCTGACGGCATATATCATATAGCTGTTTAAAACCCCGACAAAACTTATATTGGAAAGTTGGTTGTAATTACGACTAAAAATCAACCCGACGTCGCGCTTGATTTCCGAGAAACAAAGTTGTATCGAGCAGAAATGGAGTTCATTCTTCGCCCGGCGCAATGGCAGAATTTTTTGATTAGATTATATGTAAAACAAAGAAAGCAAAAAAATAAAAACACGAACAGGCTGTTTTATATGTGCGTTTGTAAAAATATTTTTTCCAAAAGGACATATAAAACTTGATAAATGACTATTATATATAATTATGCTGTATAAGGAAACAATAAGCTAAAATATATTCGTAAGCATATTATTGTTGATTTACTAAAAAATCACAGCAAAAAAGTAAAAAAAATTTTACGGAATACGGGGCGGCAGAAATTTTTGCCGCCCTATAATTTTAGCTTTAAAAAAGAGCGAATGCTTGATTTGTGTTATTATCTCTGTGCAAACGAGTGCGGCGGGCGCGGACATTTACGAGATCAGACCGAAAGTGCCGTATACGGACGCAGACCTCGATTGGACGGATAAAACGAGCCGCAGCACGATAGAAATGAAGGACGCGTCCTCGCGCCCCGAGATTGCGGACAACAACGCGGACATAAGCGGTCACGACGTTATTTTCGTGGGATTTCCCATATGGTGGTACGTTGCGCCTACCATAATAAACACTTTTTTGGAAAGCTATGATCTTTCGGGGAAAACCGTAATTCCTTTCGCCACGAGCGGCGGAAGCGGAATGGGAAAAACCGACGACGTTCTTCATAAGCTTTGTCTTTCTTCCGTCAATTGGAAGCCGGGTAAGCTTTTAAATCGGGCGTCCGAGGACGATATGAAAGCCTGGATAAAGGCTCTCGGTTTATAAAAATCGATTACAAAAATAAAGGGGCTGCATATCGGATTTGCAGTCCCTTTGTTTATAGTTTTGCTTTGTAATCCTCGCCCCATTCGAGCATCGCGTCGAGAACGGGTTTTAAGGTGTTGCCTAAATCGGATAAGGAGTACTCAACCCTCGGCGGAACTTCGGCGAAAACTTCGCGTTCGATAAGTCCGTCGCTTTCCAAAGCGCGCAGGTTGTCCGTAAGTACTTTTTTGCTTAATCCCGGAATGGTTTTCATAAAATCGGTAAAACGCTGCTTTCCGCCGTAAAACATATTCCGAAGAATCAGAAGTTTCCATTTGTTTCCTATAAGTTGAACGGTGGTTGCCACGGGGCATTCGGGCAGTTCGTCTCTGGTCAGCATAAATTTTCTCCTTTTCTTTTCTGTTCGCATTATAACAAAACGCAAGGAAAATGTCAATAGTTCAAAAAAGAAACCTGGTAACAAATCTATTATCCGATAATAGAAAAGTAACGTTATGGAATTTGAAAAAGAAATTTGTTATACTATGCGTGCAATCGATGAGATTGACAAAATTTTCTGAGGTGCTATAATGAATAAAAATGATTTCACTGTTGTTAAACTTGAAAAAGGCTCTGTAAGCGTGTACGACTACGGAACGATAAAACTTCATTCCTATAAAACGGACGACCCCATATCGGACGAAGTTTTCGTTCTGGAAAAGAACGGGCAGGCAGTCGTTATCGAGTCGCCTTGCTTTTTCGATAATGAAGCCGCGCTTTCTTCTTATATTAAAGATATGAACGTGAACGTTGCGGGAATTCTTGTCGCTTACCACGCCGCGGGCGGAAATTTTTTGCCGAACGTGAAGAAATACGGAACGGCGGGCGCGAAAGCATACGGCGAAAATGGCGGCGGAAAGGCACTTATCGATAACTTTACCAAAGCTTTCGGAAGTTCTTTCGATAATAAAATTCATAACATAACCGAAATTTTAACGGCGGGGAAAGTCGTTATCGGCGGTATAGAATTTATTATAAAGCCGAACGACGAGGCATACACGATCGAAATTCCCGAAATAAACGCCGTTTACACGCATATGCTCGGACACGATTGCCACTCGATTGTCGCGGGCAGCGGTCATGCGGACGCGATTATTTCGGAATTGAAAGAGTATATTTCGAAAGGTTTCGGGCTTATTCTCACTTCGCACTATACGCCCGAAGATTTAAAGGACGCCGAAACAAAGATTGCTTATATAGAGGATTTAAAGAAAATCGCGAAAGAAAGTAAAACCGCGGACGAATTCAAGAAAATCGTAAACGAGAAATATCCCGATTACGGCGGAGAAAATTACCTCGCGATGACTGCGAATATGTTTTTCGGATAATTATGAACGCGCTTGATAGATTGATTGAAATTTTATGCGACGAACGCGGAGAAAGCGTTCCGAAGCTTACCCAAAAGCAGAAGCCCGATTATTTTCGGGCTTTATGCAACGTTCGCCCGCCTGCGCCTGCTTCCGCGGAGTTTTTATCTTTGCAGAACGAATATCTGACGGAAAGAAAAAACGAACGCGGCATAACCGACGTTGAAAAATTAACATATACGGGCGATATTTCGCTTTTCAAAGGCGACATAACGACGCTTAACGCGGACGCGATAGTAAACGCCGCAAACTCGGCTATGCTCGGCTGCTTTCATCCTTTGCATAATTGCATAGACAACGTTATTCATTCGGCGGCGGGCGTGCAGGTAAGGCTCGATTGTAATGATATTATGAAAGGAAAAGAAGCCGAAAACGGAGAAGTCATCGTTACAAAAGCGTACAATCTGCCGAGCAGGTTTATCTTTCATACCGCAGGACCGATCGTTTGCGGCAAAGTCAGCGGGGAAAATCGGAAAGATTTGCAAAAATGCTACGAAAAATGTCTTGAAAAAGCCGACGATATGAAACTTAAAAGCGTCGCGTTTTGTTGCATTTCCACGGGCGTTTTCGGTTATCCGAAAGACGAGGCGGCTTTTCGGGCAGTGAAAACGGTGAAGGATTATATTGCGCGGACGAAAAGCGGGATAAAAGTGATTTTCGACGTATTCACGGAGGAAGATTATGCAGTTTACAAACGAATTCTCTGAGAAATGCGAAAAACTCAAAAGCCTTATCGAGAACGCCGAAGCGATAGTTATCGGCGCGGGCGCGGGGCTTTCCGCCGCTGCGGGATTTACTTATTCGGGCAAGCGTTTTCACGAAAACTTTCACGATTTCGAGGCAAAATACAACTTTCACGATATGTATTCGGGCGGATTTTATCCTTATAAAACGCCCGAGGAATATTGGGCTTATTGGTCGAGATATGTTTTTTTAAACCGCTATATGCCCGCCCCGAAACCCGTTTACGACGAATTGTTCGATATCGTCAGGGATAAAAACTATTTCGTTATAACGACGAACGTCGATCATTGTTTTCAGAAAGCCGGTTTTGATAAAAAAAGGTTGTTTTACACCCAAGGGGATTACGGGCTTTTTCAATGCTCCGTTCCGTGCCGTAATAAAACTTACGACAACGAGGAGATAATCCGAAAAATGTATTCGGAGCAGAAAAATATGCAAATTCCGTCCGAACTTGTGCCGAAATGCCCCGTTTGCGGAAAGCCTATGACTATGAACTTGCGCGCGGACGATACATTCGTCGAGGACGACGGCTGGCATTCGGCCTGCGAACGATACGAACGATTCATAAAAGAGAATAAAAAGAAAAAAGTTTTATATCTCGAACTCGGAGTAGGTGTGAACACCCCCGTTATAATAAAATATCCGTTCTGGCAACTGACGGCGCAAAACAAAAACGCGGGTTACGTTTGCGTAAATAAAGATATGGCATACGCTCCCGAGGAGATAAAACCCCGTTCGCTATGCTTTTCGGAGGATATCTCGGACGTAATAAAGTCTTTGGCAAAGTAATAAAAAGTTTATAAAATTCAATCGACCCCGACTTTAAAGTCGGGGTTTTTTATGCCCGAAAATATTTATAATAAAACAAAAAATAAGCCGTTAATCGACTTATAGGCGGGTTTTTGAGTTGTGATTGACGTTTTTTCGGCATTTCGGAAGCAAAATCCGATAATTTGCGCAAGAAAAACGTAAACAAAGCAAAAAACAAAAACAGGATAAATTTTTGGCATAAACAGGACATTGTATTGCCCGATTGAAAATGATAAAATAAAAACAACCGAAAACATTAAAATTTTTCGGCGAGGAGACATATGACGGAAAACAAAAGCAAATTCCCGATAACGGGAACGTTTATAGACGAAATAACTTATGACATACCGTCGTCCAATTGGACGGAAAAGCAGTGGGCGGACGATCTCGACAATATGAAAGCCGCGGGGATGGATACGCTCGTGTTCATCCGCGGCGGATACGAGGGGCGGACGATTTTCCCTTCGGAAAACTTTTTCTGTCTGAGAAAGGACGATTTAGTGGATTTTATTTTAAAAGAAGCCGAAAAACGGGATATGAAAGTGTTTATCGGACTTTATATTTCCAATCTTACCTGGAACGACGGCGACGTGAAAGGCGAAATCGAGGCAAACAAAAAGTTCATTCCCGAAGTAATCGGGAAATACGGCGCTTACAAATCTTTCGCGGGGTGGTACGTTCCGCACGAGGTTGCGACGAATATTTACAACATCGGAAGGCTCACGAAAAGCCTCGCCGCAATGTGTAAGGACAAAACGCCCGAAAAAAAGGTGCTTTTAAGTCCGTTTTTCAAGGAGACGACAAGCAATAACCAACCGTTCGCTCCCGAACGTTTTTACGACGAGTGGGACGGGATTTTCGCGTCCTTCGGCGGCGACGTCGATATTTGCGCTTATCAGGACGGCTCGGCTTCGCTTAAAAACGTCGCGGAGTATTTCAAAGCGGCGAAAACGCTTTGCGACAAGCATAAAATCAGCCTTTGGGCGAATGTGGAAACGTTCGAACGCGACGTGAGATTTCTGTATTTCCCCATACCGTTCGAGCTTCTGAGAACAAAACTCGAAATGTTGAAGCCTTACGTCGAAAAGAGCATTACTTTCGAATTTTCGCATTTTTTGAGTCCGCAATCGATTTTCCCGTCGGCGAGAAATCTCAATAAACTGTACATCGATTATTACGGCGGGAAAAAGTAAGCGAATAAAAAATCCGCTTGCGGCGGATTTTCGGTGCATATAAGTTCGTTTCGGCGGGTAAGTGTATGTCGCAGCGCAGTTTATGCCGAGGTGCGGGACAAAAGTATGTTTCGGCTTACGATTTGTTTGACTTGCGGAATTCCCGCGGGGACATGCCTATAAATCGTTTGAAAGTGCGGTTGAAGTGGCTTATGCTTGAAAACCCCGTGTCCTGAGCGATTTCGGCAATGGTTTTGTCGGTATATAAAAACGCTTCCTTCGCCATATTGATCTTTACTGACGAAATGTATTCGACTATCGTATATCCCGTATGTTTTTTGAAAATTCGGGATAATCTCGAATAAGAGTAAGGCGTGTTTTTCGCAAGATCGGTAACGTTTTCGAAGTACAGATGCGGGGTGTTTAGCATCGTCAGAAAATCGTTAAGCCAATTCGGATTCTGCTCCTTTAAGTTGTACGCCGAAAAAATAAATCTGTCGATAATCCGATTGAGGATTATTTTCGTCTGAAACAGGCGGGAAGAAGAATCGAGCGAGTTGGACTGAATGGAAAGAATGGTCGGCGTTATGCTCGTTATAAATTCCGCGGGCAGCCTTTCTTTGATCAGATTATGCGAAGATAAGAGTTCGTCGTACAAATTCTCGCCGTAAAGGGCGCAGATTTTACGCATATACTCGTTTTTCATCAGAAAAGTTATCGTTTTGATTTTCTTCGCGCTGTCGAAAGTGAAGTAATGCTCGTCCGTCGGGCGAATAAAGCAGGCGTCGCCCATTTTCATGGCAAAAGTGAAGCCGTTCATCGTGTGGATAAGCGACCCGTCCGTAACCACGAGAATTTCCCAATAATCGTGAGAATGAAGATAGGGGAAAGAAATGTTCAGATAGTTGAACGAAACCTCTTCTTCGGGGTGGGGCGAGCAGGAAGCGTATTTGCACAATCTGCCCTCGGGCTTTTTTATAAAGTTGGTGTTTATCGTCTGCGGATGTTTCATAAGAAAAATTTTAACAGAGAACATCGATTTTGTCAAATTCGGAGAGCGTTGTTTCGGCAGTTTTTGCAAAATAATTTAACCGAAACGGCAAAGTTTACCGAAAATGTAGCAGAATAAGGCAAGAATTAAACATAAAAGTTGTTGAATTGCGTTTTAAAAAATGTATAATTGAATAGCAAGGCGGTATTTTCGGAAAAATCATCGCAAAAAGGAACAGGGAAATGAAGGTTTTATCGATCGGAAACAGCTTTTCGCAGGACGCGCAGCGTTATCTGCATCTTATTTCGAAAAAAGAAGAAGTGGAATTCATCACTGTAAATCTTATGATACCCGGTTGCCCCTTATGGAGGCATTATCGGAATATGTTAAGCGAAGAAAAGGCGTACGGCTTGGAATCGAACGGCAACGATACGAGTTTTAAAGTTTCGTTGAAAGAAGCGTTGCTTGCCGATAATTGGGACGTTATAACTTTGCAGCAGAACAGCCTTTCCACTTGCGACTGGAATAATTTCGCTCCGTATGTAAAACCGCTTGCGGAGTACATAAGAAAAATGTGTCCGGCCGCGAAGCTTTACGTTCATCAGACCTGGGGTTATGAAAACGGCTCGGGATTACTGGAAAGCGTGGGCTGCTCGTCGATGGAAGATATGAGCGGAAAAGTGTTCGCGAATTACGACAGAATGGCAAAGGAAATAAACGCCGACGGGATTATAAGAGACGGCGAAGCGATGTTGGAGCTTAGCAGAAGAATTCCGAAGGTTCACAGAGACACGTTCCATGCGAGTTACGGGGTCGGAAGATATATGTTATCCTGTATGTGGTATTCTACGCTTACGGGAAAGGAAATAACGAACGATTTCGATTATTTCGACTGCGAATGTTCCGACGAAGAAATTAAAGCGGCGAAAGCCGTTGTCGGAAAAATAGTTTTTAATAAATGACACGGAGTAAATATATGAAAAAAGAGGATTTTTTGATTGAGGGCGAGGGCGTTTTAAGGCTGAAACCCACCTGGGTTCCGAGAAGCTTCTGCCGCCCGGGCAAGAGAATTAAATTACACCCCGACGATTACTACATTTTAGGTCTCGAAAAGGGCGGAATAGACGAAAGATGGTTCGCTTCCACGACGTGGGCGGAAAACGGACCGGGAACGCCCGAAGACGAAGGGCTTTCTTACGTCGTTTCGGCGGACGGAAAGGAAAAAGTTCTGCTCCGCGATATGGTGGATGAGCTTAAAGGCGAGATCATCGGCGAAAATCTTTGGAACAAATACCATAAATGGCCTATGTTTTCGAAGTTTTTCGACAATGCGGGACCGCTTCCGCACCATATTCACCACAGAGACGAACATGCTAAAAGAGTGGGGAGCGACGGAAAACCCGAAATGTATTTCTTCCCCGCGCAAATGAACAATTACGGCGCGGAGTTTCCTTACACGTTTTTCGGACTTAACCCCGATTGCAAAAAAGAAGACATAAAAAAGTGCTTAGAGAATTTCACGAAGGGCGACAATCACCTTCTCGATTATTCTCAGGCATACAACATAGAGCTTGACACGGGTTGGGACGTACCCCCGGGAGTTCTGCACGCGCCCGCAAGCCTTTGTACATACGAACCGCAGTTCGCTTCGGACGTTTACGCGATGTATCAGTCGGTGCTTCTCGGCGGACATTGCGTTCCCGAGGATTTACTCTGGAAGAACTGCCCGCCCGAAGAAAAGGGCAATTTCGATTATCTTATGGACGTTATCGATTGGGAAGCCAACGTCGATCCGAAGTTCAAAGAGCATCGTTTCATGCGCCCGATCGTCGACAAAGAGGACGAAAAGCATAAAGAAGAGTGGATTTGCTATAAATCCAAGCTTGCCTGCGCGAAAAGACTTACCGTTTACCCCGGTCAGACGGTCACCGTAAAAGACGGCGCGGCTTACGGATTTATCCTTATCGAAGGTCACGGCAAATTCGGAAAATGGGATATCGAAACGCCCACTCTGATAAGATACGGAGAACTTACGAACGACGAATTTTTCGTAACCGAAAAAGCGGCGAAAAAGGGCATAACGATAACCAATGAGAGTAAGACCGAAAATATCGTAATGCTCAAACATTTTGCGGAAAATCCCGATCTTAAATTCTGAAAATGGATAAAAGAGACACGGGAAGACAGGTTGTTTCCGCTTACGACATAGTTTTCGAAAGCGGCAGGGAAAAGGGCAAAAAGGGGCTGCTCGTAACGGCGGGAAAGCTCGAAGTCCTTTTCAACAAAACCAACGCGCTCGATATCGCGTGGGTTAAATATAAAGGCGAAAACATTTCGTTTTTATCAAAAAACGGGTTAAACTCGAATATCGGCGATTTTGCGAACAAATTCGAGGGCGGGTTTTTATATACCTGCGGTATGGATAACGTAAGCTCGTGCGTAAAAGACAAACCCGTCCACGGGAGTTTGCATTATCTTCCCGCCGAGAACGTTTCGGTTTCGGTACGCGACGGCACGGTCGAGGTTTTCGGAACGGTGAGACAAACGGGACTTTTCGGGGAAAACCTCGCGCTTGAAAGGCATTTTACGGTTACAAAAAACGGAATTACCGTTTCCGATACCGTTAAAAATCTCGCTTACGTCAACGCGAATTACGTTTTATTGTATCATACCAATTTCGGCTATCCGTTTTTAACGGAAAAGTTAAAGCTTGATATTCCGTTTACAAAAAGCGAAGGACTTACCGATTTCGCAAAACAAAGAGCGGACAAACAGCTTGAAATAACCGCGCCCGTCGACGGCGGAGACGAAGAGGTTTTCTATAACACGCTTGAAAAAGGCGAAGTAACGCTTACGAACAGCGAGTCGAAAACCCGCGTAAAAGTCACTTACGACGTAAACGATTTCCCCGTGTTGTTGCAGTGGAAAAGCATGATAAGCGGCGATTAC
Organism: uncultured Clostridia bacterium; assembly: GCA_934247225.1. Lineage (GTDB taxonomy): Bacteria > Bacillota > Clostridia > Christensenellales > Borkfalkiaceae > UBA10281. The sequence goes on from CAKQJE010000003.1 coordinate 89,378, forward strand.
GCGCTCGGGATCGAGCCGTCGCTCACCCGTTTCGACGATTTTAAAATGCAGAAGCTCGGCGCAGGGGAAGAGAAAAAATACGAAATAAAATACATATTCGGCGACATTTAAAAGCCGAAATCCGTCGGCGACGGAAAACCGAAACAAACAGAAAAATGAAGTGGTATAAAGGAATTTACAGAAGACAGCTTACGGATATGCATATCGCGGACGACGAAAACGAATACCTTTCGAAGTTCGACGCGGAAAAATATTTTGAATGTCTTAAAAAAGCGCACATACAAAGCCCGATGATTTATCTTCAATCGCACACGGGGCTTTGCAATTATCCGACGAAGACGGCAAAAACGCACGCGAAAATGACGGGCGAAAACAACGGCGTGAAAAAGCTTATCGACCTCTGCAAAAAGGACGGGCTTAAAGTCGTCGGATATTACAGCCTTATTTTCAACAACGTTGCGGCGGATATGCACCCCGAATGGGAAATGAGATATGCCGACGGCTCGACCTGGCGGGATAAAGGTCAGAGATACGGGCTGTGCTGCCCGAACAACGGGGAATACAGACAATTCGTTAAGGAAAACGTTAAGGAACTTGCCGATTATTTTGAGGGGTTGGACGGAATATTTTACGATATGCCGTATTGGGAAGTTCCGTGCAAATGCGAAGCTTGCAGGAAAAGATACAAAAAAGAAACGGGCGAAGATCTTCCCGAAAAGGAAGATTTTAACGACGAAAATTGGCTTTTATACGTTAAAAAACGCCAGGATTGGATGGTCGATTTCGTAAAGTACGTCAAAAACCTTTCGAAAAGCCTTATGCCGGAAACGACGGCGGAATTCAACTTCGCCGCGGTTATCGGCTGCGATTGGCTCGGCGGCTCCACGGAGGGCATAAACGCCGAATGCGAGTTTACGGGCGGGGATTTGTACGGCGACCTTTACAGCCATTCGTTTACCGCGAAATACTACTACGGTATAACGAAAAATCAACCGTTCGAATATATGACGTGCCGATGCAACAGGAATTTAAGGGAACATACGATAACCAAACCGCAGGAAATGCTGAACGCGGAAATAATGCTTACCTGCGCTCACCACGGCGCAACGCTTAATATCGACGCGATAAATCCCGACGGCACGCTCGACGAAAGGGTGTACGAAAAAGTCGGCAAAGCGTTCGAAAAACAGATACCGTTCGAGAAATATATGGACAAAGGCGAGCTTTACGCGGATGTCGCGGTGTATTTCGACAGCAAAACGATGTTCGAAGAGCCGCAGGCGAAAACGTATAACAAGCTTTGCGCGATAAACGCCCACAAAACGCTTGTGGAAAACCATATCGCGACGGCGGTTATCGCAAACGGCAGCCTTAAAAATCTCGATAAGTACAAAATGATAATCGCGCCGTGCTTGCAGGATTTCGACAACGCCGAACCGCTTAAACTTATCGATTACGTTAAAGGCGGCGGAACGCTTTATCTTTCGGGAAGAAGCGACTCTCGGCTTATGAAAGAGTTTTTCGGGGCGAAATTTCTCGGTTACACTTTCGGAAACAGCAAATTCCCGCATATTTATAAAGGCTATAACGAAGTTCAGGCGTATATCGCGCCCGAGGGAGAGTATAAGGAAATTTTCGGCGAGTTCAACGAAAAATATCCCTTGCCGATAACCTACAAATTGCCCGTTTACGAACTTATAGGCGGGGTAAAAGCAAAAATCGTTCTTCCTTACACCGACCCGGACGACAACACGAAGTTCGCTTCGATCCATTCCAATCCGCCCGCGAGAATAACCGATATCCCCGCGGTAGCCGAGGCGAATTACGGGAAAGGCAAGGTTATCTGGGTTTCGGCTCCGATCGAAAACGACGAGAGGGCGAATTTCAAGGAGATTTTCAAAAAAATCGTTCTCGAAAACGTTAAACCGAAGTACGAAATAACCGCGAGCAAGCTTATCGAAAGCGTTATTTTCGAAGACAAAGGCGATGCGTATATAAATTTCGTAAACCTCGACCCGACTTTCGAAAAAATCGAAAGAACGGCGGAAATTTCCGCACCCGACGGGAAAAGAGTTAAAAAGCTTTCGGATAACAGAGTCATAAAGGCAAAAAACGGCAGAATATCGGTTAAAATCACCGATTTTGAAGCGATAAAAATAAAAATACACGATTAAAAAAGTGTACAGGAGGTAAATATGAGAAAACTATTGGTTGCATTGCTCGTCGTAATCATCTCGGCGGCATTCATCGTCGGCTGCGGCGGCGGATCGAGCGATAAAGATTCGACGTCCGTTCCCCCGACTTCGACTTCGGAGACCCCGACGGAATCGCCCGACGATAAGGTTTACGTAACGGTAACGTTCAGACAGGCAGGGCAGAGCGACGTCGTGAAAAAGGTGGAAAAAGGCACCGCGCTTACCGACGTTCCTACTCCCGCTCCCGTTAAAGGCTACACCGTTAAATGGGATAAGGAAAGCTTTACCGCTATAAGCGAAAACACGATCGTGAACGCCGTTGCGACAGCCAACACTTACACGATAACTTTCGATTACGGCGATTCGGGCTTCGAAGGACCTCAGACGATGACGGTAACTTACGACGCGGATTTCAATATGCCCGTAAATAAATCGACTTCGATTATTCTTAAAGGCGTTTCCTTTATAATCGCCGATACAAACGAAGCACTCGTCGCCGGAAAATATACGATAGACAAAAACATAACCGTTAAAATCGTATACACCGAAAAAGAGCTTTTCGTCGAAGTTTAAGCGAAAAAATTCAAGCGAAAATTTTCAGGCGATAAACGATAAAATTATTATAAATGTACGATTTAAACGGAAAATGGCGCATAAAAAGTAACACGTACGACGTTACGGGAGACGTTCCCGGGTCGGTTTACTCCGCGCTTTTAAACAGCAACCTGATTGAAAATCCTTATTATCGGGATAACGAAGCGAAAACCCTCGCTATAACCGACGAGGATTTCGCTTTCGAAAGAAAATTCGATTACGGCGGCGATTTTTCGTTGCCCGAGCTTGTGTGCGAGGGCATAGACACGATTTCGGAGATTTTCATAAACGGAAAACTTCTCGCGAAAACGAACGATATGCACAGAACCTATCGCTTCTTCGTTAAGGATTTTCTTAAAACGGGGGAGAACGAAATTAAGATCGTTTTTCCCTCTTACGACAAATTCATAAAGCAAAAACACGCCGAAAAACCGATAACGGTCGGCACGGGCGCGACGATGCTCGGCTTCTCGTATGTGAGAAAAGCAAGCTATATGAGCGGCTGGGATTGGGGTCCGATGCTCCCCGACGCGGGGATATGGAAGGATATCTATATTATAGATAACGCCGCGCCGAGATTAACCGATTTCAAGGTCTCGCAAAGGCATACGGACGGAAAAGTATTTATCACCGTCGAAGCCGAAACGAACGCTCAAACCGATACGAAAATCGAGCTTATCTCGCCGAACGGAGAAACCGTCGCAATACAAGGCGGTAAGGAAACGGAAGTTAAAAATCCGCTACTCTGGTGGCCGAGAGGTTACGGAAAGCAGAATTTATACACCGTTAAAATCTCGGTTTTGTCGGGCGGAAAGGTAGCGGACGAAAAGACGGCGAAAATAGGTCTCAGAACGCTTTTTATAAGCAGAGACAAGGACGATCACGGCGAAGAATTCTGCTATAAAGTCAACGGAATAAAGATCTTCGCTATGGGCGCCGATTATATCCCCGAGGACAACATTCTTTCAAGGCTTAACAAAGAGAGGACGAAAGAACTCATCGAAAAATGCAAGTTCGCGAACTTCAATTCGATAAGAGTGTGGGGCGGCGGATTTTATCCGTTCGATTATTTCTTCGACCTTTGCGACGAAGCGGGCATAATCGTGTTTATGGATTTAATGTTCGCGTGCGCGTCCTATCCTTACGACAAGGAGTTTTACGACAATACGGAACGCGAAATCACGGATAATTTAAGGCGGATTCGTCACCACGCATGTATAGGCGTTATCTCGGGAAACAACGAGATAGAAGAGGAATGCGCCTGGTGGACGGACGAGGATAAAGAGGGTTATCTCAAATTTTTCGAGGATTTTATCCCGAAAATCGTCAAAAGAGAATGCCCGGATATATCTTTCGTGACTTCTTCGCCGTCGACTCACGGCGGATTTAAAGAGCCGCAAAGCGAAAAAGGCGGAGACAATCATTATTGGGCGGTGTGGCACGGAAATCTGCCGTTTACCGAATACAGAAATCATTATTTCAGATTTCTGAGCGAATTCGGTTTTCAGTCCTTCCCGTGCAACAAGACGATAGAGGAATTCACCCTTCCCGAGGACAGAAATCCTTTCAGCCGCATAATGGAACTTCATCAGAGAAGCCCGTTTGCGAACGGAAAGATTTTAAGCTATCTTTCGCAAACGTACCTTTATCCGTACGATTTCGAAAATGTGATTTACGCTTCTCAGCTTCTTCAAGCCGAAGCTATCAAATACGGCGTGGAACATATGCGAAGAAACCGCGGGGTGTGTATGGGCGCTTTGTATTGGCAGCTTAACGATTGCTGGCCGGTTGCGAGCTGGTCGAGTATCGACGGCAGCGGCAGGCTCAAAGCTCTGCATTACGAAGCAAAAAGATTTTACGAACCCGTGCATATATCCTGTCTCGATACGGGCGAATACACGACGAGAAAGGAGATTTCGGACGAACGCTGTTTCGGTTACGAGACAAAAGCCAAGCTTTATATAACAAACGACACGTTAGAACGCGTAGAGGGCGAAATAAAATGGCGGCTCATGACAAAAGGCGGCGAGGTTCTTGAAAGCGGAAAACAATCGGTAACCGTCGAACCGCTGTCCGTTCTGGCTATGGAAGAACTCGATTTTAATAAAACGGACGTCAGGAACAATTATTTCTCGTTCTCGCTCGAAGTAAACGGAAAAGTTATATCGGGCGGAATAACGCTTTTCACCAAACCCAAGCATTTCGATTTTTCCGATCCGAAACCGAAATTGAAAGTCGAGGGCGACGAAATAACGGTTACGACCGAAAGCATGGCGAAATACGTTTATATTTACAATGAAAACGAAGACCTTGTTTTATCGGATAATTATTTCGATATGGACAGGGGCGAACGGAAAGTGAAAATTCTTTCGGGCAAGCCCGAAGGGTTGAAAGTTAAAACGGTTTACGATATAAGATAATCGTAAAAAAAATCGAAGAGGTACCTCTTTTTGCTTATTTCATAAGCAAAAAGAAACTCTTAACAGGGAAAAAATAATCCGCGCCGTTAAAAAACATCCCCGAAAAATCGGGCGGAAACGGCGGGGAAACAAAAATAAGGAGGCAAATTGATATGTCAAAAAGGAAGATTTTAGTTGCCGCTATGTCGGCGGCTATGATTTTGAGCGTAGCGCTCGGCGTGGGAGTCGCGAACGCCTCGAACGAGGTTACGCTCGGCGATAACGATTACGCGTTGTCGGAAGCTTTCGACGTGCGCCTTTCCTATAACGGGGAAGGACAGCTTAACGCCGCGAAAAACGGACTGAGAGCCAAAGCGAAAATTTCCGCGGAAGACTATGCGGAGCTTAACAAGCAGGCAAACGAAACCACCGTTATAAAGTACGGAATTTTAGTCGCTCCGACGGAATATGTAACCGAACACGCCTTAACGGCGGAAAACGTTTTCGGCGAAAACAGAGTTTACGCGACTAACGCGGCGGAAGAAGCCGAAGACAGGGAAAACAACAGACCCACGAAGAGAATAGAATGCGCCGAGGAAGCCGAGCTTACGGCGGGCGAAGACGGGTACTATCTGTACTGCGTTCTTTCCGATTTAAGCGGAGAAGCCGTTATGCGCAGTTACACCGCCAAGGCTTACACCGTTAAGTACACTATCGGCGATTACGGAATAATTTCCGCCGCCGAATACGCTTTTAAGGACGGCGAAAAGGAAATAAACCCCGTTTATGCCGTTCAGAAAGCTATCGAAGCGGGCAAAGTCGACGATTACGACGAAGATCTTATTTCGGCTTATATCAGCGGCAGATATCAGAAAATAACCGTTGAATACGTCGTTTCTTACGACGGCGCGGATCCTTCCACGGTAAGCAACGAATACGATTTCGCGGTAGGTTCGACCGTTACGAAAGACGACGTTCTCAAAAAACTCACCGGCGTAGATCCTTCGGCTTACGATATGACAACCGATTTCGTTTCGCAGAAGATTTATGCGGGCGAAAATAAGAAGATATCGTTCGCGTTCAGCCCGAAGAAAGCCGAGTCCACGGCGGCGGCGATAGGTTTGTATCTTGCGGGCGAGGACAGCGTTGAAATCAAGGCAAGCACGCTTACCTGCAAAGGTCACGATAACGTAGCTTATTCCCTTTTCCGCGACGGCACCGTCGTTATAAACGGCGAAAGCGGCAAGGAAGTCTTAGGCAAAGTGGATTTTGCCGCGAAGAAATTCGTTATGGGCGAAAAGACTTTACCGCAGGCCGTTGAACTCGACGAAGAAATTTATGCTTCGGTTGCGGGATATTACCTTGAAGGCAACAAGATAGTCAAGCTTAACGCCGACGGCACGGGCGTTTACGATTTGCTCGGCGACGGCGCAAACATTAAATATTTGCTTACTTACGACGAGACAAGCGGCAGATACGTTGCGGCTTTCTCTAACGCTCTCGTTAAAACGCTTACGCTCGGAAGCACGGCGGAAATAGCCGATTTCACGGCTGTTAAGCTCGGAAGCGAAGCAGAATACAACAACATTGCAAACTATTACCGCTGCACAACCGAGGGTGATAATCTCGATAAGATTTACAGACTGAACGTTGACGGAACCATAATAGAAAACGGCGCGCAGGTCGGAGCGTTCGTTCTTCTGGATAACGGAACGATAAGCGCGAATATCGGCGGAAACGTTTATTCGGCAACGGTAGCGAATAAGAACTACAAATTCGGTCTTACGATAAAAGAGCTTTCCTTAAAAGATTCGGCGAATTCCGTTGCAATGAGTCTGAGAACCGAAAGCATTCAGGATTATGACGTGCTTTATAAAAACGCCAATAACCTTTTCGGCTATGAGCAGTTGGTATTTGACGGAAAAGAAACGGAAGCGGACGCAAAAGGCAAACCTACAACGAATGACGGAGTTCCGAGATTATGGTTGACGAACGAAGCGAGCAAAGTCGATGATTTAAAAGAGGCAGCAACCTGCGACGGTCAGCCGCTTTGGAAAAATGCAAATTACGGTTTGTCCGGTTGGGGAAATGTTCTGCATTTAAGTCAAAGATATTTATCGTACTATTTAGAGCCTTTATCTCCTACGACAGGTATCGTCCATTTTAATTTATATTCGTATAACCCTGATAACCTGTTTTCAACCAATAAAGACGTAGGCTACGAAATCGACGATCAGTATCAGCTTCATATCGATATGACCGATTACGATCCGCACGGACTCGGCAATTGCGGTCAGTTCCAAAAAGTTGTTGCGGATATAAGCGGAAACACATATGGCAACTTTGACATTGCAAAGAATATTTACAATATATTCGGAAGCGAAGAGGGAACGTATTATTTCCGCACTGATTACAGAGTCGCAGGTGCTACTACGAGTGCGGGGAGTTTAAGATTGTACAATTTCCACACTGAGATCGAGTCCTTGAAAGACGAGTGGTATACTTGCGAGTTCTGGGGAACAGCAGGTGCATACATTCAGGCGGGATTCGAGAGAACTACGATTGCTTATAAAATAGATTATTTTGATTATTTGAAAAATGTAGGCAAACTTACAATCGGATGGGCGAACGGTACCAGAAAACAATATACGATAGGTATCGTGAACGGAAACAAGTTTATCGATATGAGAGTTAATTCTATTGCCGGTTACAACGCTTTCGATAACGTTAAGGTGTCCGTTTCGGAAAACGCCGCTCGCGATATAGCCGCAATCGAATATGCGATATCTACCGCGAACAAAACTTTCGTAAACGCAGGCTCGACCACCGAAACTACGGTAGACACGAGAACGATTTACGAAAAAATCGCCGGAACTTACAAAACGGGTTCTTACTACAACGAAACCGATAACTGGTGGTGGGGCATAGGCTTAACGCTTAACGCGGACGGTACGATGGTTATGACTCACGAGCCGTCTAAGCCAGGCACTTACGAAATAAGAGAAATAAGCGATACGTTTGGCGAAATCATTATCGATTGCCCGTATCCTATCGTTGCGAGAGGCGGAGTCGTTCATACCGGTTACTACGCGCTTATAGACGGTCAGTATGTTTTACGTCTTACCAACTGCGCAATGAACTGCGCTAAATGGGCGTTCTGGGATTTCGCTCCCGCAGGTTGCACATTCACGACTTGGAGCGTGTTCGACGAGCTTGTCGGCGAAGGAACTTCTTACACCGACGGAAACGCAACGCTTACGCTTAATAAATTAGGAGCTAAACCGGACGAAAGCAAAGAAGATTATACAGGCGCGAAATTCACCCTTACCGACGGCGACGTTACGATAAGCGGCAACTACGACCTTGTTCCCACGGCTCACGGCGCGGGCAAGTTGTTTATGGATATCACGACCGAACCCGAAGCGAGCAGATATATAATCGGCGATTATAAGCTTATCGGCGGAAATTACGTTCTCGTGTTCACGATAAACACGGCGACCCTTTCCAAAACTTATATGATGAGCGTCGGAAGCTTAAACGGCGTTTACGATCAGGTTAGAGGAACTTATTTCGGCGCGGAGACGATCGAATTCACGAGCGCGGCGGAAGTTAATTTCTCGTCCATAACCGCGGGTACGATTTCCGAAAACGGAATAACGGCAGACTTCGTTATCGAAAACGGAAGAATCAAGATAACTTACACTAAAAACGGTCTTGATTTCGTTGCGATAAAATAAAACGAAAAAATCTTTACCGCCTTGTATTTTCGTGCAGGGCGGTAAAGAAATCAAAAAGAAAAAAATTTAAAAGAGGTACTATATGAAATTCAAATTCAAAAAATTGGCTTGCGCCGCCTTAGCGGCATTGTTGCCCGTTTCCATGGTCGCGTGCGGCGGAACTCCGATCGGCGGAAGCCAGCTCGAAAGCGTGGACGCAACCAAAACTCAGCTCAAAGTTTTCAGCTATAACGGCGGCGTAGGTTCGGAATGGCTCAACAAAGTGATCGACAGATTCGAAGAAGATTACAAAAACGTTTCGTTCAGAGGCGGTCAGACGGGCGTTCAGATAATCCCCAACCCGACCAAATCGGACGCTTTCGGAACGATAAGCGCAAGCACCGATAACGTTATTTTCTCGGAAGTCGCGAACTATTCTCAGCTCGTAACTCAAAAATCCATTCTCGATATATCCGACATTATGGAAAAGCCCTTAAACGAAATAACCAAAACTTCGGACACGAAGACGTTAAAGAGCAAAATGTACGACGAAACCGTAGATTTTTATACGTTCAGCAAAGGTAAATACTATGCGCTTCCGCATTATTCGTTCTTCTCGACGATAACTTACAACAAACAGCTTATGATCGACAAGAACCTTTATTTCGCGAAGGACTACGACGTCAACGCTACCGAACTCGACGATAAGTTCATTCACAGCGCGGGCGAAGATAAGTCCGTCGGACCCGACGGACAGCCGAATACGCCCGACGACGGACTTCCCGCAACTTACACCGAGCTTTTCGAACTGTTCGAGATGATGAGAAGCAAAAACGTGACCCCGATAATCTGGGCGGGCGGCGAAACCGTTTCGGGCGGTTATATCAACTACCTTTTGAACGACGTTTATTTAAGCTTGGCTGGCAAAGATCAGGCAAGACTTAATTACACGTTCGACAGCAAGGACAAAACGATTACGATCGTCGAAAAATTCGAGGGCGGCAAAGCCGTAACCAAAGAAGAGAAGATCACCGCGGAAAACTACAAATCGCTTAACGCCGAACTTGCGAAATATCAGGCGATTAAAATCGTCGACAAAATCGTCGATAACGCTTTGTGGCAGGCTTCGGATTGTTCTTCGTCCACTTCCACGATGCTTTCCGTTCAGCAGAAATATGTCGAAAGCTATAACAGAGGAACTCCCGTCGCGATGATCGTTGAGGGTTCGTATTGGTATAACGAAGCCGACAACGCCGATTATATCGAAGACACGAGAAACCGTTACACCGATTTCGACGCGAAGAACGATTATCAGATTCTTCCCCTTCCGAGAGTTTACGAAGGAACTTATGCGGACGTTGCGGGTAAAAACGTAGGAAAAGCGGTTTATGCCGATCAGGCGGACAGCGTTGCGGTCATCAACGCGAACATTGCGGACGACGCGGATCTCGTTAATCTTGCAAAAACTTTCCTTGCATACTGCTACACCGACGAATCTTTGAAAGAGTTCACCGAAACCACCCGCGTTATGAGAAGCTTGAAGTACGATATCGACGAGAGCAAGCTCGACAGCTGGGGCAAAGCCGTATGGAACTACACCAAAGCTTCCGATATTTTGTTGCCGTATTCGAGCAATGCTTTGTATCTTAACAACAGAACTCAGCAGTCCATGCATATCGCAAACGACTTCTGGACGGTAAACGGCAAGAACGTTTATTCTTTCTGCAAAGGCTCGGGAACCGCGGAAGCTTATTTTGCGGAATACATGAACAGAAAATAATAAAAAGTTAAACTCATAGTCGGGCGGCGTTAAAACGTCGCCCGGACATCGCGGGAGATTGCATTTTGGCGCAATTTCCCGCGACTGAAATTCGGAGAAAAAAATGACATCGGAGAAGAAGAAAAAAGAGATAACGGACTTATTGTTTTATCTGTCGCTTATCGTGCTTCCGTTAATTCAATTCGTCATATTTTACGTAGTCGTAAACGCGAACTCGATCGCGCTCGCTTTCAAGCATTACGAATTCGATAAAACAGGGCAATATGTTGTTTCCAACGCATATTTCGAAAATTTCGCGCAGGTTTTAAAAGACTTGTTCACGAAAGAAGAGCTTAAATACTGCCTGAGAAATTCCGTCGTGTTTTATCTCGTGACGTTTGCGTCGGGAACGGTCGTTTCGCTCATATTCTCTTATTATATTTTCAAAAAAAGACTGCTTTCGGGAACGTTCAAAACGCTCCTTTATATGCCGTCCATAGTGTCGGTAATGGTAATTTCCGTCCTTTACAGATATTTCTGCGAGGATTGTTATCCCGCGCTTATAGAAAAGCTCACGCATAAAACCGTTCAGGGTTTTTCGGGCGCGAAATACGCGCTCATCGTCTTTTTCAACTTTTTTATTTCGTGCGGCGGAAATATGCTCGTTTACACGGGTACCATGGCGGGCATTTCGGACTCCGTCATCGAAGCTTCCGAAGTGGACGGAGTTAATTCGATTCAGCAATTCCGGTATATCGTGCTTCCTCAGATATATCAGACTTTTTCGCTGTTCGTCGTAACGGGGCTTCTCGTTCTGTTCTCGGGGCAGGCGAATATGTTCAACTTCTTCGGTTTAAAACCGGACGGACCCGAATTTTACACTTTCGGGTACTATATGTACGTGGAAATAGCCAAAAATTTGAACGATTACGCGAAATATTCCTATCTTTCGGCGTTCGGGCTTATTATAACCGCGGTCGCGATCCCCGTAATTTTCGTATCGAGACATCTGCTTGAAAAATACGGACCTAAGGAAATCTGAGCGAAGGAGGAATATAGAATATGGAAATGAAAAGAAAAAAACGAAAATTCGATATATTCTTCCTCGTCACGGGAATTTGCCTGGCGGCGTATTCGATATTTTTGCTGATACTCATCATATGGGGTTTCTTTACGTCCGTCAAAGCCGACCTCGGCTCGACGAACCTGTTCAGAAACAACGTCGTGTGGCTTCCCGAGGGTTGGCCGTGGCAATGGGAATGGAAAAACTATTCAGTCATTAAGGATTATATTTACGTCGACATAACCAAAAACGGCATACCTTATCGTATAGGAATGCTTGCAATGTCGATAAATTCCGTTTTTTACGCGGTCGGCGGCGCACTCGTAGCCGTTTTCGTTCCGATGATAGTCGCTTACGCTTCGAGCAAAACGAGCTATAAGTTCAACGTCGTTTTAGACGCGGTGTGTTTAGCTTGTATGGCGATCCCGATCGTCGGAAACCAGCCTTCGAACATTCAGGTACTTAAAACGCTTAATCTGTACGATTCGATGATAGGGTTTTATATACAGAAAGCCCACTTTTTAACGACGTACTATCTTATTATGAAAGCGGCGTTCGGATCGGTTTCGAAAGCCTTTTCGGAGGCGGCGCAGATAGAGGGCGCGGGGAATTACACGATAATGTTCCGTATAATTTTCCCGATGGTATCGAAAATATTCACGACTTTATGTCTTATAGAGTTCATTAACCTCTGGAACGATTACACTTATCCCTTAATATACTTAACGTCTTATCCGACGCTTGCTTACGGTATATTCTACCTCGTGTTCCAGAACGGAGAAAACAGAATAAGAACGACGCCTATGAGAATGGCGGGAAGCTTTATTCTGTTCACGCCGATACTTATAGTGTTCCTTATTTTCAAGGACAGACTTATGCAAAATCTTTCTATGGGAGGAGTTAAAGAATGACAAGTGTCAGAAAAAGATCGCTTATCATAATCGCGGCTGTATGTATGCTTTTAAGCCTCGTAACCGCGCTCGCGATCAACACTTACGCCGCCGCAAACGCCGAATTCGTCTTTTCGGGGACGTTGGAGCCGAAATATAAGTACGGCGAAACGGTGGAAATTCCGACGGCGACTTATAACGGCAAAACGGTGGATTTCGTAGTGAATCTGCCGGACGGAACTTCGACGAACCGTTCGTCGGTAAAACTTAGCAAAACGGGCGTTTACACCGTCGATTACATCGCGAAAAAAGCCGGCTCGAACGAGTATATAAAGAAAACCCTTTCGTTTTCGGTTTACAGTCAGATGTTTTCCGTTAAAGGGAACGGTTACACCGAGTATAAAACGATTTCGGACAGGGTCGGCGGACTTTACGCCCACCTCGAAAAAGGCGACTCGCTTGTTTTTAACGACATAATCGATCTCAACAAATATCAGGACGGACAAATGCTTTTCAAAATGGGCATACCCGCTTCCGCGCCCGGCGAAGCCGACATCGAGGGCTTCGAGGTTACGCTCACCGATATTTACGACGAATCGAGATATATAACTTACAGATTTAAAAAATTCAAGGACGGCGGAGAGTATGAAACGGTAGTTTCTTATTACGACGTGGGTTTCGGCACGGTGTTCGCGGGTCTCGAACAATCGGATGTCGGTCAGTTTACCTATACCGACGTCGACGGACAAGTCAAACGCTTCAAAGCTCATATCAACAGCGAAAAGTACGGCGCGCACAGCTCGATAAGCATGACGGGCGGCACGGCGGAAAATCCGTTCAACGGCGATAAAATGTTCGGCGTGACTTACGATATGCTGACGGGCTTAACTTACGTCAAACTTTGCGATTACGGCGGAACGCCTTATTATCCCGTTCTCGTTTCCGATCTTCACAACGAAAATATTTACGGCGAAAGATTTAAAGGCTTCACCGACGGCAAGGTTAAACTTACCGTAACGCCTACGAAATTCCTTAAAAACGACTGTATGTTCTTCTTTGCGGAAATCGGCGGATACGGCATAGGCGCGGATAATTGGAACAAACTCGAAACCGAAAACGCTCCTTTGATAAGCGTCGATACGGGCGATTATTCCGTCGATAACGTTCCCGCTTCGAGAAAGGGAACTTCTTACAGAATTTTCGACGCCGCGGCTTACGATCTTCTCGACGGGAAGACAGATTACGAAGTAAAGGTTTATTACGGTTATTCCAACCGCGATAAAATCCGTATAAACGTGACGAACGGAACGTTTAAAACCGATTATACGGGCGAATATACGATAGAATATTCCGCCGTCAACTCGATGGGCAATAAGTCCGTCGTGGCGGTCAGGGTAAACTGCGTCGATTTAAAAGATAAAATCAGCCTTTCGCTTACGGGCGAACACAGTTACGGCACGGTGAACGCGGGCGATACCGTCAAGCTTTTCGACAGTTACGAGATTGAAAATTATCTCGGAAATCCCGAACTTAACGTAGAATGCAGACTCGACGGCGGGGAAGTCGTTTACACCCTCGACGAAAACAATTCTTTCGTTCCCTATTACGCGGGCGTGTATACGATAAGATATACTTTCTCCGATTTCGCGACGAGCGATTATATCGAGAAAAAACTTACCGTAAACAAGGCGGACGTCGTTTACTATGAAACCACGGCTGAATTGCCGCAGTATCTCATCAAAAACGGCAGATACGAACTCGATTTCGTCAAAGCTTATTCGGCGGCAGGCGGAAAACCCGTCGAAGTTCCCGTAAAAGTTTTCGTAAAAAACGACGGAGCGGCTTCGGAAACGGCGGTAAGCGGAAATTATACCGTTTCGGCAAGCTCGAAAGTAGAGCTTATATTCAGGGCGGACGTCAATTTCGCCGCAGAAGCATTAACGATCGAAAGACCCGTTAAAGATATCGGTCTCGGCGGCAAACTCGACAAATCGCTTCTGTTCATCCCCTCGACCGACGGAATTTCGTTTAACGCGACGAGCAGAACGATAGACTGTCTCTTTGACGGAACCGGACAGAACGCGGGTTTCGTTTTCGCGAACACTCTCGCGAGACACACGTTCAAATTCTCGTTCGCGCCTTACGTAAGCGGCGGGGCGTACAGTTTGTTCGAATCGTTCGATCTTTATCTTTGCGATTATACGAACGTCGACAAGAAAGTTAAAATTTCTTTCTTCAAAAAGGACGACGGAATGTATCTGAGCGTAAACGACGAAAAAACTCTTAAAGTGGCGGGAAGCTGGGGTTCGGATTCCGATCTCGTCACGATAGATTACGATATATCGGGCGGCAAACTTGCCGCGGCGGGCAATTCCGTAACCGTGGACTCCTGTTTCGGCAGCTCGGAAAAGGTTTCGTTCGATAAGGGATTGACGCTTGTCGGCGAGATAAAAGGTATCGGAAATTGCAAAGGCATTTCTTTCTACGAACTCAACGGTCAGAATCTGACAGACAACAAGTACGATTATATCCCGCCGCAGATAGACACGACGAGAGCCGACTGCTTCGGCGAAAAAGATATAAACACCGTCGTTTCCGTGGGCGATTTCTTCGCGAGCGATGTCGTTTCTCCCTACACGCGCGTAGTGTATTCGGTTAAAGGTCCGGACGGCAGAGTCGTAACCTCGAACGAGGGCGCGGAACTCAGCGATGTCGCGGGGGATAAGGTGAACACCTTCGTTTTAAGAAGCTACGGAAACTATTTCGTTACGATAACGGCGAAAGATCAGAACAACAACGACCTGACCATTTCGTACAGAATAATCGTTACCGATTACACCCCGCCGGTTATAAGACTTACCGATAAGGTTACGACGGGCAGAGTAAACTCCGCGATAAAATTCGCCAAATACGCCGTGGAAAACGACAAAGGCTCTCACACGACGTTTATAACGGTTTTAGACCCGACGGGTACGATTACCTATTACGGCGAGCAGTCGGGCTTTACGCCGACGAAGAAAGGCGTACACACCGTAACGGTCTCGGTCGTCGACAAAAACGGCAACCTCGCCGAGGAATCTTACACCGTAACGGTGTCGTAAAGGAGACAATATGAAAAAGATATTATCGTTGATTATATGCGCCGTTATGATATTTGCCGCGCTCGCAGCCTGCGGCAAAGGCGGCGGTAAAGACAGTACGGGCAGCGACAAACCGTCCGAAAGCACTTCGGTAAAACCCGATTTCGCGGGTACGGGCAACTATATTTTCAGAGACGGAAAGACGAATTATAAAATCGTCATCCCCAAAAACAGCACCGAAAAGGAAAGACTCGCTTCCACCGAGCTTTCGGGAATTCTTGCCGAAGCCACGGGTATTAAAATGGAAACGGTCACTGACGAGGGCAGATCTTTCACGAAAGAGTCCGAGTATATTTCGATCGGCAACACCTCGCTTTTAAGCGAATCGGGAATAGAAATAAGCGACGACGCCAAAGGCATCAACGCTTTCCAGATTTCAAGAGCGGGGAAATCCCTTTTCCTTATCGGCGGAAAAGAATACGGCGTGGTTTATTCGGTTTACGAATTTTTGAACGACGTCGTTAATTTCGAGCAGTATTACACCGATTGTTACACGCTCGAAACTTCGGTTATCGACATCGAACTTAAAGATTACAAGCTCGTTTGCAAGCCCGACATTCTTCGCACTATGGGTACCGCGGGATTTATGGCGGCTAATAAGACGATCGCTACGAGAATGCGTTCGCCTTATAATTACACGGACGTTTACGCGACCGACAACGAGATCCCGTTCGCGCACTCTTCGCTTATGTATCTTCCTCTCGATAAGTATTACGACGAGCATCCGTCCTGGTTCAGCGACGACAAAACTCAGCTTTGCTACACGGCTCACGGAAGCAAAACGGAAATGGAAGCCATGCTTACGGCTTTCACCAAGAGGCTTAAACAGCTTATAAAACACGTTCACGGCAGAGATATTCACGAATATGATTTGTCGAATATGGACACTCCCACAAGCTGCTCGTGCAAAAACTGTCTCGCCGCGCTCGACAAATATAAATCCAACGCGGGAGCTTACATTGTCTTTGCGAACAAAGCGAGCGAAATGATTTTCGATTGGATGAAAAACGATCCCGAAGGTCAGCAGTATTACGACGAAGATTTCAAAATCAAAATAATGGCTTATCACAAGTTCGAAGCCGCTCCCGCCGTTTACGACGACGCGACGAAAACTTATAAGCCGGTAAGCAAAGAAGTCGTTTTAGGCGACCACGTGACTGTAATGGTCGCGCCCATTTACACGAACTTCGTTCAGTCGATTTACACCGAGAATAACATTTCTTATTACAGGGTTATCGAGGGATGGAAAGCCGTTTCGTCGGGCAATATGGACTTCTGGCTTTACTGCACGAACTTCAAATACTATATGCTTCCTTACGATTCGTTCAACAATATGATCGAATACAGAAACGTTTTAAAGGACGCGGGCGCGCTTTCTTTTAACGATCAGACTCAGAACGGAAACTACGGCGGTATGTCCGGCTGGCATATTTTAAAAGCGTACCTTTCTTCAAAACTGTCCTATGACACAAGTCTCGATATGAACGAGCTTACCGACAATTTCTTCGACGCATACTTCGACGTGGCGGCGGACGACATGAAGGAGTTCTATTACAGTTGGAGAAGATTTTCGCTTTATCAGCAGAACGTTCTCGGCGCGTACACCACTTCGAGTTCGATTTACTTCGAAGCTCTTAACAAAAAGTATTGGCCGAAGAGCGTGCTTGACGGTTGGTACAAATCCGCTAACGAAGCGCTCGGGAAAATCGAAGTGTATAAAACCGCCGATCTCGACAAGTACAATACGCTTTATAAGCATATCGTCTGCGAAAGAGCTTCGATAGAATATTTGTATTTAATGCTTTATTCTTCCGAACTCGGCAGCCGCAAAGACGCAATAAAAGCGAACTTTATCGAAGCCGTTTATATGAATAATATCAACACTCCCCGCGAGGGCGGCTCGATGAGCGACCTTATCAACTCTTTATAACGGGAGAAACGAATATGAAAAATCTTACGATTAAAAAGGGGAAACTTTCACTGCTTGTTTTGCTTTCCGCGATTTTGCTTTGCTTCACGGGGATAGGGATTTTCACCCTGGCGGCGCAAAGCCCGGACGTCTCGATAACGCTCGATAAAAAGGTAGTCGCGCTCGAAAAGAACGAGTCTTACGTCTTCGGAGTTTCCGTGAGCGGAACGACGGACGAGGTCGCGTGGGCGATCACCGACGATACCGTAGCGAAAATCGAAAAAGGCAAAGTCACGGCTTTGAAAGAGGGCAGCGCGGTGGTTACGGCGAAAGTCAAGGATAAAACCGCAAGATGTCAGATAAAAGTAACCGACAACGGTCTGGTTTTAAATATCGTAACCAACGTCGGAAACGAAAAACTCAACATTCTCGTCGGCGACACGTTCGATCTGACTTACGCCGCGAAATACAACAACAAAACCGTCGACGCAAAGATTTCCGCGACCGTTTTGGCGGGTGAAATCGCTTCGATAGCAAACGGAAAAATTACAGGCAAAAAAGCAGGAACCACGCAGATTGTTTTAGAGGCGGAATGGAACGGCATAAAAGCCGTGGACGTTATCGATCTCGGCGTTGTGTATAACATTATCGCGGACTACGAAAACGGTTCGTATATAAAAATTTACAACGATTCGAGAGCGGGCGCGAAAACGGCGGAACTTGCTCCGCGTTTGATTGAAAACGGCAAGGCGCTTTCGGATAACGAATTCGAGGTTTACGGCGTCGATTACGACGATAAGATAATAAGCTTCGATAAAGACACGCTTACGGTAACGGGGCTTTCGAAAGGCAAAACCGAACTCGAAATAGTTTATAAATCCAAAGTAACGGGCAACACCGTGACTTCCGCCGTCGAAGTCGAAGTGGATCTTTACACCGAGGATAAATCTTCTTCGATAAACATCGGAAAGGTTTATATCGACGAAGGCTTGCTTGCGATCGATTTAAGCAAGGTTTTCGCGGATTTGACGAGAGAACAGCTCGCGGGGCTTTCCGTAATCGGGATAACCGACGTAACGGGCGCGTACGGCGTTAAAATCCCCGTCAAAAACAACTCCGCGGATATGTCCTCGTTCATCGCGGGAGGCATAATCGGCGACAGACTTTGGGAAATTCAGTGCGAAAAGTATTCGTATATAGTAAAAGTCAACGTAAACGAATACGATAAGTACAAATTCCTCGTCGGCGAATATATTTCCGCGGACAATAATTACAGATACGTTTTAACGAGCGAAAACGACGAACAGAAAGTCGAGATTTACAACGCGGGAACGGGAAGTCTTATCGCAAACGGCACCTTCGGGGTGAACGACGACAGCAAAAACAGCGGAAGAATAGAGCTTAGCCTCAATTCTTCGTTTAACGGCGAAAAGACGATTTACGGCGTTTATATGAACCGCGAGCCGATGAGATTGTCGCTTAGCTTTAACGGCAAGTATAACGACGCTTATTCGCTTGCGGAAGGTCCGTATAAAAAGCTTGCGGATACGTATTCCTGCAACGGCTGGCTTGTGAACAT
This sequence comes from uncultured Clostridia bacterium, assembly GCA_934247225.1. Taxonomy (GTDB): domain Bacteria; phylum Bacillota; class Clostridia; order Christensenellales; family Borkfalkiaceae; genus UBA10281. Next base: position 108,622 of record CAKQJE010000003.1, read on the forward strand.
TAAGCTCGGCACCGATAAAACCTGCGAATTCGACGTAGGAAACAAGGTCGGACTCAATCAGACGGGAACTTACGTTCTCACGCCTTCGGGGCTTAGCGGCGGAACGATCACAATGTCGTTTAAAAACGCGATTATGGGCGCGACCTCGTTCGAGGGCAAATACTCGACCGACGGGCAGAAGTATTCTTTCGGCATAAAAGTGAACGGAAAGAGCTATTATTTCACGCAGAACGGCGAAGGTTTGCAAGACGACGAGATTATGGCTGCGTTCGGCGGCGGATATTCCTCGCTCGGAACTTCCGCGGACAAGGAAAGCGCGGCATGGTGTACGCTTTATTTCGGAACGGACGGAACGATGTATTTCGACGTGTGGTATTACAGCGAAATCTCGACGGTCGGAACTTACAGCCTTAAAGGCGACAAAAAATCGGGTACGATAACTTTCGATATCGAAAAGGCGTACTGCGGATTCAAGCATTTCGAGGGAACTTATAATTTCGACGAAACGACGGGCAAATATACTTTCGATATGTATATTAACGGCTCGGGTCACGATAATATAAGATTTACTCAGAAGTAAAAACTCACCTTTTTGCGGGCGAAAATCGGGATTAAAGCGATTTTCGCCCGCTCGGATAATCACAGGAAACGATAAATGGATATTTTACTTTCACAATGGACGTTAAAAGAAGCGGGCGGAACTTTGTCCGTACCCGTAACCGTGCCGGGAGACATAACGAACGATCTTTATAAAGCGGGCGTTATCGCCGACCCGTTTTTCGGGTTCAATCACCTTTCGCTGAAAGAACGGCTCGACAAAGATTATGTTTATGAGGCCGAATTTTCGGCGGAAAAACCGCATGGCGACGAAGACGTCTTCATAGCCTTTGAAGGAATAGATCTTTTCGCGGACGTATACCTTAACGGAGTTCTTCTCGGGAAAACCGAGAATATGTTCAAAAAATACGTGTACGATATCGGAAAAATAATTCGCGAAGGCAGAAACGTCGTGGAGGTTTTTATGCGTTCTACGACGAAATATATGGAAAGTCTGGACACGAAAGACTATTTCGGCACGTTCAACGTTCCGAGAATTTTAATTCGTAAAGAACAGTGCTGTTTCGGCTGGGATTGGTCGCCGAATATCCCCGGTTACGGGATCTGGCAAAACGTCCGCGTTTACACCGAAAACAAATGCAGAATAACCGACGTTAATTACACGGCGAACGCTAAGGGCGAAGCAACGTTTTTCGTCGAGATAAATTATTCCGTCCGCTCTTATTACGACAACGACGGAAATTTCATAGAGATAAAAAAGGAACACGACGATTATATCCGCGTTTTCCTGACCCGAAACCCCGATAACGACTTCGAAAACGCCGAGGTGAAGCAAATTCCCGTGAGCGGAAGCATAGGCTTTGTAAGTTTTTTCAGAAACGACGCAAAACTCTGGTGGCCGACAGGTTACGGCGAGCATCCGCTTTACGGATACAAGGTCGAACTCGTCCGCGACGGGCGGGTTATTTCCGAAAAATCGGGAAGAATGGCTTATCGCGAAATTGCTTTGGAGCAGCGCCCCGTAGCCGACGAAATTTTAAGCTATCGGCTTAAAATAAACGGCGAAACCGTATATATGAAAGGCTCCAATTGGGTGCCTGTCGATTGTTTTACGGGGTGCATTAAGGACGAAAAGTATAAAAAGCTTATCTCGCAGGCGATAAAAGCGAATATAAACACTCTTCGCGTGTGGGGCGGCGGAATTTACGAAAAAGACGTGTTTTACGATCTTTGCGACGAGAACGGAATAATGGTCTGGCAGGATTTTATGTTCGCGTGCGCCGATATCCCCGACGACAACGAAAAATGGGTTAAGAACACGAGCGAGGAGATAGAATATCAGGTAAAACGCCTGCGCAACCACCCGTCGGTTGTCTATTGGTGCGGCGGAAACGAAAAACCCGGTTGCCCGGGCGTGAAAAACGCGCGCGGGGATTGGTTCGTGAACGTTATTATGCGCGGTATCGTCGGAAATCTCGACGGCACTCGTCCTTACGCGAGACAAAGCCCTTGTTCGCTCACGGACGTCGCAAACGACCTTCCGTCCGGCGACAGCCATAAAAATTCCTTCGAACTTACGATAAAGGACGGCTTCGGGAAATACAGAGAAAACGTGGCGCAAAACATTGTTCCGCTCATCTCCGAATCCGCGCTTATGGGTCCGCACAGCAGACAGACTTTCGAAAAGATTTTTCCGAAGGACAAACTCTGGCCGATAAACGATTTGTGGAGAGACAGGCTTATGGAAAACCCTTACGCCGCGATCCGCCTTTCGTTTGCCGATCTCGAATTCAAATTCGCTTCGGAGTTATATAAAACGCCCGAAAATCTTGACGATTTCATCGCCAAAGGGATGCTTATGCACGCTCAGGTTCTTCAATGCGAATGCGAGTATCAAAGGGCGGGAAAAGGCGTGACGGCGGGCTTTCTGAATTGGATGTACTCCGAGGTGTGGCCGTCGGGAACCTGGTCGGTCGTGGATTATTACACCGAACCGAAAGCCGTTTATTATCAGATGAAACGCTCTTACGCACCCGTTTTAATGTCGTTTTTCTATCGGAAGGACGGAAAAACCGTTTTGTTCGGCGTGAACGATACCTTAAAAGACAAAAAAGTTTCGTTCGAATACGGGCTTAAACGTATTTCGGACGGCAAAATTATGTGGAAAAGAAGCGGCGAAACGGTTTTGTCGGTCAGCGGAGCTTATTTATCCGAAGTCGACGGCGAAATCGGGGATAACGACGCATATTTGTACGTCGCTTACGTTTATGACGATAAAAAAACGACTACGCTTTATTCTCCGAACTTCTGGTCGGGCGCGAATTTCGAAAGCGATTACGAAGTTGAAAAAGAACAGCTTTCCGAACACGAAATAGCGGTAACGATCAAGGCGAATAAGTTCGCCAAGTCGGTTTTCGTGAATATGCCCGATAATTACAAACGCGATTACTCGGATAACTATTTCGACGTGGAAGCGGGCGAGGAGAAAACCATAACGATTTCGTCCGCGGAAAAAATAGACGTTTCAAACGTCGTCGTTACCGATCTCGGTAAGAAAAAATAAGAAGATAATTAGACGACAAACCTTACAACTTTATACATTTTTATATATCGGGTTTACACATTTTTAAATATCGAGTTTATATATCGAGCGCGTTCGCTTTTCGGCGGGCGCGTTTTTTTATATGCCGTCAGACCGCGGTTTGCATTTCGTTTGTCGTCGGATAAGGTTTGCATTTCGTTTGCCGGTCAGACCGAGGTTTGTGCTATTCTTGCCCGGCATAAGCAATAAATAGCCTAAAAAGATAAAAAAATGCTTTAAATCGAATGTTTGACGTTGTATAATTTTTCAGATGAATACTGTCCGCGAGGGAGAAGCGCGGTAAATTTATAACAAAAAAACAGCAGGTAATTATGTGGATTAAATTGAGCAAAGAAGCTGAAAACGGCGGGTTGCCGTCTTTCGTGAAACATTTCGGACTGAAAAAGGAACTCGGAAGAGCGGAACTCGAAATAACGGCTACGGGCATTTTTTCGGTTAAAATCAACGAAAAGGAGATCCCCGATCTGTTTATGCCCGGTTGGACGGATTACAATAAATACATAAATCTTTGCGTTTACGACGTTTCCGATTATTTAAAGAGCGAAAACGTTATCGAAGCGACCGTCGCGAACGGTTGGTACAGGGGAAAACTCGGCTGCTGCACGAAAACCGACGTTTACGGCTCCGAATTAAGGCTTTTCGCCCGTTTGAAACTTCTGTATAAGGACGGCGAAGAAGAGATTGTCGAAACCGACGAAAGTTGGTTGGTCGCCCTTTCGAACGTCGTAAAAGCCGACTTTTTCGACGGCGAAGTTATAGACTTCCGCCGCGGCAAGTTTAAGCAAAAACCCCTCTATAAGGCGATTAACGCCGATTTTTCGGCTCAATTGGATAAATATTCGTATGAAAGCGTAAGGGTTAAGGAAGAAATTATCCCCATGGCGATTTACGAAGACGAAACGACGCTTCGCTACGATTTCGGAAAGAATTTCGCGGGGAACGTGCGCTTTACGGCTTACGGCAAAGAGGGCGACAAAGTCACGGTTAAATATGCCGAAGTTTTAAACGCCGACGGGAGTTTATACACCGCCAATTTAAGGCGGGCGAAATGTACCGACGAACTTACTTTGTCGGGCGATATCGGCGGCGATCTTTTCGACCCGAAATTTACCTATCACGGGTTCAGATTTGCCGAAATAAAAAAGGACGAGGGCGTTGAAATCGGCGACCTTAAAGGACTTCTCATAACGCAGGATATAGAGTACTACGGAAGCTTCGAATGTTCGGATAAAATCATTAACGGCGTTTACGAAATGGCGAAAAACGGACAGAAAAGCAATTTCGTGAGCATTCCCACCGACTGCCCGCAAAGAGACGAAAGAGTGGGCTGGACGGGCGACGCGGAGGTGTTCTGCAATTCCGCGATGTATAACGCCGATTGCGAGAAGTTTTTCAAAAATTATATGAAACTCGTGAGAACGGACGTTCTGCCCGACGGAAAAATTCCGTCTTTCGCGCCGTTCCACACCCCCGTGTCTCCCACGACCGCGGGCGTTCCCGGCTGGGCGGATTGCGTGACGGTTATTCCTTATTTTCATTATCTGCATTACAGGGATAAGAGCATAATAACCGAAAATCTCAAAATTGCCAAGGGTTGGGTCGATTATTATCTTGAAAACAGCGAAAACTATATCGTGAGAATACGAAACGAGTTCGGAGATTGGCTTTCCGTGGATAACCGAGCCGATAAAGACGTTATAAATCAATGCTTTTTCGGCTATTCGTCCTTGCTCCTTTCGAAAATGTATCTTATCGCGGGAGACGAAAAGTTTGCCGAAAAATATAAAGAAGTTTACGAAAACGCAAAAAAAGCGTTCCAAAAAGAGTATTTTAAGGGCGGGATAATAAAAAGCGACGCCGAGACCGTTTACGCGCTCGCATACTTCGCGGGGTTCATAACCGCCGCCGAAACGAAAAAACGCCTGCCCGAGGTCGTTCGCAGAACGGGATATCTCACTACGGGATTTATCGGGATAAGATTTATTTTGCCCGCGCTTTGCGAAATAGGCGAAACCGATCTTGCGTATGAGCTTATTTCGAGAACGGAATACCCGTCCTGGGGATATATGCTCGAAAACGGCGCGACGACGATCTGGGAACGCTGGAACGGTTACACCAAAGAAAACGGCTTCGAAGATCCCGAAATGAACTCTTTCAATCATTATAGCTTAGGTTCGTGCGTCGAGTGGCTGTATTCTTACGTTCTCGGCATAAAACTTTCCTTAAACAGCGAAATCGTGACGATAAAACCGTCTTTCACCGACAAAATCGCGTTTGCGAAAGGCGGAACGAAAGTTAAAAACGGCAGGATTCACGTTTCGTGGGTAAATAAAAAAACCGCCGTAACCCTGGAAGTCACGGCGGACGAAAACGTTGAGTACAAAGTCGAAACCGACGGATATAAAACGGTATCTTTTGTTAAAAACGGAAACAAAACGACTTACGAGCTTTTGCCGACAAACGGCTGAAAGGCGGGCAGGCGGAATTTGCCTGTAACCGTCAGCCGCTTTTGCGGACGGAAGAACGGTATTCCGCGGGCGACATTTTGAATTTGTTCTTGAACTTCTGAGCAAAAAACGACGAGTTGTCGTAACCAACGTTCGAAGAAATGGTGATAACCGACAAATCGGTGTTTTCGAGTAGTTTCGCGGCGTAAGAAAGCCTTAAATCGGAAACGTATTCGATTATGGTCTTGCCGACGTGCTTTTTGAAAAGCTTGATAAAATGCGAGTGCGAATAGGAGCTTAAACCGATTATATCGTTCACGCGCATCGAAAAAACGTTCGGATCCTGCAACTTCTGCATAAACGTCAGAATATCTTTCGGAACGAATTTCTCGGAAGTGTTTTCCACGTAAACGCCGAGAAGATACATGACTATCGAGGTCAGAATGGCGTTCCGGCTCTTTTCGTCGTCGATGACGTCGGCTTTCGTGAGCCTGCCGTGCAGTTCGTTGAAAGATTGCATTCCGAGCTTTATTTGTATGGGTTTTGTTTGCGCCGAGAGCTGCGAATAGAGATCGGGGCTTAAAATGTCGGCAAAAACCTTCATTTTTTCAAGCGAAACGCAGATATCTCTTCTGCGGATGGGAAGATCCGAAGTCTGCTTGTGAACGTGGTTCGGTCCAAGCAGCATAAACACGCCCGGGGTGGAGTAATAAGCCTCGCCGTTTACGAGGTTCACGCCCGTTCCGTCGGTCGTCGCGGTGAATTCCCAATCGCTGTGACAGTGAATTACGGTTTCTTCTTTCCACAAAAAAGTGCTTACCTCGTTTGCGGGGAGTTTGGGGATGAGTTTTTTCACTTTATCCCTATCCATATTATTTAAATACACTGATAAATCCATACGTGAATTATAACCGAGGGCGGTTTTTTTGTCAATACTCCGACGATAAAAATAATAAAAAAACAACGGGTTATGATAAATAAGCGATTGAACGTCACGCTTTGAAATGATAAAATAATGTCGGAAAACGACAAAAGGCAAGAGGTATACCTCTTTTCTCTGCGTTCCGCAGAGAAATACTCTTAACGGCAAAAAAATAAAAACGTTTCGGAAAACCGAAACAAAAAATAAAAAACCAGGAGAAAAGATATGATGAAATTCTTCAAAAAAATCACCGCGGCGACGCTGGCTGTTGCCGCAACGCTTTTAATGGCGGTTTCCTGCGGCGGAGGCGGCGGAACAAGTATGTCGAACAGCGGCGGAAAAGACAGCACGACCGACTCTTCGGGAAAAACCCAGCTTAACGTAGGCGTTTTTAACGCGGGTCTCGGCACCGTGTATTTCGACGAAATGGCGAAAGATTTCGAAGAATACTATAAAAACACTTCTTTCGAAAATGGTAAAACGGGCGTTGCGGTCATTCCTTTGAAAAAGAAAGAAGAATATAAGCCCGGCAACCTTATTGCAACGATGCAGAACTACGATAACGTTCTTTACTTCCTCGACCAGGGTAATTACACCGAATTCGCGAGCAAAGGACTTATCGCCGACATTACCGAAACGGTAGAGGAAAAAATCCTCGACGAAGACGGAAATCTTGCGAAAGATACGGGCAAAACGGCTACTCAGTCCATTAAAGACAATATGATCGACGGTTATGCGGAGTGCTTCCTTTACAACGGCAAATACTACGCCGTTCCGTTCTGGATTCAGGTTCCCGGTATCATTTACAACGCCGATCTCTTCAACGAAAAAGGTTTCTATTTCAAGGCTAACGGTTCTATCGGCGCAAAGCAGGCTGATATCGACGCGCAAAACTGCGGAGCGGGTCCCGACGGACAGCTCGGCACCGCGGACGACGGACTTCCCGCAACCTGGAACGATTTCGTTACGCTTATGAAACAGATGATTAAAAGCGACGTAACGCCGTTTGCCTGGGACGCGACTCACGAATATCAGCGTTCGGGAGCTTTCACTCAGATCTGGGCGAATTACGAAGGCTACAACAACTTTATGCTTAACTATACCTTCAACGGCACCGATTCCGTTCTCGGCGAAATCACCGAAACGAACTATAAGGATCTCGCGAATCAGGAAGGAAGAAAAGCGGCAATAAAGGCGTTTTACGATATCGCGAGCAACGAAAAAAATTACACCCGTAAATCGGTAAGCGGTAATAACCACCTCGACGCTCAGAAAGAGTTTATCAACAGCGTTGTGGACGGCAAGCCCGTTGCAATGTTCCTTGAAAACAGTTATTGGGAAAGCGAAGCGCGTTCCACGTTCAACGAACTTGCTCAGGAAGATCCTTCATATGCTTACGGTCAGCACGATTACAGATTTATGCCCATCCCGAACTTCACGGGCGTTGAAGGTATTAAAGACCAGACCAACACCGAAAGAGTTATCGTAGGGCGCGGCGCGGACAACTATATCTGCATAGCCGCTAAAAACAACAATAAAAACTCCGAAGTTCAGACCAAAGTGGCGAAGCTCTTCATTCAGTTTATTCAGCAAAGAGATCAGCTTATCAAATTCACCGCGAACACCGGTTGTTTCAGATCGTTCAAGTATACCGCGACTAAGGCGGAAGCGGCTGCTTACACCAAGTACACTCAGAGCATAGCCGAATATATCGCCGAAGGCGCGAAACTTACGAGCAATCTTCCCATTGCCGAGAAGCGCAGAAACAACGTTTCGCTTTTCGACGAAGAGAACAACGCTTTCGCGTTTATAGTAACGACTTCCACGGGCGCGCTTTACGATCCGTTCTCTTACTTCAAGTATTCGGCTAACAGCGGTAAAACTGTAAACGATTGCTTCAACGAATTCAAAACGTCCTTCGCAAATAAATTCAAGGTTTGATTTTAACAGATGAAAGGAAATAAAATGTCCGTGTTAAGCCGCGTAAGGTGGTTTCTATACGGATTGAAAATTAAAATTTTCGGCAGCGAAAAGAAAGACAGACCGCCCAAGCCCCGCAATAAAAAAGCGGGGCAGAGCGTGTTCTTGTTCTTCTTTATGCTTTTCCCCGTCCTGCAATTCCTCGTGTTTTACGTCGGAGTGAACATAAACTCCGTAAAACTCGCGTTCATAAAGTACGACGGCGGGAAATCGTCGTTTGCGGGCTTTGAAAATTTCGACAGGGTGTTGCAGGCGATTTTCGTAAACGGAGATCTTAAACTCGCGGTTAAAAATTCGACCATTCAGTTTTTAACGGGGCTTTTTATCGGTATGCCGATACAGGTAACCGTCGCGTACGTTCTTTTCAAAAAAGTGCCGCTTTCGGGCTTTTATAAGATAATGCTTTTTATGCCGAATATCTTGTCGAGCCTTGTTTTCGTCATCTGCACGAGGGTTTTGCTTTTCGACGGAATTCCGAGCATTTTCCCCGATTTTATGATCACGGTGTTCGATTCTTCGAGCTTTTATTCCGTTCTGATTTTCGGAATGTGGATGAATTTCGCGGGAGGACTCGTCATTTACCTTTCGGCGATGTGCAGTATCTCGAAAGATATCTTAGAATACGGCGAACTTGAAAATATGTCTTCTTTGAAGGAATTCTGGTACGTCGTGCTTCCGTCGATTTTCCCGACGATCGTAACTTACATCGTCGTGGCGATAGCGGGATTTTTCACCAATTACGGACATTTCTATTCCTTTTACGGCGCGTCGGGAACGGGGCAGAAGCCGTTCGACACGTTAGGGTATAACTTCTTCGTTAAGGTAAGCAACTCAAACGACCCGTCCGACAGTACGTTCGCGGCGGCGGGCGGCATAATTTTCACGCTTGTGGTTGCGCCGATAACTTTGATTACGAAATATCTTTTGGAAAAGTACGGACCGAGCGAGGATTGATTATGAAAAAGTGTATATATAAAACTTCTAAAATAAAACGTAAAATGGACGCGTTTCAGATCATCCTGTACGTTATAGTGTCCGTTTACGTTTTGTCTATGATATTCGTTCTCTGTTTCGGACTTATAAATTCATTTAAAGCCGAAAGAGATTTCAACAACAATCTGTTCGGGCTTCCGAGACACGACAGACCCACCTGGGGTTGGAGATTCGACAATTACTCCAACGCAATCAAAATGTTTATGGTTTCGATCCCCGGGACTACGGGTTACGCATATTTCTGGGATATGTTTTTCAACTCGATCATTTACGCCGTAGGGCTTACGATTTTCACGATGGCAACCGAGATAATTATGGCTTACGCTATCGCGAAATACGATTTCAGGCTCAAAAAGTTCTTTTACGGCGTAGCCGTGGTCGTAATGCTTATCCCGATCATCGGCTCGCTCGCTTCCGAAGTGGAGTTCGCGAACTTCTTCAATTTCAGAAACAGTTTTCTCGGAATATTCATAATGAAATGCAAGTTCACGGGGATTTATTTCCTCGTTTTCTACGCGACGTTCAAAGGCGTTTCCTGGACGTACGCCGAGGCGGCGCAGATAGACGGAGCTTCGCATTTAAGAGTGTTCTTAGAGGTAATGCTTCCGCTCGTGAAAAGCACGATTTCGGCAGTGTTTATCTTGCTTTTTATAGAATATTGGAACGATTACTATGTTCCTATGATATTCCTTCCCGCAAAGCCTACGCTTTCTTACGGATTGTTTCAGATTCAAAATTCCGACAATCAGATAGAGGGCGTAACGCAGGATTTAACCACGCCCATCAAGCTTGCCGCGTGTTTTCTCGCGTGCTTGCCGATACTCACGATATTCGTGATTTTTAAAGATAAGATTATGGGTAATGTTACTATGGGCGGAATCAAGGGATAATAGTTCACGGGCGATTATTCATCCCGTGATGCGTCGTTCCGCTTGCTTTTTAAAATTCCTATGACCGCAAAGGTCACTCCCTTTTAAAAAGCGGCGCGCGCCTTGCCTGACGGGCGACTAATCGCCCTATGGTGAGATAATATAAAATTCATCCCGTGATGCGTCGTTCCGCTTGATTTCCCGAATTCCTACGACCAAAGAGGTCGCTCCCTTCGTGAAATCGGCGCGCGCGTGTCTTGCGGGCGACTAATCCCCCTTAGGCTGAGAATATATAAATCATCCCGTGATGAGTTGTTTTGATACAAAACGATTAAAGCTTACTTAAATACAAAATTAAAAAGGATTCAAGGTGGCTAAATGAAGAAAAAGACAAGTAAAATTTCGGCGATAGCCGTGTTGTGCTTGATATTTGCGCTCAGCCTTTCCGTTTCGATCGCGTTTGCGGAGAATTTGCCTTCCGTAACGCTCGAAATAGATTACGGGGAGTACGAGGAAAACGACTTGCCCGTCGGCAAAGCGGGGCTTTCTTACGAGGTTTTCGGTTATACGGCAGTAGACGAAAACGGCGGGAAAGTTACCGACGTAAGCGTTTACGTTTACGCGCCCGACGGCAAAATTCTTCCCGTTAAAGGCGGCAGATTCGAGACGGCGACGGTCGGCGGCTACAAAATCGAGTACGTCGCGAAAAATAACGACGTGGTCGAGAAAAAGACGGTCAACATCACCGTTTCGGACGAAGAATGCCCGCTTATATACGAAATTTCGGACGAAATCGACGAGACGGCTCATACCGGCGAGACGGTATTTCTTCCCGACGGAACCATGAGCGGCGGTATAGGACTTATAAACGTCAAAACAACGGTTACGCTCGGCAAAAACGCGGCGGAACTTTCGGTTTCCGACGGCGGAAAATATTTCGTTCCGAAAAAAAGCGGCGATTACGTTCTTTCGTACGCGCTTACCGATTTCGTGGGACAGAAAGAGAATTTCACGCTTACGATAAGCGTTTCCGATCTCAAAAAACCAATAGTCGCTCTTCCGTCCGTTCCGAAAACGGTTAAAAAAGGTAACGCGCTGACCCTTCCTGTCGTCGACGGAATTTTATACGACGGCGACAGCGTTTATTATCTGCCCGTTAAAGTCCTTTTCGACGAAACGGATATAACGAGAGAAATGAAATGCGTTCCCGAAACGGTCGGGGCGCATACCGTAAAATACATCTGCGAAAACCCGTTCGATAAATCTTTCAAAGAAGAATACGTTTTCGACGTGGAAGTTATCGCGGACGGCGAAGACGAGCTTGTTTTCAATAAACATTTCGCGCTCGACAATTTCGAGTCGATTTCTTCTTCCGACGACGACGCTTACGTTCTGTCCGCTATAAACGGCGGCTCGGCGAGTTTCTCGTTCGATTCCGCATTGCCGGTAAGCCGCCTCGATATAGGTATGGCGGGCGTTTCTTCGGCAAGCGAATATTCTTCGGCGAAACTTATCTTGACAGATATGAAAAACGCCGCGGATAAGGTCGAAGTAAAACTCGGCAAAATAGGTTCGTCGTTTTACGTTAAGTACGACGAGGCAAAATCCGCGCTCGTCGATATAGACGAAAAGATTTTCGCGGAGCTCGGATATTATGCCGACGGAAGAAAATTCGAGGGCTTCAAAAGCGGCAGAGCGTATATTTCGGTAGTATTTGACGGTATTGACGGCGAAACCGAAATAATTCTCGACGTTATCGGCTCGCACAACGTCACCACGGCTACCGGAGATCTCGGCGCGCCCGTGTTCCTCGATAATGACAAATATCGCTCGGTAAACGTTTCCTACATCGGACAAAAGGTGGAGCTTCCTTTAATGAAAGCGTACGATTTGCTCGATTCTTCCGTAGTCGTTTTCTTAAGGATAACCGCACCCGATAAAACGGTTGTGTTCTCGGGCGAAATGACTAAATCGTATATCCTAAAAACTGACAAATACGGAACGTATAACGTAAGATACATCGCTTCCGACTCGGCAGGCAACGCAAAACCGCTCGTTTGTTCGGTTTATTGTATGGATATAACTCCTCCCGAAATAGAAGTCGGAAAAATGCCGTCTTCGGTCAGAGTCGGCGAGACGCTTACTCTTCCCGAAGCGACGATAACCGATAACGCGGCGGCGAAAGAGAAAATTCTTTCTTACGTTTACGTCTGTTACGGGAACAACATAAGAACGCTCGTAACGACAGGCTCCTATACGTTTAAGGAAGCGGGCGAATATATAATCAGATACGTCGCTTACGACGAATTCGAAAATTACGCGATAGCGGAATTTACCGTTATCTGCAAATAAGGAGGGAACGGATATGAAAAAACTTATAGCTTCTTTGTCTGCCGCTCTCGTTCTTTTTTCGGCGATAGCTCTCACGGGGTGCAAGAGCGCGATAGCTCCGCTCGGCGGCAATTCCGCCGTGGAAAAAAGCGCGGATATCTCTTTCGGCGAGAAACTTATCGGCGGCGAAGCGGTTTCTTTTCCCGACACCGACATAACGCTTATCAAAGGCAAAAAGTCGGTCTATAAGGTGATTATCGGCTCAAACGCGACGGCAACGGAAAAATACGCGGCGGAAGAACTCGTGTATTTTCTCGAACGTTCCACGGGTTGCGAACTCGAAATCGTAACGGACGAAAATATCGACGAAAACGGCAGCTATATCTCCGTCGGAGACACTAAGCTGTTAAAAGCCGCGGGCATTACGCCCGACTATGCAAAGCTCGGAGACAACGGCGTTACCGTTCACACGATAGGTAAAAACGTATACGTCGCGGGCGCGGCGGAATACGGCACGCTTTTCTCGGTTTATAGATTTCTGCATTACCAGATAGGATATCAGGCTTACGCTTACGATCATATCGAATACGATTATTTCGACGAGCTTAAACTTAAAAACTTCGACTATGAATATCGTCCCGCGCTCGGCACGGTTACCGCCGAGGACGCGGAAATGAGCGGAAAGGATAAAACCAGGGAAGCACTCAGAATGTATATTTACGCTTCCAAAAACGGCGGTTACGATCTTTCGGGCAACCTTTACAATAACCTCTGGTGCCATACGACGGAATTCCTCGCGTCTCCCGAGAAATATCCGCATTTGTGGAAAAACGGACAGCTTTGCTATTCCAAAGCCGAATCGATCGAAGTCGTTACGCAAACCCTTATCGGAAAATATGTAAATTCCGCGACGGGACCTTACCTTATGATAGGCGGAAGCGATCACGTAGGCTCGTGCGATTGCGACGATTGCAAGGCGGGCGAAAAACTTTACGGCGGAGCTTCGGGCGTATACGCGAGATTTTTAAACCTCGTTGCCGAAAACGTAGAGAAATATATGACAGAAAACGGAATGACGAAGAGAATCACGCTCGTCGGTTTGTTCTATTATTCTTACGTCAAACCGCCCGTGAATTACGTCGACGGAAAATACGTTCCCGTAAATAAGCTTTCCGTTCCGAGAAGCGGTCAGGTTTCGGTCGGCGTTATGTACACGCCCATTCAGTCCTGCTATACGCACCCCTTCGGCGACGATACTTGCGACATCAACTCCGTTTACACCGATTATATCAAAGGCTGGGCTGCGATAACCGATCACCTTATGATGTATTCTTACGGCACTAACTTCCAGGCGTTCAAGTTCCATTTCAACAATTGGGCGTATATGGGCGACACTTACAGATTTTTCGCCGACCTCGGCATGAAGTACTATTTCGAACAGGCATGCGCGGCAAACGGCATTTCGCCTATGTCCTCTATGAGGGTGTACGTAAGAAGCAGACTTGCCTGGAACCCGTATTACGACACGCAGGATATCATAAACGAATTTATCGAGCATTACTACGGAACAGGCGCCGACGGCGTTAAGGAATATTTCGAAACGGTTATGGAAAACTTCGAAAGGGTTTACACTATGGCGGAAACGGAATGCGAGGGTATTTATTACACCATTTCGAAATCCGAATATTGGACGAGACCCGTTCTCAAAAACCTCGAAAGTTATCTCGAAAAAGCGATGTTCGAGCTTGAAGAAAACGGAGCGGAGGACAGAGAGACCTATATCGAAAGAATTTTCAGAGAATATGTTCTGCTTAAAGACAACGAGCTTTTGTTTTACAGCAAATATCTCGACGAGGAAGAACTTGCCGAGCTTGAAAAACTCGTCGAATACGGCAGAGAAAAATATAATATAACGAGGAGTACGGAACACGGATGAGAAAAATAATTGCATTTTTAGCGACGTTTATCGTTATGGCGACTATGTCGGTGGCGTTCGTCGGCTGCGGAGACGGTTCTTCGGACGGAAGCGGCAATTCGTCTTCCAAAGGAAACGCGAACGTTAAATATAATATCGTTCTTTCCGCGACCGAACTCGAAATCGAAGTCGGCGAAAGCGCAACGTTAGTCGCTTCGTGCGGGAATAAAACGATAGCTTTCGAAAGCACGGACAGTTCCGTAGCTACCGTCGCCGCGGACGGCAAAATCACCGCTGCCGCCGTCGGTACCGCGTATATCCGCGTTTCTGCGGGCGAGCAGGAAAAACTCTGTAAAGTCACCGTCGTTAAAAACGAATGGACGATAAGAATCGACTGCGAAAGCTCGATAACCGCCGTAAACTCGCTTAACAAAGAGTTTAAAGCCGTCGTTTACAAAAACGGCGAAAAAACGACGGAAACCGTCGCGTGGACTATCTCGGCGGACGCGGAACTTTTCGCGGACGACAATCTCGTTCGCTGCTATATCGACAAAGCGGGAACTTACACGCTTACGGCGACGTACAAAAAAGCTTCCGCTTCGATTACGATCACCGTAATTTCCGAATAAAAGGAGGGGCGCATGAAAAAATCGATACTGTGTTTATTGCTCGTAATGATTTTGGGTCTTACGCTTGCGGCGACTGCCTGCGGCAAAACGCCCGACAACAGCGGAAACGGCGGCGATTCTTCGGGCGTTTCCGAAATTTCGGAGAATTTAACGATTTCGGAAAAAGAGAAAAACCTTCGCGTCGGCGAGAGTTATAAAATAGAAGCCGACGGGGACGGGAAATTATCTTTCGTTTCTTCCGATACGGGCGTCGCCGAAGTTTCGGCGGAAGGCGTTGTTACCGCGATTTCGGACGGAACGGCGTTTGTAACCGTTTCTGACGAAAAAACAAAGATTACTTGCAGAATAAACGTTATCAAAGCGAGCGATTATATTCGTCTCGGAAGGACGGACGTAGGCGTCGTTAAAGGCGGCGAAGCTTCCGTCGAAGCCGAAATTATCGAAAACGGCAAGGCGACAGACGGCGAAATTTCCTTTACGGCGGACAGCGACGATCTCAAAATCGTGAAAAACGGGAATTCCGTTACTCTTTCTTCCGACAAAACGGGATATTACGTCGTTACGGCAAGTTATAAGGCTCTGACGGCGAAAATAACCGCAAAAGTTGTAAACGGGGACGCGAAAATGCTGGCTACGCCTGTTCTTACGACCGAGAAATGCGAAACGCTCAAATGGAACGCCGTAAACTTTGCGGACGGATACAAGGTGAGCGTAAACGGCGCGGAAGCGGTTGAAGAAAGGGGAACGGCGTTCGATATAAGCGATTACACGAGCGATCTTAAATACGGCGAAAAAGTCGTTATCGCGGTGAGCGCGATTGCGAAAAACGACTTCGACTGTCTCGACGGACTTCCCGCAAGACTTGTTTTCTCTCATAATTACGAGGAAGAAATAATCGAGGCTTACACCTGCACGGAGGAGGGAAAAGTTAAGTACGTATGCGCCGATTGCGGTAAAAATTACGAAAAAGACGGCGTGCTTGCACCCCATAAAATAGTCGACGGCGCGTGCGAGGTCTGCGGCAAAGCCGTCACCGAAAAGGTGATGTATCTTTACGATAAAGATAACGAGTGTTATTACGTCGCCGGCGGAGACGCGGGGTTTGACGCGGAAGAAGTTTATATTCTCGCAAAATACAACGACGGCAAAAACGGCGAGCATCCCGTTAAATATTTCGGTTGCGGCGCGTTCCAGTTCAACGAGACGATCAAAAGGGTGATCGTTCCCGAGAGTATGACCGAATTCGTCGACGCGAAAGAGGAGTTCAACGTAATCGACCCCGGCAACGGCAATAAAGTTTCCTCTCCTTTAAGAGGTCTCACGTTCGACGGCTGCATAAACCTCGAATTTGTTTCCGTTCCGGGAATGCATTATTTCCCTGCCGTAGATAAAAGCGAACTTCCTTATCACCACGACAATTTCAGAGATTGTTACAAACTTACTCAGATAATAGTCGGCAACGGCTTCTATAACGCGGGCAGAAGCTTTATGAATTGGCTTTATACGCCCGACGGATATGTTCCTCAGACGGATATTTACGTTTACGGAACGAGCGTTACCGCGATTGCCACCGATTCTTATCTCATAGGAACGACGAGCGGAGCGAACAACAACCTTCTTACGGGCGACGTGTTCTATTATGACGAAACGTCGACGAAATGCTTCACCTGGCATTACGGCGAAAACGGAGAGGTTATAACTAACGGCAAACATAATTATAGAAAGGGCATTTGCAGAAAGTGCGGCACGAGAAACGATTACGGCATAACTTATGCTTACGACTCCGCAAACGAATGCTACTACGTCGGAGATAACAAGACGATAAGCTATGAGGAAATCGAAATTCTGCCCGAGTTCGACGACGGCGAACACGGCGTTCATCCCGTAAGTTATATCAAAAACGGCGCGTTCAAAACCAATATCAAGTTAAAGAAGGTAATTCTTCCTTCGAGCGTAAAAAGACTCGACGGATCGGTGTTCCAGAACTGCAAAAATCTTCGTTACGTCTCGATGCTCGGCATAGAGAAGATGATTTTCGTAAACATAAACGTACCTTATCAGGAAGGAAAGGTCACAACTGACAATAATTTCTTAGGTTGCGCTAAGCTCACCGTTTTAATCGTAGGCGAAAAGTTTAATCTTCACCCGAACGGCGGCGACGAACAGCAGTTCCCGAAGCAGAAGTACACGCCCTGCGTGGACATTTATGTTTACGGAACAAGCGTTGTCGATTGTTCGATAGGAAACGAAGACAAAAACGGTCTTTTAACGGGCAACGTTTATTATTACAGTGAAACAAAAGCCGATAACTGTTGGCGTTACGTCGACGGCGAGGCTAAAAAATGGTAAATTTTCAGGAGGACAATGATGAAAAAACTTATTAAATTGTTAATCGCCTTGATGTGCGTTTCGCTCATCGCGGCGGCAATCGTCTGTTGCGGTCCCGCTTCGGACGGAAGCGACTCGTCCGGCGAACCGACGAGCAGCAGTTCGGTCGAACCCGATTCGGGAAGCAATTCGACGTCGGAAAGCAAGTCGGACTCGTCGCACACTCATAATTTCGGCACAAAATGGGAAAGCGACGGCAATTTCCATTGGCACGAATGCGAATGCGGCGAAAAAGCCGACAGAGCGGCTCACGTTATAACCGCTTTAACGGTTAAAACCCAGCCGACCAAAACGACTTATCTCGTAGGCGAGAAGCTCGATAAAACGGGTATGGAAATCGAGGGAACGTGCGTTTGCGGAAAAATCAACGTCACCGATTTCACGGTGGAATATTCCGACGGCGCGACTTCGCTTAAATACGGCGACACGTCCGTTACTATCCGTCACGGAAACGTAACGACGACGGTTTCGGTTACCGTGGAAAAAACTACGGTTGCAAAACCTGCCGCGGACGATACCGTTTACACATATAACGGAAGCGAGCAGACCTATAACATAGCGGCAAGCGAGCTTTACACCGTAAACGGAAACAAGCAGACCGACGCGGGCGAACACACCGTTACGGTTGTTCTTAAAGATAAAGAACATACCGCCTGGGCGGATAATTCCACGGACGATTTAACTTTCAAGTTTAAAATCGAAAAGTATACCGCAGCGGTAGTCTGGACGACTGCGGGCGAGTATATTTACAAGGATACCGCGCTTGCCGCACCCACGGCTAAAATCGTAGGGGCGGACGGAAACGACATAGCTTTGACCGTAACGGGCGACGAGCTTAATTCCAAAGGCGAGCATACGTTCACCGCTTCGACGGATAACGAAAACTACACGCTTACAAACACGACCTGCACCGTAACCGTTAAACTTCACAACGAGATAACGGGTCTTGAATTCGCGAATATCGCTTACGACGAGGAACCGTCTTACGATAAAGGCAAACTCTCCGTGGTTCACGGCACGCCCGTGTTTACTTACGCTACCGAGGAAAACGGCGAATATGCTGCCTGGGCGGAAGTAACTAAAAAAATCGGGAAATATTATGTCAAAGCGTATATCGCGGAAGACGACGGATATATTTCCGTTACGGCTTACACTTCCTTTAACGTTGCTAAGGGCAATAACTCCGCAAGCATAGAAACCGCAAAACAGACTTATGCGTGCAACGAAACGCCGAGCATAACGGCTACGGCGGATCACGGAACGGCGACCGTTAAATATTCCGAAAGCGAAAAAGGCGAATTCGTCGAAGAAATTACGTTTGCTCTCGGCAAAACTTATTATGCGAAAGCGATCGTCGAGGAAAGCGAACTTTATAAGGGCGCGGAAAGTGAGGTAATTTCTTTCTCGATAGCAAATCATAATTACGTAGACGGAAAATGTACCGTTTGCAGCAAATATAACACAATGGGCGTCGTTTACGAATACGATTCGACAAACGGTTGCTATTATGTAGGCGACAACAAAGCGCTTGACGTTGCGGAGATAACCATACTTTCGAAATACAGCGACGGCACTGCAAACGGCGAAAAACCGGTAACGTATATCAGAAATAAAGCTTTCCAGAACAACTCGCATATAATAAAGGTTATTCTTCCTTCTACCGTTATAAGACTCGACGGCTCTGTATTTGAATACTGCGAAAACCTTGAATACGTTTCTATGACGGGCATAACGGATATGGCGTTCAAAAACCTCGGTAAGAACGGAATTTACGCTAATGAAACCGAAAACGTCATCACAAACAACAACTTCATAGGCTGTGTAAAACTCACTACGGTTATCGTAAACAAAAACTTCAATCTTTACGCCGATACCATCGACGCTCAGCAGTTCTACACTGCGGGAGCGACGGCTTGTGCGGATATTTATGTCGACGGAACGAAAGCGGAAAGCAATATAAGCTGCACCCGTAGCAGTAAGAATAAACTTCTCACCGGTGTAATTTATTACAAAGGTAACGGAACGGATAACTGTGAAGAATGGAATTTCGACGGAGACGGAAATATCGTCAGCAAAAGACATAATTTTGTCGACGAAAAATGTACGGATTGTAAAAAGTATAACACGATGGGTGTTGTTTACGAATACGATTCGACAAACGGTTGCTATTATGTAGGCGACAACAAAGCGCTTAAAGTTGCGGAAATTACTATTCTTTCGAAATACAGCGACGGCACCGCAAACGGTGAAAAGCCGGTAACATATGTCAGAAATAAGGCTTTCCAGAAGAACCCTTATGTAAGAACGGTTGTTTTCCCCGTAAGCGTTGAGAGACTCGACGGTTCTGTTTTTGAAAATTGCCTAAATCTGGAATATGTTTCTATGACGGGTATAACCGATATGGCGTTCAAAAACCTCGGAACGAACGGGATTTACGCTAATGAAACCAGCAATGTTATCACAAACAACAACTTCCTGGGCTGCGTAAAACTCACTGCGATTGTCGTAAATAAAAACTTCAATCTTTATGCGGACACGACCGAGGCTCAGCAGTTTTACGCTACGAGTATGACGGGTTGCGTGGATATTTACGTCGACGGAACGAAAGCCGAAAGCAACGTGAACTGCGCTCGTAGTAGCAATAATAAGCTTCTTTCCGGCGTGATTTTATACAAAGGGAATGCGGATAATTGCGGAGAATGGAATTTCGACGAGAACGGAAATATCGTCGGCAAAAAACATAGCTTTGTCGACGGAAAATGTGCCGTATGCGATGAAATTCAGACCAAAGGCATAATTTATACGCTTAACGAAGAAAAAGACTGTTATTATGTTTCGGCTTACAACGGCTCGGATAAAGAAGTATACGTGCTTAGCGAATATAACGGAAAATCCGTTAAATATGTTGCCACAAGCGTGTTTAAGGGAAAAGATATTATTAAAATCGTACTTCCCGAAAGTATTACAAGCTTGGAAGGGTCGGTTTTCTGGGATTGTCAAAAACTCGAATACGTTTCTATGGCGGGCATAACCGATCTCAATTACGCAAGCCCATATGGCGGCGGCGGAAGAAACAACAATTTCAGAAACTGCTTCAAACTTAAAATAGTTATCGTAAGCACCGCATTAAAGTCGGAAGTAGGACAGTTCGGCTGCGGCGCGGCGGATACGGGAAACAAGAAAATCCTTGATTTCTACGTTTACGGGGCAAGCGGCGCGCCCTCTCTTGACTACAAGACCGCCGACGCGAACAATCTTTGCTCCGGAAATGTGTACTATTACAGTGAAACTAAGCTTGAAGGAGCTTGGCATTACGTAAACGGAGTCGCAACTCTCTGGTAAGATTTTACCGTTAAAACAACATCGCCCTGTCGGGAAAAATTATGCCCGACAGGGCAATTTAAAAAGAAAAGCTTTATGCCCGACGGGGCAATTTAAAAAGAAAAACTTGGTGTCCGACAGGGCGATTTAAAAAGAAGAAAGATTATGAAAAGAATATTTGCTATTATTTTAACTTTCGTCGTTTCGTTTGCCGCGCTTGTCGGCTGTAACGGCGATAACGGCGGCAACGCAAACAGCGGAAACGGCGGAAGCGGCGGAAGCGGCGGTAACGGCGGCGGACAATCGGCGACGGAGCTTACCGTCGAGTTTAAGCAGGACGGAAAAGACCCGATAATCAAAAAAGTTAAAAGCGGCGAGAAAATCGCGGAAATTTCCGCGCCCGAAAGCGAGGGCGAAGACCTTGTTACCGAGTGGAATTTCGATTTCAATAAACCCGTTACCGAAAATTTGACCGTGGGCGTTATTTCGTACACGAAAGGCGTTTCTTTCGCAACCTCTTTCAAAGGCGACGGCTATAACGTTTCGCCTTACACGGGAGACTCGGAGAGCGTTTTTCTGCCGGATTATTATAAAGGACTTCCCGTTACGGGAATAACGAATTCGGCGTTTGCGAGCAATGCGAAAATTACTTTCGTGAAAATGCCGTCTTGTCTGAAAACGATAGGCGAACACGCTTTTTATTACTGTATTAACCTTGTTTCGGCGGATATTCCCAAAACGGTGGAGACGATAGGCGCGTCGGCGTTCGATTCCTGCGTTAAGCTTGTTACCTTAAAACTTCCGCCGAAAATCACCGTCGTTCCCAAAAGGTTCGCGGTGGGGCATAAATATTCTTTTATCGAAGTACCCGAAGGCGTTACGAAAATAGAGGAATACGCTTTCGCAAACGAGCTTAAAAGCATAGTTTTGCCTCTTTCGCTCGAAAAAATCGAGTTCGTGGGTTTGTGGAAAGGTCTTAAAGAAATTTATTATAAAGGAAGCAATATAGATTGGCCGTTAATCGAAATATCCGACGAAGAATACAACGGTTTTTCGGCGCTTTCGGTCACGAACGACGCGACCGTTTATTACTACTTTGAGCAAAAACCCGAAAAAAGCGGAAATTTCTGGCATTACGACGAAGACGGCAACGTCGCTAAATGGTGATTATGGAACGAAAAAACGAAATTTGCCTCAGCGAGCTTGCTGGGCTTGCCGTCGAGGCTTATAAGGACGGCAGGGTATGGAGCGAGGCGTTTAGTTACGCTATCGAAAACTACAAAAAAATTATTATCCCCGCGGGGAGATATTATATCGATAAATCGATCGTCGTTAAATCGGATACCGAAATCGTCGCCGACGAAAACGCCGAAATTATCCTTAAAAAAGGCGTTAAAAGTTTGCTTTTGAGAAACGAGAACGTTATAGACGGGTCGGATATGCCTATTGACGAAAACGCCGCGAGAGACGAAAATATTTCGATAATCGGAGGAACATGGGGCGAGGAAAACACCGAACGGCTCGGCTACGGCGAAAGCGGCTGCTATGACGAAAAACACTCGATGGTCGGCGTTTCGACCTGCTTTTTATTCAGTAACGTTAGTAACGTTACACTCGGAAACCTGACGTTCACTCACACCGCGGGCTTTGCCGTTCAGATAGGAAATATCCGCGATTTCAAGATCGAAAACCTTTGCTTTAAAGATTGTTTCGCGGACGGTTTGCATATAAACGGCGGCACGAAAAACGGCGTTATAAAGAACCTTTACGGGCATACCGAGGACGATCTTATCGCGCTTAACGCGTACGATTGGGATAATTCCTCGATAAACTTCGGCGCGATAGAAAACGTTACGGTCAGCGGCGTGAAATGTTCGTCGGGCGGGAACGTGCATAAATCCATTCGCATTCAACCGGGCGTTTATCCTTATAAAAACGGCGAAAAAGAGGACTGTTTCGTTAAAAATCTTACCGTAAAGAACGTTTCGGGCGTCGCGTGCTTCAAAATGTATCTGCAAACGCCTGCATACACGAGCTTGCCCGAGAAAAACGTGGGCGTGGGGAGAATGGAGAACATAGTTTTCGAAAACATTTCCGCCGATACTTCCGAGCCTGTGGACAAACAGCCGAATTACCTTTCGGGTAATCCCGTAACGGGCAATTTTGCCGCGTTCGAGGTGGGGAGCAACGTTAAAAATCTTGTTTTTAAAAATGTGAACGCGATTTTGAACCGCAAGAAATATCCGAACTCGTTTTTTATGACGGTAGGACCGAAATCGCAGTATATCGCGGATAAAAAACTCGAACTTTTCGACCCGTACGTTTGCTGCGAGGTTTCGGGAGTTTCGTTTGAAAATGTCTTTATAAACGGCGAAAAACAGGACGATTTAAGCGGATTTATCAAGGAAATTTCTTTCGGGGAGCTTTATCCCTCGCCGCTTCCGTTCGGCAAAGGAGTTTTAAAAAAATGAAGACCGAAAATATAATAAAAATTTCCGCGACGAACAATTGGGACGAGGGTTTGCCGCTCGGAAACGGCAAAACGGGCAGCCTTGTTTACGGCTCGAATCCTTTGAAAATAACCGTCGACCGAACCGATTTGTGGGATTTACGACCCAACGAAGTCACGCTCGAAAAAGGCTTTAATTTTAAAAACCTCGTAAAACTCTCCGAAAGCGGCAAAGAGGAAGATTGGAAAGAGCGCGAAAGGCTTTTCGAAGATATATTTATGGGTAAGCCTTACCCCTCGAAAATCACCGCGGGGCATATCGTACTCGATTTCGGGAAGAACGTAAAAAACGTTTGTTACACGCTCGATACCGATAACTCGATTGTTAAAATATATGCCGATAATCGACTTATAGCCGAGGTTTTCGTGTTTGATGAACCGAACGCGGGCGTTATTAAGCTTTACGAAAAAGCCGAAATCAAGCTTCACGTTCCGGCTTACCTTTCTGGAAAACCCGAGGGCGGTTCGGGGATCGGCGACAACGCGGAAAATATGTCGCTCGGCTACCCGAAAGCGAAAATTTGCGAAAACGGCGGTTTTAAATGGTACGAACAAAACACTCATACCGATTATTCTTTCGGCATAGCGACGTATCGTGTGAAAAACGAAATTTACTATACGCTTGCAACCACGGACGACGATAAAAATTATATAGACTACGCAAAAAACTTGCTTCTAAAAGCCGCCGAAAAGGGCTTTGACAAACTTTTCGACGAGCATAAAAAAGCATGGAAAAAATATCGGGCGAAATCTTCCGTGAAAACGGGGGATAAGCTTATCGACGAAACATATAAAAAGAGTTGGTATCTCTTTAAATGCTGCTCGAAAAAGGGCGGTTATCCGATGCCTCTTCAAGGCGTGTGGACGGCGGATAACGACTGTCTGCCGCCGTGGAAAGGCGATTATCACCACGACACGAACACCGAGCTTTCCTATCAGGCATATTTAAAGGCGAACAGGCTCGAAGAAGGCGAGGCGTTTATCGATTATCTCTGGAAATTAAAGCCCGCTTACGAGAAGTTTGCCAAAGAATTTTTCGGCGTTAAAGGGCTTTTGCTTCCGTCCTGTTCCACTTTGGACGGCAAAGCCATGGGCGGCTGGGCGCAGTATTCCTTATCGCCTACGATGACGATCTGGGCGGCGCAAAGCTACGACGAGTATTATCTTTACACGGGAAACGAAAAGTTCTTAAAAAGCAGGGCGTATCCCTTTTTCAAAAAGGTAGGGCAGGCGATAAAAGGACTTTTGAAAGAGAAAAACGGCAAGCTTTATCTGCCCGTTTCCTCTTCGCCCGAAATTTTCGACAACGCGCGGAAATCTTATCTCGAACCGAACTCGAACTTCGACCTTGCGCTTATGATTTATCTCTTCAAAACCTTGAAAGGGTACGCCGAAAAACTCGGCGAAAGCGCGGCGGAATACGAAGAAATTCTCGGAAAGCTCGACGACCTCGCGATAGATAAAAACGGCGTTGTGATGCTCGACAAAATGCAGTATCTGCCCGAAACACACAGGCATTTTTCGCACGTGATGTGCCTTTATCCGCTTCACCTTATAAATTACGATACCGAGGAGCATAAGAAGATTTACGAAAACACCCTTTTGAATCTCGAAACGCTCGGCACAGGCTATTGGGTAGGGTTTTCGTTCCCGATGTCGGCGCAGATTTACGCAATGGCGAAAAAAGGCAACGCGGCGAAAGAAAGGCTCGGGCAGTTCTGCAAAGGCTTCGTTGCCGAAAACGGATTTCATTTAAACGGCGATTATAAGCATTACGGCTACACGTGGTTCCATTACCGCCCGTTCACGCTCGAAAGCTTATACGGCTTTGCGGATGCGCTTCACGAAATGCTTTTGCAGGATCACCAAGGTTTTATCGAGCTGTTTCCCGCAATCCCGGACGAGTGGAAAAATACGACGATCGGGTTCAAAAACCTGCGTTCGCGCGGCGGACTTTTAATTTCGGCAACGCTTGAACGCGGTAAGATTTCTTCGCTTACGATAAAGTCGCCGTCCGAACGAATCGCGAAATTCGCGGACGGAAAAGAAATAAATCTTCGCCGCGGGATTAACAAAATAATTTAACAATCATATAATAGACCGCATATAATAGACCGTGGGTTGTTCCGCGGTCTTTTTTTAAAATAGCGCGTTAATCGACTTATAGGCGGCTTTTTCAAGGTTGATTTGCTTTAAATCGCGCAAAATTAAGTTTTTACGGAACGCAAAATCGCGCTTTGTGAAAAGCTTTGTGAAAAATAAATTATATAAACAATTATTTATTTTTCTATTGACAAACCTATATGCCTATGTTAAAATCGATTTACACCTTGATATAAACCCGTAAAAAGAATTGCGGAATTTAAAAAACAAAAAAATACCGAAAGCGGAGGTATAAAATGAAACAATTCAAAAAACATGCGGCGGCGATAGTTCTCGGCATAGTTGCGCTTATCTGTTTGTTGGGCGCGGCTACGGCATGCGGCGTTTCCGTCGTAAGAAAGGAACACGAACTGCGTTTTGTCGTTGACGGCAGAACGTACGATATCGTAACCGCGGGCGACGGTCTGACTTTCCCCGACGATCCCGAAAAGACGGGTTATACGTTCGACGGTTGGTTTACCGACGAAAACGAGTGGAAAAATTCCGTGGACGAAAATTTGAAAATAGACGACAGTATAACAGTTTACGCTAAATTTTCGATTATAAATTACACGATAACTTATAAGGATGAAGACGGTAACGTCCTTCCGACGGACGGCTTCGAGCTTCCGTCAAGCTATAACGTCGAAAGCAAAAGAATAAGGCTTAACGATTACTATAAAGAAGGCTACGCGTTCAGAGGCTGGCTGGACGAAAACGACGAAGAAATCCGATATATTTACCCCGGGACGACGGGCAATCTCGTTCTTACCGCCATTTTCAAGGCGGGGAGCTATTTTACGATAACTTATATCGACCAATTCAATCGTCCGAACGAAAATCCGACCGTTTTTATGAGCGGAGACGTTATCGAGCTTGAACCTCTTTACAAAGCGGATTATGATTTCATACGCTGGACAGACGGCGTCAACACGATCGAAACGCTCGAAGATCTTAGCAGCGATATGGTTTTATACGCCGAATGGGCGATAAGAAGCGGGCTTGAAAACTTCAATTATACCGTGGACGACGATTATCTCGGCGTAGAAGGCAAGCCCGGTTACATAACGATAATGAGCGTTATCGATAATTCGCTTGCGGATGTAGTTATTCCCGATTACGTTTCGATGATAAAGGGCGGCGCGCTCAAATTCTGCGGCGGATTTATAAAGAGCTTAACTATTCCGTTTTTGGGCAGCAGCTACGACGAAAGCGATATTTCCCACCTCGGCTATCTTTTCGGAGATCCGTCGGACACGTCGAATAAAGGCGTTCCCGCGGGGCTTGAATCGCTTACCGTTAAGAGCGGGGATATTCAGAGCGGTTCTCTTAAAAATTGTTCCAACCTTAAAAAGATAACTTTCGGCGAAAACGTGAGAAGTATCGGCGAAGCGGCTCTGGCGGGATGTTCGTCGCTCGAAGAAATCGATCTTCCGTTCATCGGTCAGAAGTATGACGAAAGCAAGGAATACAATCAGAGGGAGGTTGGGGGATACGTCGAAAGAGCAGACGAAGCGAAATTCGGATACATTTTCAATAAAATCCCCCAAACGCTTAAAAAAGTGACGATAAGAAAGGGCTTTGTTTATAACGACAAAGACGTTTCGAGTTCGCTCGGAGGACTTTCTTCGGGTGGAATAGAGGAACTCGATTATACCTCGGCAAACGATACTTTATATGCAAATCTTTTCGTCGGCGCGGGCGGATTGAAACGCATTACCGTTCGCGGCGACGTGAAGAAAATCGAGGGCGACTTATTCAGATATAAAGCCGAAACGAGCGAAATAATTCTTCCCGAAACGATAACGGAAATCGGCGACGGCGCGTTCATAAAATGCCCGAACCTCGTAAGAATTTCCATTCCGAACGTAACGAAAATCGGCGCGAACGCCTTTGACGGTTGCGTTAGTCTCGGAGAAGTTGTCGCGAGCGGAAATGTAGTTTCGATAGGCGATTACGCTTTCAGAAACTGCGCGAAACTCGGCGAACTCGATAGCGGGGATAAGCTCGTTTCGATAGGTACGGGCGCGTTTGAAAACTGCGAGGAGCTGTATTTCTTTGAAATTCCCGCAAGCGTGACTACTATCGGCGACGGCGCGTTCAAAAACTGTACGGGCATTACCGAAGTAGTGAACCTTTCGTCTTTCTCTTCCGTCAGGGGCAGCGACGATCTCGGCGGACTTTGCAAATACGCCTGGAACGTTTGTACTTCCGAAGACGAGCCGAGGAAAATCAGCAAAGTCGACGGTTTTATCATTTATGACCGTCAGAGACCCGAGGAAGGCGATTTGCTCATAAAATACAAGGGAACGGACAAAGAGGTCACTATTCCCGACGGGATCTGGATAATAAACAATTCGGCGTTTTACGCTAATGAGAATATAACGAAGGTCATCGTTCCGGAGAGCGTAGATCAGATAGGAATGGAAGCCTTCCGTGACTGCATAAATCTCAAAACGGTCGTTTTGTCGGACTATGTACACAGTTTCGCAGAATATGCTTTCGCGGGCTGCACTTCTCTCGACGAGATAAACATTCCCTCGACTGTGAGTCATTTGCTTATGGGCGTTTTCGAGGGCTGCGAAAGCCTGGAAACTATAACTCTTCCGTCCTCGCTTATAGGTATTCACGAGAACGCGTTTTACGGCAGCGGACTTAAAGGCGAGATAAATCTTCCGAGCGGGCTTAGAACGCTCAACGCGGGAGCTTTCGGCGGAAGCAAAATCTCAAAGATTGAAATTCCGGGCGGAATAACGACGATAGAAGAAAGCGTGTTTGAGAACTGCTCCGAGCTTACGGACGTCGTTTTGACCGCAGGCTTAAAAATTATCGGCGAGGGCGCGTTCAGATCGTGCGGCAAGCTTGCAAACATAAATCTTCCCGAGGGCTTAGAGGAAATTAAGGCCGAGGCGTTCCGCTACTGCGGAAGTCTGGCGACGGTTGACCTGCCCGCAAGCCTTAAAGTCCTTGCTGCGGGGGCTTTCTGGGTATCCGCGATTACGTCGGCTGTTATTCCCGAGGAAATAACCGCTATCGAGGATAATGTTTTCGCTCTTTGCACCGCGCTTACCAACGTAACGCTTCATTCAAACATAACGCGTATCGGTAAGGACGCTTTCAGAAGAACGAGTATAACGAAAATAAATATTCCCGAAAGCGTTGTGGATTTCGGAGAGCAAGCGTTCGCGGATTGCGAAAATCTCACAAGCTTTGTTTTCCCGAGCGGCACACAGTCGATCGGCAAGGCTGTTTTTTCCGGGTCAAACAAGCTTAATGCGGTGACGTTCCCGTATATCGGAGCTTCCCCGAACGACGAGTCGGGAACGCTCGAATATTATTTCCGCGATGCTTTCAACGGTATTCCCGCTTCGCTTAAATCCGTCGGCATAAGAACGGGGAAGATTAAGCGCAGTATGTTTGAAACCAAGGTAAACGGCTTATGGAACATCACGACTCTTTCGCTCGGCAGCGGAGTTAAAGAAATCGAGAATGGAAGCTTTGAAGAATTCAAGGGCTTAAAGGGGCTTATCCTTCCGTTTGCGGGCAAAAGCGCGGAAAACGTCGGAGGCAAGGAAAACACGTTGGAGTATCTGTTTAATATATTAGGGTATCAGAGGTGCGAAACGTGGAAATCTCTTGAAACGCTCGGCGTTTTAAGCGGAGAAATCCCCGAAGACTTCTATAACACTATGGGGGATCAGCCGACCGCCAATCCGCCGGTCATAAAAACGCTTATCCTCGGCAAGGAGGTAACGAAGATCAGCATTAAAATTTACACCGAACGCAAAGGGGGGTCAAAAATCCTTTTCTGCGGCACGAAAGACGAATATAATAAAATCAAAGTCGAAGGCGATCAGACTATTCAGAATTTGTATTTCGATGACAGCAAAGGAATTCCGAGATATTTTTACAGCGAAACCAACCCGTTTGAAAGCGGCGAGGTAACGAGCGGAAACTACTGGCATTTTGCGGACGGCATAGCAACTCCCGAAATCTGGGCGTGATTGAACGTGATTAAGCGAGTTTCAATTTGTTTATCGCTAAACCGAAATTGTGATTGAAATATAAGTAACAATAAGTGCGGGGCAAGCCATATCGGCTTGCCCCGCACTTTTAAGTGTAATTTTGCGCTGTATATTTACTATTTTTTACACTTCAATTATTCTTGCCTTCCCCTTTCGGGGAAGGTGGATTTTGCCCGCGTAAGCGGGCAAAAGACGGAAGAGGACAATAAGAAAATCTTCTTCATTCTTCGGAGAAAATATCTTCGAAAGGCTTCGCCTGACCGATTATTTTTTCAAGGCGATAATGCATTTTGCGCCGACTGATGAGGGGATTTTTTAGCTTTATTGCAAGTTATACGGCTGCTTATTTTGATTTTCTTCTGCCTAAGTACCTGAAAACCTGCTTTTTATATGCGATATAATCTTCCTTGAAAACGCTTGCGAGAAAATTTTCCTCTTGCAAAATCTGCAAGTGAAGCATCACCATTGCAAACAAAGAAAAAATCGCCGTAAAAACGTTGAAATAGAGCAGGAGTACGCCGATATATTGAAAATCGAAACCTAAAAACGCAGGGTTTCTGCTGAATTTGTAAATTCCGCTCGTCACAAGTTCGGTTTTGTCCTTTTCGGGGATACCCGCGCGCCAGCTGTCGCGCATACAAAGCACGGAAATAAGAAAAATAATATCGCCGAGCATGCCGATAAGAAACCCCGTAAACCGTGCGGACGAGGGAAGATAACTCCAACCGAAAAGTATCGATAAAATCTGTACGGGAACGATAGCGAGCGTTGCTATGCCCATTAAAACTTCGACGGTGTGGAGCGTTTTTTCTTTTCGTTTACCGATCTGCCGCGTCTGAATTCCGCGCCGCTTCTGCGCAATCTGCTTTATAAAATAAACCGCATAAAAACAAGTAAGAACAACAAGCGCGAAAACGCAGAAAGGAAGGTGCTCTTTTAATTTCATTTTGTACCTCCTGTTGCCTGCTCGCCGTCGGCGTGGCGGTCGGCGTTATAGTCGGCGTGACGATCGGCGTTGTATTTAAAATAGTAAAAGTCCTTATCTTCGCCTGCTGCTACAAACCCGCAGGAGAGAATGGTTTCCTTGGAGCGTTCGTTTTCCTTAAAGCATTTGGCTTTGAGATTTACTTTCAGCGCCATTGCCGCCCACTCGCAAACGAGCTTGTACGCGGCTTTGCCGAAGCCCTTTCCCTGGAATTCGCGAGTCACTCTCACGCCCGCTTCCGCGTCGCCGTTATAGGTGAAATTATAAACGATAACCTCGCCTATAAGTCGATTATCGGGCGATTTTTCTCTGATTGCAAAGCTTATGCCCTCGCCGATCGAGCGGTCGAAATTGACCATATCGAAGAACGTTTCGTCGGTTATTTCGCCCGTTATGGAGGAGTCCGTTTCGTAGTCGTAACCCCAAAGCCTGTTGTTCTCTTTGTCTAAGCAAAGCTCTTTGTAGCTTGTTTTGTCTTTCTCGGTTATCTCGCTTAAAACGACGTTCCCGTCCGTTAAAACAGGCGTTTCCGAAAGGCTTTTAAGCGGAGAATTAACTTTAACGAGATATTTGTTTTCGAGTTTTATCGGGTTGTATTGCAGTTTGGAAGTTCTCAGTCCAGGGTCGTCGGAATCGTCCTCGCGGTTTACCGTTTCAAGCTCGGGGAATATAGACAAAACGTACTTCACGAAAGCGTTAAAAGTTGCGGGGTATGCTCCGACGTAAGTTTTTAACGCCTTTTCGACGTGAATTATAAGGTTTTTATCCTGAATTTCGCCTATCGTAACCGAAACGGGCGTGTCGTCGACGAAAATCGCGCCGCCTACGAAATCGTAATCGAAAAACTTGTCTAAAAGCTCTTTGGAGTGAATAAATTCTTCCGTTTCCTCGTAAGCCGCGTTCGGGTGTTCTTTCGCGTAAAGCGACAAAAGTTCTTGAAGTTTCGGGATATATTCGGGTTTTAACGGGCGGAAATCGACTTCGCCGTAAAGCGAGCGGAATTTGTTGATATGGTTTCTTTGCCCGCTGAATTTCTTGCCCGTAAAAGTCGCCATTTCCGCGGCGGAATAAATATAGTCGCTCCATTTCCGCTCGTAGCCGTACATAATATTCGGGAAAAGCCCGCAATTTTTGATTTTTTCGAGCGTTTCTTCGGTAACTCCGTAAAATTTAAGCGGCAGGTTGTTTTCCTTGACGTAATCGATGATTTCCTTCAAAGTCTCGGTTTCGTTACCGCCGAAAGGGTATGAAAAGGACGGCTCGCCGCAAATATCCTGCATAGAAACGAACGAACCGCCGCTTGAAGTAAATTTAAGATTGACTCCGCTGTTCCACATGAAAAAACTGCCGAGGGATATATCGTTCACGTTAAAGGGGCAGTTTTTTATATACGGGGAGTATTTTTTAAGATTTTCGGGTGTGTAGTTTTCAAAATTCAACATTTGTCTGAAAAATTTATGTATTTATTAAAAATCGGGATAGCCCGCTCGGGGTAGTTTAAAAGTTAGGATAATTCTCTTAAAAGTCGGGGTAGTCCTCGATTTTGTTCAGTATTTCGCAAAACCTTTCAAGATCGTCGCGAGAGTAGTATTCGATAGTTATTTTTCCGCCGTCGTCCGTGCCGTTTAACGTCACTTTCGTTCCGAAATCGCGTTGCATACGCCTTATCATATCTCTCAGCTCCGGGCTTTGCCTGGAAAAATTCGCGCTCGTCGCCGCGCCCGCGCTTTTGTTTTTAACGAGCTTTTCGGTGTCGCGAACGCTTAAACGCTTTCTTAAAACCACCGAAGCGACCGTCTCTTGTTCTTTTTGCGAGAGCGTAACCAAAGCCCGCGCGTGTCCTGCGGAAAGCCTGCCGAGGGAAACGAGCCTTATTATTTCGGGAGAGAGGGTTAAAAGCCTTAACGTGTTGGCGACGGCAGAGCGGCTTTTGCCGATCCTCGCCGCAAGTTCTTCCTGCGTAAGCCCGTATTCCTCCATGGCTTTTTTCATATCCTTGGCGGTGTCTATCGGGTTGGGTTTTTCGATTCTGAATCTTTCGGCGAGCTTTCTGTCGGCTTCGTCGAAAAGTCCTATCTGTTTTTCGTCTTTATCCATAATCCTGTGTTTTTAAAATAACAAATCCGAGGGTTTGCCCCATCTTTTTTGTCGGGAGTTTTCCCTCTTTTTAAAGTGCAAATTCGGGGGCTTGTCGCCCCCGAAAAGTGTTGCTTTTGTTTCAGCCGTTAAATCGGGAAATATGCCGTTAATCGACTTATAGACCGATTTAATCGTTTTTATTGCCGTTATCGTCCTTATTGTCGCCCGCGGTCGGCATAGACGGAATATCGCCCTGCGCTTCGGGTTTTTCGGGAGCGATTACGGGTTTTGCGGCTTCCTTTGCCTTAGCGTTGGCAAATTCTTCCGCGCGCTTGAACGGATTTTCGGCGCGTTCTTTGTCGCGCTGATCCATATATTCGATAATTTCCTTGACGTCCCTGCCTTGCATGATAAGGTCGACTTCGTCCTGATAAATGGTCTCCCTTTCGATGAGCAGGCGCGCCATATTGTCGAGAAGCTTTTTGTTTTCGGTAAGAAGGTCGACGGCTTTCTGATGCGCTTCTTTTATGATGCGCTGAATTTCTTCGTCGATCGTCGCGGCGGTCTGTTCGCTGTAACCGGCTTTGGTTTCGTAATCTCTGCCGATAAACACCTGATCGTTGTCGCCGTAGTTCACGGGTCCGACCCTGTCGCTCATACCCCATTCGGTAACCATTTTTCTCGCGCGTTCGGTCGCAGCCTTAATGTCGCTCGAAGCGCCCGAGGAGATGTCCTTTATGATAAGCTCTTCGGCAACTCTTCCGCCGTAAGTCATAACGATATCGTCGAGAAGTTTAGCCTTGCTTAAATACTGATCGTCGCCGTCCGGGCGGGTAAGCGTGTAACCGCCTGCCGAGCCTCTCGGAATGATCGAAACTTCCTGAACGGGGTCGCAGTGGGGGAGAAGTCTTGCAAGAATTGCGTGTCCCGATTCGTGATATGCGGTGATACGTTTATCTGATTCGGTAACGAGACGGCTCTTCTTCTGCGGTCCCATGATAACTTTGTTTATAGCTTCGTAAAGGTCTACGTTCGTGATCGCCTTTTCGTTCTTTCTCGCGGCTAAAATCGCGGCTTCGTTCAAAAGGTTCGCGATATCCGCGCCCGAGAAGCCCGCCGTCATGCGCGCGAGCGTTTTGAAGTTTACGTCGGCTGCAAGCGGTTTGTTTCTCGCGTGAACTTTGAGGATAGCTTCTCTTCCGCGAACGTCGGGCATATTTACGTAAATCTGTCTGTCGAATCTGCCCGGTCTCATCAAAGCGGGGTCGAGAATGTCCGCACGGTTGGTCGCCGCGATAATTATAATTCCGTCGTTGGCTTCGAAACCGTCCATCTGAACGAGGAGCTGGTTAAGCG
This sequence comes from uncultured Clostridia bacterium, assembly GCA_934247225.1. Lineage (GTDB taxonomy): Bacteria > Bacillota > Clostridia > Christensenellales > Borkfalkiaceae > UBA10281. The sequence continues at coordinate 142,673 of CAKQJE010000003.1, forward strand.
TCTGCTCTCTTTCGTCGTTGCCTCCGCCGAGCCCCGCGCCTCTCTGACGGCCTACCGCGTCGATTTCGTCGATAAACACGATGCACGGCATACTCTTTTTAGCCATCGCGAAAAGGTCTCTTACTCTGCTTGCGCCCACGCCGACGAACATTTCAACGAAGTCCGAACCGCTTATGGAGAAGAACGGAACGTTCGCTTCGCCCGCGACTGCTTTCGCAAACAACGTTTTACCTGTTCCCGGAGGTCCTACGAGAAGTACGCCCTTAGGAATTCTTGCGCCGAGAACGGAGAACTTTTTGGGGTTTTTCAAAAACTCTACGATTTCTTGGAGTTCTTCCTTTTCTTCTTCCGCGCCCGCAACGTCGGCAAATCTCACTTTAACGTTCTGATTTACGCGCGCTTTGGTCTTTCCGAAGTCCATCGCGCCCTTGTTCGCGCCGTTCACCGAACGCATAAGGAACATAACCGCGAGAAGACCCACGCCGAGCATCAAAGCGGGCATAACGAGGCTCGACCAGAACGACCCCGCGTTAGGATCGGAGCAGTTTATAACCACGCCGTTTCTCTTTAAAATCTCGAATTCTTCGGAGAAAATAGTCTGCGGATAAAGGCTTGCGCCGTAAACGGCTTTTCCGTTTTTCGTTGCGTCGTAACCGGTAAGGTTGTAAACGTCGACTACGATTTTCTTGATAACCGCTTTATCGGCGTTGTAAACAATGATTTTCGTTTCGCTTCCGTCTTCGGCCGTCGCGTCCTTGTATTCGATACCCGCAAGCTCGAAAAATCTGGACGTATCCACGCTCTCGACTCTTCTCGTGAAAAGTCCTCCGAGCGCCAGAAGCGCGATAGTCACGGCGATCAAGGCTATAACTATTATCGCCGTTTTAGATGATTTTCTCATTAAACCTCCTGTAAACCGCTTTAAAAAAATTTTGTTCGCGGCTTATTGCTTTTGTTGCTTTTGCAGCCGATTTAATATAGTAATGTCGGCTGATTTGTATGCCAGTCAAGAATAATATGAACCATGGTCTGACGGCGAATTTTTGACTAATACGTCGTTACGCTCGCGGCTTATACATCAAGTATTAACCCGTTCGCGTGCCTTGTCTTAGCCTAAAAACTCGCCGTCAGACTTGCCCGCAACCAAAACGCCGATATTTTAGGTGATTTTTGGTAAAGGCGAACGCAGATGTACTTGCTGTACTTCAAGCGAGAATTTAGCAAAAAGCGCGAAAATTGCGGCGTTTTGGCAAGGTTCGGATTATTCTTGGCTGGCATAACAATAATATCATATGATGAATTTAAAGACAAATATAAATCGCAAAATGTTATTTTTTTACTTATTTTTCACCGAAATAAATTTCGCTTTGTTTGCGCCTCGGATAAAGTATGCGTAAGCGTTCAAAGTTTTAGACATACTTTTCTTTTATTTGCCGAAATCCCGCCTCGGTGAAACGAAACGTCTCATTAAAGAGTAAAAATGCCTCTATAAGTCGATTAACGCGTGTTTTTTGCTTTGATTTATCGATTATTTCGTCGTATTTGCGTTGGCTTCTTATAGATACAAAGTCTCAATAAGGTGAAAATTTGATAAAATCGTTTTAAAGCAAGCCCAAAAGCCTTGACGAAATCTTTCCACCGATTTATAATCACGTTGTAAATCAAATTTGTGAGGATCGAAAGATTAAAATGTATATCGCGGACGGAATTCGATATGTCGGCGTGAACGACAGAAAAACCGATCTTTTCGAAGGGCAGTATAAAATCCCGAACGGAATTTCTTATAATTCTTATGTCGTTATCGGCGAAAAAATCGCCGTTATGGACAGCGTGGATCAGAGTTTCGGCGAAGAGTGGCTTAACAATATAGAAAACGCGTTGCAGGGAAGAAACCCCGATTATCTCGTGGTTTTGCATATGGAACCCGACCATTCGGCGAATATCGCCGCGTTTCTGGGGAAATATCCCGAAGCGACGGTCGTTTCCAACTCCAAAGTGTTTGCGATGGCGGAAAACTTTTTCGGAAAAGCCGTCGCGCCGAAACGACTCGAAGTCAAAGAGGGCGACGTTCTCGATCTCGGCGGCAAAACGCTTAAATTCGTTTTCGCGCCTATGGTTCATTGGCCGGAGGTAATGTTCGCTTACGAAGCCGAGGATAAAATTCTCTTTTCGGCGGACGCGTTCGGTAAATTCGGTGATCTTAACGCCAACGAACCTTGGGACGACGAAGCGAGGAGATATTATATCGGCATTGTCGGGAAATTCGGCGTTCAGGTTCAGGCGGTTCTTAAAAAAGCGGCGGGCTTGAATATCGAAAAAATCTGCCCGTTGCACGGTGAAATTCTTTCCGAAAACCTCGCGCATTATATATCATTATATAATATTTGGTCGTCTTACGCGGTCGAAAGCGATGGAACGCTTATTTGTTACACTTCCGTTTACGGACACACGAAGATTGCCGCCGAACTTCTGGCAAAGGATCTCGAAGCTGTTGGCGAAAAGGTAGCGATTTACGATCTGGCTCGCACCGACGAGTCGCTCGCGCTTGCCGAAGCTTTCCGTTACGGCAAACTCGTGCTTGCGACTACGACTTATAACGGCGAAGTTTTCCCCGCAATGAGAGAGTTTATAAACGAGCTTATCGGGCATAACTATCAGAACAGAAAAGTAGGTTTTATCGAAAACGGCTCGTGGGCGCCCGTCGCGAAAAAGAAGATGACGGATATGCTTGCCGCTTGCAAAAATATCGCGTTTGCCGAAGCTTCGGTGAAGATTATTTCCGCGGTGAACGAACAAAACAAAGAAGAAATTAAAAAATTAGCCGAAGAATTCGGCACAAAATAAAAACAAAGAGAGGTAAAATGTTATGAAAAAATGGAGATGCACGGTATGCGGTCAGATAGTGGAGTCGGACGTTTGTCCTTCCGAATGTCCCGTTTGCCACGCTAAGGGCGACAAATTCGTCGAAGTTAAGGACGACGAGATGAGCTGGGCTGCGGAACACGTAGTCGGCATTGCGAAAGGCGTTCCCGAAGAAATCGTCGAGGGATTAAGAGCTAACTTCAACGGCGAGTGTTCCGAGGTCGGAATGTATCTCGCTATGTCGAGAGTGGCTTTCCGCGAGGGGTATCCCGAAATCGGTCTTTATTGGGAGAAAGCGGCGTACGAAGAAGCCGAACATGCGGCTAAGTTTGCCGAAATGCTCGGCGAGGTCGTAACCGACTCTACGAAGAAGAACCTCGAAATGAGAGTGGAAGCCGAAAACGGCGCGACGGCAGGCAAAACCGAACTCGCTAAAAAGGCGAAAGCTTTAAATCTCGACGCCATTCACGACACCGTTCACGAAATGGCTCGCGACGAAGCCCGCCACGGCAGGGCTTTCAAGGGTTTGCTCGAAAGATACTTCGGAAACAAGTAATATATTTATATATTGATAAAGCAACAAGTAAAAGTACGGCGGGTTTTTCCGCCGTGCTTTTTTGTTTAAGTCGACTGATTTGCGGTTGTAACACAATATGTTGTGTAAACGAACGGGCAAAAATCTATATACCGTGCGGCGGCAAAACCTTTCCCGGGCGTAATGCATGAATGCGGAAAATCATAGATTTTATGCCGAAAAATCTTTTTTAAAAAAATTAAAAAAAGTGTCGAAAAACAGTTGACAAAGGGAGGGGTGAAGTGGTAAGATAAGCAAGCAAATTGAGCGAGGGCTTATAGATATCGTGAC